>CAYQPW010000001.1:0-57137 GCA_964419565.1 uncultured bacterium
TATCGATTCGATCTGGTTCTCAGAATTTACGCTGCCAGTCTATGCACCGGTATTGACTTATCAGGCGCAGTCAATTACCGGGGGTAATAATAACGGCATTCTTGAACCAGGAGAAACAGCGAATGTCATCCTGACCCTTGCTAACGAGGGTAGTGCAGCAGCTGAGAATATTACTTCAACACTTACGACCGGGTCTTCGTACATCACGATCAATGATGCCTCGGGTAATTTCGGCACGATCGACCCGGGCAACAGTGGGACCAATGCTGGTGATCCGTATACGGTTACGGCCAGTGCTTCTGCACCATATGGTTGTCTTGTTGACTGTTCGGTCATTATCGAGACAGATTTTATTACCGATACGATCGATTTTGATCTTGTCGTGGGTGAAATGGTACCTTCCGATACAGGTTATTATTATTCATATTATTCGGGTGGATTACATACACATGCACCGGTCTTTGACTGGCTTGAACTCGCGGCAGGTGGACCGGGTGTTATTATCAGCGAAATAACCAATGAAGATGCGGATACTGTAACTTTACCTTTACCTTTTAATTTCACTTTTTATGGCGAAGAATATGATTCAGTCGGTGTTTGTTCCAATGGTTTTCTTGAACTCGGTCATGCTACCTACCGCTTTGGCAGTAATACTCCAATACCAATGACAGGTGGACCCAGAGCAATGATCGCACCTTTTTGGGATGATCTTGATCCTTCTGAAGCCGGTGATATTTATCAATATTATGATAGTGCTCAGCATCGCTGGATAGTTGAATTTTATCAGGTGGATTATTACGGTGGTCCTGGAGACTTCGAGACATTTCAGGTGATTTTATACGACCCATCATATTATACAACACCGACGAATGATGGTGAGATAATAGTACAATATCTCAATGGCATGGAACAGAGCGGAAATACATTCGGCATTGAAAATTACTCAGAAACTGTCGGTATCCAATATCATTATAATGGAGCATATCATGAATGGGCCGTACCGGTGACTGATTCTTTTGCGATCAAATATACGACTTATCCTCCTGACTATACCGGCATTGAGGAGCAGGAACATCTAGCTGCTTTCCCGGCTAATACGATGCTAACCACGCTATATCCTAATCCCGGGATGCACAGGATGAAGATAAGTTATCAGATCGCACAGCCATCTGATGTATCTCTCTGTATTTACGATGCAACCGGTCGTTTGGTCCGGACAATAGCTGCAAGAGACAAGTGCGACCCAGGATATTATACCGAGATTTGGAATACCAGAGATGAACAAGGCCGCATGGTTCCGGCCGGTGTTTACTTCATACGGTTTGAGACAGGCGAGTATCAAAAAGTAGAAAAAGCGATTATTCTCAGATAGATGAAAAAACGGGTTAGGGGCTGGATACTAGATTTGTTCCAGCTTCCTAACCCAGTAATTATCTTTCAAGAAGACGTTTTAGGAAATTTCGTACTTCACCAAGACCAAGAATAAGACACAAACTATAGAAGATAGCTAAACCTACGATCCCGCTGATCAGCAGGTTCAATATCTGATTAACAAAAGCTATGCCTATTGCGCCGGTAAGAAAGTTGCTGATGACCATTGCAGCAAGACCAGCAGCGCAAGCCGCGATTGCAAGTGTGATAAAATATTTCACCAATGGTAGAATATCGAATTTACCGATCTTACGCGGCAAGAAGTAAAAAAGTATCGCAAGGTTCATGAAAGATGATATTGTTGTCGCCAAAGGGAATGCCCGAAACCCAATGATACGCATGAGCAAAAGATTCAATGTTATATTGACCGCGACCGCGGTAAAACTTGCATACATCGGCGTTCGGGCATCTTTATATGCATAGTAAATCGCCGCTGTATTACGCACACCTGCGACAAAAGGAATGCCGATAACGTACAGGATCAATGCTTGAGTCGTCGCAAGGGTGTCAAAAGATGTGAATTTTCCGCGCTCATAGACAAGACGTGTTATTGGATGGGATAAAAACACGATGAGTCCAGCGCTGGCAACGGTTAGGAAAAAAACAAGTTTTATTGAGTCAAAAAGCGTATTCCTTGCTTCGGGGTGTTTTCCCTGGGCAACATATCTAGATATCGTCGGCAAGGCGACGGTGCCTACCGCGATACCAAATAACCCCAGGGGTAAATGCATTATCCGAAAGGCATAGTTCAACCATGTCATGCTGCGTTCTGCGAGCAGGGAGATGAGGATAGTATCGACCGTGACATTTATTCGTGAAGCCGCAAGGCCAATTGCGACCGGGACGAACAAGGTAATGATCTTCTTGAAACCAGGGTCTTTGAGGTTGATATAGAAACGATAACGAAATCCTTTTCTGCAAAGTTTCGGGATTTGTATTAGAAACTGCATTAAGCCACCGAGTGTTACGCCGATCGCCATGCCGAATATCGGTTCAACGCCGCGTTTTACCAGATATGCATATAGAATTACCGGTATAGCGATCGATAGAACATTAAAAAAAGCAGGCGCCAGTGAAGGTATGAAGAATTCCTCTTCGGCATTTAAATAACCCATTGCCCAGGCCGCAAATGCGATAAAAAGCAGGAAAGGAAAGATAACTGAGGTCAAGGCAGCGGTGAGACCGAGTTTATTCGGCACCGTTCCAAAACCAAACGCAATGACCTTTACAATATAAGGTGATAAGACTATGCCGAGTACAACAATGATCCCGACGACTATTACGAGGATATTGAATACATTACTCGCCAGAAGGTTCTGCTGCTCCTTGCTTTTTTGTTTGGCGGAAATCAGCGGAGGTATGAAAGCGGCCGAGAGTGCTGTTTCGGCAAAGAGGTCTCGGAAGAGATTGGGGATACGAAATGCGGCATTAAAAGCATCGGTGGCTGTCCCGGCACCGAACAAATAGGCAAAGACAGATTCACGAACCAATCCAAGGAACCGGCTTATTGCAGTACCGATCGTGAATGCCCGAACCCCTCTGGTAATATCCGGCATGGGCAATTATATAGAATATACAGATGGTGTCAATGTAGCGATTTTGATACGAAGATTAATTGATAGATACTCGTTGACTTTGTTACCTTTTTAGATATAATGGGAAAGATTTCAGTGCAATAACAAGGAGGCGATATGAAACCGAAAGTTGCTATCAATGGATTTGGCAGAATTGGCCGCTTGGTTTTCAGAGCTGGATTCAAAAGCGATAAATTTGAAATTGTTGCGATAAATGACATCACAGATGCAAAAACTCTGGCGCATTTATTGAAATATGATTCTGTACACAGAACATTTGGCCCGGCAGTTAAAGAAAAAAATGGAGCCATACTAGTCGATGGTAAGGAATATAAGGTGTTTTCTGAAAAAGATCCGTCAAAGCTGCCGTGGAGAGAGCTTGGCGTCAGCTATGTGATTGAATGTTCAGGTATGTTCCGCGAGTACAGCAAAGCTGAGCTTCATATAGAGGCTGGTGCTGAAAAAGTAATGCTTTCAGCGCCAGGTAAAGGTGAGCCAAAGATCCCGTCTTTTGTCATGGGTATAAACGAAGATTCCTATGATCCGAAAAAAGATATGATCTTTTCCAATGCTTCTTGCACAACGAACTGCTTTGCGCCGATCGTCAAAGTTCTCCACGAAACATTCACAATAAAAAGAGGATACATGACGACGATCCATGCATATACCAATGACCAGAAGATCCTTGATCTGCCGCACAAAGATCTGCGCCGGGCACGAGCTGCTGGTTTATCAATGATCCCGACTACGACCGGTGCAGCCAAGGCGATCATCAGCCTTTTTCCTGATCTTAAAGGAAAACTCGATGCGGTCGCGATGCGAGTCCCTACGGCTGATGTTTCGATCGTTGATTTCGTTGCCGAACTCGGCAAAGAGACCACGGTCGATGAAGTCAACAAAACCTTTAAAGACGCATCACAGGGTGAACTCAAAGGATATTTATACTACTGCGATGAACCTTTGGTGTCGTCTGATTTTATCGGTAATCCATATTCGTCAATATTCGATTCTTTATTGACCAAGACCAATGGTAATTTCGTAAAAGTGTTTTCCTGGTATGACAACGAGTGGGGTTATTCGATGAGAATGGTCGATCTGCTCGAGTATGTGATCGGCAAAGCATAATGGCAAAATTATCAGTTAGAGATATATCTGTAAAAGACAAAAGGGTATTTGTCAGGGTTGATTTCAATGTACCGCTCGATGAAAATCTAAATATCACGGATGATACGAGGATAAGAGCTAGTTTACCGACGATCAAATATATTCTTGAAAAAGGGGGGATCCCAGTCCTTGCCAGTCATCTTGGTCGACCCAAAGGTAAAGTCGATCCAAAAATGAGTTTAAAGCCGGTAGCCCACCGTCTGAGCGAGATCTTGAAGCGCAAAGTCATTTTTGCGCCGGATTGTGTGGGAAAAGAGGTTGAACGGCTGGCGCAGAACCTAAAACCCGGTGACATAATGCTTTTAGAAAACACGCGTTTCCATAAAGAAGAGAAAGATAATGATCCCGAGTTCTCCCGGCAACTCGCGGCGCTTGCCCAATGTTATGTTAATGATGCCTTTGGTACTGCCCATCGCGCGCATGCTTCGGTTGTTGGTATTACTGAATATTTTGACGAACCCGCATGCGGATTTCTCATGGAAAAAGAGATTGAATTTCTAACGAGTGCCCTGGAAGATCCCAAACGCCCTCTTTTAGCGATAATCGGCGGGGCAAAAGTGTCAACAAAGATCGGTGTGGTCAAGAACCTTCTCAAAGTCGTCGATCGGCTCATTATTGGCGGTGGTATGTGCTTCACGTTTTACAAAGCGCAAGGTTTTGAGATCGGCAGATCACTATGCGAAGAGGATTTTCTGGAAGAGGCGCGTGCTTTGCTCGTTAACAAAAAGATGTACCTGCCCAAGGATGTTCTCGTTGCATCAGAACCAAAAAAAGGCAGTTCAATCAAGAACGCTGAGGTTTCTGCGATACCGGCTGATAAATACGGTGTTGATATCGGTGAACAAGCGATACTGGACATAATACGATTTATCGATAGCGCGAAAACGATCGTCTGGAATGGTCCAATGGGGATATTTGAGATAGCTGATTTTGCCAGAGGAACTGAACAGATTGCCAGAGCCGTTGCCCGGGTAAGCACCGAGGGTACGGTTTCGATCGTTGGCGGCGGTGACACCATTGCCGCGCTGGCGCGCTATAATTTACTCGGTGAAATAACACATGCCTCGACTGGCGGCGGTGCATCACTTGAATTTCTTGAAGGAAAAAAACTGCCTGGTATCGAGGCATTAAAGGATAAATAAAATGGTACCGATCATTGCAGGTAACTGGAAGATGAATAAGGATGTGACCGAATCGAGAGCTCTGGTTCAGGAGCTTCTGGGATTGGTGAGTGACACAAAGGACCGCATAATCATCGTGATCCCGCCTTTTACGTCCTTGTCCCATGTCAGTGAGATCATCCACAATACCCGGGTGAAGCTCGGCGCGCAAAATATGCACTGGGCAAGAAGCGGGGCTTTTACCGGCGAGATCTCCGGTTTATTTTTGAAGAATATCGGCTGTGAATATGTGGTCATCGGTCATTCGGAAAGAAGACACATAATGGGTGAAAACGATGAAACCATCAATAAGAAATTAAAAACAGCTCTCGATATCGGATTGATTTCGATTTTTTGTGTCGGTGAAACCGGTGAAGAGCGCGACAAGGGTCAAACTGAAGAGGTTATTTTAAGACAATTAAACAAGGGCTTGGAGGGTATTGAGAACGAAGTCCATAAGATCATCCTTGCCTATGAGCCGGTCTGGGCGATCGGTACAGGCAAGACAGCGTCGCCACAACAGGCTGCTCAAATCCACCAGTTCATTCGCTCGCAGCTGCGCAAGAATACGGCGATCCTCTATGGCGGAAGTGTAAAACCAGAAAACGTGGATATATTGATGGCTGAAAAAGATATTGATGGAGTTCTCGTAGGCGGCGCTAGTTTGAAGCCAGAGAGTTTTGCTCGTATCATCAGATTTTCTACACCTTGACATTCTCCGTAGAATATATATAATACTATTCTTTTGGTTTATTAAGGAGATATAATAATGTACAGTGTGATTTTGCTTCTTCATATAATGATCTGTGCTCTGCTAGTGATCATTGTGTTACTGCAGCAATCGCGCGGCGGCGGAATGTCGAGTGTCTTTGGCGGCGGTGGCGGCGGCGGTGCCGATTCGTTGTTTGGCGGGAAAGGTGCGACACCATTTTTTGTGAAGGTCACTACTGGATTAGCGATAAGTTTCTTTATTACATCGCTTATCTTGGTCTTACTCAGCCGAAGACCGACACCTCAAAGTGCAATTGAGAAAGCAATGGAGGAAATGCCCGTTGTGCCCGAAGAAGGAGGTCCGATAATACCTGAAGAACCAGCACCGGTCATTCCTGAAGAGCCAGGCGGAGGTGGATAGTGTTTGCCATCATAAAAGCAAAGGGTTATCAGTATCTCGTCAGTAAGGGCGAGGTCATTACGATACCGGCACAGATCGGTGAAGTTGGCAAGAAAATAGAATTCGACAAAGTCATGATGATCAAAGAGAAAACCAAGACATTGTTTGGTGAACCCTTTATCACTGGTTCAAAAGTCAAGGGCGTGGTAAAAGAACATGGCAAATTTCCCAAAGTGATCATCTTTAAATTCCGGAAACGTAAGAAATACCGAAGGAAAAAAGGTCACCGTCAAGATTTCAGCAAGGTTGAGATCACCGATATCATCAAAGGGGGATAAATGGCGCACAAAAAAGGTGTAGGAGCATCAAGGAATGGTCGGGATTCCGGCGGTAAGAGGTTGGGAGTCAAGAGATTTGACGGTCAGAAAGTGAATGCCGGTACTATTATCATCCGGCAGCGCGGGACAAAAGTTCATCCCGGTACGAATGTCGGTATCGGTAATGATTATACATTGTATGCCCTGGTTGGTGGCAAGGTGAAATTTGGCTATACAAGGGGCGGCAGAAGGAAAGTTTCAATATTACCATAGTCTTTCAATAGATAATCCGTTATTCATTTTTTTTAAACAACTACATCAAAACCCATTGAATTCGTCGTTTTATCATTGACATTGATAAAGAAACTTATATAATCTTTACAAAAAGGAGATATGGATAAAAGACTCAGAGTTATATTATTGATTACAGAAATCTCATTGAGAAACTCGACGGTTTCAAGCTCAAAAAAAATTAGCTAGTAGATCATGAATAGACATCGCAAGGCCAATAAATACGGAATAAATAGGGTCGATAAGTGTATAATAGTATAGAGAGTGACGAAGTACTTATTGCGCGTGTAAAAAAAGGTGACTGTGAGGCGTTCAACCCGCTCGTTGAACGGTATAAGATGCCGCTCTACAAGGTTCTGTATCGCATGGTACATAACCGCGATGACGCCGAAGATCTTGTTGAAGAGGCGTTCATAAAGGCGTACCGTGCGATCTCAAGGTTTGATTTGAAGAGGTCATTTTATGCATGGATCTGTCGGATCGCGGTTAATAATGCGATTAATTATATTAAAAAGGAGCGTCGAGCTCAGGTTCAGTCGATTGGTATGGTGGAGTATAAACTGACTGCGGAAAAAGGTAATCCAGTGAGAATGACCAGACAGAAAATATTGACCGAGCGCATCAATACGGCGATCGCCAAATTGCCCGAGGAATATAGAATAATCCTCGTGCTGAGGGTTGACGAGGAGTGCAGTTACGAAGACATCAGCAGTATGCTGAAGATCCCGAAGGGGACGGTTATGTCCCGATTGGCGCGCGCTCGACAAAAACTTAAGAAGTTATTTAATGAATTGGAGGTGCAAGAAAAATGAAATGTGATCTGCCGATAGAGCTGTTGAGTGGATATCTTGATGATGAGCTCAGCAAAGAGGATTTGGCCAGGGTGGAGAAACACCTTGGTCAGTGTGCTGCTTGTCGTCTAGAGCTTGATGAACTCAGAAAACTCGATCAACACTTGCGTGCCGCAGCGATCGAAGAACCGTCGAGGGAATTCGTTTTCAATCTCAGCCGTCAGGTCATGAAGAAGATACGGAAAAAAACCCGGGTTTCCATCTTCAGATTTGCACCCATTTTTGTGCCGGTTGCAGTAGCCGCTCTGGTCCTTATCATATTAGTCAATCTTCCACAGGCAGGCAAACCAGTGGGTCTTGATCACCAGGTGTTTTACAGCAAAGACAAAGTGAGGAAAGAGATCACGCTGGAAATACCTGAAGTAAGTAGTGGACGGGATGCAGAACCAAAAAAAGGCTATGTAATGAAAGATGAAGAAATAGCGGCTGAACCGAGTGCACCAATTGTAGCGAAATCAAAGGCATATCGTGTTCCCGAGGAAGAAATCAGCGGCGGTGCAGGTGAGGGGTTGTGTGAAAGAGTTGATGCAGATGAATATTTAAAGACCGTCAGTCTAGAGCAATTGGCCATTCCAGATGACCGGATTGTCAGGGCGATCATCGATACTGATGGCGTTGTTGTGAAAGTAGCGACCGGTAATACAATGGTTCCGGAGCGGGATACAATGCTTGAAAACCGCCTACAGGGTCAGCAGCTGAAACCTGCGACCGTATCCGGTAAAAAAGCACAGATATATGTAGATTTTACCCAGACAAAAGAGACCACGGATTGCACTACCGAGCAGTAATTGTTATAGGGGCGCGACCGAATTTCATGAAGGCGGCGCCGATCACCACGCAGCTTAAACGATATGATGATATTGAGACAATACTGGTCCATACTGGTCAGCATTATGATAAAGAACTCTCGAAGGTTTTTTTTGACGATCTGAACCTGCCAAAACCGGATTATTATTTAGGGATTGGCTCCGGGTCACACAGTGAGCAGTGTGGTCAGATCATGATCGAGTTTGAGAAGATATTGCAGGAGCTTGATCCTGATGTCGTATTAGTAGTAGGCGATGTTAATTCGACTCTTGCCTGTGCTCTGGCGACCGCAAAATTTCGGTGTGGCCGACCACGTTATTCTCCTGTTATAGCTCATGTTGAGGCTGGACTGCGCAGTAATGATTGGCGCATGCCTGAAGAGATCAATCGACGGCTGACCGATGCGCTTGCCGATCTCCTTTTTACTACTGAACCGAGCGGCCAGGATAATTTGATAAAAGAAGGGATTTCAAGTGACAGGATCTACCATGTCGGCAATGTTATGATCGATTCGCTGCTCAGCTTCAAGGCGCAGGCTGAGAAATCCCTTATTCTAAAGCAGCTGAATCTGAAAGAAAATGATTATGCTTTGTTGACCATGCACCGTCCTGGAAATGTCGATAAGAAAAACGATCTAATCAATATCCTTGATGGACTTGAAGAGATTGCAAGATCAATAAAGGTGGTATTTCCAGTGCACCCGCGGACCAAAAAAATGTTCCGTCAATACGGCATTGAGAGTCATTTCCTAAAGACGACACAACCACTGGGATATCTGGATTTCATGAAGATGTTGACTAATGCCAAATTCGTAATGACCGATTCAGGCGGGATTCAGGAAGAAGCGACCGCATTGAATATACCCTGTTTAACTCTCCGTGAAAACACGGAAAGACCGGTGACGGTCGATCAGGGAACGAATATTCTTGTCGGTAAAGACCGTGATGTCATTGTAGCACAGGCGATGAAGATAATTAAGGGTGTAAGAAAGCAAGGTGAGATCCCGGAATTCTGGGATGGAAAAACCGCCCAGCGAATATGCAAGATCGTGTTCAATTATTTAAAAGTACATAACTGAAGGAATGGAGTTTAAGATTACCGTTATTCCCCGTGCCGCAAGAAGTGAAGTCATGGACATGGGCGAGCGTCATTTCAGGGTAAAATTAACTTCTGCACCGGAGAAAAATAAGGCAAATCGTGAACTAATCCAGGTCCTGGCAAAATACTTCGGTGTAAGCAAGTCTGCAGTATCTATCAAAACCGGACAGAGATCCCGGCATAAGATAATTCAAATTCTACAATAAGGACTGTTCAACATATCTTCTAAATTTTTTCAACGCTTTTGCACGATGGCTGATACGGTTTTTTATTTTAGATCCTAATTCAGCAAAGGTCTTTGAATAACCTCGGGGTATAAATATCGGGTCATAGCCAAAACCATCAGAGCCTCGAGGTTTTTCAGCGATATCGCCAAGACAATCACCTTCGAAGATTTTGTATTCATTAATACCGTAATAATATACGTAAACTGCTTTGAATCGGGCGCAACGATCGTGTTCCTCAGCCATTTCTTTTAAAAGCTTGCTTATGCGATCGTTGTCATTTCTGCCATAACGGGCTGAAAAAACACCGGGTGCGCCGTTTAAGGCATCGACAAAAAGGCCTGAATCGTCAGCTAATGTGGGTTTCTGGCTGAGTTTAAAAGCAAAGGCTGCTTTAGCCAGACTGTTTTCAAACAGGCTGCGTCCTGCTTCTTTTACTGATATGTCCACATAATCGCTGAGTGTTTTATAATCAATATCCAGCTGGAGTATTTTCTTTATTTCATCGATCTTGTGCTGGTTCCTCGTGGCGAGAACGATTGAATGTGTTTTTTTCACCCTACCGAGGTTATGCTCCTGATTCTCCTTTTTTATTTTTTCTTATGGCGCGATCATTGTTTCAACAACAAAAGCTCCGCGATACCCTTTTTGTAAAGCTCGCTGCTGTAATGCCTGGGCATCTTCTCGTGTAAGGAAATCACCGATCCGTACCTTATAATATGGTGCAACATGCTGGACATAGACATTTTCTGTGAATGCTGCTCTTGCATCATCAGCGACCCTTGAAGCATTCTTCTGAGTAGACGATGCGAAGATCTGTATTCTAAAACCGAGGATCGAAACAGGCGGTGGACTCGGAGGCGGTGGGGTCGGCGGGATAACCGACGGCATATACGGCTCTTCAGCTATTGCCGGCGGTGTTTCTTCAAACACGGGCGCGGGCATCATCGGTTCTTCTTCAATAGGCGGCGGAGCGACTATTTCTTCCTCAACCGGCGCTGGTACGATAATCGGTTCCGCTGCGATCGGCGGGGGTGGAGCAACTGCAATTTCTTCTTCAGGCGGTGGTAATACAGGTTCTTCTTCGGTGATGAGCACAGGAGTTATCTCTTCTTCTGGTGGTGGGCCTGCTTCTTCAGCGATCGGAGGTGCAATTACCTCTTCTTCCTCGGGTGTGGGCAAGACCGGTGTCTCTGATACATACGAGGTTTCTTCTTCGCCAAAGACTATGACTTCTTCAAGCCCCTCGGTTTCCACGGTTGATTGTCTTTTGGCACAAAACACAAACACTAATGCGCATCCAATCAAGAGCATCTTCCTCATCTTATCCTCCTTTTATTTCCTTAATAATTCTTTTAAAGCCGCAGCTCTTTTTTTACTGCAGACCAGTATCCCCCTGGGACTAACCACGATGATCATATTTTGTACATCATATACCCGTAAAGGGATATTATTAGAAGTATACATAATTGTATCGCTGATTTCAAGACCTTTTACATCACCCAGGATAATGTTGCCCTGGCGGTCAGTTTTGAAAAAACGTTCAAGAGCCAACCATGAACCGACGTCATCCCAGTGAAAATTTGCCCGGACAACAGAAAGTTTACGGCTTTTTTCCATAACCCCATAATCGATGGATATATCGGGTATTTTTTTAAAATAAGTGAGCTTGCCGGTTTCTAAAAATTTCTCAGTGTTATGATAAACATGCGGTATATATTTTTTCATCTCCGTGAGGATCGTTCTTATGCCAAAAGTGAATATGCCGCTATTCCACAGATACTTTTTGCTCTTTAGGTATTTCTTGGCATTATAGACAGATGGTTTCTCCGTGAAACCGGCACATTTAAAAGCCGTTATACTCCTGCGAGCCTTTGATCGTTTACCGATTCGTATATAACCGTAACCGGTTTCTGGGCGGTCCGGGACAATGCCGTAAGTTACAAGATCCCCATTTTTTGCGAGGTCACTGCCAAAATTCAAGGACGCGAGGAATTTTTTTTGAGGACTTATAAGATGGTCTGCAGGCATGACATGCATGATACCGTCACCATTTTCATTAAAGAGCTGCATGGCTGCGAGACAGATCGCCGGGCCTGTATTCCGGCGCATGGGTTCAGTTATCATACGTTCTTTACCGATATATTTACGGGTTATTTTTTTGAGCTCTTCAGGGATGATCAAGATTCTTTCACCCTTTTTAAAATTTGTCTTTAATCTTTTGAAAGTCTGAACGATCAACGGTGTGTCATTGAATACCGATACAAACTGTTTGGGAAAATCGGGTTGACTGGCTGGCCAGAATCTCTCGCCTCGACCACCAGCTAGAATAACCGCGTACTTTTTAATTCATTACCCCCTTGAGCTTAAATAAAATACTGCCGGATTTGATCTTAGCTTTTATCAATACAGGATAACGGTTTTGGTCGAGCGAATACCAGATATCCATACCTCCACCTGAGCCAAAAATACCCTTGCCCTGTGTCTGCGGCGCAACGAGGATCGTGTTAAATTCTCCGAGAGGAGTTTTTACAGATGTTTCCTCGACAACCAAACACTTTATTTCATGGTTTTCCTGCGATTTATGTATATTGACAGGGATCGTATCACCGACTTCAAGGTCTATAGTTCTGAGATAATACCAGAAACTCAGGAGATCCCGGGAGTTCTCCAACAACTTCACGGTCAAGGTCTCATCATACGTCACACAGAGACTCTCATGATCAAAAACGCTTTCTGAACGGTTCTTATATTTACCTTCATTGATCATCTCCCGGTAATAAAGAGGTAAGAGATCGTCTGTCCTTGTATACACTTCGATCGTGTCGTGGAGTGTAAAGAGAAAATCAAGACTGGGATTGGAGATCAGTAACGATGAGATATGGTAGCATCGGTATCCATTATAATCGGTCGTATCAATGATCTCAAGGGTCATTGTCCCGAGCGTGAGAAAGGACCATTTAGCTTCATACTCAAGTTTCTCTCCCTGATTAAAACATAGTAAAAAAAGCAGCAAAATCATATGACTAAATCGGTCAAGCGACCGATTCTTTTGTCGAGCGGTGGGTGAGTTGAAAATAAACCGGCAGCATTTGCCCGGTCTTTACCAAAGGGACTGGCAATGAACAAATGAGCATTTGACTGGGATGCGCGTTTCAACGGAACATACTGGTCTCGTAATTTTGCCAGGGCCTGGGCAAGTCCTTCAGGATAACGAGTGATATAAGCACCGGATGCGTCGGCGAGGTATTCTCGTTGTCTGGAAATCGCTGCCCTTATTAAAGCGACAAATAGCGGCGCGATGATCGCCAGGACAATACCGATGACGAGGAGAATTAAGCCTAATTGACCGCCGGTTTTTCGACTACGTCTGCGTCCGCCAAAGAGCATCGAACGCAAGAAAAAATCCCGGAGCAGGATTATCAAGCCACCTATTGCGGAAACGACGGTCATGAGCAAGATATCATAATTCTTGATATGCGCCATTTCGTGAGCGACAACCCCCTGAAGTTCTTGCCGGTTCAGAATCTCCAGAAGCCCGGTCGTTACCGCGATCGAAGCATTTTCCGGATTTCTGCCGGTTGCAAAAGCATTGGGCGCGGGTGAAGGTGTTATATAAACCTTTGGCTTTGGGGTGCCAGCGGCGATCGATATTTCCTCGACAACATTATGGAGCATACGGAATTCAACGGGATCAGCCGGCACCGAACCAGTCGCGCGCAGCGCTAATTTATCGGAGTTGTAGTAAAGTACTATATTATAGATAACAATGAAAACTGCGAAGAAAACGTAACCGACAATACCCCAATGTAGGTATTGCACTACAACATAGCCTATTGCACCGAGAAATAAACTTGTAACGATAATAAAGAGAAAAGTCTTGCGTTTATTCGCACCGATTAGATCGTAAAGGGTCTCGCGCATTAAAACTTAACCTTTGGTACGGTTGTTCTCTCCTCTTCCGGTGCCTCGAAAAATTCCCGAGGTTTAAAGTTGAACATTGATGCAACAACTGTTTGTGGGAACTTTTGGATCGTAGCATTATAATCCATCACCACATCATTGTAGAACTGACGAGCGAACGATATTTTGTTCTCGGTTGCAGTCAACTCTTCCTGTAGTTTTAAGAAATTTTCATTTGCCTTCAGCTGCGGGTAATTTTCCGCAACAGCAAAAAGGGTTTTTAGTGTTGATGTCAGCATATTATTCGCTTCTGCAGCTTCTTTTGGACTCTGTGCGCCCATCGCTCGTGATCGAAGCTCAGCAACTTTTTCAAAGACTTCTTTCTCATGTTTTGCGTAGCCCTTGACTGTTTCCACAAGGTTGGGGATGAGGTCGTAGCGCCGCTTTAGCTGTACGTCGATCTGTGCCCAGCCATTCTTTACGCGCATACGCTTTACGACGAGTCGATTGTAAATAGCGATAAATGCGATCACCAAGAGAATTACCAGTATTAAAATAATTATCATTGTGCCTCCATTGCAATATTTTATATAGATTTCGGAATTTGTCAAGTAACAGCAACACTTGAGCTGTCGTGATCAATGGAAAATAATATCCAGCAATCGTTTGAGAAATCTTGTTTCTTGACTTGAAATACTATTTCAATATAATCTTACAAAGTTATGATAAATCGCACAGTAAGGAATTTCCAAATAAAAGAACTCATCGCTACCGGTGGTATGGCTGCGATATATAAGGCGGTTCAGGTCTCGCTTGACCGGATTGTCGCCGTCAAGATTCTCCACGGTCACCTTGCCCAGGATAAGAACTTCATTACCAGATTTGAACGTGAGGCAAAGGCTGCAGCCAATCTCAAACACGAGAATATCGTGAACATCATAGACTATGGAAAAGCCGAGGACGTTTATTTCATAGCGATGGAATACATTGATGGTCGCAGTTTGAAGGAGTTGATGGGTTCGGTTAAGTTCATGCCGGTTGATATCGCTCTTTATATCGCTTATGAGATAAGCAAAGGGCTTGCGCATGCTCACCAGAAGGGCATGGTTCATCGTGATATAAAGCCGGCAAACATCCTGATCGGCTACGATGGTACCGTGAAAATAGCTGATTTCGGGCTTGCCCAGGCCCAGGATTTGATTTCTGTGACCATTACCGGTTCGATCGTCGGCACTCCAGCTTATATGTCCCCGGAGCAGGCTGCAGGTAAAAAAGTAGATAACCGTACAGATATTTTCTCTTTGGGCGTGGTGCTTTATGAGATGATCACTGGGAAAAAGCCTTTTTGTGGCGATAATTATTCGTCGGTCATTCATGAAATAATCACGGTTAAGCCGCCCAAACCGCTCGAGGCTAATCCACTTATCAACCGGGAAATAAATGATGTTATTGAGAAGATGCTGGAAAAAGATCTTGACCGCCGATATGAGAATATTACGGAACTCTGTGAGACGATTCACACATATTTCAAGAGGACCAAAGTAGACATCAGTAAGAAACAAATCGGTAGTTTCGTAAGTGAGCCCGATGAACACTTCAAGGATGTTATTGAAAAACGAAGAGAAAAGCATTTTGAACGCGGTCTTTATTTTATGACCCTTGGATACTCAAAAATCGATGAGGCGATAAATGAATTCACGAAAGTTCTCCATCTTGCACCGAATGACGCACAGGCTAAAAAACATCTCTCTGAATTGAAGAGAAAAAAAGAGACGACGCAGCCAAAGAAAGCCGAGAAAAAACCCTTGAAATCTCCTGAAAGAAAAGCCAAATCCTTTATTCCGATCGGTATTATACTGGCTTGCATCGTGGTCACCGTGGTTATATATGCTGTGATGAGAAAGCGCCAGGGTGTAGTACAACCGACCAAAGACACGGTTGTATCTTTTGGGTCTGTAGATATTACATCGACACCAGATAATGCTGTAATATACCTTGATGATAAAAATATGCAATTGATGACACCGGTAGTGCTTAACAGCCTTGTTATTGGTGAGCATATTGTTAGATTGGTCAAACCGGGTTATCTTGAGTACGTCAGGAGCATTGATGTTAAGCAGGGTGATACGATCAGTCTGAAACCGCTTCTTGTAAAGGAGCAAGAACCAGTCGTGCTGGGCAGTATCCTCGTGAGGTCAAAACCGCCGGGCGCAACGGTCTATCTGGATAATAGAAATACTGGTTTGATAACGCCGTGTACACTGAGCGAAATCCCGGCAGGGAAACACTGGATAAAACTCGTGAAGAAATCCTATGCCCCAAGCGAAGTGAGCCGTGAGGTTGTTGCGTCAAAACAACTGACTGTGGATGTTGTGTTGACCAAAGCGGAAACAGCGCCCGTTCCGGAAAAGCAAATCTCATACCTGAAGATAAATGTCAAGCCGTGGGCAAAAATATACCTCGATGGCAAGTATATTGAGACTACGCCCATCGCTCAGCCGGTAAAGGTAACATCGGGTGTGCACGCCCTGAAATTAGAGAACCCTAATTTTAAGATCTGGCAAAAAAATATCACTTTCGCACCAAATCAGACTGTTAGTATGGATATCAAGCTCGATGTGGAAGATGGGCATTTAAAACTAACTGTCAAACCCTGGGCTGATGTTTATATTGATGGTAAGTATTATGAAACTACACCGATTGCAACCCCGATCAAACTATCAGCAGGGAAACATGCTTTGAAACTTATAAATCCATCATATAAAACGGTTGAACAACAAATCGATATTCCACCCAAAAAGATGTTAAAAAAATATGTGGAGTTGCAACCAAAATAAAGGAGGATCGATGTCGAGGAAGATTTCTTTGATGTTAACTATTGTTTTTGTGGGTATTGCAATAGCGCAGCAAGTATCTGAAGACTCGCTCGAACATATGCTGCAGAGAGCGAAGCTTTACTATAACAATGGGGAATATGAGTCAGCCATTAATGAGCTGGAAATGGCGCTTCAGTATTTGAAGCAGCTGGAATCTACAGATCAGGTTGAAGCCTATAAATATTTTGCGTTCAGCTATGTGGCGCTCGGTGATAAGGAAAAGGCAAAAGGTCTTTTTAAAACCGCCTTGACACTCAATCCCAAACTGACTCTTGATCCGGCTACAGTATCACCAAAGATCATCAAGGTTTTCGAGGAGGCGAAGGCTGAGATGGAATTAGAGCCAGCTCCGGTCGAGCCTGGACCGCCAGAACCTGTCGTGCCAATAAAAAAGCAAGGGGTGAGTAGATCGAGCGCGCTCATGCGTTCCTGTTGTGTCCCGGGTTGGGGACAGATGTACAAGGGTCATTCTGGTAAAGGTAAAAAGATCATGATCGCCACGGGCATTACCCTGGGTGCATCCGTATTTTCATTCATCATGCGTGAATCAGCGCATAATGCCTATCTTGATATTGAAGCCAGCGCTCCGCAGACTGAATTCGATGATGCTTACGATAAATACAAGGCATGGCATAATATAGCGGTCTTTAGTGTTGCGCTTTTTGGCGGTGTTTACGCCTATAATATTTATGATGTTTTCTTTTCAATGCCGCCTGCGGGATTTTCCGTGCACGATACAGACAATGGTTTCTACTGCCAGCCTGGTATCGACCGGTTAAAAGTCGGTTACAGGATATCCTTCTAGAAGAGGGTAAGGTGAAAAAGTCATCGATCATCTCTTTGGTATTGTTAGTCGGCATGTTGAGTTGTCTCGATCCTGGTCGCGATAATCCCTATGATTCTGAAAATCCAGACATTGCTGAGCTCGGCGGCACGGTTTTGTCGGGCTCTATGTCAAATCGTGGCAGCCAGGAGATCATTCCGCGGTCCACTTCGATGATGTCGGTATCTGGCCGTAATTGATTCAACGATTATCCCGGCGGGGCATACCATGGCGACATTTTTGATCCATAAACCTGACGACGAAACTCAAGTAGTAAAACTCAACAAAGATCATATGACCGTTGGGCGTCGTGATGATAATGATATTATCGTTGATGATGTTTTTGTCTCGCGGCTCCATATTGAAGTTGTAAAAAAGGGTAATAAATATACAGTCAAAGATACTAAGAGCCGATATGGCACCTATATCAACGGTGACAGGATCGCGGAAAAACAACTCACTTACGGAGATGAAATACAGATCGGTAATACGCTCATTACTTTCGTTGATGAAAAGACCCTTGATCACATCCCGGAACGTAAAACGCCGAGCCGGCGTTTCGGCGGAGATTTTGATTTTGCCAGCAAGATCGAAGCGATAAAGCACCAGATATCAAAAGGTCTTCCGAAAAAGGAGATCATGCATTCGCTGAATGATTTGAAAACATCTATTGCGGTCAATCAAGATAAATACAGTGAAGCTGAGAGATCAAAGGAGATCGCGTCGACCCTGTGCGAAGTCGGGAAGATAATAAACTTTGTTTTCGACCTCAACGTACTGTTGAATTTACTAATGGACCTGGCATTGAAAATACTCCAGGCGCGGCGAGGATTTATTATCCTCTATGATGTGACATCATCTGAATTGAAGGTGAAGGTGGCCCGCAATATGGGTGGAGAACTAGAGTCGAGCAGGACAACCGGTATTAGTCAAACCATAGCCTGGGAAACCTATAAGACAGGTCAAGTCATCGCCACTGAAGATGCGATGAGCGATGAGCGGTTTCGAGCCCAGGAAAGCGTCATAAGTTATGGTATCGGGGCAGTCATATGCGCGCCGCTCATTGCTAAAGAAAAGGGAAAGATAGGGGCGCTCTATGTTGATAATCCGGTAACCCAGGAACACTTTGATAAGGGCGATATAGAATTCATGATATCATTTGCCAACCAGGCAGGTATCGCGATCGAGAACGCCCAACTTTATGAAAAGATAAAGAAAGAAGAAAAGATCAAAGCCCGGCTCCAGCGATTTTTTTCACCGACCGTCGTTCAGAAGATCATGACCTCAGAAGAGGGTCTGGCTCTCGGCGGTGAAGCTCGTATCGCAACGATACTTTTTTGTGATATCCGCGGTTACACTTCATTGGCCGAGCGGATCGATACGCTCCTTGCAGTCGAGATACTCAATGATTTCTTGAGCAGTATGACCGATATCGTTTTCTTGCATGAGGGAACGCTCGATAAGTACATCGGTGACTGTGTCATGGCTATTTTTGGAGCACCGGTCGCCCATGATGATGATCCGGTAAGAGCAGTTAAGGCTGCTTTGGACATGAAACAGCGCGTCGTCGATCTGAAAGGCATCTGGCGGAAAAAAATGGACATGGCAGAAGTTGAATCGTTCGATATCGGGATAGGTATCCATACCGGTGAGGTGATCGCCGGAAACATAGGGAATATAAACCGTATGGAATACACGGTTGTATCCCGGGCGGTCAACCTTGCCTCGCGGCTTGAAAATAATGCACAGCCTGGTCAGATACTCATTAGCAAAGATACTTTTGATTTGACGAAAGACCATGTAAAAACAAAGAAACTGCCATCTGTTCAGTTGAAAAATATCAGCAAACCGGTTGAAATCTACGAAGTAATCGAATAAGATACCAAAAACCTGACAACCCCGTTAGAGAATACATTATAAAGCATTTATAATACCCGATACTGTAAGCATCTCTTATTCCTGCTGATAGGGTTGAGCGAGACTCAACGTTGGTATTCTCTAACGGGGTTGACAAGATATCGATTTCATATAGAATTTTGTATGTTTCTATTATTGCTTCTGACACAGGTCATAGTCAGTAACGATGAGGGGGAGGTTATGCTTTCTAACATCCCCCAACTGGAAGAAAGTAGTATTACAAAGACCACAGAAAAAGACAAAACTTGTGATGAATATGACCACATCATAACGTATTTCTGCCAGCAATTCGGCATTGATCAACAGTTAGTCAAGTTGGTCATAGAAAAGGAGTCCCAGTTCAATCCCAATGCTGTTTCAAAAAGCGGTGCTGTCGGTCTCATGCAATTAATGCCGGCAACAGCAGAGATCCTTGGTGTCGAGGATTCCTATGACCCGTGGGAAAATATCCGAGGAGGCGTCACGTATCTACGTGATATGCTCGACATTTTTGATGATGACCTGGAGCTTGCCCTTGCTGCTTACCATGCCGGGCCAGGGGTCGTCAGGGAGTTAAATCGTGTTCCTTCCATTCCCGAGACCGTAGAATATGTTGATTATATCATATCCCGATACACACCGGTGCAACATCGTAAAGAGGTGTTTTTCACACTGACTGATGAAGGGACTCCGTTCATCACGAATCGTCCTAAATAGCCTTTAGTTTTTTTGAGCGATGATCCCTATTGATAGAACCGTGTACAAAAAGAGTCTTTTCTTGCGTAAACGGTCCTGCAATCTGTAAAATTTTTCAGTTGCTCGACCCAGTAATTTCGGGTACATCGGTAAGTTTATTTTTATTTTTTTGAAAAACTCCCGGATAATTTTGTAGAATATTCCGGGTCTTGACCAATCACCATAAAAATGTATGGGTTTGAATCCGGAACGATTTAAGAGCCGCATGAGTGATGCCCTTGTGAACTGTCTTTCCCAGCCACCGAACCACATACCGAACGAGATCAACATGTGCTTGAATAATGTATAGATATGAAAGGTTTGAGGGACATCAACTAATAGCAGTCCTCCCCTTTTGAGGATCCGTAAGTTCTCGCACAGTAATTTATAAGGTGAAGGAAAATGCTCTAAAAGACCCTGGTGAAATACGATATCGAATGTGTTATCCTTGAAAGGGCAGGATCGCCCATCAGCCAGGACCAGCGTTACATTAGGTAATGAGACGTTAGCCGACACGATACGCAGACTCTCGCGTGAATAATCCAGGAGAAAAACATCATTACCGAGCCGGCTTAATTTCAGACCATCACGGCCCGTCCCCGCACCGACTTCAAGTATTCTTTTATTGGTTAATTTTATAACCTGACTGAGTTCGTCTATGATATCAGTGACTGGTGGATATATCGAGGCAGATTCTTTGCCTGCCCAGAATTTATCCCAGACCGCAGTTGATGGATTCTTTTCTATCTTTTAGGCCCAAATTTCTCAGGTAACGAATCAATGACAAGCTGTATCGTTGTTCTTCTCGCCATCGAGTAGTTATTATAACTTGAGAATTCGTAATTCCGGGGTTCTTTTACGAGTTTGCTTCTTACCGGTAACGAATGTATATAATCAAGTCGTTCTCTAAAAGTTTCTCTATCTTTTATAATTTCACCCACAAAACTCTGGCTCCAGACAGTTCCCGATCGTTTCTTATATTCATTATATTTTCTGGCAAAATTACCTTTGATGAGTTTCATTACCTTGGACACCGTGTACATTGAACCCGGTTGGATGATCAGGTAGAATGAATCAGGCATTATAAGATAAGCATAGATCTTGTAGTTGAGCATATACCGGTGGTAACCGATCGATAAGAGTAAAAACCGTGACCAGTGAGGATCACTGAGTATCTCCATGCAGTCTTTGGTTGTCGTTTCAATATAGTAAGTCGCACCGGGTTTTATTATTCTTTTAGCCATACTCCCTCCTTAAGAGCTTATTTGTTTAAGAGCTTCATTGTCAAGATTCTTTACTATTAATGTAAGCAAACTCAGAACATTTTCATAATCTTCCATAGATATTATACTTGAAGCTGAGTGAATATACCGGCTGGGGATGCCGATCGCCAAACTTGGTACACCGATATTCGTCAAATGTATCATCCCGGTATCATAACCTCCTTTAATAGACGTAAAATGATAAGGGATATTATTTAAATCCGCGAGTTCGCATACAAAATCTCTCAATTTGGTGTGCGGGATCATTGTTCGATCATATATCAATATACCGACGCCAGCACCGAGTTTCTCGATCGCATCAGCATCATTGCCCGGCGTATCACGGCAGATACTGACATCCAGGGCAAAACCGATGTCTGGTGATACTGCTAGAGCTGAGGTCTTGGCACCTCGTAAGCCCACCTCTTCCTGGACTGTGCCGGCGAGATAAACAGTATTCGGGTGTTCTGTAGCGGTTAGATTATTAAGCAAATCAACGAGCAGCGCGCATCCAACCCTATCATCCCAGGCTTTTGCCAGGCACAGGTCAGAATTTGCCAATTGCGTGAAAGCCGCTTCCGGAATGACCGGATCACCCGGTTTAATGCCGAGTTTTTCTTTTACGTCGAATTTCGTCGTCGCACCGATATCGATGTACATTTCTTCGATTTTTGGGAGTTTCTTACGTTCTTCATCAGAAAGATCATGGATCGGTTTGAGCCCGATGACACCCGGGATGTATTCACCTTTTCTGGTTTTTATTCTGATGCGTAGCCCGGGCAGATTGCCTGCCCACCAGCCGCCAATAGTTATGAATTTTATGAACCCCTGTTTGGTGATCTCTTTAACCATAAATCCCACTTCGTCCATGTGTGCCGCGAACATTATCTTAGGACTTTCATTTGTCCCGACTTTTTTGGCGATAATGCTGCCCAGTTTGTCTTGCCCGAGCTGTACATGGTCACCGAAGTGTTTTTTTAATATAGTAACTACCTCTTGTTCATATCCGGACAATCCAAATGCATTAGCCAGTTCTTTTAAAAGATCAATGCGCCCCATCAAACCTCCTTATCGATCATACATCCAAATTTTCAACATACTGAGCATTCTCTTCGATAAATTTTCGTCTGGGCTCTACTTCTCCGCCCATAAGAATGGAAAAAAGACGAGCTGCTTCAGCCGCATCTTCCATATTAACTTTCTTGAGAATACGTTTTTCAGGATCCATCGTTGTCTGCCAGAGCTGCTGAGGATTCATTTCGCCGAGCCCTTTGTAACGCTGAATATTTGGATTCTTCCCGGCTTTGGTTTTCAGAAATTTCTGCAGATCATTATCCGAGAATAAATAGGTATCTTTTTTATTGACATGTATTTTGTAAAGCGGTGGCTGAGCAATGTAAATTATCCCACCGTCAATCAGTTCTTTCATGAATCTAAAGAAAAACGTTAGTAAAAGTGTTCTTATGTGAGCCCCGTCAACATCAGCATCAGTCATAATAATGATTTTTTTATAACGAACCTTGGTAACATCAAAATCATCCTCTCCTATACCGCAGCCGATCGCCGAGATAAGCGTCCTGATTTCGGTATTGCTCAATATTCTGTTCAAACCACTCTTCTCGACATTGAGGATCTTGCCGCGTAATGGCAGAATCGCCTGGAATCTACGGTCTCTTCCCTGTTTTGCACTGCCACCAGCAGAATCACCTTCAACGACGAACACTTCGCATTCATCAGGGTTTGTGGATGAACAATCAGCGAGTTTACCCGGTAGCGTATCGCTCTCAAGCATGGATTTGCGGCGGGTGAGTTCACGTGCCTTCTTAGCGGCAAGCCTTGATTTTGCTGCTGCTTTAACCTTACCAATGATGATATTGGCATACCTTGGATTTTCTTCCAAGAAGCCAGAAAGTTGTTCATTGACGAGGGACTCAACAGCACCTTTGGCCTCAGGGTTTCCCAGTCTTGTTTTCGTTTGCCCTTCGAACTGAGGATTCCTGATCTTGATCGAAATTACGGCAGTCAACCCCTCACGCGTGTCCTCGCCGGCAAAACTCACGTTGTCCTTGAGCTGGTTATGCCGCCGGGCATAATCATTGAGCGTCCGGGTCAATGCTTTTTTAAATCCGATAAGGTGTGATCCGCCCTCATGAGTATTGATAGTATTCGCATAGGTGAATATATTTTCCAGGTATGAATCATTGTATTCCAAGGCCACTTCGATATCAATGCCATTCTGCCGTTCCGAGAAATGTATTGGTTTGTGCAATCGGGTGCGACCTGAATCCAGATACTTTACCAGATCCACAACACCACCCTGTGATAGAAAACGTTCTTTAAATCCGGTTTTTGTTTCTTCAAAATCTATTTTTAGACCTTTATTCAAAAAAGATAATTCACGTAGACGTTGTGTGATTATTGTTTTGTGAAATTCAATCGTCGAAAAAATTTCAGAATCCGGTCGAAAAGTGATCTTTGTACCGGTCTTCTTTGTTGTACCGATCTCCTTGATCTCTGCATCCGGTTTGCCCCGCCTATAACTCTGAAACCAGATTTTTCCGTCACGGTATACCTCGGCCTCAAGGTGTTCGCTGAGAGCATTGACAACGGAAACACCCACGCCATGCAAACCACCGCTGATACTATATACCTTATCGTCAAATTTCGCTCCGGCATGAAGCATCGTCATTACAACTTCAAGCCCTGATTTCTTCTGGGTAGGGTGTATATCGACTGGGATACCGCTGCCGTTATCTTCGATCGACACCGTGTCGTTGTCCACCAGGACCTTTATTAGATCACAGTTGCCGGCTAATGCTTCATCGATCCCATTATCTACAACCTCGAAGACGAGGTGATGTAAGCCCCGCATGCTGATATCACCAATATACATGGCGGGTCTTCGTCGAACCGCTTCGAGTCCCTTGAGTATTTGTATTTTCGATGCGTCATATTTTTTTGTCGACGCACGGGTCACTGGTTTTTTCTTTTCGTTCTTTTTAGCCGTCTTTTTTTCCTTCGCCATGCTATCTCCTAATAACCTTCATCTTCATTGACTATCCTGAATTTGATATCTTTGATATTAGTACCATACTTTTGCATTTTGCTGATAATATTCCCCTTCATTAAAAAAAGCTGGCTCTGCCACATAGGACTGTCGACATCAACATACAGATTATCAGCATCCACGGCAGTCGGTTTTGCATGCCGTGATATCCTTGCGCCAACGATTTCTGCCCATTTCTCTACGCCTTGCCAATTCTTCGTTCTTTGCTCGATGTTCATGTCCCTGAGAACTTTGGGTATAATCTTATCAATTCTCCTGGGAAACTTCAATTCTGCCCCTATCTACTGCAAAATAGCTGTTTTTCATTATGCCGGTCTGTGAAAAATCTGGCAATTGAGTGCTTGCATAGAAGATCTGTCCTTTAAGGAGTCCAAGAAGTATCTTTGTTTTATCTCGGTCGAGTTCGGCACTCACTTCATCGAGTATCAGAACTGGACGTTCACCAGTCTCTTTATATAGTATTTCTGCCTCGGCTAATTTCATTGAAACGACTCCAGCCCGTTCCTCGCCTTCAGATGCGTAGTCTCTTAAGGGACGATCATGTATCGAAAAGACCAAATCATCCCGGTGTGGCCCGACCAGAGTATGCCCGACAATTAATTCTCTTGACCGTATCCTCTCAAGGATTCTATCATCGAGGTGCATGTCTGGACATGTGCTCCGATAGCCAAGAGTCAGTTCATGCAAACCGAGTTCATCGCCGAATACCATTATATTGTCTTTTAACTTTGGCAAAAACGCCGCCCTTTCACGGTATATCTCATTACCGGTCTTAATAAGTTGTTCGTTAAACAATTGTAAAACCTCATCATCGGGTTCATCCCCATTCTGCAAAACGCTGTTGCGCTGGCGCAGGATCTTGCGGTACTCGATCAAATTGCTGAGATAGACTGCTGATATCTTAGCGATTGTCCAGTCTATGAAAGACCGGCGGCGCGATGGTCCACCGCGCACCATCCAGATATCTTCAATTGATAATATCACAAGACCTAACCAGCCAACATAATTACTCAGACGACGTACCTCATTTCCCCGAAGGGTAAGTTTTTTTTTGTGACCATCATAAAATACACCAGCGGATACCTGTTCGGTTTCCGCATCGACACGCAAGAAGGATTCTCCGATCTGTATCATGTTCTCTTCCTCTCTTACGCGAAATGATGATCCAAGACCTGCATAAAATATCGCCTCAAGCAGATTTGTTTTGCCTGCACCATTCTTGCCGATAATGAAGTTAAAATCATCGCTAAATTCCAATTCTGCATCGACTAAATTGCGAAAACCCTGATACTTAATCTTCTTCAATACCATCGAGACACTTAGCCAAAGTATACGCATTTTCCCCGAAAAGTCAAGGGATTCCTGGTTATTATTGATGTTTTTGGCAGCTATTGCCGGCGAAATTGGTGAGCTGGAATACCTATTAAATCACGATATTTAGAGATCGTGCGGCGTGATACAATGATACCTTGGCGGCTCAGTTTTTTAGCGATCTGGGTATCAGATAACGGGGATGTTTTGTCCTCGCCGTCGACAATTTCTGATATTTTTTTGAATATTATGCGCTTATCTGTATCAGCAACCGCGGCGGTGAAGAAAAACTTCAGTTTATGGATACCCAATGGTGATTCAAGGTACTTATTCGCCAGTGCCCTGGATATCGTTGATGTATTGACATTCAGTTGCTTGGCGAATTCGGTCATCGTGATCGGCTTCAGGTAATTGTAACCTTTCTCAAAAAATTCATGTTGGTAATCCAAAATGCTGTTGATGATACGGGTCAGGGTTTTCCTTCTTTGGTCTATTGCGATTATAAGGTTCTGCGCGGATTGTATACGTTTCTTAATGAATTCTATTTCTTCTTTGGGTGCATTTCCTTTGGCTCTGATCATATCGATGTACTGGCGTCGTACACGAATCCGCGTGTTCCTTTCCTCATTGAGGATAGCACATAATTTATTATCCTGCCAGCGAACAATAAAGTCCGGCGATACATAACGCGATGTTGCTCCTGAACAGCGCCATCCAGGTTTGGGATCGAGAGTCATAATGATCTTTTTAGCTTTATCAAAACGCGCTTCGTCAATATTCAGGTTTTTCATTATTTCTTTAGGATGATTGCCTCTAAGATTTTTAAAGTGATCCCGGACGAGAATGTATTCTATTGTATTTTCATCGTAACCAAGGTGGCATAACTGAATCAGAAGTGGTTCTGTTGCATCACACCACGCGCAGCCGATTGGTTCAAAATGCTGGATTTTCTTAAGAACAGAGAGGATGTCCTGGTGCGTGAATCTCCCACCACCGATTTCTTCTGGTGATATTGTCAGATGCCCGTCTTCTTCAATATTTGATATTATCAGTTCAGCGATTTCCATTTCATCGTCATCTAACGTAGCGCGTGCCTGACGCAAAAGGAGATCGTATAATCTCTCACCCTGCGCCGGGACATTGTCGAGCGGGTCGAACTGCCTGTCTTCTTTGTTGAAATTGGTTTTTGTGTCTTCGGCAAAGAGCTCGAGAAGATTTAGATCGATATTTTCGTCTGATTCATTGGATTCTTCGTCAGTGCTTTCACTTTCATCGTCATCGTTTTCTGACTCTGATTCCTGCTGTGTTTCTTCAAGCAGGGGATTAGTTTCGATTTCCTGGCGAAGATAATTTTCCAGTTCAAGATTAGGTATTTCGATGAGTTTAAGGTAATAAACGAGCGTGGGTAGCATATATTGCTTGAGTTCGGGACGATATTGGAGTTCATGACCGTGTCTTTTCATTTTTGATACCCATGTTAATTATAATAAGAACGAGTGCCTTGTCAAGGTAGGCAATGAATTTCTTACTTTAGAACAAGAATTGAAACCGGTGGCGACATTACTGTTCGACCATCTGCAGTCAAACCGCATGCCAGGATGCGGTGTTTGCCCGGTGATAACTGCCAGGTAATCTTATACGGTTCATAAGCAGTACCGATAATTGAATCGTTGACCGACCAGGAAATATCTATTAAAGGATATGTTGTAAGGATTTGGAAGGTGAGTACTTGATATTCGCTGCGTAGAATCGGATCGATCTTAAATATATCGCCGTCATCTGGGAATGATATAACGATCCCGGTCGGCTCGTGCTGATCGTGGTAGACCGCATGATCTTTACAGGGAAAGCCGAGCAGAGGTGCAGCAGAGGTATGGTGACGACAGATCACGGTTGGTTCAGTTCCTTTGGTAAATATCTCAACGATTGTATTATCGCAGTAAGGACTTGCCAATTCTCCTGACTCCGCACATATGATACTGGTCAGTAATTTATCTGGTTTTGGATACTTGATGGATAGTGCGGTACGGTGGAGAAGAAGCATGATATCGCGGAAAATAGGTCCAGCTCCAGTAATGCCCGATACATGATGCATGGGGCTGCCGTCGAAATTTCCTACCCAGACACCGACGAGATATTTGTCAGTAAAACCGACGCACCAGTTATCCTTGAAATCTTTTGACGTGCCAGTTTTGACGGCGCAGAAAAAAGGCAAGTTTAAAGGGCTGTAAAGACCGAATGCCGGGCTTCGTGCATTATTATCACTCAGTATATCCATGATGATGTATGCAGTTTCTGGTTCGATTAATTTCCGCGGTTTACGAAGTATTTTAAAATCGGCGGTATCAGCATCGAGCAAAAATTGTTCTTGCAAATATCGGCCGTAATGGGCAAATACCGAATAAGCCCTGGTTAATTCTAATAAGGTCACTTCTCCATTACCGAGGGTTAAACCTACCCCATAGTAGATGGCTGATTTATCAAGGCTTTTAAAACCAGCATCATGACATAACTCAAGGAGCATCTCTGGTCCGTAGTCACCGCAGACTCGGACCGCCGGGATATTATAGGAGCAGGCCAGGGCATTCCGCAGACGCACCATGCCGTGATATTTTTCATCGTAGTTGCGCGGCATGTAGTCGCCCCCATAAGTGTTCTCAAAGCTTGGCATGTCTGGGATCAAGGTGGCGGCGGTGCATTGGTTCTCAAGAGCAAGAGCATAAGTAAATGGTTTTAACGCTGAACCCGGTTGCCGTAGTGATCTTACACCGTCGACTTCACCATCGATGTCCGGATCAAAAAAATCCACCGAACCGACATAAGCTAACACCTCCATCGTATGGTTTTCCAGGACAACGACCGCAGCATTGGTGACATTTGCATCGGTTAGCCGATCGATATTGTTTTTTAGTATTTGTTCTATCTCTTTTTGCAGATGACTATCGAGCGTAGTCTTAAGAGTGCTGATCTTATGGAAGCTTTTTTTATCCAGGTAAGAGATTATATGCTCACAGAAATGAGGTGCCAGAAAATTCTTTTCTTTGGCCACCACATTGACCGGCTGGTTTTGAACATTTTTGTACTGCGTGGAATCAATAATACCGTGATCGAGGAGGGCACGAAAGATCTCCTGCTGACGTTCCTTTATGCGTTCTGGATAGCGGTACGGGTTATAAAAAGAAGGGGCCTGCGGTATGCCAGCTAGAAGCGCTGCTTCTGCAAGCGAAAGGTCACATGCTGGTTTGCGCAGATAAAGATAGGCAGCGGCTTCGATCCCATAGGTTTGGTTTCCGTAGGGCGCATAGTTGAAATATAGCTCAAGGATTTCTTTTTTGCTCAACTTCAGTTCCAGATTGATCGCAACAAAAGCTTCGAGGATCTTATATACGAAGTTACGTGATGGAGAATTCAATAAATTGCGCGCGAGTTGCTGAGTGATCGTGGATCCGCCGGATACAATTCTGCCCGCTGAAAGATTTTGAATTAGTGATCTTAAAATAGCAAGCGGATCGATGCCCTTGTGCAGGTAGAATCTTTTGTCTTCAGAGATTATGGTTGCTTCAACAAGCCAGGGCGACATCCTGTCGAGTGTGCAATATCTGCTCGTTGCATCTTTGCTCGAGAGCACCTCGCGCAGGATTACGTTATTGCGATCAAGAATTTGTAAAGAGGTCATTTCGCTATGTCCCAGGAGCTGCCGTCGGGTTGGCAAGATGAAAAAAATAGCCGCGCATGAAGACAGGATGAAGGAGATGAATACTATTTTTCGTTCGGGCATTATTCGATTATATCGCTACGATGTTAATAGTCAATCCCGTTAGACAATGCCCGATTTTATTAACGGGTGACAATAGCAATGTTGCACAAGCGATGATTAAAAGCATGTTTTGAGTTCTTTGTTTAACGGGATCAATCCCGCTGGATAGTACTTATGGAAGAAACACGGGTGTTTCTGTGCTTCTTATATACATTTTTTCCCGGGTATTATGTACGGAAAATATCGTCGATTTCTTTTTTTGTAATGGGACCGATCGCCGCGATCGTATATTTTTTCGGACTCAAGTATTTTTCGGCCAAATCATTGATATGTTGTTCATTGATTTTGCTGATCTTTGTGATAACGTTATCGATCGTCGTTATCTTTTTGAAATTCAGCATTTCCCGACCAAGACGGAGCATGCGATTTGTTGAACTCTCAAGACTCAGCAGTAAATTACCTGAAAGGTATGTCTTCGCAAGGTTTATCTCGTCTTTTTGAAAACCGTTTTTCTCAAGGTCTGCAAAAATATCTTTAAGCTGTTTGGCAACACCTTTAAGGTTATCTTTATCGCAGACAAAATAGAATCCTGATATCCCGCAGTCACTGTAAAAATCAAGAAAGGACTGCACATTATAAACAAGACCCTTTTGTTCGCGCAACCCCTGGAATAATCGGGATGACATACCACCGCCAAAAGCAGTATTCATTATCGAAAAATGATAACGCAAGGGTGAGGTAAAGGCAACACCAGGAAGGCCAAAGACAACATGAACCTGCGAGATGTCTTTTTTCTTTTGAACTATGGTTTTACCAGACCGAGAAACTGGTTTTGCGCGTCTGGCTTTGACCCCCCTCAGGTTCCCGAATTTATCAGCCGCCAGTTCTTGAATCTTCTTCTTATCGAAATTTCCGCTGACTGCGATCACAAAATCTCTGGTTAACAGCTTGCGGTAATGGTGTTTTGTTTTCTTGACATCGATATTCTTAACCGAGCTAGCAGTACCTGCTATGGAGCGGCCGATTGCGTGATCCGGGAACAAAGATTTAAAGAACAGGTCGAAGACATAATCACTCGGGTCTTCAATATTTGATTTTATTTCTTCGAGGATCACAGATTTTTCTTTTTTTAATTCCTGCCGGGCGATCTTTGATTCCAGAAGCAGTTCACATATGAGATTGAAAACCTTTGAAATATGTTCGGATAGAAATTTGGTGATAATGACCAGGTTCTCTTTTGTTGTATAGGCATCGAAGGCGCCGCCCAGTCCTTCGATGTACTTGACTATGTCGAGAGATGATCTATTAGAGGTTCCTTTGAAAAGCATGTGTTCAAGCAGGTGCGAGATGCCGTTATTAGACAGTGATTCATCGCGTGAGCCGCAGTCAATGAAAAGCCCCAGGGAAAATGAATAGTATCTGGGGAGTTGTTCGGTAACTAGTGATATTGAAGGCGTTATTTCACAGCGGTTGATTCGGTTCCTTGCGGATGAGATTTATCCTCCCTTGTTCGTCGATCTTGAGCACCTTAACGATGATTTCATCACCAACTTTTACTACGTCGGTTACTTTTTTCACGTGCTGCCGGGAAAGTTTTGATATATGGACAAGTCCTTCTTTGCCGGGCATGATTTCCACAAAAGCTCCAAAATCCATTATTCGCTTCACCTTCCCAGTATATGTTTTACCGACTTCTGCCTCTTCGACGATCGAAAGTACAAAATCCCTTGCCTTGTCGACATTCTTTGAATCGACCCCGGATATGGTGACTTTGCCGTCATCATCAATATCAATGGTGACTTCCAGGTCAGCGATGATCTTTCTTATTGTTTTGCCACCCGGCCCGATCACTTCACCGATCTTTGCTTTGGGGACAGAGAAAACGACATTTTTAGGCGCATATTGCGATATCTCGGTACGCGCTGTTGCTATCGTGCTGTTCATGAATCCCAGTATTTCCTGACGCGCTTTTTTTGCCTTATCCAGGGCCTGGGTAAGTATGTCGAGTTTAATGCCACGCAGCTTGAGGTCGAGCTGTATCGCAGTGATTCCGTCTTTAGTTCCTGCTACTTTGAAGTCCATATCCCCATAGTGGTCTTCATCACCCAGTATATCGGTGAGCAGAACAGCACGGTCTCCTTCTTTAACAAGACCTATGGATATTCCGGCGACCGCACTTTTTATAGGCACACCGGCATCCATTAAGGCGAGCGATGAACCACATACAGTCGCCATGGATGATGAGCCATTTGATTCCAGAATATTGGAGACAACACGGATCGTATAGGGAAATGATTCTTCATCGGGTAGAACCGGGAGGATTGCTTTTTCAGCAAGTACACCGTGGCCTATCTCGCGGCGACCAGGTCCCCGCATCGGCCTGACTTCCCCTACTGAGAACGGTGGGAAATTATAGTGGAGCATGAATGACTTTGATTCCTCACCATATATTGCATCTACCCTCTGTTCGTCACTCGCCGTACCGAGCGTCGTGACTGCAAGACTCTGGGTTTGACCGCGAGTGAATATCGCAGAACCATGCGTACGCGGGAGAAGACCGATTTCACAGGTGATCGGTCTTATTTCATCGAATGTACGACCATCAATGCGTCTTTGATCTTCAAATACCCGGAGCCGCATTTTCTTTGCCAGGGCATTGTCGACCACCCACATAACTTTTTTCTCGATATCATCGATGCGGTCCTCGAATTTCTCTGCAGTTGTCTTGACGAGCTGGTAGATCACTTCCTGTCTCGCTTTTTTCTCTTTGAAATCGTATATCTCGTCAATACCATTACCCAACGCCTGCATGATCTCTTGCTCCAGGGTTTTGTCAACAAATGGCTTTGTCATATCTATTTTTTCATTGCCGACCTTGTCTTGTATCTGCTTTTCAATCTCGATTATACGTCTGATCTGTGGTTGTGCAAACTCGATCGCTCCTGCGATATCTTGTTCAGAGCATTCATGTGCACCGCCTTCGATCATTATTATGTTATCCATGGTTCCGGCGATTACCAGATTCAGATCACAAGTGTCCTGCTCGCTTATGCCCGGGTTTATTATGTACGATCCGGCTTTTAATCCGATTTTAACCGCGGCCAAAGGTACCGTATATGGTATTTCGGAAATCAATAATGCAATCGCCGCGCCGACTATCCCCAGGGTATCAGCTTCATGTTCGATATCCGAGGATAGCAAGTTGGCGATGATCTGAACTTCATTTCGGAAGTGATCGGGGAAGAGAGTACGCAACGGTCGGTCAATAAGCCGGGAAGTCAAGATTTCATTTTCTGAAGGTCTACCCTCGCGTTTAATAAACCCGCCGGGTATTTTACCGGCCGCAAAGAGCAGTTCGCGATAATCGACTGTCAAAGGCAGGAAGTCAACATTTTCGTTGATGTCCCTGCGATAGGAAGCACTGACGAGAAGCACGGTCTCGCCGTATGAAACCATACAGCTTCCCGCCGCTTGTTTTGCCACGTGACCTGTTTCAATACGCAGTTGTTTGTCGCCCAGGGTTAGTTCTGCGGAATACACGCTAACCTCTAAGCTGTAGATCTTCGATAATTTTCAAATATTTTGGTCTATCTTTTCTCATTAAATAATTCAGATGGCGACGACGGTCATTAACCATTTTGATAAGTCCTTGCCTGGAATGTCTGTCCTTAGGAAATTCCTTAAGGTGTTCAGTCAGAATTTTTATCCGTTCAGTGAGGATCGCTATCTGAACCTCAGGCGAGCCGGTGTCTTTCGGGTGTCTTTTAAAACTTCCAATAATACCCTGTTTCTTTTCTTTGTCTAGAGCCATTCTTCATACTCCTTTCTCATTACCATAATTATCCACATTTTTTAAAAAAAGTCAAGGGTCTGTTGCATTCTACCGTAATGCCTCTTGACCTGAATGCTTTTCGCGGTATAATCCGTCGTGTTCAGGAATAGGCTCGCCCGTGTTCTTATCGTTATTTACAGCATAGTGATCGGTTTTGTTCTCATGAGGCTGGCACTTGGTTCCCATACCGTTACAATCTATGCTTCGCTCATCTGGTCTTTGCTTTACCCGGTGATACTTCTTAGGCATTTTAATACGACCGTGGTCTTTGTTCTTTTCTATATTATTTTTTGGTCATATGTTGTTCTAAAGAACATCTTCTTATATAAATACTCGGCACTAAGTACATGTCTCTGGACCTTAGTATGGATGGTACTGGTCGCAGCACCTTTTGTACCCTTTGGCATCAGTTATTTTTCATTGGCAAGATATAGTTTTCTCATATACTCAGACATCGTGCGCATCATTCCTTTTATCAGTCTCCTCGTTGTTTTGATCCTCGTAAATTTCTTTTACTTCCAGCAAAAAATATCGACTGCGATTATCTGGGCGATGGGTCTATCAATGGCGATCATACTAATGATTACATTATCTGATCTGCTGCCTGCTTTGATAAGACAGCCCTTTTTATATGCACTCCGGTATCGATTCTCTTTTGTCAATACTTTTATAGTGAAATTACCGATCATCGCGCAGATCTTCCTGATCCTCGGATCAGGCGTGGCGCTGAGGTTTATCGATAAGAATTTTATCGCTGAGACAAGGAAAAGAGGTGTTGCTTTCAGGCTGATACTTCCAACCGTTATTACAAGCGCGATGTTCCTGCTGATGGCGTTTTTGCAAAATGATTTTAATCGATACCGGAATTTCGATTACAGCGAGGGATTGACTACGATATTCCTGAGTAATTATGAGAACAAAGAGGTCTTTTGGTTTGATAAAAGACAAGTCAGGGTATGGCCAGATAATCTCAAACTGCTCTATCCGTTCGGGAAATATGAGTTGCCTGATACATTACAGAGCCATGCCCGGGAACTAGGCAGCAGGACTATTATTGAGGGTATGGATCTTTATAAATTAGAACGTATCCTGAGAATACTGGCTTATGGACCGCGCGATACTATCGTCTATAATTCCCTGAAGCATATTGTGGAACACCGGGTCTACCATGTCCCTTATTTTTTCGAACCCCTATTGTCCAAGATCCGCACACGCTTTACTGAAAAGGATAAGGATATTGCGGTCAAGGCGTGGGTTACTTTGAACGGTCAACCTTGGACAGATATAACCTTCTGTGTCAATCGGTGGTTTGAGGAGGAGGAGTTGCATTTCGAAAGGGTATGGCAAGGTACGACTGATATAAATGGTCATTTTGAATTCACTTGTTTTGGCGGTGATATACCGGCAACATTATATTTTCAGATCTATTTCATAGTCCCCGCATTGAGCAGTGGCAATGGTTTCGAGCGGATCAGGATAGTGAACATCCCTCATGAGATTAGAATCCCCGGTGAACACGTTCTCGATACGATCAAGATCGAATTGAAACCTTCAGATATCGTTCAGCATTTTGGAGAGTTGATTATCGAGCCGGGTGTGCCCCTTGATTCAATCGAGCTGTCGTTTCCTGATATGGGCTATGGCAAGCGTATCGTTATCGACGGTAGATTATCCGGTTCGGGAAATGTGTTGCTGAAAAACCTTGATATCGAGTATTTACCAGAAGATACAAGGGATCGTCGTTTTGAACAGCAGCTTGAGGCAAGGCTTCGTACCTGGCGTTTCTTTGGCACGGGTGATGATCCGATAGTTACAATCCGTATCAATCCCCAGCGGCGTCCTCTCTTATAGCATAATTCTTTGGGTCAGCAATTCATATGCGATATCGTGTTCGCTACTTGTTCGCGAGCAGGATCTTGGCGAAATAATCATATTCGACATTTACCAGCGAACCGATCTTGACCGTATCAAGTACTGTATGTTCAAGGGTGAAAGGAACGAGTGATACAGAGAATATGTCACGGGTGATCGATTTGATGGTCAGGCTCACACCATTGATACCTATCGACCCTTTGGGGATGAGATACTTCTGATTTTCTCTTGAAGCTTTGAAGAAGTATTCATTGCCCTTTATTCGAACACATTTGGCTGTCTCGTCCACATGACCTAACAGAATATGCCCGCCGAGCCGCGTCCCTAAAGCTATCGCTCGCTCCAAATTGACATAAGCATTAATACGCCAGCCGAGCGCGGTAGTCATCTCTTTGGTCTGTTGAACAACTTCGACTGTAAAACCTTTATCATTTATCGCAGCTACGGTGAGGCACACGCCATTGATCGCAATGCTGTCTCCGGGCATGCTCTCGAGCTTCGATTCAATAGCTATCTTTAAAACTCCGCTTTTTGTGATACCGGTTATCTTTCCCTTTTCTTCAATTATTCCTGTAAACATGGTATAATAAATCCTCCCCGATACTAATCGGTTTTTCATCATGGGTCTGCACGTAATGTATGATTTCCGGGTCCAGTGCTAAACCTTTAGTGATCGTTGTTCTGGCTTTGAAAAGATAAAGCTCGTCAAAGTTTTTGGTCTTGAAAAACTGAGCAAAGACTTCACCGCCGCCTTCAATGAGTATAGCGCTTATGCCCTTTTTGCCGAGTTCTTCAAGGATCCTTGCCTCTGAATAAGGAGCACGATCAAGGAAGATAAACTCGGCTCCAGCGTCGGTCAATACTTTTATTTTTCTTTCATCATTATGTTTATTCGTAATGATGATCCTTTGGTTGTCTCGTTTTAGAAAATTAGCATGCTCAGGAATCTCAAGGTCAGGGTCGATAACGATCCTTACCGGATCATTTTTGCCGAGCAGCCGGTCGGTCAGACAAGGGTCATCAACGAGTATAGTATTAATACCAACGAGTACTGCATTAAGCTGTCCGCGCAGTGCATGGACAAATCGTCTTGATGGTTCTGATGTTATATACTTTTGAGCAGAGCCGGCGATCTTACCATCCTGAGATATCGCGATTTTCATGATCGTATACGGCATTTTCGTTGTTATGTATTTTTTGTACCAGGCATTCAATGCATGCGCCTTTTCTTTGAATATACCTGTCGTGATCTCAATATTACGGGCTTGAAGGTAGTCAATACCCTTCCCGTTGACGAGCGGGTTCGGGTCTTTCATGCTGATGACCACTCTTTTGATACCGGCTTTGATTATCGCGGCGACACACGGCGGTGTTCGACCGCTGTAGCAACAAGGTTCAAGATTCACATAAAGGGTTGCTCCGCGTGCCTGCTCTCCAGCACTTACAAGAGCACATATCTCGGCATGAGCTTCACCTAATTTACGGTGATACCCCTGGCTGACCAGCCGGTTGTTTTTTACGATCAAAGCGCCGACCCGGGGGTTGATACCGGTACTTCCCCAGGCCTTTTTAGCGAGGGCGAGTGTTTGGGCCATGAACATCTGATCAAAGTAATTCTGAGTGTCCATACCTGTTAACTTCACTTATTCGGCAATACTGTACTAACATATCCTCGGCAGACCTTCAGCTTCTAATTGCAGGAGCGGGTGGATGCCACCGATCCCGGTTTTGAGCCAGACCCCGGGTTCTTTTATAACCTTGCCGATAATAGCTGCTTCTTTACCTAATTTATGCGATTTTATTGTCTTTAAGATTTTTGCAGCAGCTTTTTTCTCGACGACGCAGACGAGTTTACCTTCGTTTGCGATATAAAGCGGATCGATACCGAGGATATCGGTGGCTCCAATGACCTCTTTTCTAATGGGTACATCCTTTTCTCTTATCATAATGCCCATTTTAGAACCATCGATCATTTCATTGAGAGCTGAAGCGATACCGCCTCGGGTCGGATCGCGCATAAAGTGAATTGACGCTTTATATTTAAAAAGTAACCGGGTAAGCAGATTTAGCGGCGCTGCATCGCTTTTAATGGCCGAACGTAATCCCAGGTTCAACCTTTCGTTCATGATGGCCACGCCGTGATCTCCGATCGTCCCGCTTACGATGATAACATCATCGGTCTTTATGCGTTTTTTGGCAAGGTCGAGTTTTATCACCCCGATACCTGAAGTTGTAATAAAGATACTGTCGGCCTTACCTTTTTCTACAACTTTGGTATCACCACAAACAACTTGGACTTGCGCAATGCGTGCTGCCCGCGCGGCAGATCTGATGATGCGCTCGAATTTATCGAGGGCAAAACCTTCTTCAATGATTACTGAAAATGACAGGTACTTGGGGATCGCGCCTTTCATTGCCAGATCATTCACTGTACCGTAAACCGCGAGCATACCGATATCACCGCCTGGGAAAAATATCGGGTCGATGACATATGAATCTGTTGTGAACGCAAGACCAGCACCCGGTAATTTTATTTGCGCTGAGTCTTCGAGGAGTTTCAATATCGGGCTTTTAAAATACCGCAGGATAATGTCTTTGATGAGGCGGCTTGTCAACAAACCGCCTGAGCCGTGACCGAGTTTAATGGTATTATTATGAGGAGCCATCAGGTGATTGTTTGGCTATATATTGAGCTCAAATGAATCCCGTAAAAAACCGCGCGCATTGTGATTTTCTTTGAACCGTCCCAAACCCCAGTTCGGGTTCATGTTAAGCGTAAAAGTACCGAGGTCGAGGTATTTAAAATTCCTCTTGCGTCCCCACTTGAGGACTTCATAAAATAATAGATTTACCGGTCGATATATCTGGAATTCACTATCGTGACTAATATAAAATGCCAGGATGACATTTTCATGAGCGCAGAATATCACAAGCCCGCCGATCATTTTTCTTTCTAGATGAGCGGTAAACAAAATGATATCATCAGAGAATATGTTTTTTAAACGCATGAGTTCTTCGAGTGAATGTGTCGGTGAAACATTATGCCTCATCCCGAGGTTTTGTTTTAATATCGCATAAAAGGATTTGAAATCATCGGAAATAGTAACTTTGACCCCTTCACGTATAGCCTTTTTTGTTGATCTACGGGCATCAGCATGAAAGGTCGTTAGCGGATCTTCAGCGTCTATTGGAATGACTGCGGTGATCTCGCGTTTTCGATAATAGAAACCGTTTTTCAACAGAGCAAAATCTATGTACTGATCAGGTTCTCTGTAATAGATAAGAGGTGTTTGAGTGAGGATAATCTTTTGAAAGCCACGTTCTTTAAAATACTCGATGAGGTGTTCGACCATCAAACACGTTTTGTGGATGCCGATGCCTTGCTTGAGGACGAAACCGCCGTATGAAGCACCTTTGTGTGAAATCACCTTTCTATCTTCTATGACCGCGGGAAAAAGCGCCAGGATATTATTATTTTCCTTGATCATAAGATGGTGATTCTTGAAACGCTGCGGTGGATGATAGCCGAGAAACTTCAGGTAATGGAATATCGTACCATTATTTGCGATCGGTACAAAATCTTCCCACTGTTTTGCATCGCGCTCAGAAAATTTTTGTATTTCCATACTATCTGTGAGAGTATAATTATCAACGGGAGAAAGTCAATGACTTGAGTAGGAGAAATTGACCAGTAGAAATGCAGGTTGTTCAGGGCTCTGTGGAAATTGTTGTACCGGTGGTTGATGAAAATCAGGAGCAGGATATTGCAAGTGCCGTATTTGCAGTCCATCCCGAGTGGTATCCATTTTATTGTCGCTTATACCGGTGATAAAATATCCGGGAGAAAGCTAATTATCAGATAACTATTATCCCACCTTCTTTTTCAGATCCTCGAGCTCCTGTTTCAGCTTCTGTATTTCTTCTTTGAGGTTGTCAATTTCTTTCCTTATCTCTTCTGACCCTTTGGTCATCAATTCCTTGATCTGGTCAAAATCAGGAAGCTCCATCTGGATGTTGAATTTTGGTTTCGGGCGAGAGGTAAGCTTTGCTTCTTTGGTGTATTTCTTGCCCTCGCGTTTAATGAGTATTTTCACGTTCTTATCGGGTTTTGCCGCAACCAGTTTTTTCAGGGTTGCATAGTCGACTATTTTGTCCCCTTCTATTTCGATTATTACATCACCGGTTTTGAGCCCTGCTTTTTCTGCCGGTGAATTCTCAACAACATCCTTGACGAGGAGACCATTCTCCACATCAAGCGCTTTCATCATGGTTTCGCTCAACTCTTCTGTTATCACGCCGAGGTAGCCGATTGTTTCCTCTTCTTCGGCAAAAACCAATAACGGTAGAGCGAGCATCGCCAGGATAAGTATTTTCTTCATGAAAACCTCCTTGTTCACCATAAAGATATAGCATTAAATCGTAGTTCGTTAAATATTTCATTACTCTTTTTATGATCACAAGTCGTCGTATTTTTTAATTTCGACAATGATATATTCTTCTTCGTTTATTATCACGTGATCACTCCGCACTTTGTTGAGTAGTACTTTGGCAACCGGTGCCTCATTAGAGATAATGTTCTTCTCAAGATCAGTGTCCCAGCGGCCGAGTATCGTATAATCACTCTGCTCGCCGTTAGCGACATTCTTTACGGTCACTTTTGAGCCGATGCATACGTGATCAGTTGTTACTTGTTGAGGGGCGATGATCTGAGTCTTACTGAGCTGGTTCTCAATCGCCTGCAGCTTGCTGTAAAGCTGCTCCTGTCGTTCACGAGCTGCTTTGTATTCAAAATTTTCGCTCAAGTCTCCGTATTCCCTTGCCCGGCTTATTTCCTTTTTATTTTCAGGTATCGCCACATTCATAAGGTGTTCCAATTCATCCTGTTTCTTTTTTAGAGCTTGTTTTGTTGTATAGATGACATCATCGGTCCGTGTGAAGAGATCAGGATGATGGAATTCGATGATACGCGCAAAGTCTTTTTTCTTATAATCGGGTAAACCCAGGCTCATATTGATCGCCTCGAGGATGCGTTTTGCTTCATCAGAATTAGCTTGGGCTATGATCTTATCATAAGTATCAAGGTTCAATATCTTCAATACTGTTCCCTTGATACCTTTAACATAGTCGACGCTGGCGATGAGCCGCGGCAAGAAACTCGGACCCGAATATTCAGCAAGCTCGCCGGCAAGCATTGATTTGAGCATCCAGAGATATTGTGCCGGGTATTTCCTGGGAGATGAGAGAACCGTATAGTGGATATCTTTCAGTGCACCGGGTGTGGACTCAAGATTATTTGCTAATTCCGTAAAAAGGCTGGGGTCATCGATGGTGAGCATGAGATCTTTAAAAATTCGCACCCATTCTTGTTCTTGTTCTCGGACAAATGCTAATATAGATTTTTTGTGTTCAATACTCTGGAGGCTGTTGATTAAAGGCTCGAGTTCATTATCATTAATGACCGTTGCCATTGAATACGCAAAATCAGCTTCCACCGTGTTGTCCTGACAGAGCATCAGGATATCCAATGCCGGACCGGGGTGACTTTTATATATCTGATTTGCCAAGCGAACGAGCTCAGGAACGATTTTATCGAATAGCGTCAGTTCTTTTTTTGCGTAAGTTTCAGCCAGAAGATATTTCTCGGCTGCGCTTGCTTTTTTGAAAGCAGCTAGTTCGAGCGTTGATTTATCCTGATCTGATCTTATATAGGCATATTGCTTTGCGCCTCGTCCGGATACCTTTATGTTCTTATCCTGTTCAATTTTCTTCCGCTGTTTCTCCCACCACTTACTGATCTGTTTCTTCTCCAATATCCCATCCAGGTAAGCCCTTATTTGTGATGCATTGAGCGGCTCTGAAGAATCTCTGAGTATCATTTTGATGAGTTCTTCAGGATTATCCTGGCTCATCTTCTTGAGCGACTGTATATCAGTGTACTTGTTATGGAGAAAACTTCCTTCGGTGAGCGGTGTGAGGATCCCCTGGGCAACGCTTATGGAAAGAAAATGTCTTTTCTTTTTTTCAAAATCAACTACGATCTCTCTTTTTTGCGGTATTGCCTCGACCACCTCACCAAAACCATAGCGTTCAAAGTAGAAATATCTTCCCACATCATATGCGAGGAATTGCTCGAGCTTTGCTATCGCTTTGAATATTGGATCGTTATTATTCAGGCCGGAAATATCCAGATACTCGTTGAGCTGACCGCTGGTGTCAAAGATTTTTTTATAAAGATCGATAATTCGCTTTCTCAGAATTTTATCCTGATCACTGAAGTAAACCATTTTCTTGCGTACATCGAGTGCCTTAGTATATGCTTTTTCCGCTTCACATTGCTCAGCGAGCATTTCCAGGAGCGGCAGAACCCGTTCGGGGAAACCGGCTTTTTTTAAGGTGTCACAGATCTCAAAAAAATAGGTCAGTTCAATATCTTTCGCCAGGATCATTTCAGTCCAGATATCTTCCAGCTCGGTGAATTTGCTTTCTGATATCGCGGTCATTGCTTTGTCAGAAATTTCCATGCCGTTATTATAGTCAATTAAGCGACTAATTCAACACTTCATGAAAAAACCACCTCCTCACTCTGCAAGGAGGTGGTTTTTTCAGCTATTTCGGTGGATTTACTTTTTAGCCGCTTTGGGTTCTTTCTTTATCAATGTAAGAATCACCGCACCGAGTCCTATCGTTATAGCGACATAAAAAATTATCCATCCTAAGATAAATATCGGCGGTCCGATAAGATGAACGATCAAGGGGATTATCATTAGCGTGATCCAGCCGACACTGAAGAGTCCAACCTTGCTTGAAATATTCCATTTAAATCCATCAGCCACTTTTCCTCCGATGATAAGGGACAGAGCCGAGAATCCAAAAACTGTGCCAAGAAAGACTGCGAGAACAAAGAGCGGGATGAGTGGTATACCAATGACCGATACTGCAAAGAGAACAATAAGCGGTACATAGAGTATCTGAAGTCCCAATCCCAGACCGACTGACGGCCATACAGCGGCATTCAAGCGGCTTGCGATCTTTTCGGTAAAACCGGGGAATATCAGGAAAATGAGAAGGTTGATTATGTACATGACGATCATCGCGGCGATGAAAAAGATCCTTGGAAATGCAGCTCGGCCGGGCAAAAATTTGGGGAATCTAAGGGCTTTGCCGATACGAGGCATGATCTCGTGCAGTACCTCGATTTCCACCGAGCTAATTTCACCGAGCACTTCAGCATTTTCATCACGGTCGACAGTACCGCCGACCATACTAATGTCGCCTTCAACTACAGAACCAGAGTCGAGTAATACAGTGCCGCCTACGACAAAAAGGTCGCCGGAAATGACTCCACGGTTATTTATATTACCGCCCATTACCGCGGCATCGCCGTCGATTTTGCCGGTAATATTAAGGTTGCCGCCGAATACTGCAACATCACCATCGATAAGACCGCTTACTTCGACGACACCGCCCATTACCGCAAGATCGCCATCGATAACTCCTTCGATATCTGCATTACCGCCTTTGACCGTTACGTCTTCATCAACCGTATCACCTTTTGGTACATGATAGTCTTTGCCGATGACATCACCTTTCTCGATATCCAGCTTGATCATATCCTTGGTTTTCTTTGGTATCTCTGGAGCCTCTGGTATGGTCTGCGCAAAAGCAAAGTTTTCTTCGATCAATCCAATGAAAGGTGTTGTGATATCCTTATGTTCAGGTCGGTTAGCCATAACCACGATTTCTGGTAATCTCCCAACGAGCTCTTCAGAACCAGGGTTTGACACCTGCAAAAGAGCCATGATGATTATTATTAAAGACTGCATTTTGCCTCCTTTTTTACCCGGTCAGAAAATTCTGTCCTTTAGCATACGATGTAATGTCTGCTTTGTATCTTCCAGCCGGACTCAGCGTTTTATTGAAGAAATAAATGACGATAACACTGAATACCAGTCCTATTAATGGCCATGTAATATCGAATGAATTCTTGGCAAAGGGCATAATAACATGGCTCAGCGAAGAAATAATGACGTTTCCCTTAGCTATGATACGAGCGAGTGCAGGTGCCGAGGTTAATATCTGATTTATTAATTTCCCAGGTAGGGGTGAAAATGCCAGAAACAGAATAGATGCTAACCAGGCACCTGCAAAAACCTTGGCTGTTTTGGTCCAGGCAAAGATCTTTCGAAATCCAAGTTTTTTCAAGACACGATCGTTAAAATCATGCTGCGGATAATACTCTATGAGTCCATGAACCTGCTCATTGCAGGTTAGTTCCTCATAGAGCTGCCGACAGCTTGCGCATTTTGCTAAATGTTTGTGCAGAAGTTCTTTTTCCTCTGCATTAGCTTCACGGTCAAGTGCCTTTTGGATCAGTATTTCAATGTTTTTATGCTTCATCACTAAGTAATACGCAGGTTTTCGTATAAAGTTTCATGGAATTTCACAGACCATCTGGCCAAGTTTCTTGCGTGCTCGGTGTAATCTGGTTTTTATCGTTGTCACCGGTATTTCGAGGATTTCACTTATTTCCCGGTATGAATACTCCTCTTTGTGGAAGAGGATGATCAATTCCCGATCGAGCGGAGGCAATTTGGCAAGGGCTTTTTCGATCTTCTCGATCTTCTTCTTTTTTTCGAGTTTTTCCGCAAGATCATCGACGACCCCGTGTTCTTCATCAAAGTACTCGTATTGCTGCTTATTCTTACGGAAAAAATCGCGTGTTGTATTATGGGCGATCGTAAAAAGCCAGGTTGAGAATTTTTTGGAAGTATCGAACCTGGCGAGTGCCTTGAAACATTTAATAAAAGTATCAAAAGTAATATCCTCGGCATCGTGATAATTCCGCACCATGCGGTAGACATAACTGAATATCCTTCCTTTATATAAATTGAGTATCTTCTGACAGGCATGCTCGCTTCCATCAAGGGCTTCAGTGATAAGAGAAATTATTATTTTATGCTCTTGTTCCATGGGATACCCTGGGGTCAAATCTCGACATTGGACATCAGCCATCACTCATAAATAGGTAGGCATATCTGGACACGATATGTCCAATGTCGAGATTTGACCCCATTACCAGGTTGGCTGCCAGAGATAAAATGAACCGGTAATTATTATTATATTATTTTTTCCTGCAATGCTCTTTATATACTCAATGGCTTGTTGAACCGAGGATGCGATTGTCATATTTTGTTGGTATCTTTTCGCTTTTATATAGATGTCTTCCTGTCTTATGGCACGCGGGTTGTCCGCTCTTACCAGCACTACTTTTTTGGCTTTAGGAAAGATGTTTCTGATCGCATAGGATATGTCTTTTCCGTAGCTGCTGCCAAAGATAAGATAGAAATCACGGATCTTCAAAGTTTTAATGTTCATATCGAGTGCTTCAAATGAATCACGGTTATGGGCAACATCGAATATAACAAGCGGTTTTCTTGCTCGTCTTCGAAGAGCCGGGTTCTTCGGTGATACAATATCAAACCTTCCGCGCAAATCGGTCTGCCGTATGCCTTGTCTCACTGCGCGTATTGGAAGATCAAAACCCATGGTCCTTAGTTCATCGATCACGCTCAGCACGAGAAGCAGGTTTTCGACCTGGTGCATGCCTGGTAAGGGTAGGAAGGCCTTGAACCTGCCAAGCCGACCGCTTATCTGCAGATTGCTGCCCTCGATCGTATGCTCTAAGACTTTAATAATATGCTGTTCTTGGGCATATTGCAGGGAGCACGATTTCAAACGGCACTGTTTAGTAATAATTCTCTGAACTGCAGGTCGCTGTTTGATAGTGACCAGTTTTCCGCGGTATTTTATTATTCCGGCTTTTTCTCGTGCGATCTGTGGCAGGGTATCGCCTAATAAAGCGGTGTGGTCATAGCCGATTTTGGTTATCATGCTGATCAGCGGGTTGACTGCATTCGTTGCATCAAGACGCCCGCCTAAACCTACCTCGAGGATCGCAAAGTCGGTTTTTCTGCGGACAAAATGCAGGAAAGCGATGGCTGTGAGAGTTTCAAAGAAAGTGCGCAGACCCTTCGATTTCGGCTTTTTAACCGTATCTGATCCACCTGATTTCTTGCATTTAGGCCTGTTTTTTGGTTTGGTATGTTTTATTTTATTGATATAATAGGTGAGCTCTTTATTGGTTATCGGTGTATTGTTTATTCTTATTCGTTCATTGAGATCTGCAAGGTGCGGTGAAGTGTACTGACCCACTGTGTACCCGCTTTGTGCAAGGCAGGATGCGAGTATTGCAACGCAGGTTCCTTTGCCTTTGGTACCGCCGACATGAATGACATTGCGAAGCTTATGCTGAGGAGCGTTAAGTTGTTTAAGGAACCGTATGAATCTATTCAGATCATAATCATACGCAGGTTGTTTTTCGTAGTCAACGAGTGACTTGAGGAAATCCTCAGGATTCACCTTGTCCCAGAGGTTTTAGTTTCATTGCGATATCAATGGCAGGAGCTGAATGGGTGAGCGCGCCAACCGAGATAAAATCCACACCACAATCTTTGTAAGCAGCGATATGGTAAAGGTCTATCCCGCCGCTGATCTCGATTTCCGTGTATGCGTTCTTGTTACGTATTATCTCGATCGCTTTTTTCAGCTGCTGCTGATTCATATTATCGAGCATAATGCGGTTAACCTTTGCGGCCAGGGCTTCATCTAATTCCATGAAGGTTTTAATCTCGACTTCTACGAACGCTTTCCTGTTATTCTTGCGTGCCGCCTCCACTGCCGCAGTAATACTCCCCGCGATCTCAATGTGGTTATCTTTTATCAATATCATGTCATATAGACCGAAGCGATGATTATTTCCTCCTCCAGTACGGACCGCGTATTTTTCCATCACCCTTAGCCCGGGCAAAGTTTTTCTCGTATCGAGTATTTTCAGCTTTCCCTCAGTAGCTTCAACGAATTTGCTGGTCAACGTCGCTATCCCGCTGAGATGCTGCAGAAAATTCAACACGGTTCGTTCGCCTTTTAGACATGATGCAGCAGAGCCGACCAGTGTCGCTATGGTCATGCCCGGGGAAAAAAGCATACCGTCAGTCATTTTGCCCTGGAAATCAAGCTGTTCATCCAGTATCTGAAAGACCATCTGAGCGATGTCAATACCACACAAGATGCCGTCCTGTTTGGGAAAAATTATCCCCAGTGCTTGCTGCTGCGTGTCGACTATCGGATCGGTTGTTATGTCACCGCGCCCGATGTCTTCTTTTAGAGCATTCCTGATGATCTTCAGGAATTGCTTTTTTTCCTTAGCGCTTGGTGCCGACTTCTTTTTGATGTTTCCTCCTGCCTATATTCTCCAGGCGTTTCTTTATTAGTTTTATTCGATCGCGGATTTCTGCAGCCCTTTCAAATTCCATCAACGATGCTGCTTCTTTCATATCCTCATAAAGCTTGGCGAGTTCTTCGACCTTTATCTCCTCTTTGTCGGTTTTGCTGATACGGTCAGCGACTGAAGTTGCCCTGATTATTTCCTCTTTTGTTTTCACGATACTGCGCGGCGTGATGTTATGTTTCTCATTATATGCGATTTGTTTATTACGCCTTCTTTCCATTTCCGCTATCGCCCGCTTCATGGAATCCGTATTTTCGTCAGCATACATGATTACCTCGCTGCGTACATTGCGTGCGGCACGACCTGCAGTCTGGATCAAGGAACGTTCGCTCCTCAAAAATCCTTCACGATCAGCATCGAGGATCGCCACCAACGCAACCTCAGGAAGATCAAGGCCTTCTCTCAACAAATTGATACCAACCAATACATCAAATTCACCCAGCCTTAATCCTCTCAAAATCTCAATTCTCTGTATCGCGTCTATTTCCGAATGCATGTACCTGACACGAATGCCGATTTCGTTAAGGTATTGTGCAAGATCCTCAGCCATCCTTTTTGTCAGTGTCGTTACCAGCACCCGCTCTCTACTATGCACTCTGTGCTGGATCTCAGCGATCAGATCATCGACTTGGTCTTTTGCGGGCTTTACTGTCACTTTCGGGTCGATGATACCGGTAGGTCGAACGATCTGTTCGACTATTCGATATTCTGATTTTTCGATCTCCCACTGTCCTGGTGTTGCCGATATGCATATCCCCTGGCTGACAAGACTTTCAGTTTCCTCAAATTTAAGAGGTCTATTCTCCAGTGCCGAGGGTAACCGGAAACCATACTCGACAAGCATTGTTTTGCGGGCATGGTCCCCTTCGTACATTGCGTGCAATTGTGGAATTGTGACATGTGATTCATCGATGACCATCAAGTAATCATCAGGAAAGTAATCGATCAAACAGAATGGTCTTTCTCCTGGCTTACGCCCTGAAAGATGCATTGAATAATTCTCGATACCTGAGCAATAACCAAGTTCCAAAAGCATTTCAATATCGAATTTCGTGCGCTGAGCTAAACGCTGAGCTTCGAGGAGTTTGCCGTTCATCTCAAAAATATTCAAGCGGTCTGCCAACTCATCTTTTATCGCCTCAACGGCTTGCTCAATCCTTGGTTGTGTGGTAATGAAGTGTCTCGCTGGGAAGACAGTTATCGTATCGAGAGTTTCTATGATATGGGCAGAGACCGGGTCAAACAGCTGGATTTTTTCGATTACCTCACCGAATAATTCCACCCTGATACCATATTTTTCATCTGCAGGGTGGATGTCGATCGTATCGCCGCGTACCCGGAATGTTCCGCGCGCAAATTGAATATCATTCCTCGTATACTGGATAGCAACGAGTGATTTAAGAAGTTCATCCCGGTCCTGCGTAGCGCCTTTTTTCAGGTACACGACGAGTTCCCGGATTTCATCGGGTGACCCGATGTTGAAAATACAGGATACTGATGCTACGATTATTACATCACGGCGTGTGAGTAGCGCAGCCGTAGCCCGAAGCCTCAGTCTTTCTATTTCTTCATTTATCGATGCATCTTTTTCAATATAAAGATCGGTCTGCGGCAGATATGCTTCGGGTTGATAATAATCATAGTAAGAAATAAAATATTCAACGGCATTTTCTGGAAAGAATTGTTTGAATTCGCCATACAGTTGAGCAGCGAGTGTTTTATTGTGTGAAATAATGAGCGTTGGTTTTTGCGTTTTCTCTATAACATTGGCAACTGTGTAGGTCTTACCTGAACCAGTTACACCAAGAAGGGTCTGAAAACGTTTATTCTGTTCAATGCCTTTAACTAACTTCTCTATCGCCTCAGGCTGATCACCTTTGGGCGTGAAGGGAGCGTGGAGTTTAAATATCACGTTTCAGAATACGATAGGATTTCGGGGTGATCGAGAGTCTTAAATTTTGCGAGAAGGCAGTATATTTTTCGCCGCTTATCAGATCAGTATAGGAACCATCCCATGCCGGTAACGAGACAAATGACTGTTTGTCGCCTGAATTGAGGACAACGATCAAGCCACCCCGGTCATATGCATATATTTTTGTAATATCGTTAACATACAGCGTAAAGAATTTGCTGCCGGCTATTTCAGGATTGGTTTTGTGTATCTCAACGAGTTTTTTTATTTCTCTAAGTAATGTACGGTTCTGCTTGGCAGCACTCCAGGGAAAGCTGCCGAGGTTTAGCGGTGCATAATAGGTACTCGCTATTTCCTCGCCATACATAATGACCGGCGAACCAACACAGGTGAAAATAAAGGCATAAAGATTTTTCATGACATCAGCCTTGGGTACACTGCGCTCGTCATACGTTGAAAGATTTATCAAATTTACACTATTGCTCTGAACCGGGCTGAAAAAAAGCATCTGCTGGAATTTTCTATCGAATTCACTCGTTGCGATATTCTGTTTAACGAAGTAGTTGACAAGCAAGTCAGTCAGTCCTTTATTAGAACTGCCGTCAAGAGCTTCACCCGTAAGCAGACGTTTATCACTGCCCAGAAGAAGGATGTCTGGATACCTTGTCTTCATGTGGACACGCAGGGACCTGACGAAATTCGCATTAAAGTTCTCGTCCTCGCCAATATAGAAGCCGTCAAAACCAAAACGCTTCCAGTATCCCAAATAGCCGATAAGATAATTCATAACCTGGGAGTTATTCAGATTAAGTTTTGGAAAACGGTAGTCATCACGCCAGCATTCATAATTAGGGGGAGATTTTTTTATTAGTGGAGTACTTATAAGATACCAATCAACGTATTTTGATACCGCTCCGTTCGTTTCGATATCGATGAATGTTGGAAAATCCAGTCCGGTGTGGCTGAAGATGACCGACAAGACTATTTTCATATTTTGTGCATGAACTTGATCGATGAGGTTCCTCAGATCTATCGTGTCGCCAAAATGCGGGTCTATTGTCGCAAAATCACTTGAGTTGAATTTATGGTTTGATGATGCAGTGAAGATAGGCTGCAGTAGAATAATGTCAGGAGCCAGAGACTCAATATATGCGAATTTTTCAATAATACCCTTTAGATCTCCACCATATGATTCCCAGCTTTTGGGTTCTTCATCCCAATCCCTTTTCTTATCCGGGTCATTTGTTTCATCTCCGTTATAAAAACCATCAATAAAGAGTGAATAGTAGATCTTCCCGACGGCCCAGTCAGGGGGTTTGAATAACGGTACTCTGGAGGTGAATTCACCATCTGCCGGTAGGATCAGGGAATCAATATTATCTTTAAGCAAAAAGTGGTAAACCACAGTGGTGTCAAATGCCGCGATAGTCGCAGTATAATATTCATAGTTGGCATCACTATACGTTGATTTCATAATATGACGGGTATCATTCATCACAACAAAAGCTTTACTGACCGCGCCGCGTTTTATTTTCAACTTCACTTCGCCGGCTGAAGGATTGACATAGAAAATACTGCTCGTATTGTGTGTAATATCGCCCTGGTTTATTGCACTGCTCAGCTGGGGTAATAATAATGATATTAATATAATATACGACCCTCTCATATAAAATATTACCTAAATTCAATTTATTGTCAAGTTCTTAGTGTACTGTGATTAAAGACTTAAGTATTTCACTTGACAATTTCCAATAATTTTGTATAATTTCACGATGGAGGACAAAGCGTTAAAAGGTGACGTGATGTCTAACGTTTTTCCTACGCCAAGTGAAATTGTTGCCCGACTCGATAAATATGTCATTGGACAGTCTGAAGCAAAAAAAGCAGTTGCCATAGCCCTTCGTAACCGATGGCGAAGGCAGCGGGTTACCGATAAGATAAAAGATGATATTTATCCAAATAATATTATTCTCATCGGGCCGACAGGCGTTGGAAAAACTGAAATAGCACGCCGCTTAGCGAATATAGCCAAAGCACCGTTCATTAAGGTCGAAGCATCCCGCTTTACTGAGGTGGGTTACGTTGGCAAAGACGTGGAATCAATGATCCGCGACCTCGTTGAGATCTCGGTCAATATGGTGCGCCGAGAAAAAACTAAATTGGTTCAAGAAAAAGCACACAAATTTGCACAAGAGCGTATCCTCGATATCCTCCTTCCTGTTTCTCCAACCGCCAGCATTGGCGATGCGGTGACTACGGAAACGACCGACTCATCGCGTTCGACACGCGAAAAGATGAGGGATCTCTTGAACCAGGGAAAGTTTGATGATCGAATCGTCGAGTTAGAGATCTTCCGGCAGCAGATGCCCTTTGTAGAAATTTTCAGTCATGCCGGCATGGGTGACCTGAGCGGAGTCCTGGAGGATGCATTCGGTAAGAACCTGCCAAAAAAGAAAAAAAAGCGCAAGATGCCAGTAAAAGAAGCGATCAGGTATTTACAGAATGAAGAAGCTGAAAAGCTCATTGACATGGACGAGGTGATAAATGAGGCAAGCCAGCGCACCGAGAATTCGGGGATTGTTTTCATTGACGAAATAGATAAAGTTGCAGGGAGTACGGCAACACATGGCCCCGATGTTTCCCGTGAAGGTGTCCAGCGTGACCTTTTACCGATCGTCGAGGGGTCTAACGTGATGACAAAGCACGGCATGATAAGAACGAACCATATTCTTTTTATCGCTGCCGGGGCTTTTCATAATAAGAAACCGTCCGATCTAATCCCTGAATTACAGGGACGTTTTCCGATCCGGGTGGAACTATCTGCTCTGACAACCGAGGATTTTCGTAGGATACTTGTGGAGCCGGAGACGTCGTTGATCAAGCAGTACAGTCTTCTATTATCTACGGAAGGGATAACTCTTGAATTTACCGAGAAAGCTATTGAGGAGATCGCAGCGATCGCATCAGAGGTAAATGCATCGACTGAGAACATTGGTGCGCGTCGACTGCATACGGTAATGACAAAAATACTTGAAGAAATACTGTTCACCGCGCCGAATGTCATTGAAAAAGAAATAAAGATAACTGATAGCTATGTGAATGCGAAATTAAAGGATATTATCGGTGATGTCGATATGTCACGATACATACTGTAGAGGGCAGGGTTTTTCTTGTGTCCCTGCAAACCTGATAATTTGAATGAAGATTAAAAAGGTTATCCTTGTTCTTACCGATATAAATGACCAGGATATTACCCAGGCAGCGGTCCAATTATGCAAGAGATTCAAAAGCAAGCTCTTTGTTCTATTTGTTGTCGAGACCGGTAGAATTTCCCGGCTCGCGCGTCTGACCCAGAAGAAAAGCGATACGCTGCGTAAAAAGATCGAGGATGAGGGATGGCAGTTACTGTACCTGATCGAGGATGATGCAGACAAGGCTGGTATTTGGACATCACTGCATCTTGAGGATGGTATTGCCACGACTATCGTTAAGAAATATATTGATGCATACGGCGTGGATGCTGTGTTGATAAAACGAAAGAATGAAGCCACGAGACTTTTCGTTTCATCGACGGTTCCCGTCATAGGACTTTAACATTCATGATTTTAGATTTTAGATCGTTGATCGGTAGGTTATTCTTTTTGAATCTGCAATCTCGAATCTACAATCTAGAATTTCAGAAGGAGGTGTAATGGTTTTAAAGATATCTGAGTTCCTAAGGCCCGAAGCGATTATAATGCAGATGAAATCCAGAGAGAAAATCGCGGCATTGAAGGAACTTGTGGATAATATGGTTGCTCATGAAGCGGTTGAAAATGGGGAGGAGTTTCAAAAGGCTCTGGCCAAGCGTGAGAACCTTGAATCTACAGGTATTGGTGATGGTATCGCAATACCGCATGCCCGTACCGATGCAGTCAAGGATCTCATTCTTGCCTTTGCTCGGTCTGCTGAAGGTGTTGACTTTTCGGCGATCGACGGCAAGCCGTCCCACCTTATTTTCCTGATCGCTTCACCGATAAACAAGAAAAGTGAGTATATCATGGCTTTGGCAAAACTCTCCCGGTTACTGCGTAAGCAGGAGGTACGCCAGCTTCTTAAAAAAGCCAGTAACCCTGAAGAGGTACTTAATATCATCAAGAAGAACGAAGAGTGAGAAGATAAAGAGCGCAAAGTGTATAGCATAGGGCGTTCACTCGTGAAATATGTGGTTTTGTTGATTCCCTTATGCACTTATGCAAACAAAATATTCATCCCTATGGATTTAACACAAACCGATCATCTAATGGCTTATGGCATTGCTTATCGGGCATTGGAAATGGGCGTTAGCGTCGAGTGGTTATTGAATTACAATGGCGGTTCCTTTCTCATGGATTACGAACCCAAAATCGAAAAAGACTGCGCATTACATAGTGTTACATGGAACGTTATTACCCCGGGAGATATAATAACTATGTACCAGGTTATCGAAGAAAACAACATGGATGTTATTCTGCTCGAAAAAGCGCCTAGGATAGCGGTTTATATCCCGGATAATTATGAACCCTGGGATGATGCCGTGACTCTAGCCCTTGAATATGCCGAGATCCCGTATGAGCAGGTCTGGGATGAAGATGTGCTGCGCGGTAGGCTCATGGAGTATGACTGGCTCCATCTTCATCATGAGGACTTTACCGGTCAGTACGGCAAGTTTTACGGTAGCCATTCAAATGCTGATTGGTACAAGGAAGAGGTCAGAATAAATGAGGAACTGGCAAAAAAATTAGGGTTCACTAAGGTCTCCAAAATGAAATTAGCGGTCGCGCTCGTTATCAAGGACTATATTGAAAAGGGCGGTTTCATGTTTTCCATGTGTTCTGCCTGCGACACATACGACATAGGATTGGCTGCCCAGAATATCGATATCTGCCATAATTATTATGATCATGATCCCTATGATCCGGCGGCAAACAGGAAACTCGATTTTTCACAATGTCTGGCATTTGAAAACTTCGAATTAATACTCAACCCGCTTATCTATGAGCATTCCACGATCGATGTCACTAATGAAGCCCATCTGCGCGGTCCTGACACCTACATCTCTTTGTTTGATTTCTCCGCAAAATTCGATCCCGTACCATGCATGCTCGTTCAGAACCATACTGCTTTGGTAAAAGAATTCCTTGGTCAGTGTTCGGGTTTTAGAAGAAGTACGGTGAAATCATCAGTGCTCGTTCTGGCCGAAGTGAGCGGTACTGAAGAGGTTAAATACCTGCACGGCAATTATGGCAAAGGTACTTTCACTTACCTTGCTGGTCACGATCCAGAAGATTATACGCATCTTGTTAATGACCCACCGACCGATCTGAGAAAATACCGGAACTCACCCGGTTACCGGCTGATACTTAATAATATTCTCTTCCCGGCGGCACGGAAAAAGGAGCAAAAAACATAATCGCCTCGAGATTTTTCATTCCGGCAAACGAAATAAAAGAGGAAACCAAGGTCACTTTCGATAGCATCAGTGCAAACGAGATTGACCTCAAGGTTGACAACGTCACGAGATTTTGTTCGATCCGTGCGCTTGTAACACTCGATAACTCAGCGATAGGGATCACTGCGGACTTTAAGGTCATATTTACCGCAGAGATGAAATGTGGACGCTGTCTGGCCACTTTTGAACGGGAATTCCCGGTGAGTTCATATCTCACCTATATCCAGGGTAAAGATCCAAATACCGCTGCTGAAAAGGTCGATCTGAGAACCTCTGAGGTCGAGCGTGTGTACTTCTCAGGTCCAAGTATTAATCTGGGTGTCGGTATAAAAGAAGCCATCGTACTCTCATTACCCATCACTTCGCTGTGTGACAGGGAGTGTAAGGGTTTATGTCCTGTTTGCGGGATAAACAGGAACACCAAGAAATGCAAGTGTAAGATCGACCGAGACGGTCTTTTTACACCGATACCAGTAAAACCGGAACCCCGGAAAAAAAGGAGAAGGAAGTAATGATATTGCTTTTTTTCGTACATGCGCTGGCAATAGACAGTATTTTAAATCAACCCGCTTTAGCGACCGCACAATGCGGTGTCTATATTCTAAACCTGAGTAATGATAGCCTGATCTATGCACATAATAGTCAGAAGCTTCTTGTGCCGGCTTCAAATATGAAAATAATCACTACCGGAGCGAGTTTATCCTATCTCGGTCCAAAATATCGTTATACGACGCGTCTCGGATTACGCGGGTCAATAAAGGACAAACGTCTTGATGGTGACATCATTATTATCGGCGGAGGTGATCCAACATTCAGTTTAACTGATCTTGACCGGTTTGTCTCAACGGTAAAGGCAAAGGGCATTGAAGAAGTGACTGGCAATATCGTAGTAAGTGAAGATTATTTTAAAGATATGAGTCTCCATGGCAATACCTTTACCAGTGAACGGCTACCCACTGGCTGGTCATGGCATTATCTTGACGCACGCTACGCGGCGGAGATATCCGCGTTATCCATGAATAAGAATTATGTGAACGTAAATATCAAGGCGACAGATATAGGCAAGACTGCTGAGGTCACTATTGAACCGCAAACCCAATATGTATTGTTGGTGAATAAGATGAAAACAAAAGAGGGCGAAGACAGCATTATCATCTATCGAAAACCAGATGAAAATATCATTTATGTTAACGGCGGCATTGGCAAAGGGCACGAGAAGGACATTCCGGTGGCCGTCAAGGATCCTGCATTGTTCGTGGGCAGTTTTTTTAAGGAGAGGTTGATCAAAGAAAAGATCAGGGTATCCGGTGATGTTTTAAAGGATGCCAGCATATCGCTCCTAAGAGCAATGAATCCTCATCCGGTCACATGTATCGATTCGATAAATTCTCCTCTTTTAGTCGATATTCTGCGCGAGACGAATACTGAAAGCGTGAACCTCTACGCTGAGATACTCCTCAAGACGCTCGGCGCTCAGTATTATGGCGAAGGGACTTTTTACAGCGGCGTGCGGATGCTAAAGAGGTTTTTGAAGATCTGTGGTGCAGATACGAGCGCGGTATCGCTCTGGGATGGTTCAGGATTATCGCGCCATGACCTGGTTTCGCCGTACCAGATCGCACTCGTTCTACGTTATATGCACTGGTCTCGTTATGCACAGACCTTTTATGAATTTCTTCCCGAGGTTGGGCAGGGTACGCTGGAGAACCGGTTTGAAGATTTCAATGGCGAGATACGTGCGAAGACCGGCTCCTTGCACGCGGTATCAAGTCTGTCTGGCTATCTCAATGTCGATGGGACTCTTTATTGTTTTTCAATGATATTCAATAATTTCACCTGTCCCCGAGCAAAGATAAGGGAAATAGAAGAGGGTATTATAATGAACCTTCAGGACCACCTGGCAGGAAGCAAGAGCAATTCAAAAACCGATGGGTGATCCGGGGACCTTATTGTGGCCATAAAAAGACGCTTTTTTACGCGTGAGGGCCGTTTTATAAAGCGAAAGAAATCATGGAAACCATTTCGCTTTGTCGGCTTGGGGTTGATTCTAATGGCGGCGGTCATATATATCTGTTATAAATTGATAATAAAATAAATCGATGAAACTTAACTTTCATATAAGGGAGAATTAAATGGCTGATGTTTTTGATCTTCACTGCGACACGCCGCTCAATATCGCCCGAGGAAAGTTCAATCACATACTGCCTGGAAAGCTGCTTCAGGATGATTATCTTGGTGCAGTATTCGCGCATTTCATCGCACCCAAGGCAAAACATCCTTTTGTCGACGCGGTGAAGATGCTCTCATTGACGCTTGCCTATATAAATAAAAAAAAGAAAATTCAGATCGTGACTTCGCATAAGAAGATCGACCGTAATAAACTGAATATCCTATTGGGTGTTGAAGGCGGGCACATTTTCGACAATACCTTCAAGCAATTTGAAGCTTTCTATGATATCGGCGTGCGCGTTTTTACCCTGACCTGGAATAATTCCAACAAACTTGCCTATTCAGCTCTTGAAGCCGATAAAAAGGGTCTAACAAAAAAGGGCCGGCATTTCATCCGGAACATGAAGGATTATGATATAATAGTCGATCTCTCGCATGCATCGACAAGGAGCGTGCTCGATGTCTGCGAGGTGTGCGATAACCAGGTGATTGCTTCACATTCATGCGTCCGGGCGTTGAATAAATCATTTCATAGGAATATCGCTGACCAGGCGATCAGGGCGATAATTGCAAAGAACGGTCTTGTCGGCGTCAACTTTTCAAAATACCATCTTGGTGGTTTTTCAGTTACCGATCATATAGATTATTTAAAAGATAATTTTGGTATTGATGGGGTTGCGATCGGCAGTGATTTTGACGGCATCAATGATCCGGTTATTAGAAAACCGTCCGGATTGAAAAATCTGGAAAAAGAACTTCTGAAAAAAGGCTATACAAGAACAGAAGTGGAAAAAATATTCAGCGGTAATTTCCTGAGAATATTTAAGAAAACTGAAAAACTGTAGTCGCCTGATTTATCAGGCAGGAAGCAATGTCC
>CAYQPW010000001.1:57237-156165 GCA_964419565.1 uncultured bacterium
TCAGGCAGGAAGCAATGTCCTATCCGATAAATCGGAAGACTACAATTTATTGAGATGATTGTAGTTGCTTAAGAAAACTGAAAAACTGTAGTCGCCTGATTTATCAGGCAGGAAGCAATGTCCTATCCGATAAATCGGAAGACTACAATTTATTGAGAACCAGAGAGAGAAAGTAGAGTCAATAAGTCACTAGGTAATTATGTAATTAAGTAACTAAAAAGAACAGAAAAACCAAACAAACATCAGACACTTTGCTCTATGCGCTATGCTCCGGTGTTTAATGGAGGTGAGCGGATTCGAACCGCTGACCTGTGCGTTGCAAACGCACTGCTCTCCCGCCTGAGCTACACCCCCAAAGGGGGAATTCTTCCCCCTTTTCTCCACATAGTCCCCTTACCACCGCATAGAAGTATCGCATGGCGACGAGTTCGCGTCGTGGACGATACCTTGCTCATACGGCATATCCAGAGGTAGAATTTTAATACTTACCAGACAGTTCGGTTTCGAAGCCGGAAAAAGATTTCCAGCATCCAAACCCTAACCCAGTTTCCATCTTTTTAGAATCTTCCGAAGTTCAGTTCCAGACCGAATGAATTAAAGAGTGTGACATCCTTGTCATACAGACGTTCTTGGTTGAGGTGAAAATCCAGGGTGAAATCCCTTATCCGGACGCTAATACCCGGCTCCACAAACCACACCGGTGACTCAAAGCCGTCGATGAAATTTTCACGAACGCCCAGGAGCAAAGCTATTCTTCTGGAGATGGGCAGGTCCAATCCAGCATGGACATGGGTATTATCATTTTCGATATCGCCCCGGCTCAAGTCGTATTCTGCTATGAAAAAGACAAATCCGTCGTTGAAAATTATCCGCTGGAGCATGAATCCGATCCGGTGCCGGTAGTATTCATAAGGTATGCTCCATGAATCGACCGAGTACCTCGGCATGATAATATAGTCGCCTTTTCTTTTTACCAACCTTGAGTTGAAGGTAAACCACTCTTCAGTGTTCGTATCATTGAAAAGCAGCGATACATCAAAACGTTTGTCAAAGAAAAGACGTCCGATACCGATGCCGAATATTGTTTGATTATCAGCGGGTGAACCGGATATCCCGATCTCAAATTTCTTCAGACTGACCGCGTAGCCGATATTAAAACCTCGATCTTGAACCGGATCCTGCCATACGCCAAAAGCGCCGAACTTGGGTACGGGTGCCATTATCAAACCATAATCATCGATCCCCGACTTCACATCACCGTACATGCTGTTTTGATATTGGAGCAATTGATGGGGATAGACACCGATATTAATGATGTCATCGATATAGTCACCAGCCATCAATACATCCATTCTTGTCTGGTCTGCATATGCTGAACCGATCATCAAGAAGACCGTGCAGATCACTGCTAAACCTATTCTCTTCATGAGTTGATTATATATGTCAATATATGAAAGTCAAGAGCACCAAGCGGCGGATATGATTTAATGATAAAATTACTTAATGGCCTAATGACCAATGACTTTTTATTTAAATAATGGTCCTTGTTGTGGTTTGAAACCGAAGTGTTCATAGCCGAGGGCAGTGACTTCACGACCGCGCGGCGTTCTTTTTATGAACCCCTCCATTATCAGAAAAGGCTCGAAAACTTCTTCGATAGTCTGGGCATCTTCGCCAACCGCCACAGCGAGGCTGCTGATACCGACCGGACCGCCACTGAATTTCTCGATGATCGTGGTAATGATCTTTTTATCCATTTCATCGAGACCGCGCGTGTCTACCTCGAGTTTTTCCAGCGCATACTCGCATATTTCCAGGTCAATATTTCCCTTGCCCTTTACCTGGGCAAAATCCCTGACCCGTCGCAGTAGACGGTTGGCGATCCTCGGTGTACCGCGCGCCCGTCGCGCGATCACGCTTGCCGCATCTTCATCGATATCGATCTCCAGTATCCTGGCTGATCTTTTTACGATGTGAAACAGGTCATCAGCCGGATAATAATCAAGCCGAAAACTCATGCCAAAGCGGGAACGCAGGGGAGATGTAAGCAGCCCGGACCTTGTCGTTGCGCCGATCAGAGTGAAATGCTTGAGATTGAGCCGTAACATCTTTGCACCGACACCTTTGTCCTGCATTACATCGAGACAGAAATCCTCAAGTGCCGGGTATAAATACTCCTCGACCGCTTTGTTTATGCGGTGTACCTCGTCGATAAATAAGACATCGGCAGTATTCAGATTGCTGAGGATGCCGGCGAGGTCATAAGGCCTTTCCAGGATCGGCCCGGCTGTAGGATAGATATTGGTTTCCATTTCCCGGGCGATGATATGAGCGAGCGTAGTCTTGCCAAGACCAGGCGGCCCAAAGAGCAGGATATGCTCGATCTGTTCGCCTCTTTTCTTGGCTGCTTCAATGAACACTGACAGATTTTCAACGATCGTCTTTTGTCCGACAAACTCATTAAGGTTTTTCGGTCTTAAGGTCAATTCATAGATCTCTTCACCCTTGAGCAGGTTACCGTTTAAAGGTTTTTCCATATCATCTCCTCAATGCCTGTTTTACCATGTCTTCGAGTGGGAGATTTCTGTCGATGCCTTTGAGACGGTCGATCGCTTCGCTGCGGCTAAGACCCAAGCTGCAGAGCGCACTTACTGCCTGGTTAAAGGCGGTTGATTTTTCTTCGAACTTCAATTTACCCTTGAGATCGAGGACTATTTTACTCGCCAGTTTTTTACCTATTTTTGGTACTGAAGATAGCAGGTCAAGGTTTTCATCATCGATCGCCCGGGAAATTTCCTCAGGCAAAAATCTGGACAGAAAATTGAGACCGGATTTAGGTCCCACACCGGACACGGATGTCAAATCTTCGAACATCTTGAGTTCGCTCTGGTTCAAGAAGCCGTAAATAAAGGCTTCTTCCTCTTTAAAAACACACTTTGTGTAAAGCGTGATCTTCTGGTTCACCTGCACTTTTTCAAAGGTTGAAAGCGGGGTATGCACGGCAAAACCGACGCCCGAAACATTAATAATGAGAAAAGGCGGGGTTTTTTCTACTATTTCCCCTTGTAAGCGTCCTATCATGTTCTTTCTTTTATTTTGCGCGTCGCCGTATAGGCGATCGCAAGGGCATCGGTCGCATGATTAGAGATACGGTTATTGTCATTTGTCAGAATTTTACCGATAAAATACCTAACCTGTTCTTTTGATGCCCGACCATTGCCGGTCGTGGTTAATTTTATTTTCGTTGCGGTGTATTCAGTTAACGGCATTTTATTTTCGAGCAGGGTAAGGATGATCGCGCCGCGCAGTTCAGACGATTTTATGAGACTCTGGACATTCTTGTGATAAAAGACTTTTTCGAGCACGGCGATATCAGGTTTGTTATCCTCGAGTAATTGTTTTATCCTTGTGCAGATGTCAAAAATTTTTGCGTGCCCATTTTTTTCTTTTGACCTTATCGTACCAGCACTAATACACTTGCCGTCTTCGATAATGCCGTAACCGGTTGCCACAAGACCCGGGTCTATACCGATGACTTTCAACCTTGCGCCGAGATCTTTTCCATCAGGGCATCGGAAATTTCGAAGTTTGTATAAACGTGCTGAACATCTTCAAGATCATCGAGTGCTTCGTACAGTTTCAGGGCCTTTTCGGCATCCTTGTCTGACAAAGATACGGTGCTTTGCGGGATCTTGGTTATTTCACTGGACGCTACCGCGACATTATTATTATGCAAAATATCCTTTACTTTGGAGAAATTATCAGGTGCGGTAATGATCTGATAAGTATTATCCTCGGTTTTGATATCAGTGGCGCCGCCTTCAAGGGCATAGGCGATTATCGTATCTTCGTCATACTTGCTCTGGTCGATCGTTATTATGCCCTGGGTTTGAAATTGCCAGGCGACCGAGCCCTGTCCGCCCATGCTGCCATTGTATCTTGAAAGAACATGTCGGATCTCGCTGGTTATACGGTTGCGGTTATCAGTAACGACTTCAATAAGGATCGCTACACCGCTCGGGCCGTATACCTCATACGCAACTTCTATTAATGTCTGCCCTTCAAGCTCACCAGTGCCGCGTTTTATCGCACGGTTTATATTTTCGTTCGGCATGTTCAGTGATTTAGCCGAGTCGATCGCGCTGCGGAGCCGCGGATTAGCATCGGGGTCACCGCCGCCGTGCCTTGCCGCGATCGTTATCTCCTTGATGAGTTTCGTGAAGATATTGCCGCGTTTGGCATCTGTGCTCGCTTTTTTTCTCTTGATTTTTGCCCATTTTGAGTGTCCGGACATACGTTTCTCCTTTTGTTAATTTTAGTCAGAAAAAAGACCAAGTCAATACTTGGTCATTAAAAACGGATAAGATCATTGGATATTTTTTGTGAACGATAATCAAATGGTATTTTTATACGTTTGACTTTTCATTAATACTCTATACACTTATCTTATGAAGGGGATAAAGTGGGTAGTGTTCTTTTCCGGCACTGCAGCAGTCATTGCCCAGACCCTGATGATCCGCGAGTCCATCGCCTTATTCGGCGGTTATGAACTAATTTCAGGTATCCTTCTATGTTTCTGGCTCGTCTGGGCTGGGATCGGCAGCTTTGTATATTCGAAATCAAAAATAAGACTGACAGCGAGAGCAAGCTACACTTTTTTGCTCATCCTCTTGAGTCTTTTTACGGTCTTTTCCATTTCTTTTATCAGATTAACACTGAGTATTTTTGCTTTGCCTTTCGGCGAGATCATACCGCTTGGCAAGGTGATTATTATCTCATTTCTGTCACTTGCGCCGACTTCGTTCATTTTCGGCGCTCTGTTTCCGGCAGCTTCGAGACTGCTCGAGCCAGAGCAGGTATATTTTTATGAGGGTATCGGCTCTTTTTGCGGGGGTATCCTGTTATCCTTTATCCTCGTGCAAATTCTTCCGACCTATGGTATATTATTGCTCGTTGTATGTTTGCTTGTAACCTGCGCGATCGCGATCACCAGCAAGAAAAGGCTATTGATCATACCGGTTCTTTTATTGTTCGTCTTCGTGAAAATAAATAATATTGAATGGTTTCTTAGAAGCAAGCAAATGCCCGGACAGGAACTCGTTGGCTTAGCAGAATCCAGGTACGGGGTTATCGCGGTCACCCGGTCAGGTACTCAGATCAATTTTTACACGAACGGAGTCTATGACTTTTCCTATCCTGACCTTTATTCGAGCGAAGAAGCAGTCCAGTATCCCATGCTTATGCACGATGCGCCAAGAAATGTTTTACTCGTTGGCGGCGGTGTCAGCAGTTGCCTCGAACAGATATTAAAACATGAACCAGAACATGTAACCTATCTTGAACTCGATCCACATATCATACGTATAGCGGACCCTCATATTGGCAAGAGTATTGATGCATATGACAATGTTTCAGTCATCTTTGGCGATGGTCGTTTTTATATAAAAAAAACAAAGGAAAAATACGATGTTGTGATAATAAACCTGCCTGACCCGGTAAATGTCCAGCTCAATAGATTTTATACGACAGATTTTTTCGCTGAAGTCAGAAGAGTATTGAATGAAAATGGCATATTGTCGATCCGCATAACTGCCCCGCCAGATATTATCAGCCCTTTATTCGGTCAGCTTTTAAATACAGTTGAGCGTTCATTAAAGACCTCTTTTAAGGAAGTGTTGATCCTGCCCGCAGCCAAGACTACTTTTTTAGCCAGCGACCACAAGATTGAATCAATAAATGTCGTTAATATTTTGAAGGAACGCACAAGGGAAAGGAATTTAGCTCTGCAGTATGTGAATGAATACTTTTTTGACTACAACCTCACCACCGAGAAAATGAATTATCTAAAGGAAAGAGTTGCAGATTCACCCGCCGCACTGAATACTGATCTTAAACCGGTCTGTTATTACTATACAATGATCCTCTGGGGCGGAGTTGTTTCAGAGAGCATCCGTGAAATATTCATCAAAATATTCAATGCGAATCCTTTTTTGTTCCTTCTGCTATTTATCCCGTTTCCCTTTTTCCTGAGACGCCGCTCGATCGTCTATTTGTCGGTTTTTTCCATCGGCGCCAGTGAGATTTCTGCCGAGGTAATTCTCATTATTCTTTTTCAGATATATTATGGATACGTCTATTCCTGGATAGGCGCGATCATTGCTTTTTATATGCTGGGTCTTGCATTGGGCACGATGTTTTATATGCGGTCCATGCTTTTCAGAAGGAGTACGAGAAAGGTCCTTTCTAATGTTGAACTTGTTATGGGTTTTTATTTTGCGGTGATACTTTTGATCTCGCTCGTCAAGATACCCGGCACCGCGCTGCTAATTCCGTTTCTGGTATTTTTTGGCGGTTTTATGGGCGGTCTGCATTTTCCCCTGTCCATCGCTATTCTTAAGCGAAGACATGCCGGCACTGTCTACAGTGTAGACCTGGTGGGCTCGAGTTTCGGCGCACTAATAACCGCAGTAATATTCATACCGATACTCGGCATTGTCTTTACGCTGTTTTTATTCATCGTCCTCAATATTCTGGTCGGCACTGGTTTGAGATTTTTTCGAAGCTGATACCGTAAAGAATCAGTTATTTGAGCATAGCAGAATATCAGGATATCAGTGGGAAGTTTATCAGAGAACCAGAATATCAGAGATTTTTTGTCTTTCAAGTCTTTTGGGTTTTTTCTTCAGCGTAGCGTGTCTACAATGGAATGTGACTTCAGTTTACCCCATTAAAGAAGTTGTAAGGGGTAAATGTGTCTTCAATCCGCTATGGTGTGTGGCGGATGTGTATTCCCTTTTTCCTTACTCTCTACGCTGTTTCTTGCTACTTGACAGTGCTTACTATCCGCTCCAGTGCTTCTTTGTATCGGTCTATTGTCTTTTCCACAATTTCGTGGGGCAATTCTGGGGGCGGCGAATTTCTATCCCAGCTTGTGCTTAAGAGATAGTCTCTTACGAATTGTTTGTCAAACGATGCTTGTGAACCACCCGGTTCATACAATTCAGGGTTCCAGAAGCGGCTCGAGTCGGGCGTGAATATCTCGTCGATCAATATCAGTCGATTATCGAGTCTGCCAAACTCGAATTTTGTATCGGCGATAATAATGTTGCGTTCGCGCGCATAATCATGCGCAAAATTATAGAGCTCGATGGACTTTGCTTTTATGAATTCGGCATCGTGTTCAGGCACGACTTCTTTCATCTGTTCATAATCTATATTCTCATCGTGTCCACTGTGTGCTTTGGTTGCCGGCGTGAACATCGGATACGGTAGTTTATCCCCCTGCTTCAGACCCTCGATTTTAACGCCACCAACGTGCCCGGTCTTTTGATAATCCTTCCAGCCGGATCCAGCGATATAACCGCGTACAACACATTCAACGTCGATCGGTGCGGCTTTTTTAACGAGCATGGAACGATCGAACAGGATATCTTTATATTTCTTCAATTCATCCGGGTAGTTATCGACCTGGTCGGTGATAAAATGGTTCTCCATAATATACTTCGTTGTCTTGAACCAGAACACGGATAATTTATTTAGTATCTTACCTTTGTCCGGGATCAGGGTCGGCAGTATATAATCAAATGCCGATATCCGGTCAGTGGCAACGATGAGGAATCTATCATCAAGATCAAATATCTCACGTACCTTTCCTGAACCGAATTTTTTAATACCTGACAGATTCACTTCTCCTATTGGTTTAGTCATGGAAGATTATATCCTTTACCGAGCTTAAAACCGCAAAAATGCGTTCGTTATTACTTTCCGGGTCGATAGGCGTTAAGAAAAAACCCCGGCGCTGTGGTGAATATCCAAGGGTTATACCGTTCAGGCTTTCACCATCAGTGAACACAACCTCAACCTTTTTACCGATAAGTTTCTGGTCTTTGATATCAGCGAATTCACGTTTGATAACAGGACGATCTTTATCCAGGCCATGCAGTTCTTTTACAAAAAAAACTGCCTTGAGATTGGCCATCTTGATGGGGAGTGATTTTTCCTGCTGGGTACCTTGATCTTTTACCACAAGGTGGAATATTTCCTTATGGGTTTGGAAATCAGTGGTATAACCACGTTCCACACGACCATCAAGAAATCTTACAACTACTCGATTGGGCATTTCCTATTCTACTCAAGCTACGGGCGATGTCAAGCCTGTCTTATGACAAAGCTTTTCGTTTTTTTGATTTGTTTGGAATGTTATAATCGTTTGGATCAGATAGCATATCAGAATATCAGAGATTGCTTCGTCGCTTCACTTCTCGCAATGACCTAATGACACAATGACTGTTGCATGTAATGTCTTCGCCGGACACTCTACGCAATAATCATTACACTCTTTTTCTGTTCTTGACCTTGCTGTTCCAATGAATACAATAATGATATGTTAGGTTTCATATTTTTTCTGTCCACTGCATGGGTCGAAAGTTTTGAAACGCAGAATTTTTTTCCACCGAATTACTGGTTGATCGTTAATGAGGATTGCCTCGATGCATTTTGGTTCCGGGATATGACGACTGGATATACGGGTGATCATTCGGCAACTTGTTATGCAGATACGAGTTATGCTGGTCTTGATTTCACAAATCTGGATTATTTAATAACACCCCGGGTTTTTCCTGATCTTGTCAGTCATGATACTATATTGGAATTCCGGTATAAGACAAGCACACCAGGCTGCAGCCTTGATATCATGATAACGACCTCTTCACCGCCTGATATGAGCACATTCAATTCGCTCGAGATCTATGTAAGTTCAGATACATCCTGGCAACAGGGATTGGTGAATCTGACTTCATACAGCGGCATACCAGTATACATCGCATTCTGTGTTCGCGGCATGCAGAATAGCCAGCAAATATGGCTGGACGATGTCCGGCTCCCTGATATGACGGCTCAGCCGGTCGAGTATAATGGTCGGTTGAGAACCAAGGGCCCGCCTTCCCAAAAATATTTGCTTGTTTGGGGAAGTCATTATCAAATGGGGTATGCGTACGGTTACCTGCTCGGTGAAGAAGCGATGGCGAATCTAGAGCGTTTTGCTATCGGCAATTCATCTTTGCATATGGTTTCACCGGTTCAATATGAATATGGCGGGCTGCCTTATTTTCGCTTGCGTTTCTCTACACTGCAGAAATATCAGGATGAAGCTCAGGGCATGATCGACGGCTGTATCGCTAAAGGCGTCGATCTTTTTCATCAAGCACTCGGCCGGGATATCACGGTCGAGGATATTTTATGCCTTAACTCGCTGTGTGATTTTGGCTGTTCCAGTATCTCGGGGTGGGATGAGTCGACAATAAATGATGATACACTCCAGGGCGGTCTGGTCATGGCGCGTGATCTGGATTATTCAACCGGCCAATACACCTCGCTCGGCAATACGAGTGTCATTATCGCCCATGTGCCGGATGCATCAGATGAACAGAGATTTGTTACCATTACCATGGCGGGCATATTTGGTTCTCTCTCCGGTGTCAATGAACAGGGTGTCGGACTTTGTTGTGATTATGGCTATAATACAGACACCACCTATATACCGCCTAATTCCCTGACTGCATTTATTTTATCGTGCCGGCATGCAATAGAGACCGCAGATCCTGATTCGAACGGTACAAATGATATTTATGATATCAAACAGGCGATCCACGATTCAACGAGCCTGAGATGCTGGGATGTCCATCTTTTCTCACCCTATGATGCGAGCCATCCGGTTCCGGCTGGTATCTTAGAGATAAATAATATTGGCGATTCCTTGCGTCTTGCATGCGATAATACCATCGCCCCGCAGATCATTTCAGACTGGAACATCTGTGTGACAAATCATGAACGCGTGCTCTATCCGCCAGTTTACTGTTACCGGTATCAAGTTATGGCGGATTCGCTCAATCACGATATGCATCTTAATACGCCCCGTGCGATCGCCATTGAAAATGCTGTTGCTGGTTGGGGCTATTATGCCGGCACCGTGCAATCCATGGTCATAAGGGCGAACACTATCGTTGAACATCCAGGTTGGCCATGCATCGGGGTCAGTTATGCACGTCGAAATCAGGGCGCACATGTTTTCAACCATCTATATTATTCCTGGGAGGAATTATTCAGCGGTTTACCCGGAATCCAAGAGCATGGTTCTATGCCGCGTAAAAATACTTTTTTTGGTCCGACCATTTTTACCGGTCGACTTGTTTTACCCGAGGATATGAATTACAAGATTTTCGACATCACCGGTCGCGAAGTAGCTGCAGATAATGTCGCACCGGGTATTTATTTTATCGAGATAGATGGTTCAAAGACAGTCAAAGTAATCAAACTCAAATAAGTTCGAAGGAGGCTGTATGGAGAAAAAGAACTTTTCAAATAAAGAAGCGATAAAATACGGCTGGGGTATTATGAAAGCCAACCTTTGGTATTTTGTCGGTATCCTCATCGTTGCCTGGTTGGTCGTCGGGATCCCTGGCACGCTGGCCGATCATTTTGACAAACATGATATGGGTTTCCTGGCGTTACTTTTCAATATTATCACTGCAGTGCTGCGCGTGATAATATCTATCGGTATGATCAAGATCGCCTTGAAATTCCTGACTGAAGAAAAACCTGAATTCATGGATCTTTTCCGTTTTCAGGGTAATTTCTGGCGATTTGTCGGAGGCTCGATACTGTACGGACTGATCGTAGTCGCCGGGTTCATCCTTTTGATCGTGCCGGGCATATACTGGGCGATCAAGTATCAGTGGTTTGGTTACCTGATCGTCGATCAAAAGCTCGGTCCAATCAATGCACTCAAGAAAAGCGCCGAAATGACATATAAAGTTAAATGGCAGCTCCTTGGTTTTGCTTTTGTCATTGCCGGGATAAATATCCTTGGATTTCTCTGTTTATTCATAGGTCTTTTTGCGACCGTACCGACGACTCTCATGGCTTATGCGTTTGTATATCGCAAGCTAGTAAGTCAAACCGAGATTGCAACGGCAACAGTACCTCCTGCAAAAGAAGTAAAACCGGCATGATATTCTTCAAAGCGCATGAATCGTTGTGCGGTTTCAGCAAGCTCCGTGATCGCTTTTTTACAAAACGCTTGATCAAACAGCATGATTTCTTCTGGTAGGTTTATCTGGATTTATAAACCTCGCAAATATTCAGGTCTTAAACTCGATTCACCTTTGCAGAGCGCTGAGTCAATTATTTGTAAAAGGTTTTTTCTGTCTTTTGGTAAACGCCCTTCCAGAGCCAGATAATTCGAGGCATGATTTGTGCGGAAAATACATCCGGAGCTTACATTTGTGTGCTCAAGGATCATTTTCATCTCTTTGAGCATCTCAAGAGGTTTCGGAAGATAGAATTCTCCTCTCTGTTCCTGTTCGTACAGCAGGGTCCCGGGTACGATCATCAATGTGAGCAGAGAGAAGAAGCGCGGGCTCATCGTGCTGACTGCTTGACCGGTTGATTTCGCATGTTCTTGCCACAGATCCATACCCCCTAAGCCGAGCAGTCCGATAACCGATGCCTTGAATCCCGCTCTTTGAGCCTTTAAAACCGCTTTTACTATCTCTTGTGGCGTGGCACCTTTGTTCACTCTTTTCAGCACCTCATCACTGCCGCTTTCGAGTCCGATATATATGATGGCTAATCTCCTCTCAAAGAGTGCCTGCAATTCACGGTTAGTTTTATCGAGGATATCCTTAGCATTTGCATATATGCCGATTCTCTGGAGTCCGGGGAATGCACTATTTAAAGCATCGAGTATTGGCAAAAGTTGTTTAGCCGGTAAGACCATCGCATTACCGTCCGCCAGGAAAATCCGGCGCGTTTCCGGTATGACCTTTTTAGCTGTTTCGATGTCTTTCAATATTTCTCTTATGGGCCTGGCTCTGAATGGTTTGTCAAGATAGGTTGGACAGAAAGTGCATCCGTTGTGGGAGCACCCATAGGTGATCTGTAATATATAAGAATTCGCCTCGCTTGGAGGTCTGATCACTGTACCAAAATAACGCATGACTATTTTAGACGGCAATCATAAACGGCGCTTGAGTATCGACACCGCTGCATGCTGGCCAGATCTTTGCAAGTATTAAAAAGGTGCAGCTTTTTTTTCTCATGATAATCCCTCCATATTATAGGATGGAATACCATCCCGTCAATATGCAATTATGATAGATCTATGCCCGGGATCGTTTATCGCCGGTCGGCAGGATTTGACAATTGTGAAGATCGTGGTATAATCTGTGTATGTCATAGCCTATATTTTTCACGGGATTTTCACATTTTTTTTTATGATAAAAAGAAAGTGAACAAATGGAGATATGAGGATGTGAGGATATGAAGACGCATATATCTATAATTATTAGCATAGTGTTTTTTCTTGCCGGTTCAGCGGCATTCAGTATGAATCTTGAGCAGATCGGCGGAGAGTATCTTGAAGAGCTCTGGCGTTTTCACCCGGTCAGCGCAACATACCAGGGGGTCCATACTTATGATACTTTACTCGCTGATTATTCAAAGGGTGCACTGAAAGCTGCGAAGAAGCGTTTTGCTGAGCTCGACCGGGAGTTATCCGCGGTCGATACAACCGTCCTGTCGAATAATGAGATCGTCGATTATTACCTTATAAAAACCAGTATCGCTGATGAGTTATTTAGCCTTAAAATAATAGAGGAATACAAAAAAAATCCGCTCATCTATTCAAATGAATGTATATATGGTATTTACACGATACTGCTTAATCCATCACCTTCTGTAGATGACAGGATTTATGCGCTATCGCGTCGGCTTGAGCAGATCCCCGATTATCTGGAACGCGCAGTAAAAAACCTCGTTCACCCCTCACAATTTTTCTGTGAGATTGCGATCGGCCAGCTTGCCAGCGGGACAGAATTTATCGATGATATCTATGCGGTATACGTTGATTCTCTGCCCGAATACAAAAAAAGCGAGTTCAAGAATATTGCCAGAAAAGCCAATGCCGCGATGAAGCTTTTCAGCCTGCAGCTTGAAATGCTGGGTGATCCAAAGACGCCCTATGTGATGGGGCGAGATCACTATGAATACATGTTAAACAATATTCATTTGCTCAATATCGACGCAGACAGTTTATTGAAGATAGGGCAGAAGACACTCGATTCAGTTGCGGTATTGATCGACAGCCTGCAGCAGATACATATTGAACCTGCGGGCATAAAGATCAGTTTACCGGAGGATTTCGGCAGGTCTGATGTTGAATCATACCGCAGTATTGAAATCATGGCGGTGCGTGAATTTGTCGCGCGATCTGGACTCGTGACCATACCTGATTACATCGGCGATATCGATATCGTGGAGACCCCGGCATTCATACTCGGCTTGATCCCTGGTATTGCCATGCAGCCTCCCGGACCCTTTGATGATTTCAAGACGAGTTATTTTTACGTACCGCCGCTGCCCGATAAATTCAGCATCGGGCAGGTTGAATACTATTATAACTATGTGCATAACCGACAATTCAGAGGCGGTGTTGTCCATGAGGCATACCCTGGACATCATCTGCAAATATCGATCGCAAATAAGCACCCGTCGAAGATCCGCAGGAGTTTTCATGACTATGTTTTTATCGAGGGATGGGCATTATACTGTGAAGAACTCATGTCACGAACCGTGCTTTATCAGGACGACACGCTGGGAGCTTATATCAATGCTCTGCAGGGTATAAAATTCCGAGCGGCGCGGGTGATCGTCGACGTCATGCTGCAAACCGGGCAAATGTCCTATGAAGATGCAGTGAATTATATGGCTGAGGTGTTAGGGAGAGACCGTGATTATGTTGCCCGTGAAGTAGGCAGATATATTACAAATCCTGGGCAGGCATCGAGCTATTTACTGGGCAAGGTTCAGATCTTAGCGCTGCGCGATGATTACCGCAAAGCAAAAGGTGCAGATTTCTCGCTCAGAGGATTTCATGACGACCTGCTCAGTCATGGCTCGATCCCGGTCGCTTTGATCAAGAGACTAATGATTTCAGGATTCCAGCCATAGATAAGTGCTTTTTAATGCAATCTTAAGAGATCTGCTATGTACCACAAGGTAAGTGCTAAAGCGTGTGATAACAGGAATATACCCGCAATTTCTTTGTATTATAGGATGAATGGAGGTTAAGATGAAAAAATCATTAATGCTGTTTATCGTCACAAGTCTGTTCTTATTGATCCAGATAGGATTGCTCAGTGGTGCATCGCAATCGGACAATGAAGAGGCTTCATTATCACCGTATTTTCTCGTTGAAGGTGATCGAGGGATCGAGAGTTTCCCTTTGCTCAAGACTGAAGCAAATGTCAATATCGCCGGCATTACCGCTGAAATAGAATTGACCCAGGTATATAAGAACGACGGAAAAAAGACAATAGAAGCGCTCTACGTGTTTCCGCTCGGCGTGAAGTCAGCGATACATGCCATGACCATGAAGATCGGCAACCGGATCATTGAGGCTGATATTGAAGAGACGGCAAGAGCGCAAAAGATCTATGAGCAGGCAAAAAACAACGGCCAGGTAGCTTCCTTGCTCGAACAGAAGCGCCCCAATGTTTTCCAGATGAAAGTTGCTAATATCATGCCTGGTGATGTCGTTGAAGTCATCGTAAAGTACACAGAGATCCTGGTGCCTGAAGACGGCACGTATGAATTTGTTTTCCCTACTGTGGTAGGCCCTCGCTATACCGGTGAAACAGCTGAGGCCAAATTAAAGGGCTCTGATAACTGGGCAGTGACACCTTATCTTCACGAAGGAGAAAAGTCGCCTTATGCCTTTGATATAAAAGTCAATCTCAGGACCGGTTTGCCTTTAGCAAAGGTATGGGTGACGTCGCATAAGGTCAGCATAAGTAAATCCGGGGATGACCGCGCCGAGGTTACCCTTGCCAAGCAGGAGAAGAACAGTGGAAACCGTGATTATATCCTTAAATACACTTTGCAGGGTAAAGCGATACACAGTGGGATATTATTGTATCCAGACAAGAAAGACAACTATTTTCTGCTCATGCTTGAACCGCCTGAAAAAGTAGAGATGAAAATGGTCCCGCCACGCGAATATGTTTTCATTATCGATGTTTCTGGTTCTATGAATGGTTTTCCTTTAGAGGTTTCCAAGACACTGATCCAGAATATCGTCGGAGGCTTGAGGGAAAAGGATTATTTCAATATCCTTTTCTTCGCGGGCGGCTCTCAGGTACTATCTGAGCATGCTTTACCAGCCAACAAGTTAAATAAAAAGAAAGCGATAGAAATGATCATGTCCCAGTCTGGCGGCGGTGGAACCGAGATACTCGATGCTTTTAAACGAGCCCTGGCATTGCCGAAGAAAAAAGGTTTGTCACGGATCATCATTACCGCTACAGATGGTTATGTTACCGTAGAGAAAGAAGTTTTTGATCTGGTCGAGGATAATTTGAACCAAGCTAACTTCTTTGCGTTTGGCATAGGTTCCGGTGTTAACCGCTATATCATCGATGGGATTGCCCGGGTCGGCAGGGGCGAACCGTTCGTCGTGACAAACGAAAAAGAAGCCGAACAGACCGCCGTGAAGTTCATGAATTATATAGAACATCCTCTGTTGACTGACATCAAAGTGGAGTTCCAGGGGTTTAGTACGTATGATGTCGAGCCCCTTTCATTACCAGATCTTTTTGCACAGCGTCCGCTTGTTTTGTATGGAAAATACAAAAATGCTGCGGGTAAGATCATTGTAACCGGGCGAACTCCAGCTGGTACATACCGGAAAGAAATAAAAGTAGCCAAGTCTCTCGAAGATGCGAATAACAGCGCGCTTAAATATCTGTGGGCGAGGGAAAAAATCGCACGCCTGTCTGATTATGCAGGTGCGGGTGAAGATACACGTGGAGAAGTCACCAAACTCGGTTTGGAGTACCACCTCATGACACAGTATACGTCGTTCGTTGCGGTCGATAAGGTGATTAGAAAGACCGGCGAAGTTGTGACTGTGAAACAGCCTTTGCCGCTTCCCCAGGGTGTCAGTGATTATGCGGTGGGCGGTATGGCGACGGGCGCTTATGGTAAATCTATGCCCAGTGCACCGGTTTTACGGGAAGCATGCGAAGACGGTGATGGGTTTATTGACTCTGAGTATAAGAGTACTCCTCAAGTCTATGTTACCGGCGGGATCACTCCGGTGCATTTGAGTCTGGATGATGTTGAGGATGCTATTATCGATCAGCTAAAAGAAGAGCTTGAGAAGTCATTCGCTGCTTGGGAACTGAAAAGTGTGACCGTTTCTTTGAAGGTCGAGAAAGGCAGTGTAAGCCAGGTTAAGATAATGACCTATACTGCAAAAACAATGAAGTCATCGACCTTGCAGGAAATATTGAAGAAACTAAAACTGCCGTCAGATTTCACCGGTTCTTTAGAGATCACTCTTGAGTACACATAAATAAGAAGCTGTTGTCTGTCGATGCGAGCACTTCGGGCTTTTCGCCCGAAGTGCTTTTTTATAGCCGCGTTCAGATCAAAGTCAGGACATTTTGGAGAACAAAATGTATCCTTGACAGGTCGCATATATCCGATATCATTATAAGATCCATTATTCACGAGAAAGGGGGTATGTTTATGTCCGGATCTGTGGAGTTTGAATACGATGCGAAACTCAATATCGTATTTACCGAGGATAATTGGGAGGTGAAGACGCGCGAAGACGTCGATACTTTTTTCGCAGAGTACCAGAAATTCTTCCAAAAACTCGGTAGAAAAGTCTATCTGATCTCCCACATCGATAAACTGTTAGTCCGTGCCAGTATCGCCGACTATTATGGCGATACCGCAAGGTCTACAGTGGGTGATTATTTGCTTGGTTTTGCCCGCTGGGGTACGAATGACTGGGCACGCATGACTGTGCGTACCACCTCGCTCAGAGCCAAGCTGATACCGAATATCTATGATACGCGTGAACAAGCGATAGAGGCTATCCAGAAGATGAAAAACGATAAAGAAGAAACGCAAGACCAAAACAAGGTCGATTAACACACATTTGACCATGATCACCCTGCATTGCCGTCTGATGATAATCATTCAGGGCAGTATGCTTTTTTCTCAATCGCAGGGGCATTATACTTGAAAAGATCAAGGCGCTGGTTCTTGACACCATGTGGTCTGGACTGCAGTACCTGTCCGATACGTTTGAGGACTAAAGAAGAACTCGATTACTGGAAAGAGCAGAATGTCGGTCCAGATAAGATAAGATGTGATGGTTGCCGTTCTGATCGCACCGGACATCACTGGTCACTTGGGTGTAAGATCTTAAAATGCTGCGTATATGAAAGACACCTGGAATTTTGTGCAGAGTGTGTTGATTTCCCCTGTTTTATCCTTGAAGAATGGATGAAGAACTACGAACACCATGCACGAGCCGTCCAAAGACTCCATGAAATGAAGAAGATCGGTGTTAATGAATGGTTGAAAAAACACGGCGCGTGAATTGCTTTATGTTAGAGAAGGGAATCTGACTTTTTGTCTATATTGGATTATCAAGAAAAGGAGGTATTATGCGTAAACAGATGAGACTATTCGTGGTTTTGAGTATCCTTGTTTTCCTTGCATGCGGGGGCGGTAAAGCCACACTCAAATTGGACAAAGACACCTTTGCCTGCGGCGAAGAGATCGCCGTTACATTCACGGCGCCGTCGAGCTTCACTGAAAAAGCCTGGGTTGGTATTATACCATCTGATGTCCCGCACGGCAGTGAAAGTGAGAATGACCAGCATGATATTGCTTATTTATATTTGGATAAACAGGTTGCTGGAGTATTGGATTTTCATGCACCAGGAAAGGCCGGCAATTACGATTTCCGGATGCATGATACTGATGATAATGGCAAGGAAGTCGCCAGCGTATCGTTCACAGTAAAAGTGGTCACAGAAGGCGCGAAGATCACACTCGATAAGGAAACCTATGCGCCGGGTGAAGAGATAAGGCTTAACTTCACGGCGCCCGCAGTATTCGGTCCAAAAGCATGGATCGGTATTATACCGTCCGATGTCCCGCACGGCAGTGAAGACGAGAATGACCGACATGATGTATCCTACCAGTACCTTGATAAAAGAACCCAGGCGTTGTTGATCTTCAATGCTCCGGAAGAACCGGGTACATACGATTTCCGGATGCACGATACCGATGATAACGGCAACGAAATAACCTGTGTTGAGTTTACTGTAAAATAAGATCTATCATAATGAAAGAGATCGATCTGCGTAGTGATACAGTTACGTTGCCGACTGACCAGATGCGCCAGGCGATGTTGAATGCAGTGCTTGGTGATGACGTATTTGGTGAAGACCCGACCGTAAATAAGATCCAGGATCTTGCGGCAGAACTTACGGGCAAGGAGGCTGGACTTCTTGTCGCCAGCGGGACAATGGCAAACCTGGTTTGTGTGCTTGCCCATTGTGCACGCGGCGAAGAAGCGATCCTCGGCGACAAAGCTCATATTTTTCTCAATGAAGCAGGCGGAATGTCTGCGGTTGGCGCCGTGGTCCCGCATCTCGTACCGAATCAGGATGATGGTACTATAGAGCTTAACGACATTGCCGGTGCGATCCGGGGTAAAGATTCACACTGGCCCAAAACGCGCCTGATATGTTTGGAAAATACCCATAACCGATGTTATGGAGCTCCTTTGACGCCGGAGTATATTGATTCAGTAGGAGGGATCGCCCGGGAGCATGGTTTGGTCGTGCACCTTGACGGCGCCAGGGTTTTTAATGCGGCAGTTGCGCTCGGCAGGAAAGTCAGAGAATTCACCCGCAGTGTGGATTCTGTCTCGTTCTGCCTTTCTAAGGGCCTCGCCGCACCGGTCGGTTCAATAGTATGCGGCACGCGTGAATTTATCGCGCGAGCCCACCGAAGCCGTAAGCTTCTGGGCGGCGGTATGCGTCAGGCAGGGATTATCGCAGCACCTGGTGTAGTTGCGCTTGAGCGGATGGTCGAGCGTTTGAAAGAGGATCACCGTACTGCTTTGCAGCTTGCCCAGGGTATTAGCCAGATCCCCGGGTTGGCGATCGACCTGGCGCGTGTTCAGACAAATATTTTATATTTCGATCTGGTCAGCAAAGCGATGAAACCGGCGGCATTCCAAAAACGAATGACTGAAAAGGGCGTTAAATTCTTGCAGACCGGACCATCACGGTTTAGAATGGTAACGCACTACGGTATTCGTCCTGAGCACATTGAAACCACCCTGGAAATACTCGATGCCCAGATGAAGACACCGTAAAAACAAACCCCCTCAGTTATCAAGCTGAGGGGGTTATGGCGCACGTTTTTATTCTTTATTTTAAAATCATAGCCTTGAGTATAGGTCTGTCAATATCTTTATCCCTGGTGCTCGGATACAGGGATGTTCTTTATCGCAGCACCATCTTGACAATGGCGAAAAAATTCGTTACAGTAGGATCATAATGAAGAATGCAGGCGTGCTCTTAGTCGATGCAATGGTCAATTTTTTCCTCGGTATACTGTTAGTAGTGTTTCCCGCCGAGATCTTCGGATTCATCGGTTTGCCGGTCGCTGACCACGCTTTCTACCCGACCATACTGGGTGCTGTTCTTATCGGCATAGCAGTAGCTCTTATCATCGAATTCAACCGGAAACCTGAAAGTATGGCGGGTCTGGGACTGGGTGGTGCGATCGCGATCAATCTTTGCGCTGCTTTTGTTCTGTGTTTTTGGTTGCTCAATGGAAAACTGCCGGCATCACTATCGGGTCGTATTATCCTCTGGATACTGGTTATTCTCCTTGTTATTATCAGTGTCTTTGAGATTCTTGTATTTCATAAGAAAAAGAAGTGAGGCCCCGGTGAAAATAAGGATCTATTTTTTTATATTGTTTTATTATCTCAACATTGCGCAGGTAATAGTAATGACATGGCGGTGTATAGTTTTCCACGCATTACGCAATACGCGCCGCATACTGCGCTTTCCTGGTCAGGTACTGATGCTGCTGGCCAGAAGCTTCCCGCGGGCATGTATTTGATCGAACTGAAGGTAGAGGATAAGGTCGCGCGCACGAAAGTCGTTTTGGCAGGATAGAACAAATGGTTGATCAAAGGGATTTTATATCGAATGATGTTTCAAAAAGCTAACTTATTGGCGGCCGGTTTTTTATTCATATTTCTCATGATGATTAATTGTGGTCGTGCAGTAGAAAATACTAATGATAGACCTCGGGTCATAACCGCATATCATGAGGAAATACCCGAGGAGCCCGGGCTTTTACGGTTTACTGATGAGGATTTTAAAGAACATATGAACGAACTTAAAAAGAAAGTCCCGACCGGGTTCACCACGATCATTCAGCCACCCTTTGTCGTCATTGGTGATGAACCGGCTGCAGTCGTAAAGCAGCGTTCCGAAAAAACGATAAAATGGGCGGTCGATATGCTCAAAAAGGATTATTTTGACCGGGACCCCGGTAAGATCATTGATATTTGGTTATTTAAAGATGAAAAGAGCTATTATAAATATGCCAAAGAACTATTCGGAGATGAACCGACCACACCCTTCGGTTATTTTTCAGAAGTCGAAAACGCTCTAATAATGAATATTAGCACGGGCGGCGGTACGCTTGTGCACGAGATCGTTCATCCTTTCATGCATTCCAATTTTCCCGAGTGTCCGCCCTGGTTTGATGAAGGACTGGCATCTTTATATGAGCAGTGTCGGGAAAAAGACGGTCATATATACGGTATGACCAACTGGCGGCTCGAGGGTTTGCAGGATGCGATCGAGCAGGATTGCGTACCGTCTTTTAAGGACCTTACCGATATGAACGCCCATAAGTTTTACACCCAGGACAAAGGTACTAATTACGGTCAAGCGCGCTATCTGTGCTATTATCTTCAGGAAAGAGGATTGCTCGTTCAGTTCTATCGAGAGTTCTATAAAAATAGAGATCAAGACCCGACCGGGTATAATACCTTAAAACGGGTTCTTAACGAAGCGGATATGAGTGTTTTCAAGAAAAAGTGGGAGGCATATGTTCTTGAGCTTACCTTTCCGTAAATACAATAAAGGAGATCGACTATGTGCGGCAGGTTTGTGCGTAGATGTACGGTCGATGAAGTAAAAGAAGAATTCGAGATCTGGGACATCGAGTGGGCTTTTGAGCCAAGCTATAATATCGCGCCGGGTCAGGATATCGCCGGCATCATAGCGAAGAATGGTGATAAGCGTCTCATTAAATTAAGGTGGGGTTTGATACCATTTTGGGCCAAGGATGAAAAAATAGGTTACAAAATGATCAATGCCCGGGCTGAAACTCTCGCTTTGAAACGGAGTTTTGCGCGTTCGTTCAAGACCCGACGTTGTTTGATCATCGCTGACGGATTTTATGAATGGCGTGTCGAAAAAAAGATAAAGATTCCCATATATCTCCACCTGCTTTCGAATAAGCCTTTTGGTTTTGCCGGTATCTATGATACCTGGAAAGCGCCGGATGGGAATAAGATCATATCGTGCACGATCATCACGACCGAACCAAATACCCTGGTCAAGCCCACACATAACCGCATGCCCGTGATCATTGATAAAGACAAGAGGGCGATGTGGCTCGACCGAGAGATCGAAGATACCGAAGTACTGATGCCGCTTCTTAAACCATATGATGCAAAAGATATGAAAGCGTATGAAGTGACACGCATGGTCAATTCACCGAAGTTCAATTCCGAAGATTGTATCAAACCGGTTATTATGCCGAAGAAGCAGGATCTTTTTTGATGATCCCTGAAACAGCCCTTGACAATTGAAGAATCGTATATATAATAGTGTATGTTATATAATTTTGCTCTATATGTAGTGTAATTAATCGCTAGTATCGTACATTTGCTCGTTAATAGATAATTCAAGAAGGGGGTTTTGATAATGAGCGGTATCGTTGCTTTTTTTTCAAAAAAGGACTGCAAAGAAAATCTTTTTTACGCAACCGATTATCATTCACACCTGGGCACGTCGTATGGCGGAATTGCGATCTATGATGGCAAAAAGCTTCAGAAGAAGATTCATACGATATCCAGGGCGCAATTCAAGTCGCGTTTCAGTGAGGATATTGATTTTATTGAAATGAAAGGGTATGCCGGGCTCGGTGTTATCAGTGACCGCGATACCCAACCTCTGATAATGAGGTTGAAATTCGGGGAGTTCGCCATCTGTGGCGTTGGCTACATAGATAATCAGGATAAACTCGCCCGGCAGTTGATCAAAGAGGGGGTTGTTTTTTCTGAAATGCCCAATGGTAAGGTCAACCAGATCGAACTGGCGGCAAAACTCATTAACAAAGGCAAGACCCTTATCGAGGGTATCGACTACATGCATGACCAGATCGATGGCTCGCTCTCATTGTTGCTGCTCGGCAAAGAGGGTATTTATGCGGCTCGGGATAAGCTCGGTCGGAGCCCTCTAGTACTGGCAATACGCAAGGGTGAGTGGTTAGTCGCTTCGGAAACCTGTTCTTATAAGAACCTCGGATTCAAAACGCGGAAATTTCTCGGTCCGGGCGAGATAATTTTGATCAGCGACGGTAAGGTCAAGCAAATGAAGAAGCCCGGTAAGATCATGCAGCTATGTACTTTTCTTTATGTATATGCGGGATTTCCCGCGTCCGAGTACGAGGGAAAAAATGTTGAGGAATTCAGAGAATACTCAGGGAGGATAATCGCGCGCCGGGATAGGGTGAAGATCGATCTTGTCGCCGGTGTTGCGGATTCGGGTACCGCATATGCCCATGGTTATGCTCATGAGTCTGGTGTTCCGGTGCGTATCCCTTTGCTCAAGTACACGCCGGGCTGGGCAAGGAGTTATGTTCCGCCCTCTCAGGAGACCAGGGACCTCGTAGCGCTCATGAAGCAGATCACGGCCGATGCCCTGATCAAAGGTCAGCGTATTTTGATTACTGAGGATTCAATCGTGCGCGGCACCCAGCTTAAGAACTTCCTGCTCGTCAAACTGTGGAATGCCGGAGCAAAAGAGATCCATGTAAGGCCGGCCTGTCCGGCGCTCATGTACCCGTGCAAATTCCTTTATTCGACCAGAAAATTGGATGAACTATTTGCGCGGCGGGTATTGAAGCGTATGTTCGGCAAACATATCAAGGAAATTGCACCATACCTTGATCCAGAGTCGAAGCGATATAAAACAATGTTACGGATGATGGAAAAAGATCTCAAAGTGGATTCTCTGCGCTATCAGCGATTGGAAGATATGATTGCCGCGACCGGCCTGCCAACCAAACAGTTATGCACTTATTGCTGGACCGGCAAGGAGATCAGTGAACAATAAAGAGCACGGTTGCCGACTTCTCTCCTTGACATCACCGGTAAATCATTTATGATAAGGTATCATGATTGAGACATTCCTCGGTCTTTTTTATCTTTTTTCCATAGACATCAGCTCTGAAAATGGTGTATTTCGCGCGCACGTCGATTATTCCGGCGGTACTGAATGTGTTGTTCAGCAAATAACAATGTGCCGGGACAGAAAGAGTTTGTACACCATAAAAAGTCCTGAAGCACACACTTTTTATATCAGCGATACGGGTACGGTCTTTGCCTTGAGTGATCAGCAGCTTTATTTTTACGGTCAACAAGGTGATGTAAAAAGACTCCAGGGCCTGACGTTTCCCAATGGATTTGGGTTCTCACTGGACAATCACCATTTCTTTGCCTCGGACAGAAATGCGCTCAATGTCTATTCCCGTACCGGTGAGCTGGTCTATGAATTAAAACCTTGTCGTTTGTTCGCTGGTTTTCAAGATGGACATTTTATCGCAGCGGTTTCAAACGACACTCTTTTTTTCTACAAAGACGGCATCGAAGTTGCGACAAGACATCTTGCAACACCTTATATCAGAGCCCTGGATATTACAGATGACAAGAAATGTGTCATCGTAGAGATGCCCGGTGCTTCCCAGACCATTGAATTCCCCGAAGAAATAGGGCAGGAACAATGATCAGCATATTTCTCGTGACAATCGGTTGGCCGCTCGCTCCGATGGATTCCCTGCAGCCGCTCGGTAATAACTGGGGCGAGTATCAGGATTACGGCGGTTTGCCATATATGCATCCTGGTATCGATGTCATGGGCATTACTATTGAACGCCCGGTTTATGCAGTGCAGGATGGTTTTGTGAAGGCATGGCTTACAACATCGGGTGAATGGCACTGGCGTCTCGCGATCGCTGATTCCCAGACCGTTGATTCAGTGGAAGCCTGGCTGTATGCTCACATTGATCCATATCAGTATCACAAGGATCTCGGCGATACCGTGGTCGAAGGTGAACTCATCGGTTATCTCGTCGAGTGGCCGGTTACAGGTTTTGATCACCTTCATTTTGCCCGTATAAAGGATGCGGGTACAGTATGGCCGGTCGGTGATTGGGCTTTCATCCAGAACCCCCTGACGATCATCACACCGTACGACGAGACGACCGACCCGGTTTTTGAAGAGGCTTATGCAGCGAATAAATTCGCCTTTTGCCTGAATAATACAAGTAATTATCTCCCGGCAAATAACCTGTCAGGCAGTGTCGATATAATCGCCAAGATATACGATGACGCAGGTCTTGCACTACCCTATGCAGAGTGGGAGAAGTTGATACCCTATAAGATCGAATACGAGATCCATGGTCCGCAGAATCTAGTGCCCACTTTGTCTTTTATTTTTCACGGCGTGCTCCGGTATACGGAAAATGTTGATGTAATATACAAGGACGATTATCTATGCGATACACGCGGCGATTATACGTACCGCGATTATTATTTTATCGTGACCAATACCGACGGAGACAGCATCGTTGAAGCATCAGATGCTGCTTATTCCTGGGTGACGACAAGTTATCCAGACGGCGATTATTGGGTGATCGTCACTGCATATGATGCAGCTGGCAACTGGTCAAAAGATAGCATGCTCGTCACCGTCAATAATGTCGGTATCACCGAACATCGCGGGGTTTTCGATATTGGTGAGCTGGAGATCGTACCCAATCCGAACCGCGGCTCCTTCATGCTCAATGTGCCACATGAAGTTAAGCTCTACAACGCAAACGGACAATTCATCGCTTCAGGCAATGGGCTGTTCAAGGGCCTCAACCCCGGTATATATTTTGTCGTTTACGATCATGATAATAAGGTGTTCTGTAAAAAAATCGTTGTGATCGAATAAACCAGCTTCTACATTTTTACATCTGATCTTTTTTATTCAGTCTGTTTCTTGAATTCCTCGATAAGCAGGTCATCCAATTTATCTGCATTAAAACTGACCCGGTCTTCCATAAGTTTAAGTTCTTCTGCATCCAGACCTTTGAGTTCGCGATTTGCCGAAAGATAAAGGATATCCTGTTTGAGAAAGAACTTCACACCGATAAGTTCATAGTTGATCTCAAGAAGCCGCCGGTAAAAAGGTAATAGATTCTTGGAAGGAATTTTCATGACCGGACAGGATATCTCAATATAGTAGACATCGTTAAGTGGAAAGATCTCCGTGTAGATGAGTGCTGAACCACGGTATGCTGACCATAATGTCTTGGGGCGATGACGGCATTTCTCAGGGTCAAGACCGTGACTGGCGATCAGATCGTTTACCATTTTCTCATAAAATGTTAAATCGATAGTTGTCTTGCTGTCCGCTTTGTTATCGGATTTTTTCTTTTTAAACATCTTATCTCCTTATTCGTGTAGTCTATAACCGCAGTTCTTGCAGAAATTCGAAGAACTATCATTAGCAGTGCGGCACTTGGGGCAGTTTGTCATGCTGACATTTACCACCGTGGGCTGGGCATCGACTGCTTTTATTCCATTCTCTTTTTTCTTTTCGATCTTCAAAGCTCCGCAGTTCATACAGTATTCCGCCTTGAATGTTTTTATGAAACCGTCATTCAGGAAACCACATATCGGACAATAGTACATGGTCAGCAATTTGTCGAAATCACGGTTCAGGTTATCGAGCGTTGCTTTCAACGCGTTGACCGGAACTGCGAAACTCATATTATCGGCACCGCCGACAACCCAGGTATTCATACCCACTGCCTCGCCATTCAGATTGACTAACGGACCACCTGAGTTCCCGGGATTTATCGGCACGTCAGTTTGCACATAATCTATACCTTTGACAATACGGTTCTTGCAGCTGATGATACCTTTTGATACGGTAAAATCATAACCATAGGGATGGCCAATGGCAATAACCTGTTTTCCTTCTTTCTGGGCCGAACTGTCCGCCAATGTAAGCGGAATTGAATTCTCCACATCGGCTATGGCAAAACTAAAATCATAATCGTTATTTGAACAGACTACGGTAGCATCAACCTCTCTTTCATTTGCCAGCGTTATCCGTATGAATGTACTCAATTGCACGATATGTTTATTCGTGACCAGAAGACCTCTATTATTGACAAAGAAACCAGTACCACTTCTACCATCCGAAAGTTTAAGGATAACGATGCTCTTTTTTAGATTCTCGATAATCGTTGATATATCATCCATTATACCTCCTCATTAATTGCATTCATATGTCAAGATTATAATAATATTTCCGCGGTAATCAAGCTTTGAGCAAATTCCCTCTTGACAAATTATTCGATTTGTGTAAAATAACCTCAAGCTATACCGTAAGTTGGGGGATGTGCGCTTTACATGTCCTTGTTCAACGAAATATCTAGCTTGAAAGGAGTAATATATGCCAACCTACGGAAATGTGAAGTGGTTTGATGGTAAGAAGGGATACGGTTTTATTGAGAAAGAAGATGGGTCAGGCGATGTTTTTGCTCACTATGCGGATATTGCAGGTGACGGCTACAGGACCCTTAGAGAAGGCGAGAGAGTTAAGTTTGAAATTACCGAAACCCCTAAAGGGGAAAAAGCCACACAAATAGAACGCGTCGAGCGTGAATAAGCAAAACCTGTAAAAAAAGCCCCCGCAAGGGGGCTTTTTTATTACGATACTGAATAATGCTGCCGGGTGATTATGCTTTGGCAGTTTTTTTCTTACGACCGATAAGCAGGTAAATAACAACTGCTGCGATTATAACGAGCAGGATTAGGGCGATCGTGTTGTGAAAGATCATCGAGATGAGGATCGTGATCACCGAGAGGATAAGGGCGACAAAAAAAGTGATCACTCCGATCAGACCGCGACCGACGCTGCCGAGAAAAGGCAGGACGTCGAGGATTGCGCTCAGCGGTCCAAAAACGAGCGACAGGCCTATCCACATCAAGAGGAAGCCGACGATCCTCAATATCCAACCCGTGACCTTATGTTCGGTCTTCAATTGGACTATAGCTTCATCCTTTGTTCCGGCAAAAGCGCGGTACAGCCGTGTTTTGCCTTTGTGATAATAAGCGATGATTTCTCTACCTTTCAGTTTACCAAAAAGCGTTACCTTGATCCCAGCATGAACCGCTTTAAAACTTATCCGGAGGTCACCGACCCTTGGATCTTCGTACGGTCCCGATCCCTTGAATATATAGTCAGTGCCGATAAGTTTGGCGTCCCAGTGTGCGATGGCGATATTCCGGTTTAGTTCAATATTATCTGAACCAGGCAATGTAGCTGTTCTAAGATCAAAAGAGTATGTGCCGATCTTAGCGTCATCTACATAAAAGGTCTTCGATTTCACTGACATCGATGGATTCTCATGGCCCTCTGGTATTTTGAATTCACTTGATTCCTGGGGATTTGATGTCCATGTTTTTTTATACCGGTAAGTGGTTTTTTCTTCAGTGCCGCCGCCCGTCTTTTTCTTTGTTTCGGTTTCAGTTTCTTCGATCCATGCATACATTTCAACAACACGGTCAAGCATGATGTATTTACCCGGTTTCAGGTAGTCAGGGTCACCGAGTAATTCGGTCGTTGTAATGGGTCCGGTTACAGCTACCAGTTCACCTTCTGCAGAGGATTTAAGTGACTCACGATCCAGGACAACAGCTTTTTCAGCGACCGTGCCGAGATTTACCCGACCTTCACTGTTCCACAAAACCACAAATGAAACGATGAACATAATAGCACCGACAAGCACGCCTATTATCGACTTTGCGATATTCTGTCCCCAACCAGTTTTTTTGACCTCAGTATAAACGTCAGACATACAACCTCCCTATTAACGAACCCTTAAAATAAAACCTGTGTCATTAATGAAGATATCTACCGTGTCCTCACGCGGACACTGAAACGCCGCAATGCCATAGACGGCATCGACAAAAGGTATTTTGTTACCATGCTTCAGCAGGAATTTCCATAACTTTGTTTCCGGTTGTATTTGATAAACTGAAGCTATTTGTCTTTCAGGATCTGACCAGCGTCCGGTAAACCTCGTCACTCGATAATAAGAACCAGCACCAAGCCATCTTAAGGCAAGACCCCATCTCAGGAAATACCCTTCGATCATCCATTGCTCACCGGATATGTTGAACCAATGGTGCTGATCTCTTACCGCGTTATAAAAAGTTACTTTGGTTATCCCGCTATCCGTTTCTGCATATACCCAACCGACTTGATGTTCGCTGGTGTACCGTGAAAAAGTCTGGAGGAATAGAGAAAGATAAATGAACGATGTTGCAAAGGCGAATGCTATCAGAAAAATAATGAAGGAAGATATGAATTTTTTAAGGGTTGTTTTCTTTTTTATCAAATTGATAATAGCCGTGATGATAACTACAATGGAGACGACCAGCAGGACAGTGCCGGCCAAACCTATTATTAACGTGAATTTATCCATTTGCTTTTTGCATTGATTATGATAACACTAAATTTCTTCTTCGTCCACATAAGGTATGAATAGATCGCTTGTCGCACCGCAAACTGGACAGACCCACTCATCTGGCAGGTCTTCAAAAGCAGTCCCAGCCAAAATACCGTTGTCAGGATCACCGAGTTGCGGTTCGTAAACATAATTACAGCCAGTACACTGCCACATGTTCATTATGGGCCTCCTTTGTCCGCGTAAGATTTTAATAAAAATACGATACCTGTCAATAGGTGAGAAGCGCCGGTCATGTCTGTCTTGACAAGACGGCTAATATACCTATTCTCTATTGAATCAGGGATTGCGTTATGACAGAGAATAATACCAAGGAAAAAACTTCTATTTGCTGGCGCGGTAAACACCTCAAGGTCGATATTTTATATTCAGAAGCAGGTGTGGCTCAGCAAGTACTCGTCAGCAGTAAAAAGGGGAGTATTTTGGTCGATGCAGGTGACGGGGTTTTGCGTGACCTTTGGTCACGCGCATTTACCTGGGAGAGATTAAAAGGGATAATTATCACGCACGGTCATTTTGATCACATCGGAGGTCTTTACTCGCTGCTGGGATTTATGCGCATGATCGGTCGAAAGGGTTTGCTCAAGATCGCGGCACCTGAAAATTGTGAAGAGGTCCGGTGCCTGGTCGATTGTTATCTGCGGAAATACTCGACAACGAGTCCCTACCAGTTTGCTGTTGAATATCTGAAGCCGGGACAGACTGTCGATATCGCGGGTATGATCATAAAAGCACACAAAGCTGTGCACTGCGGTAGTATCAAGACCATCGGGATTACTTCTCAATTACCTGCCCTGAGTTACCGGTTAACTGCCGGCGGAGAAATCGTGGCGTTGAGTGGTGACACAGGTAAGAGCGCGCCCTTAAAGGAATTGGTAAAAGATGCTGATCTGGCGATTCTCGAAGCCACCTATGAAAAGTCGAGCGATGTATCTTCGGAATATCTTGAGAATGTGCACCTGTCCGAGGATATTGCTCACGAAATCGGTAAATTAGCCAAGGAATACATCCTCATTCATAAAGCGAAAAGACAGAGATAAGTCTTTTGGTTGTCGATATGGTCATATACCAATTTAATGAAAGGAGATTATCATGCAGAGCAAGAGCATTATCCGGGTAATTGAATATTTTATGGTTTTGTTGGCGGTCATAAACTTTGGTGATGCGCAGGTTCCATCTGATACGTGGTTGATATTGAATAAAGATAACAAATACCCCGCTGGTATCCATGTACCGTGTCCGCTCAGGGTCGATGGTGTGATAAGACAGGGCATGTATGATTTTGGCAATTATGAGATCCAGACCAGCGGGCAGATATATGCCGAGGATTATCTTGTTGCTCTTGGCGGTATCCATATCGGGGGGATTGGTGATCCGGGTACTGATAATCTGATCGTCGATGGCAAGATAGCCGTTGGTAAGACGACCGCCTGGTCGGATCTTGATGTGGCTGGTGATATCCTCTGCGAAAAGCTAATGATCGGTCAGGGAAGCAGTTCAAGCTCGTGGGATCTGTATGTTCGCGGCCAGACCTGTATGTCTGATGAACTAAAGGTCGAAGACGATATATACGCACTCGGCGGTATTCATATTGGCGGCACATGGAGCCCGGGTTCAGATAACCTCATCGTTGATGGCAAGGTGGGTATCGGAACGACCAGTCCTTACGAGCGCCTCCATGTCGACGGCCGCGTATATATTTATGAAATGAACGGAACTTCAAGCGGTTCAGTTGTGCGCTGGTATAATAATAGGCTGTGTTATGAAACGTCATCGCGCCGTTTTAAAAACGATATCCAGACTCTCGTCGCTGATTTCATGAAAATACTCGATCTTTCGCCCAACTGCTATATCGATGAGCTGAGCGGTGAACAGGAGATCGGGTATATCGCGGAAACATTTGATTCGCTTGGTTTGAAGGATCTTGTGATATACCGAGAAGGGAGGCCTGAAGGGATCAAATACGAACGTATCCCCGTATATCTGGTCGAGATCCTGAAGATGCAAGCGCAAGAACTGCAGGATCTCCAGGAGGAAAAGAAAGTCCTGGAGGACCGTATTACGCGTCTGGAAAAAATCATAAGTGGCTGATCCGGTGTTTCATACTTTTCGCGTTTCACCCCTTGACTTGACGCCATCTTCATATAGTCTTTGATGTACCGAGGATAGAATGCTCATACTTAATATTTGTCTGATGCTTATAAACGGCGATTTTTTAGTTTGCGGAGACCAGGAGCAGCAGTTTCAGCCAAGCGTGATATATGTTGACAGCCTGTACTATGTTTTCTGGTCTGATTTCCGCCAGGGCATGTCGATATACGGAGCACGCGTAAGACCAGACGGTGGAGTTATTGATACTGCAGGGGTGTTTTTTTACCAGGGGTATTCAACGTATGGTCTCCGCACTGCTTATGACGGCCAGAATCTTCTCTTTGTTTTCAGGTACGGCTGCTGAAATATCGGTGATATCATCGGAGTGCGGGTCACTCCAGAGCTTCAAATATTGGGTACCGTGCCAGTAAAAGTGGACAGCAGCGTGTCACGCGAACCGGATGTTGTTTTTGGCGCAGAAAATTACCTTGTCGTCTGGTCAGACGGGACTTTTGGCGGCGCACACAAGGTTCAAGCGGCAAGGGTTACTCCGGATGGCGTGGTCCTTGACTCAGGCGTATTCTTTGGGATGGATGCTTATTGTGAATACAGGCCGGCGGTTGCTTTTGACGGACAGCGTTTCTTTGCGGTCTGGTATAACTACGATTATACGCCGGCCGGTCTTTTCGGTCGTTTTATCAGTACTGCATGTCAGCCTGAGGGTCATGAACTGCCTATAAGGGTGCTGACCCAAGGTGCTCTGTTAGAACCTGACATCGCCTTTGGGGACAGCAGTTATCTGGTTGTCTGGCATGAACCATCACCTTATTATGATGATGATGTATACGGACAGATTGTTTCTACCCAGGGCGCGATGCTCGGCGACGTTATTCCGATCGCCACTGGTTCTGCTTACCAGTACTTGCCGCGCGTCTGTGCAGGTGATAGTGATTTCCTTGTCGTGTGGAATCAGAACTATGCTATTTACGGTCAGTGGCTATCCATGGCTGGTGAACTTATCGGTACGAATTTTCCGATATCAGATACGGCCAGCTGTACCCGTGATTACCCGGCCGTAGCGATGAATAGTACCCGGTGTTTTGTTACCTGGCATCAATTCAATAATGGTAATTATGATATCTTTGGTAATCTTGATACTGAACTGGGTCTTGCACAAAAACCAGTAAGCGGGCTCGAACACAAGGCCCTTGGAGCCACGATCCTTACCGGACCGCTGTTTTTACCTCAGGCGCAGGAATATCGCGTTTTCGATATCACCGGGAGGCTCGTCGATCCTTTATGTCTTTGCCCGGGCATTTATTTTATAGAAGATCATGGTACTTTGGTTCGAAAGATCGTTAAAATCCGTTAAATCACTGATTACGAAATTTTAGAGGAGGAATGCATGAGAAAATTCTCGATCCAGATCGATCCCCTGACCGGCGAAAAATACATTAATGTTCCGTTTACCGGGCAGCAACTAGTGGAGTATCCCATATATAACAAGGGCTCGGCTTTTACCGAACAAGAAAGAGAAGAGCTCGGTCTTTATGGTATCCTTCCGCGGCACAGTTCAACAATGACTGAACAGCTGCGCAGGGTGTGCGAAAACTATTTTTTGAAAACATCACCGATCGAAAAATTCATTTTTTTACTCGGTCTGCTCGATCGTAATGAGACTTTGTTTTACCGTTTGGTCCTTGAGAACGCCAGAGAAATGTTGCCGATCGTCTACACACCGACCGTTGGAGAAGCAGCCAAGACATATAGCCATATGTTCCGTCGACCCCGCGGATTATATATCCCGGCCGACCAGATTTCAAATATAGACAAGATATTATCGAATGCTCCGTTTTCAAATATCAGCCTGATCGTTGTAACCGATGGCGAGCGTATACTAGGTCTCGGGGATCAGGGGGTCGGTGGTATGGCTATCCCGGTGGGAAAGACGAGCTTGTATGTTGTTGGTGCTGGTCTGCATCCGGCACTGTGTTTGCCGATCCTGCTCGATGTCGGGACGAATAGGGAAGAGGCGCTCAATGATCCGTTATACCTTGGGCTGAAGCACCGGAGATTGACCGGTGACGCATACGATGCGGTAGTGGAGGATTTTGTAAAGGGTGTGAAAAGATGTTTTCCGCATGCCCTTCTGCAATGGGAAGATTTCGGTAAACACCATGCGCGGCGTATCCTGTTAAGGTATCAGAAGCGCATATGTTCTTTTAACGACGATATCCAGGGTACTGGTGCGGTAGCTCTTGCGGTCATACAATCGGCGGTTCGCGGAAAAGAAGAGAGGATAAAGGATCAGCGCTATGTCATCTTCGGTTTTGGCCAGGCAGGTTATGGTATTGCGCACACCCTGGTCCAGGCATTGATAGAGGAGGGGTTATCTCTGGCAGATGCCAAAGAAAAGATATATGTTATTGACAAAGATGGATTGGTCCTTGAAGACATGAAGCCTGATGAATATCAGGCGCCATTTGCCCGAAAAAGGAATTGCGTATCGGGCTGGAAATTAAAACACCCAGATAGAATAGGCCTTTTTGATGCAGTGTTAAATACTCGCGCAACAGTGCTTATCGGAGCATCCGGGCAGACCGATGCATTTACTGAGGATATTCTTGTTCAAATGGCAGCGAATACCGCAATGCCCGTGATATTGGCTTTGTCAAATCCCACCAAACAGAGCGAATGCACACCAGAAGTTGCCTACCGGGCCACAAATGGTAGGTGTTTTATAGCGACTGGCAGTCCCTTTCCACCGGTCACGGTAAATGGTATTGAACACACAATTTCCCAGTGTAATAATATGTACATCTTCCCGGGAGTCGGTCTGGGCGCGATCATTTCCATGACGCCCAGTGTTACTGACAGGATGTTCATCGCCGCGTCAAAAGTTCTGGCAGAAATGGTTCCACTTCAGGATGCGGCAAAAGGGATTTTACTCCCTGACATCCATGATATTAGAAAAGTGTCAGAGAATGTTGCCGTTGCAGTTGCCAAAGAAGCACGAGATGCTGGACTCGGCATCCGGCACTCGGATGAGAAACTCCGGGGCCTGGTGAAAAATTCCATGTGGGCACCTGAATATCTTCCCTACCGGTATGACAGGTAGAATGACGTCTGGACTTGATGGGGCGCGGGCACCTGGATATTATCCACTAAAGCCAGTAGTCAGTAGTTGATGAAGGGAAGACTTGACGCGCTTTTTTTCACATATATAATAATGAACCTACAAGGCAAGGAAAATCTATGAAACTGAGTGACTTGCAGACAAAAATCGTTGGCTTGGATGAAGAAGTCATGCTCCTGGACGGTTCAAAACGTCGTTATGTCAATTTTGACAATGCTTCAAGTACGCCGACGCTCTTACCCGTGCAGCAGAAAGTCGATGAGTTCTGCAAATGGTATTCGAATGTTCACCGGGGGACCGGTTTCAAATCTCAGATCTCATCCTGGGTTTTTGAAGAAGCAAGACATATAATCGCTGAATTCGTGGGTGCGGACGAGAAATCGAGTGTCATATTCTGTAAAAACACAACCGAAGCGATCAATAAGCTCGCCGCCCGGTTCCGGTGTCCTGCGGCAGGTGAGGACAAGCCGATCATTTTGACGACGATAATGGAGCATCATTCAAACGAACTTCCATGGCGAAAGATCGGTGAAGTCATTCATGCCGAGCTCAATCCGGACGGTACGATCAATATTGCAGACTTCGATGAAAAACTGGAAAAGTACCGGGGTAAGATTCAACTCGTTGCGGTTACCGGTGCTTCGAATGTCACCGGATACATAAACCCGGTCCATGATCTGGCCAGGAAAGTGCATGGTATTGGTGCACAAATAGTCGTTGATGCAGCACAGCTCGCTCCTCACCGCCCGATCGACGTAAAACCAAGTGATGATCCAGAACACCTTGACTATGTCGCATTCTCCGCACATAAGATGTACGCGCCCTATGGTATCGGCGTTCTCGTTACCACGAAGAATATTTTCAAGATCGGTGCGCCTCAACACGTTGGCGGCGGTACGGTTGATATTGTGAGTCTTGAAAATGTATACTGGAAAGACCTGCCCGATCGTGAGGAAGCTGGTACACCAGATATCATCGGTGTCGTGGCCCTTGCAAAGGTCATTCTATTGATAAATGAGATCGGTTTTAAGTCGATAATCGATCACGAAGCCAAATTGACGTCACATGCACTTGAGAGATTATCTAAAATGCCCGAGGTTATTCTTTATGGCGATCCGGACCCGGAAAAAGCGCAGACACGGCTTGGTGTCATTTCATTGAATATTAAAGATGTCGATCATGCTCTGGTTGCTGCGATATTGAGCTATGAAGGTGGTATTGGCGTGCGTAATGGTTGTTTTTGCGCACACCCCTATGTCAAGCGCCTGCTCGGAGTCAGTCGGGAAGATGCTAAAAGAGTTGAGGGGTATATCCTCGCCCGTGACCGTTCCAAGATCCCCGGTACGATCAGGGTGAGTTTTGGCCTTTACAATAGCAAAGAAGAAATAGACCATCTTTGTGACATGATAAAGATGATCATTGAGAAGAAATACAAGGGCAAATATCTCCTGAATAAAGAAAGGGGCGAATATAATCCTGAAGGTTTCAGGATGGATTTTCCTTCAGTCTTCACTTTATAAAATCAGGATTTCCTGAATTTCTGGATTAGATACGCTGTTGCGTAAAAAGCGATGCCGATCGCATACATGTAATATCTCGAACCTTGATTCAGACCGAATATTTTTACAATGATCCCGGGATAGAAGAGTATTACTGAAGCGGCGAGAAATATCGGTATCTCATACCATTTGTTTCTGAGCAAAAACCATCCCTGTACAGCATTGGCGAATGCAAAAGCACCGAATATGGCCATGACAAAGATGAGCAGTGCCTGAGCCAAATTATTGATGCCAAAGAGCACGAGCTCGGCATTGAACACGAACATGAAAGGAATGACCGCAGTCCTTAAGTCATACATGAATCCTTTGATGCCGGTGCGTATCGGGTCTGATTTCGCGATCGCTGCTGCACTGTAAGCAGCAAGTCCAACAGGCGGTGTGTCGTCAGCGAGGATCCCGAAATAAAAGCAGAATAAATGTGCCGCAATAGCCGGGATATAGCCGATCCCGCTGCGTGCACCGAGTGTTATAATGACCGGTACGGTGATCGACGCCATGACGATATAGGTGGCTGTGGTCGGTAATCCCATACCGATTATCAGACTGGCGATTGCGGTTATTAGCAAGAGCAAGAATATATTGCCGGCTGAGAGGATCTCGACGATCTGCACGATCATGCTGCCGATACCCATGGTGACGATGCCGACGACGATACCAGCACAGGCAGTTGCCAGGGCAACGGAGAGCATATTACGCGCACCAGATATAAGGCCGCTGCTGATCGTCTTAAACCCGCTTATCGCCGCCTCAATGACATTTTTCTTCTCGTTCCGGGCTCTGATGAAAGCGCGGACCATAATGATGATCATGAGGACGATGATCGCATTAAAAGCAGCCAATTTAGGGGTGTGGCGTATGACCATCAATTCATAGATAAGCATGAAAAGCGGGACCAGGTAGTAGAAGCCATTTTTCATGACAGCCCAGAAATTCGGGATATCTGATTTTGGTAATCCCTTCATACCGAGTTTTGATGCTTCCAGATGAGTAATATAAAAAAGAGCGAAGTACGATACAAAAGCAGGGATTGCGGCGGCTTTTACCACATCCAGATAAGGTATGCTGAGATACTCGGCGATGATGAATGCGGCCGCGCCCATGATCGGCGGCATGAGCTGGCCGTTTGTACTCGCTGCAACCTCAGTGGCAGCGGCGATCCTGCTTGGATAGCCGACTTTTTTCATGAGCGGGATCGTGAACGTACCTGTCGTGACGACATTGGCGATGCTCGATCCTGAAACCAGACCGGTGAAGCCGCTGGCCACGACCGCGGCTTTAGCCGGTCCTCCTTTGTACTTGCCGAGCAGCGATATCGCAAGATCATTAAAAAAGTGGACCGCTCCGGCGCGTTCGAGCATGGATCCGAGTAGAACGAACAGGAAAACCGTATTGGCTGATACATCAAGAGGGATGCCATAGATCCCCTCGGTTGACAGAGCGACCTGACTGAGATATTTTTCCAAGGACACACCGCGCAGGGCAAAGACCGTTGGCATATGGGGTGCAAGAAAGGCATACAGGGTGAACAAAACCGCGATAATAACGAGAGGCAGACCAATGACCCGGCGTGATGCCTCAAAGACCAAAACGATGAGGAGCACGCTCATGAACATGTCTCTGGTGCTCGGGATCCCGGCACGCATCGATATCCCGGTCCAGTCAAATACTATGTACAGGACTGCAAGACACGCCAGACCGGCGAAAATAAAATCCAAAAAGGGGATAGACTTTTTTTCATTAATAAATTTTATCGCCCGTAAACGCTTGGCAAAGGGTAAGCTCAAAAAAACAAGCACGATGGCAAAACACAGATGGATCGCCCGGATCGTAACACTGTCGAGGATTATTAATCTGGGCAGAGTGAGTTGAAAAAGCGCCCAGCTGATCGAAACAGCGCCGACGATAATCCTATCGACGCGCCGTTTATCCCTTATGATACCCGTTTCTTCTTTGATTTTTTCTTCGGCTAAATCATGGTTCGCCTTCATTGACCCCAGTAGATCAGTCGATGATCAAAACTGGATCGATGAATTTATCAAGACCAGCTTCCCGGTAATATTTCAGCGCTCCTTTATGTACTGGCGCAGATAGACCCTCAAGCATATTTTCTTTTGTGAGCACCGCATATGCCGGGTGAAGGGCCTTGAATTCTTCAAAGTTTTCAAAGACGACTTTGGTGATCGCATAGACAATATCTTCGCTCACGTTCTTGGATGTGATAAAAGTCGCCTTAACACCGATCGTTTGAATATCCTCGGCATTCAAAGCCCGGGGATAGAATGAATGCGGTATCAGCGCTTTTGCATAGTACTTGTATTTTACTATCATCCTGTCTCTTGTTTTACCCGTGATCGGGACGATGCGCACTTTAATACGACCAGAGGTTGCCTCTTTTATATTCCCGTTGGGATGACCCACAGTATAGAAGAAACCGTCGAGTCTTTCATCCTGGAGTAAACCCGGTGCTTCTACTGCTTTTACATATTCTGCAGATACATCGCTTTCCGTAAAACCGGCGGCTGATAGAACGTCTTTTGAGTTCTGTAATTGACCCGACCCTGGATTCCCGAGATTTATTCTTTTTTCTTTCAGATCTTCGATCGATTCGATCTTGCTATCCTCAGATACAACGAGAGTTATGGGTTCAGGGTGAAGGGCGAAGATCGATCTCAAACTCGTCTGGGGGCCAGCTTTGGACCATTCAGCCAAACCTTGATAGGCCTGATACTGACGGTCGGACTGTGCTATGCCGAATTCCATATCGCCGGTCAGTACTGCATTGATATTGAAGACAGATCCGCTTGTCGATTCAACGGTCGCTTTGATTTTGAATTCCTTTACCCGTTTATTGAGCATACGGCTCAGTGCACCACCGGTCGGGTAGTATAGACCAGTTACACCACCCGTGCCGATCGTTATAAAAGTCGCTTTTTCAGTTTGACAGCCGTTCAGGCTGATTACTATCATATTCAAAGCCAATAAAATACACGATAGTTTGCGCATGGCGGAAACCTCCTTTCATAGTATAATAATCTGCTCATTAATGTCAAGAAAACCATAGGGAGATCTCTGCAAAGAGCCCCTTTTTTTATTTTCTGCTGAACCGTGCTTTTGAACCGTCCGATATCATCTTTACAAGTTCGTTGATTTTGCTATAATCTGCCATGTATTATGATGACAGTACCCTGCCATTATTAACACCCGAGCCAGGTGAACGGATCCGAGAGTACGAGATCATCGGCAAGATCGGGAGTGGTGGTATGGCGACCGTTTACAAGGCTCGCCACACGTTGATAAATCAGGTTGTTGCGATCAAAATAATGAAACCGGCGCTTACTTCTGACCCTCAATTCTGTGAGCGTTTTCTGCGTGAAGCACAGGCGACCGCGCAGCTGACCGGTCATCCAAATATCGTCACGGTCCATAATTTCTTTGAAGATAATGGTATGTATATTTTTGTCATGGAATATATCGAAGGTATCGGCATTAACGATGCAAGGATCCGGACGCTCGCCCAGCGCATCAAGAAGTTCGGCGCTTTTGATATCGATAGTTTTTCACCGGTTCTTGGAGGGCTTTTGTCAGGTCTGGGTTTTGCTCATGACCAGTCCATCGTGCACCGTGATATCAAACCCTCGAACATCATGTTTTCTGATAAATCTTCTGCTAAACTCGTTGATTTCGGCATCGCCCAGATGGTCAGCGATCAAAAAATTACAAGGACCGGGACTGCGGTCGGGACGCCGAAATACATGTCACCCGAGCAGGTAAGAGGTAGAGAACTCGACGCGCGCAGCGATATCTATTCGCTCGGCATAACGATCTATGAAGCTCTGACCGGAAAGGTTCCTTTTCAGGGTGACACGGATTATGAAATAATGCGCAAGCAAGAAGAGGAAATACCGTTGTCGCCCGGCGATATAAACCCGCAGATTACCAGAGTCTGGGATCATCTTATTCTCAAGTGTTTGTCTAAAGATCCCGGACAGCGACCGCAGAGCTGCCGGGAAATATCGCATATTCTAAAGATGAACATCGTCACTGATGTGCCCCAACCACGGGTCAAGATCAAAGCGCATCCTGCTCATGACATAGAACAGGCAGATGTTGACCAGGAGCCAGAAGCGAAAGCGGCCGGTAAAAAGCGGACGAGGAAGCTGCACGCTATTTTTTATATCGGTCTGGGTGTGCTTATTGCCTGTACGATCGTGGCTTTATTGTACTACTTCACGATCCACTATCCGCGCCACAAGGAAAGAATCGAACCCGTGCTCTTTGGGGTCAAAAACCAAGCTGACGAGCAAATTACGATCGAATCTCCGGCGCGCAAGTATTCCATAATCGGCAATTTGATCGCTGGCTCATCGTATGTGAAAAATGCCTTTGTTTTGTGCGACGAGGCAAAATTGGGTGAGATTATCGACCAGATCAGACAGGACGAACCAGAGATCACCTATGTACATTTTACAGATGACCAAAATACCATCATCGCCTCGAGCGATCCCGGGAAAATGGGCGCGCTGTACAATTCAAAGCTCCTTGATCCAGGTAATAATGCAGTCCGGCAACGCGATCGGTTTTATGAATGCGGTTTCAGTATAGAACTCGAAGAGAAAAAGTTCGGCGCATTGTATTTTGGAGCGCTAACGAGTGAACAAGAACAAACATTAACCCAGCATGAGTTGCGCGTTGAAAGGTATAAGAGTATCGGTCAGATCATTGCCCACTCTTCATATGTTGAAGATATGCTGACAATGGACGAAATAGCGACGCTCGATGATGTCATCAGCGAATTACGTGATGCGGTAGCTGATATATCACTGGTGCATTTTACAGATGGACAGGGTTTTATAATCGCCTCGAGTGACCGGGCTTCTTTAGGCCGTGAATTTTTCAGCGACATCTTTAATAACACTGAATGCGTAGTCAGGTCAAAAGACGGTTATTACGAGGGTGGATTTAGTATCAGGATAGGGGAGAAAAAAATCGGTGTTTTGTATTTCAAAACGGATATTGCACAGCCGGATAATCCTCAGTAATAAACATTTTTTAATTTTTTTCTGTCAAAATATCAGTAGAGGAGGTAATTATGGCAGATAAATTTCTTGAACGGTGGGAGCCGTTTAGAGATATGCTAAATTTAAGAGCTGATATGGATAAGGTCTTTAAGAGTTTTTTCAGCGGATTCCCCGAAGAAAGAGAAGGGTATTGGGCGCCGATCATTGATATTGAAGAAGACAAAGACAAGATCATTGTGAAAGTTGAGATTCCGGGTATGAGAAAGGAAGACATACAGGTTGCTGTTCACGGCAATATACTTACAGTATCTGGTGAGCGCAAACAGGAGAGCGAGCTCAAGGATAGAACTTATCACCGTATTGAACGCGCTTATGGAAAATTCAGCCGTACTATCACCCTGCCTTCTGAGGTGGATGCTGATGAGATCAAGGCATCTTACAAGGATGGTCTGTTAAAGATCGATCTACCCAAACCAGAATCCATTAAGCCGAGGCAAATCGATGTCGAGATAACTTGAGTTGTTTCTGAATGAAAAGGTCGGGCATTGCCCGACCTTTTTTTATGGACTTTGTATTTTGGATCGCTACTCTTTTATGATTTTTCCTTTTTCTGGATTATCAGTCGCTTTCTTCTTGCGTTCGAACAGCGTGTATATCACCGGGATGAACACGAGGGTCAAGAATGTTGAAAGCAATAATCCGCCGATGACTGATCTTGCCATGGGGGCACGCATCTCACTGCCGGCTCCGATACCGAGCGCCATGGGGATGAGCCCGAAAGTGGTGGTCAGTGCGGTCATGAGGATGGGTCTGAGACGGACTCTTCCCGCCTCGATCACTGAATCAAAAAGCGTCATACCTTGATCGCGTCGCAGTTGATTAGTATAGGTAATATAAACGATTGCGTTGTTGACTACGATACCGCCGAGCAAGAGCACGCCCATCAGACTTTGCATGTTGATCGTCGTGCCGGTAAAAAAGAGCATCCATACGACACCGATGAGCGCAAGCGGTACCGTAAACATAATAATGAAGGGTTCTTTGAACGATTCAAACTGCCCGACCATGATCATATAAACAAGAACAAGCGCAAGCAGTATGACGAGGCCTAGATCCCGGAACGTGTTCATCTGTTCCGCAAAACCGCCACCCATCTCGACGATAAAATCGGCGGGTTTTTGTATATTCGTAACTATTTTCTGGACCTGGGCAGCGACACTTCCCATGTCACGTCCTTCGACACTACCGGTTATCGTAACGATACGTTTATTATCCTCGTGGTTGATTGAAACAGGTCCTACCGAGATCGTGTCCTTGATGAAATTCTGTAATGGCACCTCACCGAGCGGAGTCGTTATCGTCATCGATATTACTTTCTTGAGATCATCGCGGTACTTTTTGTCGATCATCAGTTTAATGTTGTATTCATTCCCCTGTTCACGGAATTGACTGGCTACCGTGCCTTCCAGACGTGAGCGCAGAACGCTGCCGATCTGATAAGGCGTGAGTCCGAAGTTCGCGGCCTTGAGGCGGTCGATGTGCAGCTGGTATTCTGGTTTTCCCTCACCAAAACTAGATTCAATACCAACGAGTCCTTCAACGGTTTGGAGCGTATCCATCAAAAGATTAGATATGTTCTGTGCTTTTTCGCGGCTGTATCCGAAGATCTTGATTTCAATGGGTGAGCCCCCGCCGAACATGGAGAAATCATCCTGACCGTATGTTACTTTTAATCCCGGAATGATATTTTCTATCTGAGGTCGCAGGTCACGTTGAATATCGAAGACAGAACGAGCGCGTTTTTCGCGTTGAGGCAGTTCGATCCAGATCTGAGCCGCATGCGGGCCTGAGGTGGACATGAACAAGCTCATCATACCGCCTGAGCCAGAACCGATCGATGTTGACATGATATCGATCTCCGGTACTTGTTCGGCGACGATCTTTTCGAGTTTTTTTACTGCCGAATCAGTGACCCACATATTCGTGCCGACCGGCATTTCGGCATTGATAATGATCTCACCCTGGTCTACATGGGGAGTCAGTTCAGTGCCGATAAATGGTATCAAACCTCCTAGGCTGACAACGAAGACACCGAGCGTGACAAGTACGACCATCAGTCTGTGGTGCAACGCCCATTTAATGATATGTGTATAAACATTTTCGACGCGCACATAGAAATCCGCCAGGCGCTGACCAAATGCCTGTCTTTTCAGCGTTTTAAAGCGCACAGAAAGCATCGGGATGATCGTTAATGCCACCAAAAGGGACGAAATGAGTGCAAAGGTAACGGTAAGGGCTAATGGTTTAAAGAAAACCGAGGCCAGACCGCTGACCAAAAGGAGCGGCAAAAATACCGCGACTGTGGTCAAGGTCGACGCCGTGATCGCCGCCGTTACTTCCTTGGCACCAGCACAAGCAGCTTTTTCAGGCTCTTCACCTCTTTCCTTATGACGGAATATGGCCTCGAAGACAACGATCGCTGAATCGAGGACCATGCCTATAGCGATCGTCAAGCCGCCGAGGGAGATGATATTAAGACTGAGCTTGAAGATATACATGGAGAATAAAGAGAAAAAGACGGTGATCGGGATCGCGACCGCCATATAAAGGGTCGAGCGGAAACTACCAAGGAAAACAAATAGGATAATAACCGCAAGTATTGCGCCGAAGATCAGGGTTTCCGCAGTACTGCGCACTGAACGGTTGATAAAGTCTGCCTGGTCAAAAATGATGTCGACCTGGACACCGGGTGGCAGGTCTTCTTTTATTTTGTCGAGTTCGTTGACGACCGCGGTCGCGACCGTGACGGTATTGGCGTCAGTACGCTTCTGTACAAAACCCCATAACGAACGGACACCATTAGTCCGCGAGATAGAGGTCTGTTCTGATGCTAATGAGCGGACCTCGGCGATCTGGGAAAGCAGTATCGGTATGCCGTTATTATTGCCAACGATGGTATTTCTGATCTCCTCGAGGTTATCGTACTCACCGATCGTTCTTACGATATAGATCTTGCTCTCGGTTTCAATATTACCGAGTGGATAATTGATGTTCTGAGCCTGGAGTGCATTAGTGACTTGATCCGGGGTTATCCCTGTTCCTTTCAGTTTGAGCGGATCGAGCACGATCTGTATTTCTTTCATCGCTTCGCTCATAGCATACGACGCGGCAACACCGCCCACACGCTGGAGCCGATCGGCGACATCCTCGGCGACTTCATCGAGTTCAAGCGGGTTGATATCGCCACCCACAGTATACATGACCACAGGTTGCTGTGAAATATCGAATTTAAAAATAAGCGGGTAATCTGCATCGTCTGGTAAGTACGGGGTTATATAACCCAATACATCGCGCACGTCATTTGAGGCCGCATCAATATCTGCTCCCCAATCGAACTGCATGAAGATCAAAGAAAGGTTCTCTGAAGTCGTTGAGGTCATCTTATCGAGGTTATTGACCGTACCAAGACTTTTTTCAAGCGGGTCAGTTATTTGCGTCTCTATTTCTGCCGGACCAGCACCAGGATAGGTCGTCATTATGAACATCATGGGAAAGGTAACATCGGGGAAAAGGTTGACCGGTAGCTTAGTGACCGAGATCAAGCCGAATAATATGATGGCGAAAAAAACCATTAGTACGGTTAGAGGTCTTCTGATCGATATCTCAGTAAGATTCATTATTCACTCCTTGGAATTGGATTGATTTTTTCCCCACCGGCGAGTCTTTGCTGTCCAACGACCACGACCTGCTCACCTTGTGCAATACCATCGAGGATCTCCACAAATTTGTCACCGACCAGACCAACCGTGACATCGCGGCGTTCTGAAGTGCTGTCCCTGACCACGAATAAATAACTGTCGAGCAAAGCATCACGTGGGATGATCAGTACGTTTTCCCTGGAACCCAAGCTTAATGTTATCCGGGCGGTCATGCCGGGTTTTAATATCTTTTTTGGATTATTGACGACTGCCTTGGCGCTTATGGTCCGGGTTAACGGATCAATGACCGGGCTTACCTCTGATACTGTACCGTTGAATTGATTCCCGGGTGCAGCATCGACCATAACGCGGACTTTGCCGCCTTTGTTTATACAACCCATTGCATTCTCAGACATATTGAAGACAACCTCGACCGTTGAGAATTCAACGACCATGGCTACTGGTGACTGCGGGGTTACCATTGAACCATTGTCGACCATGATATTAGCGACATTACCACTGATCGGTGCGGTTATGTAACCCTCTTCATATTCAAAACCTAATGTCTCGTTACGCAAAGCCATAAGCTTGCTGTCTTTATTAACATAAGCGCCTTCTTTTACCAGTACGCGTGTAATGCGACCCATTATTTCGGGGAAGACATAGGCAGTTTTGTTTGCCTTTATCGTGCCGATGATCTCACACGTGCTCTGGACATTTCCCAGCCTCACCGGAAAGGTCTCGACCGGTACTATTTTCTCGGTTTCTTCCTGTGCGGCTGGTTTTTTCGAGACACTGATTCTGACTATGATAGCGATAGCCAAGACAATGACGATTAATAAAATAATTAAGAACTTGCGCATCTATTCCTCCTTACCGATTGCTTTGTTGATCTCGGCTTTTGCCGTGTAATAGTCTTTCAGTGCCGAGAGATAATTTGTTCTTGCCTGCATTGTGGCGAGTTGAACGTCCATGAATTCCAGGTTTGTCGCCAGACCATTGCGGTAACGTACATCGATGATCTGGTATGTTTTTTCTGCTTGAGTAACATTATCCTGTGCTGCGACAATGGACTGCTTTGCAGCCTGGAAATCGTAAAAAGCCTGTTTTACTTCGAGAATAATACCTTTTTCTAAATTTTCAAAGGCCAGCTGGGCCCCTCTTGCCTGGAGCGTTGCCTGTCTGTACTGTGCGAGATTTCTAAAACCCGTGAATATGGGGAAGTCAAAACCGATACTAAAGGTGATATTCGTGCCCCAGTCATCGCCGCCAAGACCAAATGGTCTTGTCCGCGAATAGGTCGCGCCGGCAACGAGCGACGGCAAATTTGCACGGGCTGCGATCGCTTTACTCAGCTCTGTTATCTGTGAATATTTTTTCAGGTTTTTCAATTCAACGCGGTTTTCAATGGCGGCTGTGGTCAGGTCATCGATAGCGAATTCCTCTTCAGCCATTTGTAGTTCACCGGTAAGCTTGAATTCCTGCTGCAGGGGCAGTCCCAGGAGCATTTTGAATCCTTCCCGAGCCAGTTTTAGACCATTTTCTGCTTCGATCACTTGTGGTTTCAGATTAGCTACCTGGACCTGGGCGCGGAGTAGCTCGAACTGAGGTACAAGACCGGCCCGGTATCTTGTTTCAACGGATTTCGCATGTCTCTCAAGTTGTACCAAACTCTCGCGTGATAGGTTTACCATCTGCTTCAGTATGAGTATGCCGTAGAATGCATCAGTTACTGAATATCGCACTTCCTGTTTTTTTCTTACCAGGTTGAGTTCGGCAATATCCTTACCGATATCAGAAATTTTGTAAGCATTATATATCTTACCCCAGGTAAAAAGAACTTGCTGAAGAGAAACTTGATAGCTATAGTTTTCATGTTGTCCTACTGGTATGAGCACGCTGTCGAATTCAAAAACCGAAACATCACTCATATATGCATAGTAGCCGCTCGCCGAAATGCTGGGATAGAATGCCGACCGTGCTTCATCGACCATCGCTTGAGCAGTTCCGGCATCCAGGGTCGATTGTTCGATCTCCGGATTGTTCTGCAGCGCATAATCTATTGCCTGATAGAGCGATAATTCTAGTGTATCAGTCGGTGCTGTACCTATAATAAATATCAAAATAAATGCCATGTGTACCTCCGATCAGGGTATAAAGATCTTGAGTCCGACACCGTGTTCCCAGATCTTTTCATCCTTATCAAAATACCCGTATTTTTCAGGTTCGCTACTCGCAATATAGTTGAAGCGCGTTGCATATTCAAGAGCGATATATCTTACCGGTCTAAGCTGCAGTGTTAAACCGCCGACAAAACCGGCGTCCTTTTCAGACATTTCTGTATTATCAGGCAGGACAACGACTGAACCGTTGTCCAGAGCGTGCCATAAGTATAGTCCAAAGCCTGTTTCAAGGGTGAATTTGAACCAGGTGGATTCTATGAAGGGCAAAAGATCAAAACTCGTACACAGCGTGAGCGGAACGAATTCATATTCATAAGTTTCTGTACCAGAAACTGCGGGATAAGTTACCATATTACCTCTGAATTTCAAACCTATACGGGGTATAAAATTCCTTATCTCAAGCTCGCCGCCAAAGCCCCATTCACCTCTTGGATCGAGGTCATCTTGATACAGATAATTATAAGCATAGTGGGGGCTAAAGGAAAGCACGATGCCATTGTTTCCATTAGCTGTTGCGATAAATAGGGGCAAAGTCAGTAAGATTATATTCAGCATACTACCTCCTTTTCTTCAAACCATTAAAAAACAGTCCAAGTATTTCACTTTTGTCTATTTGTTTCTCGGATACGATATAATTAACAAAAAATCCAGTGCGTATCGTGTTGAGATAATGAAGGGCTGCTACGTGCGGCTCGATTTTTCTGAATTCCTTTTTTATAATACCCTGTTCAATGATCCGCGCGATAATATCGATCATTTCCTTTAAACGAACATACATTATTGGTTTTACCGCCTTCATTATCTTACTCGAGAGATTTATGTTCTCAATGGAGAACATAAAAAATGAGCTCTTCAGTCTGATCATTACGTCGATCCACTCATCCGCTATTTTTTTCAGTTTTTTTGTGGACGACATCGATTCTTTCTCAACCTTATGCAAATATTCAATACCCACCTTGAAATGCTCTTCAATGACATCGATATATAGAGAATCTTTGTCTTTAAAATAAAGGTATAGAGTGCCTTTTGCAAGACCTGCGGCCTGGGCGATATCATCGACAGTTGTTTTGAAAAAACCCTCCTTGGCAAATATCTTCAATGCGCAGTTTATGATTTTTGCTCTTGTATCCTGTTCTTTTGTTTTCATATCAGTTTAGATTCCTTATTCTTTAAAAGGTTTATAATGACTGACCAGTCAGTCATTATATCGGAATATGGGGGTTTGTCAAGGGGGAAATGATCATCAGGGAAAAGCGGGTTTAATCCCATCTTGTCCTGTGCGCGAACGATTAATATTGAGCATAGTTGGCATTCTGTCGAAAATCAAGGCATAACCCGGCACGGGTAATCGGCTTGACATTGCCCGAAGCGACGCTATAATTGATTTTAGATAATTGCGCACTGACCGAATCATTAACCAAGGAGGTTTGCTTGAAGAAAATTCTTCGATATGGATTTGTTTTTTTGATAAGCGGTTTCTTTTGTTTTAGTTTTGGAAAGTCGGTTGATGAGTATATGGTAGAAGCACAAGGATATTTGGACAAAAATAATATAGAACAGGCGATCGCGACAATGGAGCAGGCGGTCAAGGAGTACCCTGACAGTTCTGTCGTTTACACTTATCTGGGCGTATTCTACAGTGAAAGAGCGCAGGGGATGTCGGATTTCTCGGTGATATTCGAAGTGCTGGAAAAAACTTTTGCGATGTGGGATAAGGCCATAGAACTCGATCCGAATAATTTCGAAGCTCTTTTCTACCGCGGCGCGTGGGGTGTCTCGATCCCGAAGTTCGCGGGACGGACTCAAAACGGGGTCGAGGATCTTGAGACCGTTGTCGTGGTTTTTGAAAAATCGGGTGATCCTTCTTTGCAGGAATATCTGGTCCAGGCATACCACTATCTTGGAACGGGTTATCAAAAACTGATGGAGCTGGAAAAGGCAAAGACGTATTATAATAAGGTGATTAAGGCCGCACCGGGTACTGACCTGGCCGAACAGGCACAGGGAAACATATCGAGAATAGCTGATTTTGAAAAATGGCAAGCAGAACACGATATTCAAGCCAGGGTCGATAACCCTCAGATCACTCAACTCGAGCAAGAACTCGCTCAAGATCCTGATGATACCGGATTAATATTATCCCTGGGACAGCAATACCTGGACACTGACCGATACCAGGATGCCGTAGGTTTACTGCAGAGAGCTATAATGGTGGATTCAATGAATGTCGATATTTATAAATTGCTCGCCATGGCTCTACAAAATTATGCCGGCGAAGAATACAATGCAAGGATATCGCTCGATACTGATTTCCGAACGGACCTGGCTTTTGGGTTGATGGCGATTCTCGATAGAGCAGTGGCGGTAGCTCCTGATGATATCGAGCTGAGGTTCTGGCGTGGTGTTGCCGGTGTGCAGATGCCGTTTTTTGTGGGCAAGCTGGATCAGTCCATCGATGAGCTGAATCTGGTCGTGCAAAGTGATTTGCCTGATGAAGATAAGGCTCAGGCCTTGTATTGGCTTGGACTAGCCTATCAGAAAAAAGCCATGACGCATTGGATAAAAGTGGTGACCGAGTATCCTGATCTTGAAGCAGCCCAGATGGTTTTCGATGAAATCACTCCCCGGATCGACCGTCTCGATCTTGCTGCACAAAAAAAACCATACGTGACGATCGATTTCATTATCGGCTTTCGCGATGAGCTTGCTCCGCAGACCGCAGTATGGGTCGAAGAAAAAAACGGCAAATTCATCAAAACAATATACGTATCCGGGTTTAGCGGTTATGCCAGGGGTAAGCAGGTGAACTTACCGATGTGGTCGCATTCCTCAGAATATAAAGACGTCGATGGCGTTACCGCAGCAAGCATCGATCTTGGTCATCATGTGTATGTCTGGGACCTGAAGGATTTCTCCGGCAACAAAGTGAAGTCAGGTGAATATGCGGTCGTCGTCGAAGTTGCTTTCTGGCCGAGTATGCAGTACCAGAGAGTTTCAGCAGTGGTCGAGATCGGGAAGAAAGGCAAGAAAGTGATTACTGAACAAGGAAACCTCATCCCTTACCTTGAAATTAACTATACGAAGTAGCTACGATGATATTGATTAGCCTGATTCTTTTGCTCCATTCTGAAGGGGCACTTTCACGCGTGAAGATATATTATCATGACCATAGCCAGTTAATAAAAATCGTGCAAACACCAGAGCTTTCCGTACTCAGGCATCGGGCTGGCGAGTATCTTGAAGTTGTCATAGAGCCTGATGATATAGCCGTGCTCGATGCTTTGGGCCTGGAATATGATATTGTATTGGATGACATCGCCCGACATCACGAGCAGGTACGCAGTGATAAGAGGGGCGGTGTATTCGGGAATTACTATCTATATAACGAGGTGCTTCAGGAAATACTCCAGTTACAAGGACAGTATCCAGGTTTGCTCAAAGTCGATTCATTGGCGATCCGCTCTATTGAAAACCGCGCGCTTTACACGGTCAAGGTATCGAACAGCCCCGGCGTAAATAATGGCAAACCCGAAGTCCTTTTTTCCGGTGCGATTCATGCATATGAACCGATCGGCGTATCAGTATGCATGAACGACATGACTCATCTCTGCGAGAATTATGGATCAGATCCGGAAATTCAGTGGCTCGTAGATAACCGGCAGATCTTTTTTATCCCGGTCATGAATCCTGACGGCTATGTGTATAATGAAACTTATCCATCGATGATGTGGCGTAAGAACCGAAGATATAACTCGGGTGGTTCTTACGGTGTCGACCTCAACCGCAATTACCCATACAAGTGGGGGTATGATAATGTCGGTTCCAGTCCAACCCAGTCTGCCTGGAATTATCGCGGCACTGAACCAGCTTCAGAACCGGAAACCCAGGCGGTAATCGATTTTGTAAATGCACATAGCTTTCGAACCTGGCATAACCACCATTCGCCAGGTGATGTATTGCTTATTCCTTTCTCATACATGAATAGTTATCCCTGGGATGATACACTCGAATACTATACGATATGCCGCGAAGAAAGTCTGCTCTATGGCTTCGTGGACTGGGGTAATTCAACGCAGGCCTATGGCTACCCGTGCAATGGCGAGTTAGGCGATTGGGCATGGTGTGATTCTGCGACGTATATGATATTTGGACTCGTTCCCGAGCTTGGTCCTGATTACTGGGGTGGATTGAACGATTCCTCTGAAATAATCGGCATCTGTCAAGATATGCTCCAGGCCGAGATATACCTTATGGAAGTGAGCGGTTTTTTCCCGGTATTTTCCGCTTTTACAGTCATCGATACCTTTGCAAATGCCAATAATGATGGTGTGCTCAATCCCGGTGAGACTGCCAGTCTCCATATTGTATTACAGAATAAAGCAGTAGTGGATACGGCTTCTGGTTTATGTGGTTATCTCAGGACAACCAACGGGCAAATCAATATTATGGACTCGATCGGCAATTATGGTGATGTGATAAGACTCGCCCAGGCTTCAAATATCGCTGATCCTTATGGTGTCGCCTGCAGTAGTGGAGCCACGCCCTATGAATGGGTGTATTTTTCTTTGGGCCTTATCTGGGATCAAGGTGCATATGAAAAAACCCTGATCTGCTCATTGCAGGTCGGTCCACAAACCGGGATCACCGAGTACGTTGAAAGGGTACCAGCACGAGTATCGGTCTGGCCAACGATAATCAACGGCTTGATGCGCCTACCCAAAGATTTACCATATAAAATTTTCGATATCACTGGATGCGAAGTAGCCGATCAACACCTTGCCCCGGGGATTTACTTTGTTGAAATCGACGGCACAATTGCGGGGAAGATAGTCAAGATTAGGTAGGGACCAGACAGTAGGAACTGAGAACTAGGCACCAGGAAGAAAGAGAGTAAAGAGAAAGGGAATACACTGCGTTGAAGTTACATTTCATTGAAGTCACATCCGCCACACAGCATGGCGGATTGCAGACACGCTCCGCTGAAGTTACAAAATAAACTAGAATAATCTGATATCCTGATATACTTTGTAAACTAAATGATCCGAACGTTCAAATATGTAAAAATATACCCAACATAAGGTATTTTCTTCATACAAAGGCAAATTCTGCGCAAAATCACGTTGAATTCCACGATATTATTTTAAAAAACGGGCATGGATATTGCGAAATAGACATGCATGAAGAACACTGGGCCCTTCACCAATATGTTGGTGCGGGGTGGGATTAGACAAATCCCGACCTTTGTACAAGGCCGCGTGGACACTGGAGATTTTCACCCAAACATCATGTTTGGGGGGATCCCTTGGAGGTGATTTATGGTCGGAACAGTAAGTAAAGTCGAACCAGAAGTATGCACCTATATCGATCCGCAAGAGAACAGCTTGACCATAGAAGTTATCCTGCCAGGTGCTCACAAGAACAGCATCAAACTCAAAGTCAATTCGCGATGTCTGTTGGTCTATGCAGCTTCAGATACTGTCAACTATGCAAAATACCTGACATTTAAAGATCCAGTAGCTGCGGAAAAGGCAAAAGCTGAATACGAGAATGATATACTACGCGTCACAGTATCTCTGAGGGCTTGATATGATCGAGTCCCTCAATGAAAAGGGTGGTATTATGTGATAATAATAAGGTAATGATATGTTCTCATAGAATTGGAGTGGCGTATATCGCCGCTCCTTTTTCATTATTAGCTGCTCTATTGAATATCTGAATAAGGGTCGCTGGAGAATAACCAGAAATGACATGTACCGATTCTTATTCTCGGCATCGATACTCCTTGTCCCAGCGCTCCACCGAGGTCATCTATAACGATTTCACTGACCGGATAAGTACGTATTTCACCAGGCGAGACCGTAAGGACCTCTGTTGTCCCGCCTTCGATAGCGAATTCACTTGCGCATGAAGCATACCCTTCAACGATCTCGCCGCCGGCAAGAATGCATTTTTCGGTTACTTCCAGGACGAGCGCATTCGCTTTGATCGACCATGATCCGGCTATGCTCGACAGACGGTTGCCCCAATCCATCTGATTGGCGGTGATCTTGAATGCATGATCAGGGTAAAAATAGATCAACTCACCATAACCGGCGGCGACCATCGGGCTTACATGCCAGATTCCGACCAGCTGGTCATCAGCCAGAGCGATAGCCTGGCTTTTTTTATGCGCTGGCTCGAATAGCTTGATCCTTTCGATGTTTATTGAATCGATCCATGTTAAATAATCATCAACGTTAGATGTGAGCGGTTCATACCAATAAAACTTACTGAACCATTCCTGCAAATCTTTTGATTTAAAAGCATATGCATGCTGGGCATAGATCATGTTCCTCAATAATCTCAGTTCATTTCCATTTAATATCGCCAGATTATCATCTGAGAATACCCGCTGGAGTTGCTCAAGCGCGCCGTCATAAATGGCTTTAACCGCGTTATCATTATCGAGCTGTTCATATGATTGCTTTTCAAATTCCTCGATTTCCTCCTGGGTAAAGGAAAACAGAAAAAGCGGGAGTAGCAGAATAATGATCTTAAGAGACGATCTGCACATATGCAGACATTGTAACTATCCTGTAATGTTTGTCAATACAAGCTGAAAATCCCTTGACATAGTTATAATCGAGAGTATATTTATCAAGGAGGTATAGCTATGAGATTTTCCAAAAGTACTTTGTTTTTCTTCACCCTGCTTATTATACCGTGTTTTCTGGCAGGTGCTTCCGGGGATGTCTATGACATAGCAGCAAAGAGCAGCATAGTTAAGCCGCAGCCCATCGTCGAGACCCCGGTAGTGAGTGAACTTCAGGTGTATGCCGTGTTGTGGGACACGACGCACGGTGTTTATTTGGACTACCAGCCATTTTCCCGGTATACGCAACTGGTCGCCAATCTTGCTGACAGCGGTTACACAATGGCATGCTGCGGTACTGGCGTGCATACAATGGACCTTTCCCAGTATGATGTCATTGTCATCGCAGTCGGTAGTAGCTGGTATAGCGTGTATACACAGGAGGAAGTAGACTCGCTGGTAAGCTATTATGGTCAGGGCCATGAGCGTGTTATACTCACCGGTGATATGAATTTTTGCGAGAACACATACTATGGGACTGCAGACAATATCGTCTTTACTGATAATCTTTTTGACTGGTTGGCTGAGACCGGCGGCATTCTCATTATGGGCGATAACCCGGGATGCGCTAACGGAAATGTCAACCCGGTTTGCAGTGCCTTTGACATGACTGCAGGCGTAGCTGCGCTCAGCCCCAATGATCTTTACTTCACGAATTTCGCGGCCCATCCTATTTTCAATAATGTTAGCACGGTCTATTACCGAGCAGCAGGTGAGGTGGCGGCCAATATACCCTCAGAGCCGATCGCCTGGACTGATACAAATCAGCCAACGATCGCTGAACGCGATGAAACAGTAGGCATAAAAGAAAATATGTCACGACCTACCGATTATCAATATATCGGTTCGACGATATTTTCCGGCTCCCTGAAACTGCCCAGTGATATTCCGTGCAGAGTCTACAATATTGCCGGACGTGACGTCGACGCCGCACACCTTGCCCTGGGGGTTTATTTTATCGAGATAGACGGAAAGATCACACATAAGATAGTCAAGATTAGGTAGGGACCAGACAGTAGGAACTGAGAACTAGGCACCAGGAAGAAAGAGAGTAGGGCGTAGGGTGTAACAAGAAAGCATATTAGGAAATCAAAGTATCAGTGGGAAGCGGATCAGGCTATCAGAAAACCAGGTAAATAGAAAGACCAAGCCCGACTCCTTGACTTCATTTCCTATAAGAATATAATCTATTGCGCTAAACACTCTGCGTACCATGCGCGACGCTGTTTGCTGTTAGTGCAGAAAGGAGTCTGAAGAGTGGATAAGAAAGATGTTATGGATTTACAGAAAGTAAATAAGGACGTGGTCCTTGCACAGTTGAGGAATTTAGTTGACCCGTTGTTTTTGAGCAATGATATATTGAAACACGTTGAGAAATATTTTTCGTTTGACGAAATCGAGAAAAAGGTGAGTACGGGAGCGATCCGGCGTAATGACGTTTCCGATTTTGTTATCGTTTTTGCACAGGTTTTACGTAAGGATGTTAAGGCATCAGGACGCACCGTGATTGAAGCGAGTGATATCGATGCTGCATATGCCAGAGTGAAAGACCGCTCTCCTTTCTGATTATGTTATTCTTGGCTCGTTTAGTTTTGTGTATTTTGCTCCTTGCGCCAGCGATAGTTTTTTCTGGAGATGGACCAGCAGATCCTGCCTTGTATGAAAACAAATGGCTCGTCATTATCGGCAACTACCGCTCTTTTGATATGGCTGAAGATGCTAATAACAAGGGCGGGTATCATGCATCAATATTGCTTTCAACACACTTTGAAAACCTCGTACCTGGTTGGTATGTGCTGGTCATGAAGGAATTTTTCTCCAAAAAACAAGCCCAGGAATTTTCACAAGAACTCATGGATGTTCAGGGGATTGAAAACTATATTAAGAACTGCGGTCAGCTATTTTTTTCTGACGAACAGAGGTACCGGATAGTCGAACTTGATGATGAGGATTACTCTTCCATGGGCCCATACACTTTTTATCATATTGGCAATGAATCTCCAGACCAGAAAAAAACTGTGTCTTTTGAGTCCCATGAGGAAGATCCAGAAGAATTCCCCGTTGTGAGGATGATCCATGATACAAATGCTTTTTATGAGCTATATGTATTTGCTAATACCGAAGATATAGCATGGTCTTCAAGATCAGATAAATTCGCATTTGTCGATTACGATGCGTTATATCTTGGTGGCGATCAAAGGTTGTACATTCTCGATGTACACACTTTTGCCCATGTTGATTTTTCATTGCACGAACTCATTGAAGGAGAGGATTTTGAAAATCGAAGCATGTTGACTCTTTATAATTTGGAATGGCTGGCGTCAGGTGATGGGGTCATTTTCAGTATGGATGTTGATTTTTTAGGAACATCAGGAGATGACATGGTCGACCGACACCGTATTGAAAAACTCGGAGAAAATTTCGGTTCCAGTTCACCTGTTTTTGCCGGTAATTATATTGTATATCTAAAACCATAACGAACAATATGAGATTTTTTTTACGCATTACGCTCTACCCGTTGCTCCCTACACTGTTGCTCTCAACAACCTGGACACCAGTCGAAAAGAAATGCCCGATCTGCGGTACAAAAAGCGAATACTATGAAATAACGAGTTATGGTTCATATGTTTATGATTACCCTTCAAGATTCGAATATATTTTCTGGCCATATACTGACGGCAAAGCTCTCTATTCCTGCAGAAAATGCTGGTTTACGTGTTTTATGTGGGATTTCGAAGATATACCGGAAAGCAAGCATAAAGAGATTCGAAAGTTCGTCGACAGTCTTGATCTGTATGAAACGAATGGTGATTATTATGTTATCCCTATGTCTTACCGGCTTTTACTTGCCGAACGGATTTATGAAATACTCGGTAGGGATGAGGAATTCTGGTGTCACTTTTATCGGGTAAAAGGGCACCACATGGCAAATGAAGAAAAGTTTGCTCATGCAGCAGAGGCGCGTACAAAAGCACTCAATATAGCTGAAGGCATGCTGCAAGATGAGAACAAAAAAGGTATCCGCAAAGAGCTGTACATTATAACTGGCGCCATGAGGTATCTTCTTAATGATCTGCAAGGTGCATTGCAAGATTTCAAACAGGCAAAAAACTTGACTTTTGGCAATGCTAACTGGAACAAAGAGAGTCTAAAGGATATAAATATTTACCTGTCGAAATTGGTCGATGACTATATAGAAAAGATCGGCGAGAAAGAGGGCAAGGCAGTGTTTTCTACGATGCCGACAATCGTTGAACTGTATGAAGAACCCGATGTGTTCATTGATTCAGTGGTCACTGTGACCGGGATACTGGTAAATAAGGGAACTGGATATTTTAGAGATTTTAACCCTGTGCTTATGGACGGGACCGGTAATATTATGCCCGTGACTATTTGGGCTCCGCTTGAATTGCCGCCGCCGATAAATCCTGATCTGACACCGCCAAAGGTGATGAGTTCTTATTTGAATAAGGAGGTCAGAGCGGGCGGTTATTTTCGCAAGGACGATACAGACCGTTTTGATGGTGACTATTATTTCGAGGTTTTCGACGCCCAGATAGTAGAAGAATAGTAGGCACTAAGCAGCGAAAAAATTGATTGCAGATACCAGGGGTATGTTATAGTTCTTCCATACCCTCGTAATTTTGTTCGGTATCTTCCGGAGTCTGCTTTTGTTTGTAATTGTTAAAATTGTAATTGAGGCTCAGCATCACGACCGGCGATTTGCTCGTTGAGTATCTGTAATAATAGAAATCTTCACCTTCTGATGTGTACTCGCGCTTGCGCGTGCCAAAAATATCTCTTGCCTGCAAGGTCAGGGATAATTTTTTGTTTAGAAATTCCTGTTTCAATGCTGCATCGACAGTGAAGTATGCTTCGCGCTGGCCTTGAGCCGAGACTGCCGGGCTGCGATACCTGCCGTTTATCTGTAATCTTGTTGCCGGGAGTACTTTTAGTTCATTACTGAATCTTGTGCTCCAGGAGAAATCATCTTTAGAAAAATCTATGCCGCCGAGCTCGCCTTCGATCATCTGCCGGTAGAAGTTCGATGTTAAATTCAGATTCCACCAGGCTGTGAATTTGAGGTCGAGCATAGCTTCAATACCCATTGTCTTTTCAATGCCCGCGTTTTCAACGGTATGCAAGATAACATTTTCACTGTAGAGTGACTGAACGCGTTCCACGTTATTATGCGTGACCCGGTAATAAGCCTCGGTTGAGAATAGACTCCTTCCTATCAAGGTCTGAAACCCGAGCTCGTATGAGTCGATGTATTCAGGTTTCAGATTCGGGTTCCCCTTGCGCACATTATAGGCATCTGACCAGGTCAAGAACGGTTCAAGCCACCATGATCTCGGACGTTGTATCCGGCGCGTATAACTCGCCATGATCTGCTGACCCTTTGGGAAACTGTATGATAAGTGGCCGGAAGGGAAAAAGTCCCACCGGTCGATGGTAAATCTTTCATCTTCGCCGATCATTTCAATCAGGCGATACGTATATTCACTGCGCAATCCTCCCTGATACCCAAAATCACGATATGTCCCTGAAAACATACTGTACAGCGCGTGGATATCCCGGTTATAATCTGTCGTATGACTGAACTCTTCCATGAACTCATAGTTCGATGATATTGTGTCATATTCATATGTTCTCGCGATATCTTCAGAGCGCTGGATTCTCCCCTGGTAGCCTGCTTCGAATTTGCTGTTATCGGGCAGAGGCAGTGTGTAATCGAGTTTGAATTGTCCAAGCATTGATGGACCATCTTCTGAATTTCGGGTACCACTCATGATCGTGCCGGTCGTGTCAGTGAGCTCAGTGGTCGCGAACTGTTCCTTGTTTCGATGGCTGTACTGCGCCTGCGCGGATAATTTGTGGTCCTTACTAACGAACTCGTGCACGTAATCGAGTATTAATGAATAAAAATCATGGGAAAAATCCCCGCTATCCGTGGACAAATACAGATTGTGGCTATCCCCCGGTTCGGTCCATTCATCGTAAGATTGTTCTGAGCCGTTTTTCATTTTTCTTTGGCCATATTCTCCTGACAGACTCATTTTGTCCATGAGCCCGAGCTCCAGATCTATGCCCGCGCGCAGCCCGTAAGGGTTCCATCTGCGCGTAGATTGACCGTCGGAGAATACATAGGAGGAAGTATCGTTTGCCGATGTAATATTCTCGACTTTTTGCGTGCCTGGAAAAGCATATTTACGGTAATTGGCGCTGAGGAACATATTGGCTTTCCCGCGGCGAGTGCTGACCAGAAAATCGCCTCCATACTTGTCATCGATCCCGGCGTTCATGTTTACGATGCCACTGATGCCTTGCGTGCTTTTCTTTTTCATTATGACGTTGATAATACCCGATATCCCCTCGGGGTCATAACGTGCCGATGGGTTGGTGATTATTTCTATATTATCTATGGTGCTGGCAGGTATCTGTTGAAGGGCGTCACTCGGATCGAGAATAGTCGGGCGTCCGTCAATGAGCACGGTGAAATTTTCGCTGCCCCGGAGACTGACATTACCCTCTATGTCGACATCGACCGACGGCACATTTTCAAGCACATCGACGGCAGAACCTGACACCGATGTTGTCTGCCGGGCTACATTTATCACTTTTTTATCTATTTCATAGGCTATTGCCGGACGCTCGGCAATAATTTCAGTGCCTTCCACTTGCAGAACGGTCGGCTCTAAAGAGATATTTCCTGTATAAAAGTCCGGCTCTGCCGGGCCTATTTTAATATTGTCTATCTTGCGGGTTTGATAGCCCATAAACGATATTTCGATGAAATATGTACCGGGTTTGATATTAGTTAATCGAAAAAAACCGCCGGGATCGGTGATCGTGCCGGTGACCTGGGAATTATCTTCATGCTTGTAAAGGACGATATTTGCATAGCTTATCGGTTCGCGGTACTCGGCGTCATATACGTTCCCCGATATCCTGCCATTGAATTCATCAGCATTACCCGGACGCTGTGCAGATGCACTTGCAAGCAATGCAAGCATCAGGATAATACCTGGCCAAAAAGTTGTTTTTATCATATATAGTTCCTTTAATATTGGACAACAGCAGATGATATAAGGTTTAAGAATTCAACGATACTGGCTGACCTTTTTTACGCACTTATAAGCCGCATTTATCGCACCAGGTATGCCGCCAAACTGTGATGCCCAGCACGAGCCTATGAACAAGTTCTTCACCGGTGTTTCGACTTTTACCGCAAAAGCATTTTTGAAGAACTTCTTATGCGGGTTCCATGACCAGGCTGAACTGGCGCCGTCAGTATTGTGAGTAAACCGTTCAAAAGTCAAGGGCGTAGCCGAATCTTCGAAGATGATATGTTTATCAAGATCCGGTATTATCTCACTCGTCTTTTTAATCAGGGCTTTGGTCGCGATCTCCTTGAGCTGCCTGTAAATTTGTTCGTCGCCATGTCCCCAGTTGTTCATCCATCGATGCGGACATATGCAATGGATCATGAGCGATGATTTTCCTCTGGGCGCGAGATCAGGGTTCATTAGCGACGGTGAATAGATCGCGGGTGATGTTTTTTCAAAGAAACTCTCATCATTGCTGTTACTAATATCATAGTCAGGATGGTGAGCATAATAGTAAATATGGAAGGTCTTCATGTGCTTTATCAATTCCTCAGCGGTCATATCGAGTCCGAGATATACGCTGAAAAAAGCCTCGGATACCGGCGCTTTTTCCGTTCTATCTTTAAAATCCTCCGGCAGGATACCAGGATCATCAAGAAGCTGGAAAAATGTTTTCTTATAATCGCTGGCTGATATCACAAAATCCGCCTTGAATGTTTCGCCCATGCTTTCCACGCCGACCGCGAAATTGTCTTCGGTCAATATTCTATCGACCTTTGATTTGAGTTTCAGCTTACCACCCAGATTTTTAAATTTATCAGCGAGTGCATCTGCCCATGACTGCATACCGTTCTTTATGGTCCAGTAATCGCTGACAAAGGCGATAAAGGCTCCGGCAAGGAGGATAACGCTCATCTCTGGATAGCCCATGCTTTTGAATAGTTGGTAAGGCTTCGAATCCTCGCTAAAATAACGCGCCGCGAATTCAGACAGCGTCATATCAGAATATTTTTTTACCAGGAACATGAACCTGGCGAGTTTCAGCGGGTATGCGATGCCGGTTAAAACATTTGTCGGTCTGGCAAGAGAAAGCAGACCCTTTGTCATCTTTTTTATTTCGGAAAAAGATCTTATAAGGTTCTCTCTTTCACCCGGGTATGCATTGATTATATTTTCATATGCATGATCAAGCTTATCCGGGATAAAATCAAATTCTGGTGAAAGCCATCTGATGCGTTGCCGGACGAACTCGACCTTTTCATGTACGCCGATATCTTTCATCGTTCGGATGATATCGGCAGAATTTTCAAAGGAAAGCGTGCCGCTCTCAAAATAAAAGCCTTTACGCCAGAAACCGGAAGTGTAACCGCCCGGCGCGCTGTGCGCCTCGAATATCGTAACGTCGTGTCCCTTGCGTGCCAGCAGGTTGCCGCAGACTAGACCCCCCATACCAGAACCGATTATCGCTACTTTACTCATGATATCTCCTTTAAAATATCCCTTTGATGACGACTGGTTTTGTAAAGAGGGTTGATTCAGAAACCGACAGGACCGCTTTATCCTGACTGAACACCGCGGTCACTTTATAATCATTGATGTTTGCTATTTCATTTATTTCGATCGACAGTGTCGTGTCATTCATCCACATGCCGCGTGCTCCCACGGGCAAGCCATAGGCACCGCTTTCTGACATGGCATATATACCGCCCATACGAATGCGCAGGATCTGCTCGGCTCCGGCTCTTTTCATTTTTAGATCAGCATACTGCGGATCAATGAACGTTATATTGATACTCTCCAGTTCCAATGGATTTTGTTCAAGGGTCAGGGTTTTACCAGAGATGACCTGGGCCACTATTGGAAACTGTATCATGGCTAGCCAGGCTGGTTCTGTTTTAACCTGGCTAATAATAGCCTGCAGGTGTTGAAAGGCTGCTTGGTTTTCAGGCAGTGCATTTTGTGCACTGATAGTTGCGATAAGATGTTCAGCTATTATACCCTGGTCAAAACCCCCGCCCGTAAAGACAATGATTATATTTTGCTCCGGCCAGATAATGATATGCTGACCACCGCGACCATTTGCTTCGTATATTCCTTGGAGTTTGCCTGAAATCACCCACCACCCATAAGAATAATCGATGTGTATGTCTCCAGGAGGTCCAGGGACATCTACCTGATGCTGCCTGGATTTGGCGACCCAGTCTGGACCGATTAACTGTTTTCCTTCCCATACTCCATTATTAATGAGCAAATAGCCGAGCTTGGCCATGTCGCGCGGATGCAGTTTAAGATCGCCCCAACCGTGACTATTCCCTTTTGGGTCTTCAGGCCAGACAAAATCATTTATGCCGAGCGGTTTAAAAAGGTTTTCCCGGGCAAAATCAGCCATTCTCATGCCCGTTGCCCGGCTTATTATCATTGAAAGAAGGTGAAAGTTGCAGCTGTTATACCCGAAATGCATCCCCGGCTCATATACCGACGGTAAATCCAGGATGTACTCGAGCCAATCATCTTCGGTGAACATGCCAAAGAGTGTGGCTTCGGCAAATATCGAACGGGTCGGGTCACTGTTTACCAATTCCAACCCAGAGGTCATCGTGACAAGATCTTTTATTGTAAGGTGTTCTTTGGGTGTATTCTTAAAAAACGAATCATATTCAGGAAAAAAATCTTTGACCAGCACGTGTTCATCTCTGATCAAACCTTTATTGATAGCTGCACCAACGAGTACAGAAGTCACGCTCTTGGTGACTGATGCGATGTCGTGTACGGTGCTGCCGTCGTACGGGTAAAAATAAACTTCAGTCACCAGATAGCCGTTGCGCGCGATGTGCATGCTGTGCACAGGTATTGAATTTGTCTGAATATATTCGATCATTTCCGCGATCTTTTCAGAATCCATGCCCTGTTTTTCAGGCGTTGAGGTCTGCCATCGGGACGTTGGCCAGTAATCAGGTGCTTGGAAAGCGGATCTTGTCTTTGGTGTTTTGCACCCACCAACAAATACCATTATTATAATAAATAATAACACAGATACGACATATAATTTTTTCATGATGCTGCATTATAACTGACAATAATACCGTGTCAAGCAAAGTCAGAGCCTGACTCATCTCAATCTTATTTTGTCCTTTAATAACTCAATTATTTAATGACTTAATAACTGCTCTTTTACGAATACGATTCTCCAGGAACGAAGTGACATGTCTCCAGCATCAGCGTGTCTTCAGGTTTCGATAGAAACCATGTCTTCAGACTTGTTGTTTAGTTGTGTATTCAGTTACTGCCTTTACTTGACAATCCTTATTGTGCCATTATAATAGCTTAAGGAGGAAGTATGTTATATAAAAAGTTGTTTGTAATTCTAATATTTTTACCGGTCATGATATTTGCTCAGGTCAATTTCACCAGGAATGTCATCGACAGCACGACGATCAGCTTGCCGTATGATGTAATGGCTCTTGACCTTGACCAGGATAATGATATCGATGTGCTTGCGGCTATTGCCGGTGACAATCAGGTTGTCTGGTGGGAGAACGACGGGAGCGAGAACTTCACAAGACATTTGCTCGCCGACAGCGTTGATTTTGCCAATTCAGTATACTACATCGATATGGAACCAGACGGCGATATCGACGTTGTCAGTACATCTCAGTCACATGCTGAAGTTTTGTGGTTTGAAAATGATGGGAGCGAGAATTTCACAAAACATCTCATAACAAATACCTTCACCAATGCACAGTCAGTTTTTGCTGTCGATCTTGATGAAGATGGTGACGGTGATGTGTTGGCCCCATCATTTCAGATCGATTGTATTGTCTGGTGGGAGAATGACGGCAGCGAGAACTTCACCGCCGATACGATCGAGTCGAATTATGATGCTGCGTCCTGGGTTATTGCCGATGATCTCGACGATGACAATGATATCGATGTTATCGGTACTGCTTATCAGGCGCATGATTTATCCTGGTGGGAGAACGACGGCAGCGAGAATTTTACCAGACATCCGCTCGGCACGGTCATTGGCGCGCTTTCACCATGCGCTATTGACGTAGAGCCGGACGGCGACAAGGATCTCGTCGTCGCTGCATATCTTAGTAATTCCATATACTGGTTTGAGAACGATGGCAGTGAAAACTTCACGCAGCACACGATCGATAATGCATTCGGCGGTGTCTGGGGTATTGACGCAGCAGACCTCGATAATGACAATGATGCCGACGTTATCGGTACCGCAGCTGTTGACGATGACCTTTCCTGGTGGGAGAACGACGGCAGCGAGAACTTTACCGAACATGTCCTCGATGCCAACCTCGACGGTGCGATCACGGTTTTTGCTTGTGATATTGACCAGGATACAGATCTCGATATCCTGTCCGGGGCGCGCGAAGCAAATGACATATCATGGTGGGAAAATGATCTGGTCGGTATTGAAGAACACCAATTTAGACCATATGACATTTCATGCGCGACGATAATTCGAGGTGCCCTGGTTTTACCCAAAGACAAAGTATGCAGAGTTTTCGATATTACCGGACGTGAGATAGTTGATCAGTACCCCGCACCGGGAATTTATTTTGTCGAAATAGACAACGTAATTATTCAAAAAGTTGTGAAAATTCGGTAAGCACTTATGTCATTCCCCGACTCGATCGGGGAATCTAGTAATGCCATTCATATATGGATTATCCGGTCAAGCCGGATAATGACAAACAATAACACAATGACTTCCCGCGCAGCGAAATCCTCCCCGTTGTATTATAACATTACTATAGATATATGGAGCGAGGGCAGGCGATTTTCCGATATTATTTTCTAATATGAAAAATTGGGACAATGACTTTCACCCTGTTCGACATGGACGTCGACTGCAGTGAAACCTTTTGTCCAAATCTTACGTATAATAAGCAATGAATAACAATATTAGAAAGAATAAGGAGGTAAAATGTTGAGTTTGATCAGTGCTATTTTATTAGCTGCAAATGTATTCTGTGTTCAGCCCATGGCTGATTATGTCTCAGAAAATCAAGAGATCGGGAATTTGCCCGAAATAGTCATTACTGCCCCGAGGTATGAAGGTGAGGATATAGCTTATAGCGGAATGCTGCCAGAAATACTCGTAACCGCGCCTCGAGGACCTGAAATAGGTATGCTCGACGAGATCGTTATTGCAGAACCGCGCTTTGAAGGTGAGGATATAGCTTACAGCGGGATGTCGCCCGAGACCATAGTTACGGCAAAAAGGCATAGAATTACTCAGCCGGTCCTCACATTTATGCGTCTGGTAAGGCACGAAGTGCCTGTGCGCATAACCAGTCTGCTCATCGTTAAAAGACTCGATTCCCGCAATATCGGGTATTTAAACTAAAGTTAGCACCAAAAGCCCCTGCTTTGTGCAGGGGCTTTTTATTTCATAGCGAAAACCGCTTGACTAACGGGTAAAAACATGGCATATTAAATGCATATCTATGATACGACCACAATTAACAGGCAAAGAATCTGTCCTATGAAGCCGAATAGTTTTCTTGATTCGATTTTCATAGGGCGTAAAAAAGAGATCACCTTACTCAAAAAAAAATTAAATGATGTCCTTGGAAATAACGGCAATTGCCTGTTTATAACAGGCGAAACGGGTATCGGTAAAACTCGTCTTGTCGATGAATTTATTTCAAAAGAGGCCGGTAATGCACTGGTTTTCAGGTTAGATGCAAAATCACATACATCAAGCGCGCGAGATTTCTTTGCCGAGATCATCAGGCTATACCTGCAGAGGGTAAGCCACAATACACGGACGATAACAAAGGCTATCGACGATCAAATGTATAATGAATTTGCCGACACGCTCCCTGAATTGAGTCTATACTATCCATATGAAGCTAAAACACGAGATAAAGCAATTACCGGATCTGAAATGAATGCTTTGTTTTATCGTTTTTTGTCGAATACAACAGACCTTGCCCCGGTTATTTTGATCATTGATGATTTTCATGAATCAGCTTGTGATGTCCGGGATTTGCTTGAATACCTACTCCAGCATATAGGAGATGGATCTGCTTTTTTAGTTCTCATTGCGCGTGAAAATCCGGCACTTTTGAAATGGTTTGATGAAGTTGAATCACAATCAGTAGAGAGAATCGTCCTGCATCATCTTGATGAGGAAGAGTTAATGGATCTGAATGCCACCCTGTTCAAAAATGAGATGGATGAGATTTTCATCAAATGGCTGTGCGCCAAGACCAAAGGTGTTCCTCTGTTTTTAAAAGAGTTTTTATACGCGATGTTCGAAAAGGGTATTATCTATTATGATAGTGAAAATACGCGCTGGAAAACGATAAGTTCATATTTACAGATCGATATACCTGACCGGGTGACTGAGATGATCAAGTCGCGTTTTCAAAATCTCCCCGATGATACCATCATCTTCCTCAAAGTCGCCTCAGTAATAGGAGATAATTTCGATCCGTCGATAACGGTCCTTAATGGGAAAAAGGCCATAATATCGTCGCTTCGGAGGATGGGATTCATCACGAAAAAACATGATGAATATGTTTTTGCACACCCTTTGATCCGTGAAACTCTATATGAGCAGATACCAGCGCAGGAAAAGATAAAACTCCATCACAAGATCGGTGATTTCTTCCTTGAACATGGCTATAAAAAACAAGCGGTCGAGCACTTGCTTTCTGCTCATGAAAAGAGCACCAGGGTATTGCAACTACTTCTAAGGCTCGGTAAAGAGTCACGCCAGGCAGGTGATTATGCACGGAGTCATCATTATCTGGAAAATGCACTTTCTATTGCCCGTCAAAAAAATAAGATAGCACCAAAAAAGCTCGTTGACATAATGCTCGATTTTTCGAAAAGCCTATTCCTCTATGAAAAATATGGTCAGTTTTTTGATCTATCAAAGACGATTATTCCTTTTATTAAAAAACACCGGCTAAATGTCGATGATAAAAGACTTCTAAGTTATTATAATGAGTTAACTCAGGTACTCCGGCATCTCGGGAAATATCAAGAGGCACTCAAAATGGTAAATAGAGGGTTACGACTGATCAGGAAGGTTAAAGCCGGTAAATTCGATGAGCTAGAACTTGAACTTGTCATGAACCGGGCTTTTTTGTTAAAGAATATGGGCAAGGTCGATAATGCCTTGCACCAGGTGCTCAAGATAAAAGAGATCTATGCTGACACTGCTTCTTCTTTTGATCGCTATAATATCTACAGGTTATTAGGCTCGATATATAATGAAAAACACAACTTCAAAGAAGCGGTAACCTATCGTGAAACTGCCCTTGCTGCGGCGCAGGAAACCCAGATAGGTCATATCATAGCAGCATCTTTAGGTAATCTCGGTGTTTCCTATGCAAATTCCGGTGAACTGACAAAGGGCATGGGTTATCTGCGGCAGTATCAGAATTACAATATTCGTGCAGGCAGATTGAGAGCTGAGCTCGTATCGTATATACACATCGCACAGATATATTTTAACCAGGGTTATTTTCCCCGGGCAGAGAGCGAATTCAACAAAGGTATCAAGCGCTGGACTCGCTTTGGAACGCGTCTAAAAGAAGTGCAATACGAACTCGAGTACCGGTACGGGACTTTTCTGGTCGTTGATGAAAAATATGAAAAGGCACATGGACATCTCATGACTGCGCTCAAGCTGGCTGAGGAGTTTGATAATCAAACAGTGAAGATCTATCCGCTTTTAAACCTAGGGTGTCTGTATGTCGGTATTAAGGATAAAAAAAACTTGAATAGAACACTCAAAACGATCAGTGATAGTTTTAAAGATAGCGCAAAAAAATTTGCTACTTTCAATATCCTCCGCGGATTTCAGTCACTCTTTGAAAAGAAAAGAAAAAAGGGTCTCGAGCAAATAGAAAAAGGTCTGCAAATGCTACGGTCGATGAAAAACATGACAGGTTTGTTTAGATTGTTATATCTTTGCATTATCTATTTAAAGGCAGGCAAAGCTGGTGAAAAAATAATACGGCAATATATGACCGAAGCGCGGGATATCGCTCAAAGATTGCATATGACCGGTTGGCTCGAGCGATTTGACGTTAAACAGAAAAAACCCGCTGCTCAGCCGCTCAAAATACATTGTTGCGGTTCTTTCCTTATTGAACACCCTGTGCACGGTTTGATCGGTGATGAACAATGGCAGCGCGCAAAGCCAAAGCAGCTATTATCAATATTGATCTCAAGCATGCTTACTGGCTTACGTGTCGACCGGGCCAAGATCGGTTCCATGCTCTGGCCTGAGTTATCAACGACAAAAATGATCAATAATTTCCACGTCTGCCTACATCAACTCAAGGCGATAATCGGAAAACACTATATAAAGCACGTAAGAGGCGTATATAGACTCGAAAACGTATGGATCGATGTCGATAAATTCAAAGAGCTGACCCATGACGCCGAGATGCTATTTCAAGAGGGTAAGATCCATCTTGCCGAGATCAAACTCAAGGGAGCAATGGAGCTTTATCATGGTGATTTTCTTGAAAATACGTACGATCCCTGGGTCGAGGATGTTAGAAACACGTACGCTGCCTTGTACCGTGAGCGCATGTTAATGCTGGGCAGAATATATTTTAAGAAACTGAAATTTGAAAGTGCAATACAACTCGGCAAAACAATCTTAGCATCCGATCCTTTCGACGAAGAAGGGCACCGTTTTTTGATGCGTGCACACCTTGGCAGCGGCGAAAAGGCCAAAGCGATAAATCAATACAAAAAATGTGTTGAATTATTCAAAAGAGAACTCAATTGTCTGCCTTCAGAAGAGACCCAGCAAGTATATAAAAAACTCCTTTAAGCCACCCCAGTAGATCCCTGAAAGCGTTGTCAGTGTTTACTTTAAGCATGTTAAGAGCGATGTTAAGAAGTCCCTGTATAATGATCTATGAAAGAAATAATAGCGATTTGTTCAAAATGCGGTTTTGTTTCGGTTACAAAAAAAGAGAAGTATTGTCCCAATTGCGGATTAGAATTGATCAAAAAATGCCCGTACTGTAAAGAACCGATCGATCATCCTATGGCGCAGTATTGTCCGGTCTGCGGGGCGATGTATACACAACCAAAAACCGTAAACCGGAGATAATGTTGGTAAGAGGAGGAAACATGAAAGGTTTGAAATTGTGCATTATAGCACTGTGTACAGTGTTTCTGCTGTATGCACAGACATCTGGCGTATCCGTTGACAATATACGTTTAGCGCCAAGATTACTCAATTACCAGGCGTATCTGACCGATACACTCGGTGTGCCGATCGATGATTCGCTCGACATGACAATAAAAATCTTCGATGCGGTATCGGGTGGTAATGAGCTGTGGTCAGAGACCCAGACGAATGTGCCTATCGAAAGCGGTGTTTTCAGCGTCATGCTCGGTGAAGTAACGCCGATACCAGATAGTGTGTTCTCTGATTTCACAGACACATGGATTGAATTGACACTTGAGGGACCCCAGATATTGACACCCCGTACGCGCATTACCTCAGTCGGCTATGCCTATACTTCAACGTATTCGGACACGAGCGAGTATGTAAGGATCGGCTTGCCAGATAGTGATTGGGTTTTTAACAACAATCGTCTTTACCCGGCTGGTGATTATGGGTTAGCCATGCGCAGCAGTAATGTGATGTGGGGTACAGCTTTCAATACCCATGTTAATTTTGGGGTTGCGTGTACGACCGGAGTTTTGATGCTTAACAATGAATACTGTACAGTGGGCGGCGGCTATCGTAACCGTGCAACTTATTCTTCAGCGACGGTTGCTGGTGGCTGGCAGAATACAGCAGCTCACCATTATGCTGCGGTTGGTGGTGGAAGTTATAATTATAATGGCGGTTATTATTCAGTTATCCCTGGCGGTTATGCCGATACGATCACTGCGACAGGTGGTTATTCATATTTGTTCGGCATTAACTCGAACCTTACCCAGGATTCAACCTTTATGGTCGACATGCCGCACATAAGATTCGGCGATGAGTCGAGTGGCTATGAATTCCCGGTTCAGGACGGGTCAAACGGGCAGGTGATCCTGGCAAATGGCAGCGGTCAGTTATCCTGGACCAACATTTCGTCTTTAGGCAACTGGCCCAAGATCGATTCAGTGCTTTATACAAATAAGTACTGGGGTATTGCGCGCGGTGGTGCTGATAATGTTCTATATGGTGACAGCACGCATACTCATATTAATTTAGGAGCAGCATGCACGACCGGTATGAGTGGCTACAATATCAGATATTGCACAGTCAACGGCGGATACCGAAACCTTGCCACTAATAACGGTGCAACGGTACGTGGTGGATTGTTGAATTTCGCAGGAGGTAATTATTCATCCGTAGGTGGCGGTTGTGCTGATAGTGCTGAACATCACTATGCAACAGTGGGTGGTGGGGATTTTAACCGCGCCAGGCAGCAATATGCAACAGTCGGTGGCGGGAAGGATAACGACGCTCGTGAATACTATACGGTGGTTTGCGGCGGCGAGGTCAACCGCGCTCGTGCACAATGCGCAGCAGTTGGAGGCGGGCAATATAACATTGCCGACGATCGTTGTGCAATTGGCGGCGGATTTAGTAAGAGCGCTTCTGGCTTCTGTGCTGCAGCAGTTGGGGGAGATGCAAGTATTGCAACAGATGATTTTGCGGCGATTTGCGGTGGACTAAATAACCATGCCTCTTTAGATTATTCAAATGTGGGAGGTGGATATAATAACGCGAGTTGGTTGGATTATTCGACGATAACCGGCGGTTATGCAGATACAGCGTGGGCACGGTATGGCGGTATTATATCGGGCTGGCACAATACTGCGGGCGATACCTTGACTGATACTGCCGCTTTTGTCGGCGGCGGAAGAGATAATGCAGCGTTTGCACCGTATGCGTTTGTAGGCGGCGGTTATGCAGATAGTGTATGGGCTATGTACGGCGGTATTATATCGGGTTGGCATAATATCGCAGGAGATGCATCAACTGATACTGCTGCATTTATTAGTAGTGGAAAAGACAACGCCGCGATAGCACAATATTCAACGGTAAATGGTGGGCATGCCGACACAGTTCATGGCGTATATGGCGGTATAGCGTCTGGATACAGTAATTTTGCCGGTAATGTAGTATCAGATACCGCAGCAAATATAGCTGGCGGCTGGAGCAATCTTGCCGCGGCCAAATACTCATTTGTCGGCGGCGGTCGTGATAACATTGCCGACAGTGCCTATGCTGTGGTTGGCAGTGGATATCACAACAGCTCCAGTGGTAACTATACGACCGTGATCAGCGGATTGAATAACAGAACATATGCGCGATACGCGGCCGTGGGTGGTGGAATAAATAACCGGGCAAACGCACAATATGCAACGGTAAATAGCGGCGATCAAAATACAACCAGCGGCGATTATTCGACTATTGCAGGCGGCTATGCCGATACTGTTGCAGCATATGCTGGTTTTGCGACAAATTATAGTACCAAGGTCAATGTCAGCGATACTAATTCAGCTGCATTTACGACAAGTCATACGACCGCGCCAAATCAAGTTCGTGCTGCAGCATTCTCTACCGGGTCATTGGTCTTTTCTATGGACCATCCAATAAACCCTGCAGAGAAGATCCTTAACCAATATGCCGTTGGATCATCCGAGGCAGTGTTGTTATATAACGGCAATGCATTTATTGGAGAAAACGGTCGTATCAGAGTTTTCTTACCCAATTATTTTGATGGGATTAATAAGAATCCACGCATTCAATTGACCGGTGTTGGTTCTTCTGATGTTGTGTATGTGGTAAAAGAAGTTAAAGGCAATTCATTTATTATCGGCGGTAAACCGGGTATGAAAGTTTACTGGACGGTTACTGCGGAGCGCGAAGATATTCATGCTGAGATCGCGCGCATTCATACACCGATTGAACAACCAAAAACCGATGATCTCATCGGGCATTCACTTGACCATGATGCATCCATCGGATTCAGTGGATATTGGTTTTTGAGGGGGGAATAATGAAATTATTCAAGATACTTCTTTTATTCTTATTCGTATTTTGTAATCTCTATGCACAGATGACACGTGTTTCAATGGACAATGGACGGTTGGTGCCTCAGCTGCTCAATTACCAGGGCTATCTTACTGACACGACTGGTATTCCAATTGATGATTCGCTCGATATGACGTTTAAAATATTTGATGCCGTGTCGAGCGGTAATGAATTGTGGTCAGAAACACAGACAAGTGTCCCGATCGAGCGCGGCGTGTTCAGTATCATACTCGGTGAGATAACACCGATCCCGGACAGTGTCTTTGACGATTTTTCAAACACATGGTTCGAGCTAACACTTGAAGGACCTCAGACCTTAGCGCCCCGCACGCGCATCACGTCAGTAGGGTATGCATATACTTCAACGTATTCGGACACGGCTGAGTTCGCAAGAGTGGGCGCAGCAGATAATGACTGGATTGTCAACAGTAATCGTCTTTACCCGGCTGGTGACTATGGGTTAGCGATGCGCAGCAGTAATGTCATGTGGGGGTCAAATCTCAATACCCACGTGAATTTTGGCGTGTCCTGTACGACCGGTACCCTCTTACAGAACTATAATTACTGCACTATCGGCGGTGGCTATCGTAATCGTGCAACACATTCTGCGGCGACCGTTGCCGGTGGATATCAGAATACCGCGGCTTATCATTATGCTGCGGTGGGCGGTGGGCGTTACAATTATAATGCCGGTTACTATTCAGTTATTCCAGGCGGTTATGCAGATACGATCACCGCGACCGGTGATTATTCGTATCTTTTCGGTATCAACAGCAACCTCACCCAGGATTCGACCTTCATGGTCGACATGCCGCACATTTGGTTTGGGAATGAAACAGGCGGGTATGAATTTCCAACATCAGATGGTTTGGCTGATCAGACATTAATCACAGATGGCAGCGGACAGCTGAATTGGTCTGATGTGCCGTCATCAAGCAACTGGTCAGTTACCGATTCTGTGCTTTATACAAATAATTACTGGGGTCTGACCCGCGGTGGTGCTGATAATGCTCTTTATGGTGATTTTGCTTATAGCCATGTCAATTTAGGAGTTGCATGCACGACTGGATATTACCTAAGTAATAATTCATACTGCACTGTCAGCGGTGGATATCAAAACTCCGCCAGTGACTGGTACGCCACAATTGGCGGAGGTTTACAGAACATTGCGAGTGACTGGTACGCGACGGTCGGTGGAGGTTTACAGAATACGGCCAGTAATAACTACACGACCATAGGCGGCGGAGACAATAACCAGGCACTTGAACAGTATGCAACGATCGGCGGCGGATGGAATAACACTGCTGGTGGTTTATTTTCCACTATTGGCGGCGGTTATTGGAACACTGCAATTGGTGATTATGCAGCGATCTGCGGAGGACAGAGTAATCTGGCTGCTGGCGATTATGCAACTGTAGTTGGCGGTCAAAATAACCTTGCTGATAGCGCCTATACGACTATTGGCGGTGGTTATTATAATAAGGCGAGTGGTGATTATGCAGCAGTGAGCGGCGGTTATTATAGCCATGCTCTGGGCTATTGTACATATGTTGGTGGTGGTTATCGTAATAATGCAGTTGGTTATTGTGCGTTTGTAGGCGGCGGTTATGCGGATACAACGCGCGCAGATTATGGCGGTGTTGCATCGGGTTGGCATAATACTGCAGGAGATGCTTTGACTGATACCGCTGCGTTTGTGGGCGGCGGGAAAGATAATGCAGCTTTTGCACCGTATGCGAATGTCGGAGGTGGCTATGCAGATACTGTATGGGCTTTATATGGCGGTGTTGCATCGGGTTGGCATAATACTGCAGGAGATGCTTTGACTGATACCGCCGCGTTTGTGGGCGGCGGCAAAGATAATGCAGCGCTTGCACCGTATGCGAATGTTGCTGGTGGATATGCAAATACGGTTCAGGCACTGTATGGCGGTGTTGCATCGGGTTGGCATAATATAGCAGGAGATGCTTCTAATGATACCGCTGCGTTTGTCGGCGGCGGGAAAGATAATGCCGCGTTTGCGCCGTATGCGAATGTCGGAGGCGGCTATGCAGATACTGTTTATGCAGTGTACGGTGGTATTGGTTCTGGATACAGTAATCTGGCCGGCGATGAGACGGCAGATACTGCAGCAGCGGTTGCAGGTGGCTTGAACAATTCAGCTACGGGTAAATATTCGTTTGTCGGCGGCGGTCGCGATAACATCGCCAGTGCAGATTACGCATCAGTAGCCAGTGGGTTTCAGAATACGGCCAGCGGCAATTATGCGGTAGTAGCCGGCGGTTATGATAATACTGCTTCATCCTATGCGAGTTTTGCGGCGAATTCCGGCTCTCAAGCCTCCCACAATATGTCCGCAGCGTTTACTATTAGCCATACCACAGCACCACTTCAAGTCCGCGCAATGGCGTTTTCCACAGGGACATTGGTTTTCTCGATGGATCATCCGTCCGATCCGATGAACAAGATACTCAATCAACATGCTGTGGGGTCTTCTGAGGCAATATTACTATATAATGGTACTGCGACTATTGAAGAAAATGGTCGTGTCGAGGTATTGCTTCCTGATTATTTTGAAAAGATCAATAGGAATGCCTGTATCCAGATAACCGGTGTCGGTTCTTCTGAGGTCGTGTTTGTTGCCGAAGATTTAAAAGGAAATTCATTTATTATCGGCGGTCAGCCCGGCACAAAAGTCTACTGGACTGTGACCGGCGAGCGTACGGATATCCACGCCGAGATCGCGCGCACCCTGACCCCGGTCGTCCAGGAAAAGACCGGTGATTTGATCGGACACTCGCTCGACGATGATGCGCTCATCGGTATTTACGATCGCCTGCAGCAAGAAAAACCTGGTATGTTTTCATTTAAAACTGAAGAAGGCCGCCGTGTCCACGAACAGAGTAAACAAACTGTAGAGAGTAGGGAGTAGAGAGAAAGGGAATACACATCCGCCACATTCATGGCGTATTGAAGACACGCTGACGCTGAAGACATGTCACTTCGTTCCTGAAGGCACGCTACGCTGAAAAAAACCAGAAAAGCTGGAAGGACAAATATAACGATATCAACGATCTCTAACTTAAATCACTGCAATCTGCTTATGCATCTCTGTAATCGACACCGTGGGTGAAACGATCTAAACGATCCAAACGTCTTTTAACAACTTAGTTACTTAATGACTATTCTTTTACTAATCCTTTTTGTTTTGCTGCTTACTGCCTAGTTCCTAGTGCCTACTGTCTTTTCTACGATCTCAGTGGCATTTCGATGCGCAAAAGTCCGTGTCCAAATGCAGCTATCGCCTTTTTCGCGATGACCGGGAAGCGGAAGCACATGTACTTGGCATAATGTATATCGCCGGAAACTGCAAAAAGGATCAAGCACCTGGAATTGACTCTTAATTTTATATTATTTTGTGAGACATTGGGCAGCACTATCTCGACGGTCATATGATTCATCTGGTCATCAAGGTACGTGCATACCTCAGGCTCTAATTTCTTGCGGATAAAGGGCTTCATAAGAATGTAATCTCCTTTAAAGCGGTCAAAATCGCAAATATCCGCTCATTGTTACTTGCTCTATCAATTGGATTGAAGAAGAAACCCTGGCGCTGTACTGAATAACCATTAGTGATCCCGTAGAGAATTTCGCCATCCAGAAATTCAACCTTTACTTTTTTACCGTAAACTTTTATTCCTTTAAAATCGTCGAAAGATTTCTTTAATGACGAATGGCCGTTTCCATTCAAGTCCTTGACAAAAAAGACCGCTTTGAGCACGTGCGTGTGCACGATAAACGGTCTATCTCCTTGTTCTGTTTTTATCATTAGATGGAATACTTCCTTATCCGGGTTAAAGTCGGTTGTATAGCCCCGGATAATTGCTCCATCAAGAAAACGTGCGACAACTTTATTTAACATGATCCATTCCTTTCTATATTTATATACAGCAGATACTCGACTTTATTCATTGTAAAGGGTTTTCGAGTTCGTGTTTTAATAGGCTTCATACCCTTATAATATGCAAATCATATGCCAGTCAAATGTTTTGAAATTTCAAGGATTTATAGATATTTCATGCACAAATCAACAGTTCTCTGCACAAAAATTGTGCAGTATTTTAGCTCTTCTGGTCTTTTTTGTTTTTTTAGTTACTCAATTACATAATTACTATTCTCTTACGAACACGAATAACGATTCACGAATACGATTTTATTTGGTCTTTTTAGTTATTGTGGTTTTTCTCTTTGCTCTTTACTCATTACGCCATACGCTTTTGCTGCTTACTGCCTACTTCTTAGTGTCTGCTGTCCGTTTACTCAGTTTATGCCGGTACATCGACCGGTCAGCAGTCGACAGTAATTTATATACTGTTTGTGGTTTTTCCGGGTTGTAATGAGCCCAGCCGATGCTCAGCCTGAGGGAGAAAGGCAAGCTTGTTTTTTTGTTGAATGAATCAAGGCTTGCCAGTAATCGAATATAAAGGTCTTGAGCACGGGTTTCCCCGGTTTCTGAGGTTAGTACAACGAATTCATCACCACCGATGCGGGCTATTATGTCGGATCTACGGAACGTCGCTTTAAGTATGTTAGTTGTTTCGATCAAAGCCCGGTCTCCGATCGCATGACCGAATTTATCGTTTATCGCTTTGAGATTATCGAGGTCGGTAAAAAGCAGGATCACCGCTTTTCTCTTGGATACGGCGATCTTTAATTGATGTTCGGCCAGGGTCATAAAACCGCGCCGGTTGTACAGTCCGGTAAGATCATCGACCAGAGAAAGAGCACGCAGCTGGTCTTCTTTCTGCTTACGCTCGGTAATGTCTTCGATCACACCATCTATCCATTTTACCTGACCTCTGTCATCAGACTGCGCGCGCGCATAGATCGATACCCATATTGGTTTTCCGTCTTTTTTCTCCATTAAAATTTCACGATTTTTAACGAATTTCTTACGCTTCAATTCTTTTATCAACCCGAGTCGATCCTTACGATCATGATATAATTCCTGAACCTTGATTTTCAGCAGCTCTTTCAATGATTTGTAGCCAAACATCTTGACCAGGGCAGGGTTAACCTGCACAAAATGGCCTTCAGGATCGCCCGTAGTTCGAAAGACACCGACATTTACGTTTTCAACGATCGTCCTGAATTTGATATCGATATCACGAAGAGCCAATTCCGCAGTTTTATGTTCAGTAATGTCCTGTGTAAGGATGACGATCTGCTCGACCTTTTTCCTTTTGTTCTGGATCGCATAATAATACTGTGATATCCACATCGTTGCGTTCGTCTTTTGATTGTGCACTTTGAGTTCAGGCAGGAATAATTCACCGCCGTGTTCAAAAATACGCCTGAATTTTGATATTTTGCCCTTGAGGTAAGGATATCTTTTGCTCAACGGCAGATACCTGGTTTTTCTGTCTTGTATCATGACCTGCCGCGTTGTAAGCCCCCATAATTTTTTCCAGGCTTTATTGACGAAGAGAAGATCTCCAAAGCGATCGCGGATAGAGATGCCGACCGGTGAATGGTCGAACAATGCGTGGTTAAGTACTTTACTTTTACGCAGCATTTCTTTGAGTTGTAGGTTCACGGTTTCGAGCTTACTAACGCGCTGGTTTGACCTACGCTGTTTTTTCTTTTTTAATCGATTCTTGCTTTTTCGTTTACTAGTTTTTTTCTTCATTACACGCTAAGGCTAGGTAATAATACACATATATTAAAAAAAAGTCAAGGGAAAATATCACCATATCAGTAAACCTCCTCACATCATAGACTTAAGTCTAATTATATCGATTTATTATAATTTGTCAACACCCATGTTGATTATTGTTTATTTCTTGTAGTCGCCCGATTCATCGGGTAATGTCTGATAAATCAGACGACTACAGTCTATTTTTGGTTTTTTTAATCTTTTTATTTACCTGATTTTCTGATAGCCTGATCTGCATGATCAAAACGTTTTTGTGTAAAATTACTTTAGATATATGGAACGAGGGCAGGCGATTTACCTATGTTTTTTCTAATATGAAAAATCGGTCAGATAACTCTATTTCAATAACATCTTGCATATACCTTCGACTGCTATCTTGCCGTCGGCGATCGCGGTTACTGCGTCGAGGTTACGATTAACAATGTCTCCACCGGCAAAGATACGGGCGATCGATGTCTGTCCATTTTCGTCGACGCGGACCTTGCCTCGATCAAATTGTAATTCGTCCTTAAGGACTTTTGGCAAATACGAGAAATCAGCCATCTGTCCGACCGCCTCGATGATCATATCGCCGTTAATCGTTTTATTTTTTTCTTCATAGAATGTCGGGGCAAATCTTCCTTGTTCATCGAACACGGATTTTACCGCCTTGCATTCGAGTCCGATAATTTTTTTGTTTTTTAATAGAATTTTTTTCGGACCCCATGATACATTGAACAAAACTCCTTCTTCTTTGGCTTCGGTGTGTTCTTCCTCGGTCGCCGGGATGATATCCCACGATTCAAGACAGACAATATTGACCGAGGTTTTCTCACCAGGATATTGCATGTGTTGTAATCTAACGCAGGTCCGGGCAACGTCCATTGCCACATTACCACCGCCGATAATAATGATATTTTTACCGACTTTGATTTTCTTGCCGGATTTGACCTTGGTCAGAAAATCAATGGCCTGGGGAGCCATTTGCTCGTTCTCGAGTTTGATGTACCTTCCTTTGCACATGCCGGTGCTGATGTATACGGCATCGGCATTATCATAGATAGCCTCGAATTTTATATCCTTGCCTACCTCGGTATTGAATTTAAATTTAACACCTAATGACTCTATATAATGTATGTCCCGGTCAATAATATCCAACGGCAGCCGGTATTGCGGCGGTCCTATTCTCAGCATACCGCCGCCGCCGGGCAGGGAATCGTAGACAGTGACCCGATGACCTTTGAGTCTTAAGAAATGTGCGACTGTCAGACCGGATGCTCCAGCACCGATCACCGCGATTTTTTTAGCTGTATCCGAAGCGACTTTTGGCTTTAATGCCTCTCTGAAATCGACAACCTCATCAGCGACAAATCTCTTGAGCCATCTGATTGCCAGGGGCTTGCCGCGTATGCCAATAGAGCAGGCATCCTCGCAATGCTTCATGCATATCCTGCCGCATATTGAAGGGATCGGATTGTCTTCAAATACTTTTCTGAGCGATTCTTCGTAGTTGCCCTGGGCGATCGCTTTGATATAGTCTGATATTTTGAGGTGAGCCGGGCAGGCTTCTTCACAGAGCTTACACTCTAAGCAGCGCGCTGCTTCAGCCCGTGCTTTTTCCTCAGAATATCCCAAAACCATTTCAACAAAAGATTTTTTCCGATCGGCTGGTTCGATCACGTCCATGAAGACCCGTTCGGGTTCGAACAAAGCGAATTTTAGATCGGAAGTAAATCCTTCATAATCCTTTTTTCGGTGGGTGAGACTGGCTTTGAAAATAGAATATTTCTCAGCGGGTAAGAAGTGCTCATTATCTGATTTCTGATCTTTGGCAAGTAAGGTAAAACTTTTCGTGTCGAAGTGGATATGAAAATAATCTCTTGATAACCTCAGGCAGCCGGGCGGACATACATCGACACATAAACCGCAAAAGCAGCACCGTCCATAATCGATTTGAGGGCGTTCATTTTTCTCGCCTGGTTTTGGCTTAATTCCAGGGATTTCGATCATGGTGATCGCCTCATTCGGGCATATGTCAAGGCAGTTGCCGCAGCCCGTACATTTTTCCCAATCGTTGAGATGGAGGCCCCGGTATCTTTCAGCCGGTTCCTTGGGTTCGAATGGGTATCTCAGTGTTTTCGGTTTTTTAAAAAGATATCTGATCGCTTTAAAAGGACTAAAGATATTTGGTTTGCCCATTCACTACCTCCTAGCGGTCTATCTCAGGAGCAACCACATACAGGCTTATCATAATGTTACCGACATCAGCGATACTGGCATTCTTCAGTAGCTTTTCCAAAATTACGAGTCCGTGCGTGTATGACGGTGTTCTGAAGTGCACCCGGTAAGGTTTGTCTCCGCCGTCGCTCACCAGGTAAAGCCCGAGTTCTCCCCGTGATGACTCGACTCTCACATATGCATCGCCCGGGGGAATGGTCCATTTGAACGGGTTGGGGATCCGGTTATATACTTCACCTTTGGGTAGATTATCAAGCAATTTGAATATCATGTGAACACTTTCGATCATTTCATCCCTGATTACCCATACCCGGGAATAGGCATCGCCATCTTCTCTTATCGGCACCTCAAAATCAACTTTCTGATAGGCAGCATACGGCTCAATTTTTCTGATATCGGATTTTAATCCGGTAGCGCGTATTACCTGGCCGACCCCACCCATTTTTATCGCTTCTGCTTGCGTGATTTTGCCGATATCTTTGGCGCGTTCGTAAAACAGACGGTTATTAAAGAATGTCGCGTCATAGTCAGGCACACATTTGCCAATAGAGTGGAGTGTAGATACCATCCTGTCCTCAAAGCCCCGGGGAAAATCACGACGTACGCCGCCGGGCCAGATGTAGATGTGATAAACCCGGCCGCCGGTGAGCTCTTCGAACAGATCGAGGATAAGGTCGCGGTGATACATCGCCCACTGGGCGACCGTATCAAAGCCAAGCATATTGGCATATGCCCACAGACCAAAAAGGTGCGAGCCGACGCGGGCAAGTTCAAGGTAAATGCTTCTGATATGGTGCGCTCTTTCAGGGACTTCGATGCCAGCGAGTTTTTCCACAGCCATCGAATACACCATTTCCATATGATCGGGCTCCACGACATTTATTCGGCACACCAGAGGGAAATTCTGGATCCAGGTTCGATACTCCATGAGTTTTTCAAAACCCCGATGAAGATATCCAGGATTGGCGGTCGCTTGAATGATACGGTCACCTTCGACTTTGAGGGTAATACTGAAGTTTCCTACCATGCCAAGATGTTGAGGACCAAAAAAGAGTTCCAGTTCTCTCATTTGTCCTCCTTGACAAAGGGGATCTCATCGAAATACTCTTTCACATACTTTCTTGTATCGAAGTCCTTACGAAAAGGCGGTATTTCATAATCTCTTTCCAAAAAGAGCGGGATCTGTCTGGGGTGCCCTTTAAAATCAATGCCGAAGAGTTCGTGTATTTCCCTTTCATAGGGTTCGGCATTTTCGAAAATATCGATAACAGTCCTGAAATCTAACTTTTTGCGCGGGATATTAGTTTTTAGAATAATATGATCGTTTTCAGAATAGGAACTAAGGATATACACCAATTCCAGTTTTTCCTTATCGATCCAGTCCACGCATGAGATCAGGGCAAGATGAATGTATCCTTGATCCTTTAATGATTTCAGAACATCTCCTGTACTATCCATGGGCACTGAGATAACAAGCCGACCGTTTTTTTCAGTCGATATTTCAATCCCGCGAAAGATCGCCTTCAGTTTCCTTTTTATTGAATTATCCATTTCGCTTATTTATGTTATATAGGGGGGGCCAGGCGAGTTTACCCAATGCCCTTTCCTGGTTTTTCCGGTAGTACGTGTATTTTTCTCGGTACTTTTTGTAGCCATTAGCCATTTCCTTATCGATCAGGGTCCAGAGGTGAGTAACCGCGATGAAGATTGCCTCTGGTCTTGGCATGCACCCAGCGATCCATCCATCAACAGGAATATATTTATCAAGATGTTTTATGGTATTGTAGGAATCCCAGTACATGCCGCCATTTATCGGGCAGGACCCAAAGCCGACCGTGTATTTTGGCTCAGGCATCTGCTCGTACGTTCTGATGATCGCCTTGAGTGTTTTCAAAGAAACATACCCGGTGATCAAGAACAAGTTTGCCTGTCTCGGCGAGCCCACGGGAATTACTCCGAATCGTTCAGCATCCCATCTGGTCGTTATCACCGGCGGCACTTCAATGATCCCGCAGCCCGTGCAAAAATAAACCGCCCACAAGGAATATTTGTTACCCATTTTTTGTGGTTGTTTGAACCACTTTGTAAGCACATTTCTATCCATAGCCACCCCATATGTATGTGATGATCAATCCAGCCAGGGCAAGAATTGTTGGCCAGGTCCAATTAAAACGGATCGCCTGTTCAATTCTAAACCTCGGAAAGACCGCGTTAATGAAAACTCCAAGGACAAACACGATCACCATTTTGAGCAGGAATGTAAAAGGCTCGCCTGCACCGCCTAAGAATAAATTTACAAACAGCGCGATCACGATAAAGCGACGGAAGGCGTGTTCAATATAATAAAGTGCTAAGAACTTACCGCTGTATTCCACTTTCAATCCAGAAGATATTTCCTGGGGCGCTTCGACCATATCGAATGGCCTGATGCCGAGCATTGCCGGTAAGATCAGAAAATAAGCGATGCCGGCTAAGGGAAGGGAAACGATACCCCAACTTGATGCTCTTTGAAAATGAACCAGGTTGACGAGTGATATCGTCCGGTAATAGAACATTAGCGTCAGCACGATCAATAGAAAGGGCACCTCATAGCTCAAGGCGAGAAGCATTTTGCGGGAAATACCGATACTGATGTTAGGATTGGAACCACTGCCCCCGGACAAGGCGATGCCGATCGGAGCAAGGAGCATGAGGTAAAGGACCACGAGTAACCCGCCTGAAATATTGAGCGGGCATATATTGCCGATCGGAATAAACAATAATGTCACGACACTACCGGCCAATGATAACAACAATCCCAGTTCAAATATCACCCCGTGGGAAACGCTTTTTTGCAAGAACAGCTTTATTATATCGATTACCGGTTGATAGAGCGGCGGACCATAGCGCCAGTGTATCCGGGCCATTATTATTCTGAACAACCCCATAAAGAATATTCCGATAACGAATCCGATGACCGGTGAGAGTATAAAGCCTGCCACACCCATGATATTACCAAGGCCTCCAGATAAGCTGCACACAGATGAGCACCGCAAGAAATAACATAATATAGATGACGTAATTACCCAAATCTCCGGTATACATACGCCTGACAAATTCAGCGAGCTTTTCGCTAATTTTGCCGATCCACACGTAGAACTGGTCTATTCTATCCTTTAACCACGGTTTGACCATTGTGTAAAAAGGATTATAAAAATCCACGGTATAATGGTATTTATCTGCAGGTACATATGCACCTGCAGCATAGGAGTTATCCTGGGATACCAGCACCGATTTACCGCCGGTGCGGAATATTATGTAGACGATAAAAACTAATACTATGATAGCAGCAAATATATTGATCGTATTCAGAGTGCCTGTTTCCGAGGCAATGCCCCAAAGATTGACACCCAGTGATTCGAATCCCAAAGAGATGCCGATCGAGTTGATGATATTCAATCCGAGACCGGGAAGGATGCCAAATATAATAGTGACTGCACACAATATTACCATTGGCAGCCGCATGCTAAAAGGAGCACTCTTTATATTTTTATGCTTTTCCGAGAGCTGCCCCAGAAACATGTTGTGTAATAGTTTGTAGATCGCCAGTAAACTCCCCCACGTTCCGATCAAAGCCGCAAAAGCAAGGAAAGGAGAGCCGTTAAGAATCAGTGTTTTATAAATCAACCACTTGGAGACAAACCCATTCGTAAGGGGGATGCCGATCAAACCGCATGCCCCTACCAGGGTGGCGATAAAGGTAACCGGCATTTTATTTGCCAGGCCGCCTAAGGAATTTAGATCCCTGACCCCGCCGGTCCGGAATTCGACCGCACCGACCGCAAGAAAGAGGAGTGCTTTGAATATCGCATGGTTGAAAAAATGGAATATTCCGCCGGCTAGTCCCAGACTTGTACCAAAGGCGATGCCCAGGATAATGTAGCCGCATTGTCCAATACTCGACCAGGCAAGCAATTTCTTGGCATCGTCTTGAAAAACCGCGATGAAGTTGGGGATGACAATGGTGATGCCCGCGAGCAAACATAGAATATAATGAAAACTCAGTCGCCCCTGCCCCAGATAGAGAAATATCCGCGACCCGAGCATTATATAGAATATCATGAGAAAACCAAAGGTTCCCATCTTCGCGAGCATGCCAGAAAGCAAAGCAGTAAAGGGACTGGGTGATTCAGTATAAGCCGAAGGTACCCAGACGTGAAGCGGCATGAGGCCATTTTTTATTCCGAAAGCAATGCAGAACATGATAAGGATGAAGACTATATAACCACGAGGAGCGCTGGCAATAAAACCTGCGATCTGCGAAATATCGAATGTTCCGAAATTCCCATATATTGAAAGGATCCCCACTAACATGCATAACGAGCCGGCAAGAGATATTATAATGTATTTCAAACCTGCCGCCAGGGCCGGACCTTTATTATAGCTTACCAGCACAAAAATACTCCAGGACATGATCTCCCAGAAAACGTAGAATGAGATCAGGTCACCGGACATGACAATACCGAGCATGCTGGTGCTTACCAATAGCATCATCATATAGTAAAGACCGAGTCTTGTTTTATCTTTCATGTAGCTCAATGAGAAGATTATTGACATGGTGCTCAGTACGGTGATGGTAATGGCAAAGAGCCAGGAAAGATTATTGATCCTCAAGATCAGGGGATGGTCAAAGAACCTGGCGTACACTAATTCTTTTCCATAACCGTGTAGTCCTGCTACCATGAGTACGAGCACTGAAGAGATAAAAATGGCAAAACCATTGCGCACATTTTGCGAGACCTTACCTAAAAGATAGGTCAGAAATGCGCCTCCCAGGGCGACGATGAGCAGGTTATTGAATATGATATCAGGGTAAGACACTTCTGATATATTCTCCTCTGTCCAGGAGCATACCTGCAGCTGAGTTGAGTATTTTGCTGAGTACTTCTGGATATATGCCGATACCGACTACTAGTACCATTAAAATGCATATCGGGATAAGAACTGCGAGTGATGTATTCTTTCGTGTTTGGTCAGGATCTTTGTTGCTTTCTTTGAAGTAAATGATTTGGATCACTTTAAGGAAATAAGCACATTCAATGACTGTCGCTAGCAATACGAATCCAAGAAGAATAGTCAGCAAAAGATCATGTTGGACCAGTGTTGCTTCGACAATGAGAAATTTTGACGCAAATCCCACAAAAGGGGGAAAACCGATGAGCGAAAAAACGCCGATGACAAAAGCAAGGGAAATCACCGGCAGTTTTTTCCCCATACCTGCCAGGGAATCGATCTCCATCGAACCCGAGCGATAGATCATATACCCGACCGTAAGAAAGAGCAGCGCTTTAGCCAGTGCGTGGGAGGTGATCTGAAACAGTGCTCCTTTTATTCCGAGAGCACTGGCAAGGCCAAATGCAAAGATAATAAGACCGATCTGGCCGGTCGATGAATAAGCGAGCATTCTTTTTATGTTGTTCTGGCGGAAAGCGGCCAATTCTCCCACGAGCAGGGTGATCAAGCCTATAAACAAAAGGAAATGAAGAAGGCTGCTTGCTCCGAATAGCGTAAAGATGATCCTCATGATCGAGTAGACCCCCATCTTTATCGCGATGCTGGATAGGATTGCCGAGATCGAGGAAGGTGCCGAAGAGTGCGCATCAGGTAGCCAGGCATTGAGCGGGATTATTGCTGCTTCGACGCCGAATCCAGTGATCAAAAGAGCCAGCGGTAAAAATGCGGATAACGGTGTGATCGAGTGAATATGTTTCGCAATGTGCGCCATATTAAGCGTTCCAAAATAGCCATAGAGCAATGCAATACCCATGAGGATCAATCCCGAGCCAACCGTGCCCTGGATCAAATATTTTATGCCTGCTTCAATACCTGGTTTGTCCTGGTTATATGCAACGAGCGCGTACGATGAGATGCAGAGGATCTCAAAGAACACGAATAGATTAAATATGTCACCGGTAAGAACGATCCCGGTTGCACCAACCAGGAGCAAGAGATACAACATGTGATAACTTTGGGTGGCGCCTTTTTTGATATAATCGACAGCGTAAATGGAGATCATCAATCCGACCAGGGCGATGAGCACGGCCAAGAACACGGCCAGAGGATCGACCATCAGGTTTATGCCGAAAGGCGCGGGAAACCCACCCAGGCTGATAATGATCGGTGCTTGGAGTACCCGGGGGATAAGGGTGATAGCGGCAGCAAGATTAAAAATCATCCCCAGAATAGGGATATATTTTGTGATTTTTTTCGAAATAAAGCCAAACAAAGGTATGGTGAAAGTTAAGCCCAAGGGTATGACTATTAAGAGTACGGGGTTTACCATTTTAATTCTTTGATCTTACGCACATCGAGTGTACCATAATGACGGTACAATCTTATGACCAGGGAAAGAGCAAGGGCAAGGGTCGCGACACCGATTACGATCGCCGTGAGAACCAGAGCCTGGGGGATCGGGTCAACCATGAGTGACGGATTGAGTTTGTCCTTTGAAAAAATCGGAGCGGTGCCCCCTTTTATGTAACCGGTGCATACAAGAAGTATAAAAATCCCGGTTTCGAATATATCGAGTCCGATAATGACTTTGATCAAATTTCTCTTGGTGAGAACGATATACAACCCGATAATTATTAAACCGATCGCTCCGATATAATAGATCATGGTTCCTCTATTAACCTGTCCAGAACTCCGGTCAGTTCAGCACCGACTTTAAAGCCGATCGCAACATAGATGATCGGAATGATCCCGGCGCTGAACAACTCATTGGGCAGTCCTTTGGGCAAGTAATTAGCAAGAAAGTAACCGCTGTATAGCAGTCCCAAGAGGCCGATCACCACAAAAACAAGCCCGCCAATAGATTCAGTTATTTTCGCAGCACTTTTATTGATGCCGCGCCATTTCCAGCATCCCAGCATGGTCAGCAGAAAACCCGAGGCAATTATCGCTCCGCCCTGGAATCCTCCGCCTGGAGTTAAGTGACCGTGGATGAAAATATAGGCGCCGAAAAGCATGGTCAACGGGAATAAGAATCTGCACCCCGTGTAAAGGATCAAACTGCTTTTCCTGCCTTCTTTTTTCGGTTTTTTTTCTTCCTGATGAAGTACTGCGGACAGACCGATCGCCGCGAGAAATAGAACTGTCACTTCACCGAGCGTGTCGAAACCGCGATAATTAACGACCACTGAAGTGACGATGTTGGTGGCTCCGGTATCTTTGATCCCGTTGTCGATATAGTATTCTCTTACCTTGCTTAATGATCGACCGAATGGTATTTCTGTTAAACAAAAAATTACTCCGCTTAAAAGTATTGCCAGCAGGATAAGGCTAACTATTTTTCTCATCGTCCTCATGCCTTTTTGTCTTTTTTAAAGCTATGACAAATATCGCCACCGTAAGTGCCGCGCCAATCGAGGCTTCAGCCATGGCAACATCTGGAGCGTTGAGCAGGAAGAACAATATCGCCGCGATAAAACTGACGAAACCAGCGGCGATCACCGCATTTAACAGGTTTTTAAAAGTCCCGGCGCTGACTGCAGCGACCAGCATCACCAGAACAAGAATTATTTCAAGAATCATTTTCTTCCTTGCAAAGATCTTTTGATTGGTTCACTTTTGTTTTGTCGCAAAGAGAAACACCGGACAGGCAGGAAGCCCGACCGAGCGCGTGGCTGGATATTGGATTCGTTAATAAAACAAATACCGCAATGACCAGAGTCGTCCAGAACCAGGAAGGTTCGAGTATGCCGACGCCGATAATCGTACAGAATGCTCCCAGGGTGGTGCATTTCGTGCCCGCCTGTAATCGGTTATACACGTCGGGCATCCGGTATACGCCGAGCGAACCAAGGAATAAAAATAACACGCCAAAGCCGGTCACGAACCAGCCAATGATCATAGAGTTCCTCCTTCAAGATACCGGGCAATGGCTACTGAACCGACAAAAGTCAAGACCGCATATACCAATGATACATCGAGATAGACCTGCCTCTGGAGTATGAAGCCGATCAAAACTAAGAGGGCGGTCGTGACGGTCACTGCCGTATCAAGGGCAACGGCACGATCAGGAGCAGTCGGTCCTTTTAGCATTCTTAAAAGACAGAGTACTACACCACATCCGATGATCACCAGATAGATAGTTCCTATCATTGAAATATAACCTTTAAAATTTTCTCGAATTTTTCGCCAATAATTTTTGTCGTTGTATCGATATCGACTGCTTTGACATCTATCCAGTGGATGAGCATTTTATCTTCCTGAATATCAAGTGTAAATGTTCCCGGTGTAAGGGTGATGGAGTTGGCAAGGACTGTCTTTGCGATATCTGATTTAAGTTCCGTGTGTATGATAACGACCCCGGGGTTTATCGGGAGCGCGGGATGTATTACGCGCAGCGCTACGTCAAAATTTGCTTTTATTATTTCGAAAAAAAGAACTGCGATATACCAAAGAAAATATATAACGCGTTTTGGATTTATTGCAGGAAAACCGAGTCCGAGGTAGAATTCATTGGCAAAGAGAGCAATAAGAAATGCCACGATTGCGCCGGTCCATAGTTTCTGATAATGGAATGATGTTGTAAGCAAAAGCCATAAAAAGAGTAAGAAAAAGAACATCCAGATAAAGCTCTTGAGCCTGTCCTTAAGCCTGACTTTTTGGTCCGTACGATCTCCTTTTAGTTTATATTATTCTGGTTGGGGTGATCATAATACCCCTCTTTTACTACGATAATAACCATTATATGCATAATATTATATTTGTCAAGTGCTTTATTTTTCGATATTTTACTATATTTATATAAAGTTATAATTTAATTCGCCAGCTACGAAAAGTTGATGCAGCATCCATTGACATGGATTTAAAATTCAATAATAATAGTCAACATCGAAGTAAAACAGGGGGTGTTTTAATGGAAAAGATAAATATCGGAATAATAATATGTCATCGTTACCATACCTGCGCTGGTGGCAAGTGCTTGCGCGCGGCCCGTAACCGTGAGGGCGCATTCAGTGTGTACCGTAATAAAGACATAGAGATCGTCGGGTACACCTCCTGCAACGGCTGCCCAGGCGGCAATATCGAGTATGCGCCTGAAGAGATGAAGAAAAACGGCGCAACGGTTATACATCTTGCAACCGGCCTGGTAGTCGGCTACCCGCCCTGTCCATACATCGCGCATTTTAGGAATTTTATCAAGGAAAAGTTTGATATGGATGTGGTTATCGGTACACATCCGATCCCGCAGAAATACTATATAACGCATACAGCCTTAAAAACATGGAATACACCAGAATGGAAAGAGTTTATCAAGCCGACCTTGGTCGATCAAGCTCTTCGTCAAGCTTACGATTGAGCAGGGCGCTGAAAGGAGAATAGTCATGAGTACTTTATGGCAGGCAGCTGATCGGGTGAATAAGATCGCGAAATCAGCGATCCACGAGATGACACGTCTATCCCAGCAGATCAAGGATGTCGCTTTTCTCTCTTGGGCAAAGCCCACATCAGGCACGCCTGCTCATATCAATGCTGCAGCAATCGATGCTATTAACAAGGGATTAGTCGGTGGTTACTCACCGACTAACGGCTTGCTATTGCTGCGTGAAGCAGTTGCCGTAAAACTAAGGCGCGATAACAGAATACCGGCCAAGGCTTCAGATGTGATCATCACCGTAGGTGCCATCGAAGGATTGGCAGCCGCATGCATGGCCGTGCTTGATCCAGGCGACGAGGTGATATTGCCATCGCCAACATATTCAACGCACATCCGGCAGGTCTTGCTTGCGTCAGGAAAGCCGGTTTTTGTGCCGACGATCGAAGAGCAGGGATTTGCGCTCGATATCCAAGGGGTCAAAAAAGCGATAACGCCAAAAACAAAAGCGATAATGTACTGCTCGCCATCCAATCCATCGGGTACGGTATTTAGCGAGGCTCAATTAAGGCAGCTTGCGGAAATCGCCATGGAACACAAGATCATGGTCATCACTGACGAGGCTTATGAATATTTCGTGTACGACGGGCATGAGCACTTCAGCATCGGATCGATCCCCGAGATGAAAAAGCAGGTTATCAGCTGTTTTACATTCACTAAGACTTATGCCATGACCGGATGGCGGATAGGCTATCTGCACGCGAATGAGGAATTGGTTCCGCAGATCGAAAAAGCGCATATACCGTTTGCGATCTGTGCGCCGGTCGTATCGCAGTATGCTGCCCTTGCCGCACTCACTGGTCCGCAAGCGTGCGTAACCGAATTTCGTGAACACTACAAGTCGGCGCGCGATCTGATGTGTGAACGGCTTGCAAAGCTCAGCCCGGTTTTTACTTTTCAGAAACCGAGCGGGTCATACCTGATGTTTCCACGTATTCTCGCGCCTGAGGGAAAAGACTCGGCAACATTCTGCAAGCGCCTTTTGCAGGAAGCCAAGGTATCGACAACACCCGGTGTTGCTTTTGGCCCGACCGGTGAAAGCCATTTGAGACTGTCGTTTTGCGTTCCCCATGATACTATCAACCGGGCATTCGACCGGATGGAAAAATACTTTTCATGAGACCGCGTTGATAAATATACGAGTACGAACTTCTGATCTCCTGATATTCTTTTAAACGTGGTGTTAGCTAATGTGGTTTTATTTCACAAAAGACACTCGACCCGTCGACTTCCTTGATCGCTACATCGATATCAAAGCCAGATGTCAATTTTTCAAAATCATGCGGCCGTACTGTGCGCGCGGTAAACCCATCTTTGGAAACGATAACGCCGTCGCGTGTGCCTTTCAAATCGATCTTGCCGAGCAAACCGGCATCAGCCTGGATCTTGAACCAGTTCAGCCGTTCTGACCAGAACTTGTCCGCGTAACTTGAAAACAATATCGTGCCCCCGGGTTTTGTAATGCGGATGCTTTCACGTATCAGTTCTTTTTGGTCGACATGGAACGCTGAAATACCGTTCTGTATGCAGACAACCGTATCGAATGACGCGTTGCGAAAGCTCGTGCAGATCGCATTCATATTAAATAACGCATAATTAGAAAAAGCCTTCATCGTTTCTTTGCAAAGCGACAAACTTGCAAACGAAGTATCAATGCCCGCTGCAATACCCGCGCGCCCGGCAAGGCGCGCGAGCACGCGACCGTATCCGCAGCCCAGTTCCAGGACCAAGGATTCAGCATTTATCTTCTTGAGAACATATTGTATTTCTGATTCCAGATACTGTTTGACTCTTGACGGAGCGATCTCATAGCACTGCCTTAGCTTATCCGCCGCGAGTTTTTCCTGGTAATAATCGCAATTCACGGTAATATTCTATCCGTAACTAAGGCACGGTGCAAGACTCTGTGTTTCTTTTTGCTTGCATTTCACGATTTTTTCACATATACTCGGGCAACACCTACCTGCTAAGGCGATCAGATGTATTTATAAACGGTACAGGATAGACAAAATATCCGGGCCTGCTAGCGCGCAGGTCAGTCCCCGATTCGCAGGTGTCCTACCTGTTTTGAGTAACATCGAAAGGAGAAGCATCGAAGGGCTGGTGTCCTTCTTTTTCGCGCGAAATTTTGATCAACATCAGGATCCCGGCCGTGCACATCATAACGCCGATCGCAATTACTATCAGCTCAGCGAGGACATTCTGGTCTATTGATGCGTTATTTGACATTGTCGGATCACGCAAACCGTAGTAAAATATTAACGCAGTTATGTTAGTGAAACTGTGCGCTATGATGCATGCCCATACAGACCGGGTCAATATGTATAACCAGGCTAATATCAAACCAATAATAAAACCCCATATCATGAGCACGTACTGGCCGTGCATAATGCCGAACAAAAGCGCGGTAATAATAATCGCTCCTGCAGTCGAGTATCTTTTTAAATAGCCGCGTAAGAGCAGGCCCCGAAAGAACAATTCCTCAATTACCGGAGCAATAATAACGATGAATAAAAATGACCATACGATGCCCTGAGTATATATTCCGACAAGATCTTCCATTAGTATCTTGTCCAAATTTCTGTACTCGGGGATCAGTTTGAAGGTGATCGATCCGATCCCGGCAAAACAACCGCGTAAACCCAGCAGCACGACACAGATCATTATTAATGGGAGCCACCTGAACGCCCTGAGCGAAAAGACTTTCTTAAACGGTTCTTTGACCTGTGTATAGCCGAAGTACATAGTAATGATCATCGCCGTGCTCACAATAAAATACATTATGACAGGATCCTTGTGCATCGGATAACGAATTATTGTACCGATAATTACGATATTAAAGACCAAAATACTAATGGCCGCCATGTAAATAAGAAACAGCAATAATGTCTGGGAGAAACCCGGGAAAGGTTTTGAAGGCGCGGCGGGCACGTCTACGTCGACGATGACGCTTTGTTTTTTCACTGGCGGTTTTTCATCGTAAACCGGGGGTCTATTATGGTATTCTGGTTCCTTATTTGTTTCGGCCGCATCCATGGGTATTATGTTTTCTGCACCGCAATTTCGGCACTTTGCCTGTTCGCCAGGTTTCAAGTACTTTACCACGATGGCGTGACCGCATTCTTTACAGCGAAATTCCAATGCCATGCATATTCCCCTGATGTATTATTGCACTAATGGACAGGATGTCAATAGTCTTTTTCTTGGATTATAAAGGTAAGAAAATCCTTGCCAACGGACGAATTTCGAGTAAACTATAAGGATAACCTGGAGTAAAAATGAAAAAAATATTTCAATTAAAAAATACCATTATGGTATTATGTATCCTTGCACTTGTCAGTACCGCACAGGCGCAGGATCCTGACTCGGCAGAGGTCGAGGAAGCAAAACAGTATTATTCTTTTGGACAGGAATACCTCAGGCAGAAAAATTTCGACAAAGCCATCGAGAGCTTTGATAAAGCTATCGGAATATGGCCCGGATATTTTTCCGCCTACATAGCGCTCGCCGCCACTTATACCGCCGTGTCATTTATCGCCGATGCCGAGTCCACCTATGCCACTGCCAAGCGTTTGTTTCCCGACAGCTCAAAAGCATATGAAGGACTCGCTATCCTGTATCTCGACCGGAAAGATTACCAGGCAGCAATATTGCAATATAATGAAGGATTGCAAAGACATCCGGACGAACTCAAACTTCTTTATGGTCTGGGTTATGTATACATGCAGGAAAAGGAATACAACACGGCACTTGAATACTATAACCGGGTGCTGGCCCTGGATCCCGAGTACCTTGAAGCAATGGTTGCCATCGCTGACCTGTATATTGAAAAAGGCGTCTCAGAGAGCGCCACGGGTTATCTTCTTGATGTGCTCAAGAAGAGACCGGATAATATCATGATCCGCGAAAAACTGGCGAATGTTTATATCGACCTTAAAGATTACAAAAAGGCAGCTGGGCAGTACGCGCATATTACGACCCTGGAGCCGGAAAACTACTACTACTTTCTGCAGTTAGGACTCGTCTATAAATGGGACAAGAAATTTGCGCGCGCCGACACGGCGCTGAAAAAAGCGCACAAGCTTAAGCCGGAAAGTGCTGAGGTTTTATTCCAGATTGCTGACCTGTATATTTCCTGGGGGAAATACGGCGCCGCCGAGGATTACGTAAAAGATGCGCTCGCCCTGAGCCCGGGCAATGCCTACGGCGATTACCTGTACGGGGATATTTACCTGCGCCGCGGTTATTCCTACTATGTCGCATGGATGAAAGAAAAGAAAAAGGCGAACTGCCCGAAACTGAACACGGCGCTCAGCTATTTTAATACCGCTGTGTCGTATTTCAATAAGGTCGCATCCGACCCTACGTTCGGTTCATACTCAAGACAGAACATAGGCAGCTGTAATAAATACATAGCAACCCTGAACGAGGATAAGTGGTTCTACTGTAAATAATCCGGGGATGCGTATGATAGCATCCCTTCTTTTCTCCAGCTTGCCCGGTTAAACGAAGTTGGACATGAGTGTAGTGTGTATCCCTTTTCTCCTTCATTCAGTGAATATCCCTGTTCCGCATCGCGGAATCCCGACTTCTTCTATAAATCAATTTGTCAGGCAATTTTAAAACCGGGATAATCAACGATAACACAGTTATCATTGACATTTCAATATTTCTCTCTATACTTAAGTATCCTATTTAGATAAGTTGATTAATGCATAACAATTGGCCAAGGAGGAAACATGTGTCGCATAGCATTAATTGTATCATTACTATTCCTGTCATTTGCATTCAATCAGGCAGGTGATGTCTCAATACAAGAAAGTCGTTTGATCCCTAAATTATTGAACTACCAGGGTTATCTTACCGACACGCTCGGTATTCCGATCGATGATACACTCGACGTGACCTTCAAGGTTTTCGATGCCGTATCGAGCGGTAATGAGCTGTGGTCAGAGATGCAAACAAATGTGCCGATCGAACGCGGCGTGTTCAGCGTCATGCTCGGTGGAATAACACCGATCCCGGACAGCGTGTTTGCTGATTTCACGAGTACGTGGCTGGAACTCACGCTCGAAGGTCCGCAGACTCTCACACCCCGCACGCGTATCGTATCGTCAGCTTACGCCTACACTGCAACCTATTCAGACACGGCGCTTTACGCGATTAATGCGGTCCCGGACAATGACTGGAATTTTCGCGTGACCGATGGCGCGGATACGACCCTGCAAATGAACGGTCGCTGGGGCATGGCGCGTTTCGGCAATACGATGATTGGCAACGCCGACAGCACGCATACTAACCTTGGTATCGGCAGCACTACAGGGTTCCCCAGTCAAAATTTTAAATATTGCACAATCGGCGGCGGCTACGGCAACACAGCCAGAGGCCCAGGGGCGACAATAAGCGGCGGCTACGGCAATAGCGAGATTGTCAATGGCAATGGAGCAACAATCGGCGGCGGTTACTACAACTCATCCAATCATGAGTATACGACAGTAGGCGGCGGCTACAGTAACTATGCCGGTCAATTTGGGGCGACAATAAGCGGCGGCTACGACAATAATGCCAGTAGTTATTGTGCAACAATAAGTGGCGGGTACCAAAACGTAGCCAGTACTAATGATTTTGCGACCGTGGGCGGCGGCAGAGCCAATCTAGCCAGTAGCTTTGCTGCGACCGTGGGCGGCGGTACCTACAACACTGCCAGCGCTAGTAATGCGACCGTTGGTGGCGGTACTTATAATACCGCGAGCGCTAACTTTGCGATCGTGACCGGTGGATACTATAACGGTAATGCTGGTGATTATTCCGCGATCCTTGGTGGTTACGCAGATACGATCACGGCGGCCGGGGACTATTCCTACCTCTTTGGCATCAATAGCAACCTTACCCAGGATTCGACATTCATGGTCGACATGCCGCATATCTGGTTTGGTACTGAAGCAGCTGGTTATGAATTCCCGACAACCGACGGTACTAATGGCCAGGCGCTCGTTACAGATGGCAGCGGTCAGGTATCATGGGCGGCGACGAACGACAATGACTGGAATTTTCTTGTGTCCGATGGTGCGGATACGACACTGCAAATGGGCGGCCGCTGGGGTCTGGCGCGTTTCGGCAACACGATGTACGGTAATGCTGACAGCACGCATGTGAACTTCGGCGTGGCCTGCACGACTGGAACAAATGGGCAAAACTATGGATATTGCACAGTTGGCGGCGGATACTATAACTCAGCCGGCGGTGGTTTCAGTGCAACCGTGAGTGGTGGAGATTATAACAAGGCCAACGGGAATCGTGCAACTGTGGGTGGTGGACAGAGTAACACTGCTAGCGGTTGGTGTGCGACAGTTAGTGGTGGAATCTTCAACACGGCCAGCAATTGGTATGCGACCGTGGGTGGCGGAGAACAAAACGGAGCCGGCAACCAATATGCGACCGTGGGTGGCGGCCGCCAAAACACCGCCAGCGGCTGGATCGCGACGGTGTCCGGCGGATGGAACAACACCGCCAGTAGCGATAGAGCAACTGTGAGCGGAGGAGAAGCCAACATGGCCAGTGATCAATATACGACCGTGGGTGGTGGACAAGCGAACATAGCTAGCAGCGTGCATGCGACCGTGGCCGGCGGGCGCGAAAACACCGCCAGCGGTTATGCTGCAATCGTAGGCGGTGGATGGGGCAATATTGCTAGCGGCTATTGTGCGACCGTGGGCGGTGGCGGGGATAATGACGCAGGTGAATATGCTACCGTAGGCGGCGGTGGGTTTAATCATGTGGCGGGTAGGTATTCCGCGATCTTGGGCGGGTACGCGGATACAATCGCGGCGACCGGCGATTATTCCTACCTCTTTGGCATCAACAGCAACCTTACCCAGGATTCGACATTCATGGTCGACATGCCGCATATCTGGTTTGGAACCGAAGCAGCTGGTTATGAGTTCCCGACAACCGACGGCACTAATGGCCAGGCGCTCGTCACAGATGGCAGCGGTCAGTTAAGCTGGGGTGCATCACCGTCAGACAACGACTGGGTGATTACAGGAACAGATATGTATTCAGGTGTTACCGGCAACGTGGGCATCGGCATATCCAATCCATTGGTGAAGCTAGACGTTAACGGTATTATCTGTGGCGGTGTGAGCGATACGGTTAAGGGCGTTTATGGTGGAGTTTTGGCCGGCTACAGCAACCTGGCGGGTGATCAAGTGGGGGATACCGCCGCTACTGTTGTCAGTGGGTGGAACAATTCTGCGATTGCGGATTATTCCTTTGTCGGGGGTGGAAACAGCAACACTGCCAGCTATGTCAATGCGACGATAGTTGGCGGCGACCATAATACTGCAAGTGGTCATACTTCGTTTATCGGTGGTGGATATAATAACAATGCCAGCATAGATTACGCGACGATTTGCGGCGGAGGTTTTAATAATGCAAGCGGGGTGGTGTCGACCGTGGCTGGGGGAAATAGCAATACCACCAGCGGAAACTATGCGTTTATCGGCGGTGGCTCTCTAAACACTGCCAGCGGTCATTTATCGGTCGTTGCTGGTGGTCAGTACAACACCACGATCGATTCCTTTAATTTCATCGGCAGCGGTGATAAGAATCATAATGCGGGCAAGCACTCCGCGGTCCTGTGCGGGTATGCGGATACGATCACGGCGGCCGCGGATTATTCCTATCTTTTTGGGATCAATAGCAACCTTACCCAGGATTCGACATTCATGGTCGACATGCCGCATGTCTGGTTTGGCACTGAAGCAGCTGGTTATGAATTTCCGACAACCGACGGTTCTGCAGACCAGGTCATGGTAACTAATGGCAGCGGTCAGTTAAGCTGGACAAACAAATCACCCACAGCATTTACACCCGCCAATTCCGGTGATAGCCATGGTGATGTAGGCAACATTGCGTGGGATGATGATTATGTATATGTGAAAACGGGCAATGGGTGGAAACGTGCGCAGTTAAGTAGTTGGTAATTTTTTATGGGCTGGTGCTTTAGAGAAAATAAGGGTGGAGAATGGACCTATATTCAGGTTCTCGATCAAAAATACTATGCACGCTCTACCTTCGCAATTGCTGAATAAAAAATAATGGCCCAGTTGCATAATGACCTAATGACTGCTCATTATCAATGATACAGTCACTCCTGCAGTACTTGACAATGCATCTGAGTTAGCCATAATTTACATGAGTATGATAGTAATACTTTCCATATTCCTTGGTACTATCTGGACCGAAACCTTTGAAACACAGCAATTTTTTCCGCCAGATAACTGGCTTGTCGTCAATGAAGATGCACTCGACGCCGTGTGGTATCGCACAATGTGCCAGGGACATTCTGGCGTATACGCGGCAACATGTGAATATGATACAACATATACCGGACTTTCCCATACCAATTTCGATCATTTGATCACGCCGCGTGTCCTGCCTCAATCCAGTGATACATTAGTCCAGTTCTGGTATCTGGCAACGAGCAGCACGCCGTGCTCGCTCGATGTCATGGTGTCGACCGCATCAATACCCGATATGGCGACGTTCAATACTATTCAGACTTTTGTGCTTACTGAACAAATCTGGACCGAGCTGACCGTTTCCCTGGCCAGCTACAGCGGAACGTCAATATATATCGCGTTCAGAATACGCCGCATACCTTTATGGTCAGGGATCGTGCTCGATGATATCACGCTTCCTGATATGGTATCACAGCCGTTTGTATGCAATGGTCGAATGCGCACCAAAGGTCCGCCATCGCAAAAATATCTGCAGGTCTGGGGTACCCACTATGAAATGGGTTTTGCCCATGGTTACCTGCTCGCCTCAGAGGTCATGAGTATCTACATAAACCGGTGGATAGGATATACGCAATTTCATTCGGTAACGCCGGAATATTATGAATATACCTATCTTCCCTTTTACCGCGCAAAATACTATATCCCGCAAAAATTCCAGGAAGAAGCCGACGGTGTGATCGACGGTATCGCGGCTAAAGGGGTGAGTCTTTATCACCCGGCTCTGGGCAGGGATCTGGTCGCTGAGGATATAATAGTGTTGACCGGCGCCGGAGACGATGAGGATTTTGCATGTTCGAGTCTTTCCGGCTGGGGCACATCGACGGGCAGCGACGACACTCTGCAGGGCGGTTATATAATAGCACGCAACGTCGATGGTCTTTGCGGACTTTACACGACGCTTGGTAATGTTTCTTCGATAATCGCCTATGCCCCGGGCGATTCTGATGAGCAGAGATTTTTCAATGTTGGTTTTGCCGGCGTATTCGGCGCATTTTCCTGCCTTAATGAGTCTGGAGTTGGATTATGCAGCAATACTGGCAACCATCCGGATACCAATGCGATACCGCCGAACTCGCTCCTGGGTTCTCTTTTACAAAACCGGCTGGCCATAGAAGCGATCGACCCGGATAACAGCGGTGTCAACGATATATATGATATTGATTCGATGAAGAATCATACCGAGCATTTACGGTCAAATGAATATCATGTGTATTCACCTTATGACGGTTCTCATCCGATCCCCGCCGCGATCATTGAAATGAACAATATCGGCGACACGATGCGTTTTTCCACGCATAATTATATCGCTCCTGAAATATATTCGCAGTGGAACCTTGTGGTGACCAACCATGACCGCTTGCTCTACCCGCCCGTTTATTGCAGTCGCTACCAGCGTCTTGCTGATTCGCTCAACGCCAGTTTTATTCTGGATACACAGCGGGCGATGAGGATCGCTAATTCAGTGGCTGTGGGCTATAATTACAGCACTTCTCAAGGCACTTATCATTCCATAGTTATTCGCCCAAATATCGCGGTCGAACATCCAGACTGGCCGTGCGTCGGCGTCAGTTATGCGCGCGCGTATCGAGCCGCGCATACCCAGGGTAAGGTATGGTATTCCTGGAATGAATTATTCGACGGCGTGCCCGGCATCGAAGAAGTCGTCCAAAAACCTGTAAAAAAACCTGTACCTATGGCAACGATCGTATCCGGTCCATTGCAAATGCCTAAAGATGTTAATTATAAGATCTTCGACATTACCGGCCGCCAGGTTAAAAACCTCGATCCCGCTCCCGGAATTTATTTTATAGAAATTGATGGGCAGATAACAAACAAAATAATTAAAATAAGATAATGCATTACTGGGAACAGATGGGGTCAGCCCTCGAAACTAGAAACTATCTATTGGATACCCATTGCCCATACATTGTATCTCAGCATAGTATAATACAACTCTTTGTTAAGTCAAGACGGATAATTTGTCATCTCTGACTAAATTCTAATTTCGAGGGCTGACCCC
>CAYQPW010000002.1:0-63644 GCA_964419565.1 uncultured bacterium
TGTTCCGGCACATTTGGGAAAAATCGGGTAAAATTTAGTAGACACTCATAGGCTTGTGTTCCCTATGCTTTTAATTTCTCTCAGGTTTTTACCTGTGCTCTTAAGGATTATTATATATTAATATATAAAAGCTTGAGATTAAGTTGATATTAGAGTGGGCTTGACTCGTGTTTGTTACTGCGTAAAATATTAAAGAGGAAGGAATTTTATGTGTGAGTTGTTATGTATATTTATAAATATACTAATAGCACAGGTACAGCCAGTAGTAACTGATAGTCTTTTACTTCACGAACAAAATGTAGCTGTTTATGAAATGAGTAAAATAGTTGTTAGTGATGGAGTCAATATATTTGAAACAAGAGATGAATATAGTGATATTATATTTAAACGTTTTGCATCTCATCATTGTGGTTTGTATCTTGTCAATCAGCACTGGGATGCATATCAGGCTGATACTATGTTGACAGAAGAGGAATTTTTTACTGTCACTGAATCTTTGGAAATGGCCGATAAGGCCAGAGGGTACCAGTCGAAAAGGCGACTTATGAAATGGAGTAGTCCATTCTTAATCATAGGCGGGGCACTTATGATGGGCATCAGCTCAGATTGGGGTAGAAAAAGTGAATCAAATGCAACAACAGTAGTAGGATTAGGGATTAGTCTGACCGGTATCGTCTTTGGTATAGAAGCCCTATCAAAACCAAAGAGGAAGAAGTTTGAAATCGAATATGCTATTTTTGCAATGGATAGCTATAATGAAGCACTAAAAGAAAGTTTAGGTTTGAAAGATAGTATCGCAGCAGAGGATAATGCGATAGAGATTACTATCGATACATGTGGAATTGAAGTTGTGCCCTACTATATGCTTGATGAGAAACCTAAGCGTTTAATCAATCCAAAATTGCCATTCCCAGGTTTGCGTTTTCTACCTTTAGAAATAGTTGTTCAAGCTCTCATTGATACAAATGGAAGTGTAATGATTTGTCAAACAGCAAAGACAAGTGGTATTAAAGCATTTGATGCAGTGGTTCTCAAAGCAGTTCAGAAGATGAAGTTCACGCCACCCAAACAACATGGACAAGCAGTATATACTATTGTTTCAATGCCATTCGGATGGGGAACGGAGTAGAGTTTGAATAAAACAAAACCTTCGGTAGGATATAAAATCATTGCTTATATCAGTATAGTTATCGGTGCTTTAATGCCATTGGCTACAATAATAGCAGTCTTGATAAGGTATTCATTTGAAAAATCTATTGTTGACATTATAATAGCAAATCTGGTATATATACCTCTTCTGCTTGCAGGAATAGGTGCATTGAAATCTATGAGAACAGGGTTCTATTTATATTTGACTTCATGTATTTTTTCGTTTGTTAATTTCATGCTACATGCAACTGCCAAGTTAGGTTCATTTTCAGGTATAATTGCTGTTATTTTTGGTATATCTGGATTTCATCTTTGGATGAGTCTTTTTGGAGCAACAATAAGTTACTACGAATCGAAGAAATTTCAAAGAGGTGAAAAGGGGAAATCGGTAGATGAAAGTATTTGAAACTCGTCCGAGAATGTTATTGTATATTAGTCTGCTTTTTTCGCTTACTGTAAATTGGGCATTTGCTTGTGGTATATGCACAACCAATTGGCTTATTTACCTTGCACCAATATTTCTTCCTGTCTATGCCTTTTCTTTTTTGTTTGGGTTGGTGAATGCAATCTTGCTTAAATCCTTCTCATTGGGTATCAAAGTCTTTGCTGTTGCATTTTTAGCATTAATGGCAACTACCTGTTTGCCAATACTTTTTATAGGGGTCTTATTTAGTACTGTTTTGTGCTTTGGATTGCCAATCTGGCATTTGGAAAAGAAGAAAAAGGAGAATCCCGATTCAACCAAACATATCAAGAAGACACAGAAAATAGTTTATGTATTTATTGGTATAACTTTTCTGATATCTCTATCAGTAGGTATTGTCTGGGAAATAAATGCGGTTAAGAATTTCAACAGAAATTTGCCAGAGATGTTGACCAAGGGAGTGACTGTGGGTGGTGCTGCTTGGAGTAAGATAAAGAATATTGAGGACCCTGTTGAACGAGAAAGGTATATGTTACACTTGTTTAGCTATGTAGGCAATGATAGCGAATCGTCGGCACAAAGATTTGCTATGGACATATTAGGTTCCTGGAAGGAAATAAGAGCAGTTCCAGTGATATTGGATGCTTGGCAAGAAGATAAATTGTATGCACGAAAAAGTAATGAAACGCTTCGGCGAATCACAGGTAAGGATTTTGAGACAATCGAAGAATGGAAAAAGTGGTGGCAAAAGTATAAACAAGAATTACCAAAGCAAAGAATACCTATTTACTCAATTCAACACGATTGGAATGAGATAGTACGAAAAATCACTGAAGAAATAGAAGGTTTTCATTTATATAAACTACCAGAAACCATTGAATATGAGATGAACAAAGATGGTTCATACAATATATTATTTGATTATGGCGATGAATACTTCATTGGTGGTTTAAATGGGGACATGGAAGCCAATTGCTGGGCAATTGGAGTAGTTACGTGTTACATAAAAGAAAAGCCCAATCTCTTTTTCGTTACGACTCTTGCATCTGATGGAAAAAGAGACAAAGCGACGAAGTTTTGGAAAGAAGAATGGAAGATAGAAATACAGTATTGTCAGCAAGCAGTATTTCCAGAAATTGATAAATATGATATCCAAATCGTTTTTGGTAACCTTAAAGTTAGGAAAACTGAATTAGACAAATAAGGAAAGTGGGGACGGTGCTTGACAATATGACTTTAGCGCATTCAACTATTTGATCATGTAACTTTTTTCATCCTAGCTCTAGCGCGTTTGTAAATCTGCCCAAGAGAACTGTATTTCAGTGTTTGAAATGTAGGGAGACAGACAATCTGGGCATATGTCATACCAGCTTCATCTTTTAGAGAAACGAGCAATTTGGCACGCAAGGCCTTGCCAACGCGATTTGTGCAGTCAAGATCGTTGAGGGCTATCCCATGTTCCAATTCAAATGCATTCACCACCTGTTCATAACTTTTTAAGTATGTCTCTTCACATCGCATACGTAACGATATACCAGCCGTCTGCCCACGACGATCAAATACTTTTATGGCAGTTTTAACATAATCATGATCGCCCAATATGTCGCCAAACCGTGTCTTTACAATCGGTAATTCTTTGCCACACCAGATTTTTAATTCCTGATGCAAAACACCTTCAGTCTCAAAAATTTTCTCGACAAACATATTTGCTACGGAACATGATGATCTAGAAGAAAAATATTCATGAATACTTGACCACAGATACTCATAGGGAGAATCAACTTTCCCTGCACGCACAGGATTCAACAATACGTATAATAAAACCATACGAAGATATCTATCATTTTGAATCAATATAGACTTGAACCTACTTTGAAAAACGTATCCTCTCCCTCCTCTTCGCTTTCTATAGTAAATACCATAATTACCGTTCAACCGCTTCATGTATTCGGACAACCGACCAGATGTATTTTGTATAACAAGATGGTAATGATTGTTCATGATGCAATACCCAATAAGCTTCATTTTAAAATCCATGGCAGTGTTAACCATTATCTCCAGAAAATAAGCACGTGCGCGTTTATCGAAAAATATCTTCTCGCCCTGAATACCTCGATTCATTACGTGATGATATGAACCATCATATTGTAAACGCACTCTTCGCACAATATCTCCTTAAATCATAAATTACTAAAATGTCATATAGTCAAGCACCGTCCCCGAAATGCCCGTGTGATACGTGGTAGTGAGAATTTTACAACCGATGCCAGACGTTCTTGTCTAAACTCCGGTACTGGATCGCTTCGGCGATGTGCTGGACTTTTATGTCCGGTATATTCTCAAGATCGGCGATCGTGCGCGCGACCTTTAATACTTTATCATAAGCGCGCGCCGACAAACCGAATTTCTGGATCGCAGCTTTGAGCAAGTACTGGGACTGGTCATCAATGGGACAGCACTGCCTGACGTCTTTTGAACCCATATGTGCATTGCAGTAGATATGTTTTTTCTTTGTAAAACGTTCCAGCTGTATCTGTCTTGCTTTATTTACCCGGTTTCTTATCTGCTCGGATGATTCACCCGGTTTGCTCGACTTCAGTTCATCATATTTTAACGAAGGGACTTCGATATGGATATCGATCCGATCGAGCAGGGGTCCGGATATGCGCGTGTGATAACGCTGTATGTTCTGGGGCGTGCACCGGCATTCATGATACGGGTCTGTAAAATATCCGCACGGGCATGGATTCATCGCTGCGGCGAGCATGAAGCGTGCCGGATAAGTAAGCGTCACCTTTGCCCGACCGATCGTCACCGAACCGTCTTCTAAAGGCTGGCGCAGAACTTCGAGAACATTCTTGTGAAATTCAGGCAGCTCATCGAGAAATAAAACACCGTTGTGTGCCAGAGATACTTCACCAGGCTTGGGCACGTGCCCACCGCCAATTATCCCGGCATCAGAGATCGTATGGTGCGGTGAACGAAAAGGACGCGTACCAAGCAGGGAATCGCCATTACCAAGGATACCGGCGACCGAGTGTATCTTGGTCGTTTCCAAAGCTTCTTCAAGGGTCATCCTGGGCAGGATAGTCACAAGCCTGCGCGCCAGCATGGTCTTGCCAGTACCCGGTGGGCCGATCATCAAAACATTATGACCACCGGCTGCAGCGATCTCCAGTGCACGTTTGGCATGGTGTTGGCCTTTAACCTCGGCAAAATCTACAGTATACTGCGAAGCTGCATCAAAGATCTTTGTGCGGTCGATCATCGTTGGTTGGATATTTGCTTCGCCATTTAAAAATGCAACGACTTCGATCAAATTATCAAAGCCGTAAACATCGATCCCGTTCACGATCGCTGCTTCCCTGGCATTTGATCTTGGTACGATCAAACCATCGAGTTTATTCTCTTTTGCCGCCAGGGAAACCGAAATCGCGCCTTTTACTGATCGCAAGGTACCGTCGAGCGACAATTCTCCTAAGATGGCATAGCGGGTCAAATGAGCACCGCGTATAGTCTGCGATGCAGACAAAATGCCGATCGCGATGGGCAGATCAAAACTCGAACCTTCTTTCTTTATATCAGCCGGCGCCAGGTTAACCGTTATCTTACGTGCAGGAAAGCGAAAACCTGCGTTCTTGATCGCGGCAAATACCCGGTCCTTGGATTCTTTAACCGCGTTATCAGGAAGACCGACCGTGGTAAAACCAGGCAGCCCAGTGGAAAGATCGACTTCTACATCTACGACATAACCCTCGATACCGTATGTTGCACATGATATGACTTTTGATAACACTATTGCAGTATAAAGATCAGACGAGTGGAGTCAAGAAAAATCCACTGCGAAGTTGTGACATTTTTGTCACAGAATTAATAACTCAATTGCCCAATTATTTAATTACTCATTCTATTTCTTCTTGACGTATATTATTTTACGGATATAATAAAATTAAGCAGGCTAAAAGAGGAGGAGATCATGAAAAAATTTCTTGTCTTATTTCCAATAATTATTCTTATGCTCAGTTGTGGTGAAAGCCCTATCGTCGGTCAGTGGGAAAGATTTGGCGACGAGGCTGAGGGTGCGATCGTTCAGGTCGAGAGGGTCGGTAATATGTATCACGGAAAGTTGATAAAATCCGCTGGTATACTTGACCTGCTCGGGTTTGCTGAGAGGGATATCAAATGGCGCGATATCGAACCGGTTGCGCCTAATAAATGGAAGGGCAAGGATCTCATTAAAATGGTCGATCACGAAGGCAATGTCGCATCGATCGATTACAAAGATGTCTATTTCACGCTTCTTGGCGACGGTGTTCTTGAGGTAAGAAAGTTTGCCAAGGAGGCAGAGATAGTCGGTACGGTCCAGAAATGGCGCCGCATACAGTAGCCACGCGGCTCTTATTAAAAGTCGATCTACTCTTTTTTATTTACCTTTTATCAATGAAAATGCCTCAGCACGCGTTGCGGCTCGACGCATCGCGCCGCGAATCGCCGAGGTTACCGTAAGTGTCCCTGGTTTTTTTACTCCTATCATAGAAAGGCAGAGGTGTTCCGCTTCAATAACGATCAATACACCCATTGGTTTAAGATTCTCCATTAAAAAATCCGCGATCTCATGAGTTAGCTTTTCTTGAACGATCGGTCTTTTAGCCATAACATCGATAACTCGAACCAGACTCGCAAAACCAGTTATACAATTCTTTTTGGGGATATAAACAACATGTGCCTTGCCAAAGAACGGCAATAAATGATGCTCGCAAATTGAATAAAAAGGAATATCTTTGATGATTATCATCTCGTCTTCATTCTTTGCCTTGTATGTCTTGAGTTCTCTTTTAGGATCTTGCTTGACCCCGATGAAAATTTCATCGTACATATCAGCAATGCGCCGTGGGGTGTCCTTAAGCCCCTGCCTTTTTGGATCCTCACCGATCGCCTTGAGGATGGCTCTTACGGATTTTTCTATTACTTCTCTATTTTCCTTTTTCATTCTTTTTCTTCCTGGTTATTTTCTTGCTGCTTGTGCTCAGGTCGAGTATCTTATCGATCTCATCACCGGTCATGATCTCCTTTTCTAAAAGAGCCGTCGCCAAAATCTTCAGTCTTTCAATATTCTTTTTGACTATGGTTTCTGCCTGCTGCTCTGCGGTCTCGACGATCTTCTTAACTTCCTCATCTATTTCACGGGCAGTATCTTCTGAGTAATCGCGGTGCATGCCGATCTCACGGCCTAAGAATATCTCTTCTTGCTTTTCGCCGTAAGTAAGAGGTCCCAATTTTTCGCTCATGCCCCATTCACATACCATCTTACGTGCAAGTTTTGTCGCTTTTTCAATATCATTGCCGGCGCCGGTCGACAGATCACCGAGCACTATCTTTTCCGCAGCCCGACCTCCGAGCATAAAAGCAAGTTGATTCTGGCAATAAGTCTTGGAATATGTCCTTCGTTCATCGATCGGTAATGCCTGGGTCAAACCCAGTGCCATACCCCTCGGAATTATCGTAACCTTGTGTATCGGGTCCATACCCGGCAAAGATTTGGAGACGAGCACATGACCGCATTCATGATAAGCAGTCAGCTTTTTCTCATCTTCAGAAATGAGCAGACTCTTTCTTTCCACTCCCATCAGGATCTTATCTTTTGCGTCTTCAAACTCCTGCATAGTTATCACTTTCTTATCACGCCGCGCGGCAAGTAAAGCGGCTTCATTGACCATATTTGAAAGGTCGGCACCGGAAAACCCTGGTGTACCGCGCGCGAGTACTTCATGATCGACATCCTGGGCTAAAGGTTTTTTGCGCGTGTGCACTTTTAGTATACCCAACCGGCCCCTTACATCAGGGCGGTCGAGTACGACGACCCGGTCAAACCTGCCCGGTCTCAAAAGCGCCGGGTCGAGGATGTCAGGACGATTGGTCGCGGCCATGAGGATAACTCCCTCGTTCACTTCGAATCCGTCCATTTCTACAAGCAACTGATTCAATGTCTGCTCGCGCTCATCATGTCCCCCACCCAGACCGGCACCGCGTAATCGACCGACGGCATCGATCTCATCGACGAAAATAATGCATGGAGAATTCCGCTTGGCTTGATCGAACAGATCTCTGACCCGCGAAGCACCTACGCCGACGAACATCTCAACGAAATTCGAGCCGCTGATCGAAATAAAGGGCACGCGGGCTTCGCCAGCGACTGCTCTTGCCATCAGGGTTTTACCCGTACCTGGTGGTCCAAGCAATAAAACACCCTTGGGTATCCTGCCACCCAAGCGTGTAAATTTTCTTGGTTCTTTTAAAAATTCAATGACTTCGGTTAATTCCTGCTTTGCTTCTTCGACCCCGGCAACATCAGCGAAAGTCACGGATGGTTTGTTTTCAAGAATAACCTTGGCACGGCTCCGTCCAAAACCGAGGGCCCGGTTCTGACCCGACTGCATCTGTCTTATGAAAAAAACCCAGACGCCGATCAAAAGCAGCCACGGCACGATACCTATCAGGATATTACCCCAGCTCGATTTTTGTTTGGCAACAACTTTGACATTATACTGCACCAGCTCTTCAGCAAGCTTCGGGTCATCAAACGGGATCAGAGTTGAAAAGTCGGAAAAATTCTGTTCCTCCTCGAGTGAGATCGATGATCGGAATTTTCCCTTAATAGATCTTTCTGTCATCGTTACTTCATAAACATTATTACTGCGTAATTCACGCAGGAATATCGAATAAGGTATATCAACTGCTCTGGCGGTCCGGCTGATGACCTGCCAGATAATGACATACACAGCGATTATTATAAGTGACCAGATTATCAGTGTTTGAAAAGCCCTTTTTTTAGGTGGCTGTTTATTTACCATCGACTACTCCAATATAATTTAAATTACGATAATTATTTGATTTATCGAGCCCATAGCCAACGACAAAAACACTTGGTATGTTAAAACCAAGATATGTAATATGGACATCGACCTTGCGATCATCCTGTTTGTTTAATAATGAACACACGGCTATACTCCGTGGATTGCGCTCACTAAAGTGATCGACAAGGAACTTTATAGTCTGCCCGGAATCTATGATATCCTCCACGATTATTATGTCGCGATCTTTGATAACGGATTTAATATCTCCGAGCAATTTGATCTCACCCCTAGAGGCTTCTCCATCATAACTTGAAACTGATACAAAATCAACCTCGACCGGGATATCGACCTTTTTTAGCAGATCAGACAAGAACATGAACGAGCCGCTGAGGACACCGATAACCACTGGATTCAAATTCTGATAATCATTACTTATTTTCTTGCCGATTTCTTTAACTTTTTCCATTATTGTTTCTTCTTCAATTAGAACGTGCAAAATTCACCACCATCATTTCCTTCGTATTTTTCTTAATAAATGCTCGGGAAGACCGCGCGATGCCGATTATCCAAAGGATACTTTTTTTATCGCATAGCATGATGGCTTCTTTCCGACGATGCACTGGCAATTTACGTTCCTGGAATATTTTGTTAATTTTTTTCCTACCGACCTTTGTTTCAATAAAATCTCCATCCTTTTTGCTTCTTATCACCAGCGGCAGCTCAATGTCAGCTATGTCAAAAACCTCACAATTTTGCTCCCGCATCTTCAAATCGAATTTTGTTACGGACTTCAGTTTGATCACGTAATTACCGATAACAAGGAAATCATTGTCTTTATTGACCATAATATTTATCCGGTTTGCCGGCTTGAAAATTCCAACGATTACGTTGTTATACTCTTTTTGTGCATACAACTTCTTTGGTAAAGATATCTTTTTACCGTTTTCCTTGTCCTTTAGACCAAGTATTTGCGCAATATGTTTACTTTCAAAGCCGTCAAGCACACCACGCAGGGTTCTTATGGCTTTCATGACTACCCTGCTCTGGATCGATGGATTATACTTCAATAATTTCGTTGTGTCAAGCAAAACCTGGTTTGATTTACGTTCGGCGACCCGCTCATAAGCCTTATCCGCCTGTTCTTCGAGGAAATCATCGTCTTGCTTCAGTATTGTAATCGCACGTCGGAGCGTATGGTGTAGATCGGGATTGATTTCAAGTATTTGCGGAATAATTTTGTGCCGCAGTAAATTACGGCGATAATCTAAAAGCTCATTCGTTTCATCCTTAGAATAGATCAGACTTTCATTTCTGAGGTATTCGATTATCTCACTCTTTTTTAAAGCGATCAGTGGTCTGACATATGGTAAACGCTTGGCAGGTATAGAGCGCAAACCCCTCGCGCCACTCCCCCGGATTAAATTCATGAAAAAAGTTTCGACGACATCATCCAGGTTATGTCCAAGCACGATTACCTGTACATGAGCTCTTCTCATATAATTAAATAATACTCGATAACGTAATTTACGCGCGGTTCCTTCAATGCCGAGCTTTGTCTTTGGTATCTTCAAATTAATGATCCGGTATCTTACCCCATATTTAACAGCATATTTTTTTGTCAGTTCTTCTTCTTTTTTTAAGTTTTCACTGGGACGTATGCCGTGGTTCACATAGACAATAGTAAAATCTATCTTGTCCTTATATAATGTGGTAAGGGTATCGAGGAGGCAGACAGAATCCGGACCTGAAGAAAAAGCGATGATCACCTTTTTGATATTTTTTAACATATCGTATTCTTGAATGGTCGTGTTAACAGTGTCGAGTATTTTCGCCTTGATATCGCCTTGCATAACTCAATTATACTCAGAATTTTAGGGAATACAATGATAGTGCAACGAGAGGACTCGTTGCACTCCAAATATCATGCACAGGGTTACCCGGTTACTTTTTGCCGGATATCGGTCCTGATTATCTCTTCGAGCTTTTTAAGCAAAGCCATGAGATCGGCGATACGTGGCAGCTCATCAGGCAATTCATTGAGCATATTCTCGAGGGCTTTTTTAGAGATCTCGATGCCTTTATTGATGACCTGGAGCGTACCTTTTTCTTCTATATCCTGGATCTCATCTTCCAGAAAGTCATCAATGAAACCCGAAACCAATCTCCCTGATTTAGCCGCAATGAGTGTGTGGTACCAGATGAGATCGGAAAAATCTTCTTCTAGTGAAGCAGGTATACCTGATTTCTCCAGGTCTTTTACAAAGCTGCCTGCCTCCTTGAAATATTCATGGGCAATGCAGTAAATAGTATATTCTTCCGGGTTGACCTTGGGTAATTCTTCTTGAGGAATTTCGCTCATATCTATACCTTGTTTATCAGCCATACCCATAACCATATCTTTAGTCTTGGCAAAAATATCATGCAAATCATTTAGAAAGACTTCTGGGTCATAGGGATCTTCACCTTTTAGATAGTGCTGCAAAACGCGCTCTGAATTATCTTTGTATACACGACAGTTTTCTTTTTCGTCGCAGCGCTCACATCGATAATCGCAGTAATTATATGGCGAAGGTTTAAATTTCTTATCCAGCATAGTTAAATATATGCATTCCTATAGCTGAGTCAATACTCTGGTGGATGCCCTATTAAGAGATTGGAAAATCCGGATATTGCTTTTTTAAGAATGTAAGGGTTTGTCGCGCCATTAAAGGGTTATTCAATTTTTCTTTGAAAAGCTGATATATCCGGGATAATGCCTTTGCCCTCACTCTCCCTTTAGTAAAGATCTTAACATAGATACCATATACTTCGGTTGCGTCTTTGTACTTCTCAAAACTTTCCAGGGTCATTGCAAGATTATAGATATTTTTCTCATCTATTTTCTCAAGGACACCTTTTTCCCTCAGCTCTTCGCATACAGAACAAACCGCATCTGATTCTTTCGACCTTATCGCGATATCGAGCGCTTTATTATACATAATGACCGCATCATCATGATGTCCTTTTTCATAATAGATCCGGGCGAGGATCAATGGCGCGTCCAAATTCATTGGTTCTTCATCAAGAACAGCCAAAATCAAAGGCAGTGCGCCGGCTGTATCATTGATATCCATCATCCTGTAGACCTCCTTCATTTTAGTGGATATCTTAAGCTTCTCAAAACTATCTTCGACCATCGGCGCGACATATTTCTTTTCAATACCGAGAAATTTCATACTCATACCAACGACTGCACCGAAGACAAATCCACCGATATGAGCGTAATATGCAGTACCCGCCTCAACACTCCAGCGGGCGCTTATGATCTGCATAACGAACCATATGGGCAGCGCGATGCCGGCATAAATTGCAAAAGAACCAAAGACTGGTGGTACAAATATCAACCAGAAAAAATAAGCGAACCTGATCTTGGTTTTATAATGACGTATCATAAATGCACCCATTATCCCGGCGATCGCACCGGATGCACCGACCAGAGGCGTCTGACTTGCCGGATAGACCGCAGCATGCAAAAGGCATGCAACTGCACCAGAGAGCAGGTATAGCCCAAGAAAAATTTTCCATGACCAGGTATCTTCTATGTTACAGCCGACCAACCACAAAAAAAGCATATTGAAAAGAAGGTGGAATATATTAGCGTGTATGAACATGTAAGTGAAGAGCTTGAAAAAATCAAAGCGTTTGGGTATAAAGCCTAATTGATTGAATACAACATTTTTCAACTTTCTTTTATATCGATCATACAGTCTATGCCATTCATCATAATCGTCTTCTTCCCAGTCGATATTTTTGTTTTCAAAGAATAATTCATGCTGCTCATCGAGCGTCATGTTTTGCATCGCATTGGGGTTGTGTTCTGAGATATCAAAAAAGTATTTCAGCTCGATCTCTTGTAATCCATGGTTAATTCTATGCAGTTCCTGCTCCTGACTGCGCAACACGCTACTGGTGATCATAAAAATAATGACATTGAGAGCGATCAGGCCGATGGTCAAGTAAGGCAAGCGCCTGACGCCTTCTTCACTGCCGATAGGGATCAGAAAAAACATGAGCTATAGTATAGTATGAAACACCCTCAAGTCAACTAAGATATTGACTTTTTATGAAATACTCATATACTTTGTTTCAGGGGTCGTCGTTTCCCGCTGCCCGGGATCTTCGACAGCTTAGTTTGATGGATTCATTGGGGTCGTAGTTCAGCTTGGTTAGAACGCCTGCCTGTCACGCAGGAGGTCGCGAGTTCAACTCTCGTCGGCCCCGTTTTTTCCCATAACCTACCTCAGCTTTCTTTAATATTAACCTGAGCCTTCTTTCCTAATCTTTATGCATATATATCATTTTATCATTTTGTCAATTGACAAAATGATAAAAAGTAGTAATGTACAGAAGTGGTCGTTTGGTTTTTATTAACAGTTCAAAGCAAATACTTTAGTGAAGATATTGTTTGTTACTTTCGAGCAAATCTATGATCCCCTGGACAATGAGGCTTGAGTTCTTTGCCGCATATTGAACAAAGGCCTCGAAATCGATATCCGCTTTTTCGTTTGCCAGATCACTTAGACACCTGATAATAACAAAGGGTATTGAATTGATCGCACACACCTGAGCAACCGCCGCGCCTTCCATTTCGACACAGTCAGCATTGAATATTTGTTCGAGCCACTGACGCTTTTTTTCGCTGGCGATGAACTGATCACCGGTGACTATCTTGCCGAGCGCGATGCGCGGAAAGTGACCGGTCTCTTGGCATATTTTCATCGGTATCTCATCAAAATGGGCATCCTGGGCTGCTTGCATAGCGACTGCCATGAGTATGCTGTCAGCTTCATAGCCAACAGTATCATAGGGTGTTAGTTTTTCCGGCCCAAGATGAGCGTAATCATGGTGTACGACACTTTGTGATATGACTATATCGCCAATCCCCAGTTCCGGGTTGATACCGCCGGCAACCCCGGTAAAAATCATGGCTCTGATATTATAATGCATTATGAGGATCTCGGCGGTAAGTGCGGCATTGACCTTACCGATACCAGCCATAACGCATACGCAGGGTATTTCCTTTAAAGTACCTTTATAAAAAATGCGCTGAGCAATAGTATCTATTTGTTCAATTCGCATATTCTCTTTTATCATTTCCAGCTCAATATCCATAGCACTCATAATCCCCAGTGCCGGTTGACTATTTACCGACAGAATAAGAAGAATGAACGCAGCAATCATTATTACCTCCAGTTGTTTATTTTTGCCAAAGGGTTGCGGATCACTTCACGATGATACATTTATTGAATTTTTCTTGATGCTCAACAGCTGTTCTTAACATATAGACACCTGGTGGTAAATGGCTAATATCGACCAATATTTCCCGGCTAGAATTCAAAGAGATATCTTTTTCATTATATACACAACGCCCGGTTATATCGAATAGAGTGACATTAATCCTGGATTGCCTGGTGATCCCGATATTCAGGGTGATGAATCTTTTTACTGGATTGCTTTTCAGCATGACCGATACTGGCTGCGTCGCTGTTTTATTTTCTTCTACACCCGGTCCTATATATTCCCACTTCATCGCATCAAAGACAATGTGCTGGCCTTGCGTTCCGGTCGCATCACCAAGGCGCACATATGCACTGCCTTGAATGAATCCAAACATACCCAGCGATACCCATTCATCTGAGTAATTCGATTGGTCGATCACGACCATGGTACTCCCTGCAACGGTATTGATATGATATCTTGCTTCAGCTGCACTGGCATGGCTTGATGGAATATATGCATAAAGATTATAATCACCGAGCGTAGAGAGAACCGGTGTCCATATCGCATAGCATGTATCCTCATATGTTGCTGCAGTCGTATATGTCCACCAGGCATGGCCATTATAACCGGTCAGCACATCTCGCCAGAAGACCATGGATGATGGTAGCTCATTATGAAGATAAAAACCATCGGCGAATTGAAGATCATCGACGATCGTATCGGCCATTGGTTCCCAATCACCCTGTGCACCGACACACCAGTAAACATAATCTAGATTCTCATAGCCATTGTTATATCCGGGCCAGTCATAACGCGCATATTTACCATCATAACTGGGATAACCCGTGGTATTCTTATTCCCATAGGGATCATTAAAAATAAGCGTATGCCAATCCAATACCTGACCGACCCCAAGGACTAGATGTCCGGATGCAGTCAATCCCACGCACATACCATATGGGTAACCAGCACTAAGTTCAGCGATCGTCTCGGCAAAGGTCGGCGAAACATCACGCCAGGATACGATATCGTGATTACTCAAAAACGGGGCCATATGGGTATAGGGACGGTTAGTCCCAGCCCACATATAACCATAGCCGCCGCTTGCCCAATTGCCGCTGGGATCCTGGGCTTGCAGGTCATAATCGATCTCGCGGTAGTGGTAAAGCTCGCACAAATACCGCCCGAAATTACTCGTGTGACCATAGGGGCTGGAACACCAGCAATTCCAATGGGGAAGCTTATTATAATACGCGATCGCCATGATCGCACTTGTCGGCGCACATGCCCAGTGCCCATTGAACCAATCTGGCACATCATAGACCTGATGAAAGTACGGAACATCGATCGAATCACGCGCGCCATTTGTTATTTTAAATTCATGATTTGTAAAAGGAACCGGCCTGCTGCTTCGAAAAATCGTCTTTTCATAGACCAGAGTACGATTTTCTATCTTACCAAGACAGATCTCCCGGCGGTCATAAGTATGATAACACACCGTACTGCTATCATCACAAAAGGTAGGGTCCATCTCATGGATATCTGGGGTCGCTGTCAGTCTGATCTGTTCTTTTCCATCATACCGGGAAAGATACAGCTCACTACCGTTCATTGACATACCATCAGTATCCACCCGGTGATAGATAAGATATTGATTATCCGGCGACCAATCAGGGCTCATACCCTCACCAATATGATATACCTGTCCTTTGAATAGATCATAAACATAGATATGGCCTTGCAGACTCGAGAAAACAAGGTAACTGCTGTTTGGAGACCATTTTGGATAGCAAAAACCTCCATCAAGATCCACGGTAATGCATTTTCTGACACGTTCTTTTAATGCCATTATCCATAAATCATCCTGTTCATCATTATAAACGACATATCGGCCATCTGGTGATATCGGAGCGAGGTTTGCATATGTCCCGAGGTCAAAGCGACGTTCACCCGAATTATCCAGGATGATCAATTCAGAACCGACTGTAAAGGCGATACTGCCGGTATTTGAAAAACTGACCTGTCCGGTCTTAGAACAGAAATCGTACAACTGTCTAATACTTCCGGTCATCAGATCATACAGACCTGGACTTTGTAATCCTTGTGCATTAATGAGCTTGAACCCGATATGCCGCCTGTCTAGTGCCAGTGAATAATAGCGACCGCAGCCCGGCGATGAAACCAATATTTCTATTTGCCCATTTTCGATACCATAGATCGCAGAACAATGATTATCGGTCGTGATCATTCTGTCCGGAAGGAAAATCGGGTCATAAAAACAACCATCTACAAAATATGCATTGAGTAGAACAAATACAAAAACACTGATCATAATATCCTCTCCAACCTGATTTATTATAAATCAGGCACCTGGTTATGTCAAGTAACGAGTGCTTTTTAGAAAAAAATAACCGAGATCAATAGCGTGACGATAAAAATAGCCAAAGTCGGTATTATAAGGAGAGCAAAAAACTTTCTCAAAGGAATATTAAAATATTCGATCGATACGGCGACACAGGGGTGGACCGGTGATATCACATAACCAAAAAATATACTTGTGTATATCAATGCAAAAATAGTCGGGGTGATACCTGCGGTCGTGAGATATACGGGTAAGATAATGGACGCCGGCAATAAGACGCGCCCGGTCGCAATACCGAGAACAAAACCAGCGACTACGCACAAAGTCACTGGAGGCAGCGGTATCGCCGCGATCAGATCAGCGATATTCGAGGCTTGAAAGATATGGAGAAATACAAACATCCCCAGGATTATCAGGGTAAAATTCCAGGCTTTCATTTTCTTGGCGATATCCCAGAGATTGAGTTTGACTTTGCTTATCGCATAAGCGAGTATGAAGGCGGTAACGACACCGATGAGCGTTGCGATCTCGGCAACCGGCAAAAACAGTATTTTTTTGAGTAAAAAATCGAGGAATGGTGCAACGAGGATGATCGCTAAAGGTATGACTAATTTTTTAAATGCAAAGGGACTTGAATAATCTATGTTGCCGTGTACCCGGCGTATAAAAAAGATATATCCAAGCAAGAGTGCAAAGATAAAAGTCGGCATTAAATACAGCATCGCCGTATATACACTGAGTTCAGATATCTTGGCTGAAGCGATGAGCGCTGAACTCAATGGATAGATCATGACAAAAAGATGCCGAAACCAATCATTGATCGCAACTTTCAGATCATTAGGTACGCCTTCACCGCCTTTTTCCAAGATCGGCGCGGAAAGCAGCGCACCGCCAGGCATCGGCAAAAGACCCATTATTGCTGGTGATATGGCCATGAGGCCTTTCCTGCCGATGCGCAGGTTATTCACCAGATCGTCCATCTGTCCGCTCTGCTTCATGGCACCACCGATCATCGGGATGACACCCATGGCCAGAGCCAAAAAAATGATGGAAAGATCGGTCAGGGTGAATAATATTTTTTCAAGGATGGTAATAACAGGGAGGGTGAATAACCCCAGGATAATTGCACCGCAAAAAAGAGCCAGGGGAAGATTCTTGCGTGCAACGGCGAGAATTACTACAAGCGATACTATAAAACCGACCCAGGATATCAAAGAGACCTCGTTTTATATGATTTTTTTACTTATAATAATAATTCGGCGATCTGCACAGCGTTGAGCGCGGCACCTTTGCGCACATTATCAGCAACGATCCACAAGGCCAGGCCATTTTCAAAAGCAAGGTCTTGTCTTATCCGACCGACGAATACCGCATCTGTCCCAGCGGCCTTGATCGGTATCGGGTATATTTCATCCTTATCAAAAACCTTGACCCCAGGTGCGCTTTTAAGTATCTCAATCGCTTCAGCTGGTGAAATATGATCTTCGAACTCAACTGAAAGCGCCTCACTATGTCCAATAAAGACCGGTATCCGCACACACGTCGAGGTAACGTGTATTGAATCATCATTAAATATCTTCCTCGTTTCATTGAGCATTTTCATTTCTTCTGAAGTATAACCATGATCACCAAAACTGCCGATCTGCGGTATGATATTATTGCCGATGATATGTGGAAAAACAGCATCTTCGGCTTTTTCGATCGTTTGATCCATCGACAGGTGTTCGAATTCATATCTTAATTCATCGAGTGCTTCTTTGCCAGCACCGCTGACCGATTGATAGGTCGCGACAAAAATCCTCTTGATCCTCGCTTTTTTATGGAGCGGGAATAACGGCACGAGCATCTGGATCGTCGAACAATTGGGATTAGCAATAATGCCCTTGTGTTCTTTTATCATTTCCGGGTTTATTTCGGGGATGATCAAAGGTACATCAGGGTCCATACGAAATGCATTCGAATTGTCGATAACGACCGATCGCTCAGCCAATTTCGGTATTATTTCCCTGGATAATTGTGCGTCAAGACATCCAAAAATAATATCCGCTTTGCCGATCAGGTCATCATGATCGGTCAGTATCTCAACCTCGCGATCTTTAAAAGCTATGGTCTGGCCTTCACTGCGTTCTGAGGCAAAAGGTAGCAGTTCCCCGACCGGGTAGTTTCTCGTCTCCAGGATCTTGATGACCTCTTCACCGACCAGGCCGGTCGCGCCAAGCACCGCGATATTCTTCATGGAATCATTATATAGTAAATATCTTAGTAGTCAATACTCTACAGATTTATTAACTTTGCAGGTAATATTTATCGTTCAATTGTTTCAACGATGTTGGTTTAGGATATTGGAGTTATTTCACTATCAAAAATTTCTTACTAACCTTGTCATTATTTTGCTTAAGAACAATAAAATAGACACCACTGGATAGATTTTCGGTATCTATCTTCTCTTGATAATAACCAGGATGAATTTTCTTTTGCTTTAATATTTTTACCATTGAACCAGTTACGTCATAAAGTGATAATTCTGTTTCAGTTTGCGTGTATACTGCATACTTGATATTCAATACTCCTTGCACTGGATTTGGATAAACCTGTAATACATATCTTTCAACGGGTAGCTTGTTTCTTGCTTCCTCAACCCCGACAAACGTCCCCTTGGCATATTTCATCTTATTATGGTTGTTAATAGACCCAACATATGCAACATGCGGCTCACTATTATCATCCAGACACAAAGAAACCGAACGATAACTATGAACATCCTGGTCTGGCTCGATAAAACCACATAAATGCCAGGCTATAGAATCACGATAACAATACTCAGGACGCTGGCCCATCTGATCAATGTAGACAATATGGGGTAAACCCAAACTGTCAAGGTTCATGCGAATCTCCCAGGAAGCAGCGTCAATAGGTCCTTCATTATGCCATGAATTTCCATCCCAAAGTGAATAGTATAAAGCAGGCCATTCACAATAAGCAATATGGGGATAATCCATGGAATCAAGGGCTAAGGATAAAGAGCCGTGTTCACTCATCGCAAATATACTCTCAGCCCAGGCAAAAACCCAGTTGGCGCCATCCCAGTAAACGTATCTTACAGAATCAGATAAAGGATCACATGCTTGATAATAGGCAATATGGGGGTTATTTTTACTATCAATCGCAAGCGACGGTCCCCAATCAGAAAGATTATTACCATCATCAATAACAGAAGAATCCCATGAGATTCCATTGTAATAGAGATACTTTATGTAGTGAAGTGAATCAAGAGAATCAAAATGGTTACAGGCAATACAAGGATAATTATTTGTATCGAGTGCTAATGCGGCATAAGCCCAGTGGGTCGATATGGTATCTAATTCCTGAATTGACCAGTTTCCGCTAACTTTATTGGCATAACGAAGGCGACAGGTATTATCTTCTCGGCGATGAATATAAACAGTGTGCGGATTGTCATATCTATCCACACATAAAGCTGGATACATATAGTAATTTGTCCAGATGTAACCATAACTGCTGTCCACAGTTTCTTTAACCCAATCATTACTAATTTTATATGAATATATTACCTTTGCCCAGCCGGTATCATTATCTGTTTCTATTACCTTATAATAAACAATCTGTGGGGAGGTCAAACTATCCAGCTTTAAAGATGCATAACCTATGCCACCATCAAAAGTATGTATAGAATCAACAACTTCTATATCCCAGTTTATCTGTCCGAAGCCTAAAATAGTTGTGACTAATATAATTAATAACTTCTTCACTGCACCTCCTTGATGTATAAGAATAGCGAGGGCATATCTACCCCGTTAGATTGAATTTATCTAATGGGGTTTACTTCATTTAATGAGAAGGAATTTTCTTGATACCTTCCTATTATCTTGCTTAAGAACGACAAAATAGACACCGCTGGATAAATCTCTGGTATCTATTTTCTCTTGATAATAGCCAGGAACAATATCTGCCTTTATTAGACTCCTAACTTTTGTGCCTGCTGCATCATAGACTGAGATTGTTACCTTGTCATTATTGGAAACACCAAAATTTAGAAGCAAATTCTCTTTTGCAAAAGTAGGAATCCCGGTAATACTTAGTTTATCTGGTAGAATTTGTTCCATATCTGAACCCTGTGGTCCACCTGCTACACCCCGAACTTCACAAGATGTTTCTGAGGGGAGATATTGAATATAGGTATTATTATCATGAACTCGAGTCACTGTAACCTTAATTTCGCCTGTCGATTGTGCAGTAATGAAAAAATCTACCTGACCATTTTCATTAGTATGACCCACTTCATAAATATCATCCGGTTTATTCAAACAGACTTTTGCGTAAGCTACATAAGCACCCGTCTGAGCATCTCTCACTGTTACTCTAAATTGATATTGAACGCCTACGTATATACTTCGCATATGTGCCACAGTAAAATGACCTGGTTGATTTGTCCAGGCTTCAGTATAAGGAGAACCAAAGTGATTGTGCGCATAGCAGTTATGCCTATCCGAATCATCCATCCAGTCTATTCTTCCACCACACTTTGATAGTGCCTCAGCAACGCCAAGACGAGTAACTGCTGGCTCAGGTGGATAAGGACCTGTATATGGAGAGAAGAGACAATTATAAAACTCATACTCAAGATCGTAGCTATAACTGAGTCTGGTTGCCCTCGTATATCCAAGAAATGAACAGGCTCCAATTGAATTATTATAGGTATCTGTGAAACCATCGGCAATACAAGTGTCAGTAGGTGCAATTTCACCAGGTGTTCCAGGATTAATCCAGTGTGAATCATAACCTCCATTATGGCAGGCAAGCGAGTAGACAAAGATGTATTTATTAAAATTCTCCAGATTGTTCAGTCCGTCATTATTCGGTGAAGGCGAACCCAGCCAATATGCCCAGATTTTAGTTGTAGCAGGGTAATCACAAAAATATTCGCGTACTCCGTGACAGTGAATACTATTAAATGCATACCCATGACTCAAATACTCTACAGCCTGCTCTGCATCATTTACTTCGATAAAAAGGTGATGACCATTGAAATGGGGTGGGAATACTGTATATGCGTCGCCAATTGCCATATCTTTGTAAAGCCATAAAGCATACGAATCAATAAGATTTGGACCAAGGGAGAATTCAATGGTGATATTTCTTACAAGATATAGTCTTCTTGATTTGGGACGGTATTGAAGAGGACGAACTTCTATCGTAACAATTCTTGCCCCATCCATGACTCCCTGGCTGACAATCCTAACAAATTCACCAGGGAATAGTACATCAGAATTATAGATTAGAGAATCAGGATCAACCCAGGGAATACTCTCGCCAATGATTCTTGGTGGTTGAGCAGGATAGACAAGGTACGCACCGTAAATCTGATTAATATTGGACTGAGATACAATAAGAGATTCTACTTTTGCATAAGGCGGAATAATGTAATTAAGATAGACTGCCGGTAACTCAGGTGTGCCTGGTTCACCAATAAGGGCAAAATTTATTGCCTTTATTCGATCAAAGCCATTCTCTTTATAAAAAGAGAATTCTGAAGGGGAATAATCAACCGTATACCCCCCCCCATAGTGCAGTTGCAATAATGCCTGCGGCAATAAAGCATTTTGCTATATACGTCATTTTAGCCTCCCTTTTTCTACACCCTCGCCATTCTTATTACTAATGATAATACAGATTTTCGTGTTGTCAAGCCATCTAGTCAGCAGTATCAGCACCGAGACAGTAGATAAAACCATCATGCGAACCGCAGTAGATCCTGCCATCAAGCACGGCTGGAGTCGCATTGATTGTGCCGCCGGTCGGAAAAGACCACACTAGTTCAGCATCCGTCGTGATACCATATATCTTGCCGCTCCTCGAACCGACCACGATCATTGAATCGGTAACACACGGTGAACTCCATATCCCGCCGTCAGTGCGGAACTTCCAGATAACTTTTCCGGAATCCGCACTCAGGCAATGGATGCGGCCATCGCCCGAACCAAAATAAATCCTATTATCAAAGACCGCGGGTGTCGATATCACCCGACCGATCGTCCTGTACTGCCAGAAAACTTCTCCTTTCAACCGGTCTATACAAAATAATCTGCCCTCTTCACAGCCGGTGTATACGGTATCGCCGATAATGACCGGCGAAACATCAGTATCAGAACCAGTCTTAAATTTCCATATGATAGCACCGTCGCGTTTTGACAGACAATAAAAATACCCGCGTGATGATCCGGCATAAAGCAAAGTATCAGCGACCGCGACCGAGGATTCAACCGAACCGGCAACCTTGGTCTTCCAGATCAATTTACCGCTGTCTGCATCAAAACAGTAAATGTAATGGTCCTCACCGCCAATAAAGAGCGTATCGTTGATAATACACGGTGATGAATCCATGTCATTGCCGATCCTGAACTTCCATATTAACTTCCCATCACGCAGTGAAACACAGCGCAGGTAGTTATCGCGCGAGCCAAAATACACACGTCTTTTATATATAGTCGGTGAGCATTTTATCGAATGCCCGCATTTATACTTCCAGAGCAGCTGACCATTGCGTTTATCAAGACAATACAGATAACTGTCACATGAGCCGATGACCATGACATCGCCCCAAAAAACAGGTTGCCCGCTCCAGGCAATGCCGCGCCAGATCGTTTCAGGATCAACACCTCTTTTTTCTTTTTCGCCTTCCAGGATATAGCTGGTTTCAAACTTCCAGATGAGTCTAACTGAATGGGGGACTTTTCCAGAACCGTAAAATGTATGGTATTGATTACCCCGGAACATTACCAGGGATCCAGCCGGTGGTGTCAGGGTATCAGGTTCGTAGACATGGACTTCAACCTTTTGTCCACGACTACAGATCGTTATAATCAATAGGATTAAGGCTAGTACGCCCAGTACTTTTCCCAGTAATTTCCTCATGAGTAGAGGTTAGCAGATTTCAGTAACTAATATTGGATCTTTATCTTCGGAAAAATCATACCTTGATCAGAGATCAAAGGAGTTGACTGGGGAAAATCTTCAAACGAAAGTTTCTTGATCAATTTTGCTGCCTGAAACAGTGTATCAAGAGTCAAGTTCTTATAGGTTCTTTGAAGAGCTGATATGATCTCGCCATGCAGGAAAACACCGTTCGAATCGAGCACGACTTTTAGAATCGGCGCATAGCCCCGCTCGTCGCCAAGATTAAATCCCCAGGTACAAAAATTACCGAGGCTGTATGCGATCAGGCGATCATTATATATTTCCATAGCACGCGGCACATGTGGTCCGTGTCCCCAGACAAGATCAGCACCGCTATCTATTACTGCCCGGGCGAATTTAACGACATTACCTCGTGGCCACCCCATGAAATATTCGAACGTATCCCGGGTATGGAGAAATTTTACACCCTCTCCGCCAGCGTGAAAAGCAACGATAACGATATCATTGAGTCTTGCCTGATCAGCAACGATACGCTGGGCTTGTGGAATCTCAAAAACTGAGTTCGTGTTGGGCGATGTTGAGAATGAAACAACAGCGATCTTACTGCCATTTATTTCAAACTGTCCAACTTTTTTATGAGCACCGCCATACGCCAACCCGGCATCAGTCAAGGCATTCTGAGTCGCCAGTATCCCACCTGAGCCAAAATCATTCATATGGTTATTAGCGAGATTCATATAGTCAAAACCAGCATCGAGCAAATTCACCGCCCACCCGGGTGGTGTACGGAAAGCATAACAACGACCCTTCTCTATTTTCTTTGTACATACGCCACCAGCCAGCAACGTGCCTTCCAGATTACCCAAGGTCAAATCCGCGTCCTTGAGCGCCGAAGCGACACCTTTAAGTAGATCCTTACCGTCATTTGGGGGTAGATTATTGGAAGGATAATCAGAACCCATCATAATATCGCCGACCGCTATGACCGATAATGAGCCGGCAAGCATAAGGTTTGCGCTTAAGAATAATATTGTTAGAAGTCTGATGCTTGAGGTCTTAATCAACAACGACGCCGGTTACGTCAATATAAGTTTTGGGGTCAACTTTCACACCGGACACGTGGACTTCATAATGCAAATGCGAACAGGTCACTCTCCCGGTTGCCCCGACTTCAGCAATGACATCCCCTCGTTTTACCAGGTCACCTACTTTTACCAAGATGCAATTACAGTGAGCGTAACGTGTTTTAAAACCAAATCCATGATCAACATCAATACATAATCCGTAGCCACTGTTCCACCCAGTATACGATACGATACCATCAGCTGCAGCGTGAATACCAGTACCAATAGGTGCACCGATATCTACACCCCAGTGCATCTTTATAGTCCTCTTATCGATAGGGTCAACTCGATAGCCAAATCCCGAACCAATACGATGACCAGGAAGCGGGTGGAGTGATGGAATATGTGACCAGAGATATATTTTTTTCTCAACATTGTAACCGATATCAGCAAGGCTTGTTTTCCTTAATTCGCATTTTCCTTTCAGCACATCGAGAGACTCGTACACTTGATTTAGAATTCCATTAGCACGATCAGAGAGCGCTTCTTCTGGCAGGCGAACATCGGTACCACCAATACCCATTGACCAGATATCAGGGTGTACATAAGCCATCTGCCAATATGTCCTCTCCCGGTTATCCTGAGCAATCTGATCATTAAAATCCCGGTGTGTTGTAGTAATCACATTATTCAATGAATCCAGTTTGCTAAGTAGCAGTTCGTTCTCCTGTTCACTCTTGTGAGTATTAAACTCGGCGAATATCTCTCGGGCATTGTATGAAGATAGAATAATGGTCGATGCAATAACTGCAAATATTACTGCGATACCTATTACGAGTGAATACCTTGGTAGCCTGAGACTACGTGAAAAGTTATGTTTTTTCGAGACAAATATTATATTGCTGAAATCCATCATACCATTATAATTAAACTCCGAGTCTTGTCAAGGGGCTTGTATGTGGTTTCTGGCATTGCCAGAAACCACTGATTATGGTGATGATAAGAATTAATATCGCAGATGATCTGAGCTCCTCGGTGGATTGTTGACTAAAACACCTTTTGCGATATAATATTATTATGCCGGACATAAGACATGTCGCGATAATAATGGACGGAAATGGCCGTTGGGCAAAAAAACGTGGTCTACCTCGTGTCATCGGTCATCGCCAGGGTGTCGAATCAGTGCGCACCGCGGTCAACACTGCAAGAAGCCTTGATATTGAATTTTTGACCCTTTATACATTTTCAACAGAAAACTGGCAAAGACCAGAAAACGAAGTTAATACCCTTATGGAGATGCTCGAAGAAATGATAAAAAAAGAAACCGCCGAGCTCCATAAAAATGACGTAAGGATCAACGCAATCGGTCAACTCGACAGATTGTATGCCAAACCGCGAGAAGCGATGGAAAGAGCGATAGAAAAAACCAAGGATAACAAGAGCCTGGTTCTTACTCTCTGTTTGAGCTACAGCGGTCGCAGTGAGATAGTCGATGCCGCCAAGAAAATAGTCAGGCAGGACCGTGAGAACAAGATCGAGCTCGATGATTTTAAAGAAAAAGAATTTCGCAATTTTCTCTATGACCCCGGATTGCCTGATCCGGAATTGCTCATACGAACCGGTGCGGAGAACAGAGAAAGGCTCTCAAATTTTCTGTTGTGGCAAATTGCCTATACCGAGGTCTTTTTCACAAAAACCTTATGGCCTGATTTTGGGAAGAAAGAGTTTGTAAAAACAGTACAGGATTTTAAGAAAAGGGAGCGACTTTTTGGCCGTATCAAATGACCTGAGAAAACGCACGATAACCGGATTTTGCCTGATCCTGGTGATATTGTTCTTCATCTGGATCGACTGGGTATTTCTTCCCCTTATGTTATTGGTGTTCATTACCTTTGCCAACAATGAATACCTAAGATTCTGGCACCGAAAAGACATCTACCCTCATACTCTTGCCGTGCTCTTACCGGCGTATGCAATCCCTTTACTTGTTTACTATGAAGTACCTTTGCTCTTACCTTTCTCGATCTTTTTCTTTTTCGTATGTCTGTTAGCGGTCATGCGTTATCCCGGTGCACGCTATAAGCCGAATTTTTTAGCAGAAAGTGCTGCAGCAATATTTGGCATCATCTATCTTTCACTCTTACCTTCAAGTTTGATCCCGCTCAGAAAGATGGGCTTCACCCTTGCACTCATGCCCCTTGTCCTAACGTGGCTCTACGATACTTTTGCCTATCTCGTTGGGTCAACAATAGGCAAATATCCCTTAGCTAAGAATGTCAGTCCCAAAAAAACCTGGGCAGGTACCCTGGTCGCATTCCCTTTATTATTACCGTTTACTTATCTTTTGAGTAAACTATGGGTTCCTTCATTTAATTTTGTCGACGTCGTACTGGTTACTCTGGGTATCGGTGTAATGGGAACGATCGGCGACCTTTTTGAATCGGGCATGAAGCGGGAAGTTAACCTTAAAGATGCATCCAAGGTATTCCCGGGACACGGCGGATTTCTTGACCGGATGGATTCTTTAATATTCAATATCCCTTTTTTCTACCTTTATCTGATCCTTCAGCAGTAATTCCTGACCGTGGAAAAGACACCACTTGCTGACCGAATAAGACCCGTATGCTTTGAAGAAGTGCTCGGTCAAGAACACTTGTTGGGTGCGGGATGTCCTATTAAGAAACAGGTCGAAAAGAATCGTCTTTTTTCAATGATCTTTTTCGGACCACCAGGTAGTGGAAAAACGACTATCGCCCGGCTTTTTGCAAAGCAATTCGCCGCTCACTTTGTTACGTTCTCGGCGGCGATGAGCAGTATAACCGAGATAAAACGATTCATGCAGAAAGCAGAAGAGCAGAAACAGCTGTATGGAAACGAAACAATCATCTTTATCGATGAAATCCACCGCTTTAATAAAGCTCAGCAAGATGCCTTTCTGCCATATGTAGAAAAAGGTTCGATAATCCTCATCGGCGCAACGACTGAAAATCCATCATTTGAATTGAACTCGAGTCTCCTGTCCCGCGTTAAGGTGTACATGGTCAATCCATTGAGTTTTGAGGACATGAAGAAAATCATAGAACGAGCATTAGGTTCAGCAAAGGGACTTGATAACAAATATGCCTTGACTCCTGAAGGTCTGGATTTCATCGCAAATATATCAGATGGCGATGCGCGAGTAGCGCTCAATGCTTTGGAATTATCTGCCCTTGCTGCCAAGGACTGCAAAATCGACCTGAAAACAGTAGAAGATATCGTCCAAAAGAAAGCCCTCAAGTATGACAAACAGGGCGAGGAACACTACAACCTCATTTCCGCATTACACAAATCGCTGAGAGGTTCAGATGCCGATGCCGGGTTGTACTGGTTGGCACGTATGCTTGAAGCCGGTGAAGATCCTTTATATATTGCACGTCGACTCGTCCGCTTTGCAGTTGAAGACATCGGCTCGGCAGATCCCCAGGCCCTGGTTATTGCGGTCGCGGCTAAGGATGCAGTGCATTTCATTGGACGGCCAGAAGGTGATCTGGCACTTGCGGAATGCGTTGTCTATCTTGCCCGGGCAAAAAAGAGCAATGATATCTATATCGCTTATGAAGCGGCTAAACAAGATGCGCTAAAAACCAAAGCTGAGCCAGTACCCATGCATATTCGAAATGCCCCGACTCGCTTAATGAAAAAACTCGGTTATGGTAAAGATTATAAATACCCCCATGACTATCCTGATGCCGACGTAGAACAACAATATATGCCTGATAATCTGAAAAATAAGAAATACCTGAAAGAATAAGCATGCAAGAGAGCATAAAATCCTTTGATCTTGTCATAGTCGGTGCCGGACCAGCTGGCTGCGCAGCAGCCTACACCGCAGCGAGTGAAGGCATCTCCGTGCTCCTTCTTGAAGAACACCCCCGGATCGGCATTCCCGTAATATGTGCCGAGGGTATTTCACGCTCGACAATAAAGCCGTACCTTGACATAAAAGATGAATGGGTATCCCAGAACCTTGATGGCTCGATAATCCGAGGCCCTTATGGCGACGAGTTCAAAATTGAATATCCAAAATGCGGTTGGGTTCTCGACCGAACAAAATTCGATAATGCACTGGCCGACATGGCAAGAAGGCAGGGAGCCCTGGTCAAAACATCTGCCAAAGCGATAGGTATACATGAGAACAAGGTGATCGTCGAGCAATCAGGCAGTAAGATCAGCTACCTTTTTAAATTCATCATCGGTGCTGATGGCATCGCGTCACGTGTCGGGTCCTGGCTCGGAGTCGATACAAGACTCGGTTTAAATGACATCGCCGTATGCGCTGAATATCTCATCGATAATATTTCCATTGACAAAAGGTATGCGAGTTTGATATTCGGGCATAAGTATGCACCGGGCGGTTATGCATGGATATTCCCGAAATCAAAAACCTCGGCAAATATCGGTCTCGGTCTATCACCCATTAAAACCAAGAAAAAACCAAAAGGTATTCTCGATGACTGGCTCAAAAAAGAATTCCCCGACGGCGTGATAAAACGCCGGGTCTTCGGCGGTGTGCCTTCAACAATATTCAAAGATATCTCGGGCAAAAACTTTTTCCTGGTAGGCGATGCGGCCCGCTTATCAGATCCTCTAAGCGGTGCCGGCATAACCAATGGAATTAAATCCGGGGTCATTGCCGGTCGCAATGCAGTGCGCAGAATAAAAGGGCAGAAAGATACATACTATGCCGAGATTAAAAAAGAGATTTTAAATGAAATAAAATTCCACCTGAAGGTACGCAATGTTTACTGGCGTTTAGATGATGATGAATATAATAGAATATTTCAAATCGGAAAAAAGGTTTTTGATGGGAAAAAAGTCGATGATATAAATATCCGGCAGCTGGTAAAAGAAATACTCATGCTTTCACCCAGGATCATGCTGAAATGGTTTGGTTTGATTTTCTGACTTCAGCAATGCGGATCTAATAATGACTGTGTAGATTCAGAATTTTTCGATTATTTACTATTCGATTTTTTTGTTGTTTTCTTTTTTGTCGGTTGTACTTCTACACTCTTTTTGTTATCGTTCTTTTTGGGCGACTCTTTGTGCTTTGAGTTCAGCTGTTTGATCTTCTGAAAATCTTCTTCGCGTTGATCATTTACACCATTAGCATCGTTGTCTATGTAGTGATCTTTGTCTTTTTGCTTGATATCTTTTTTCTCTGTTTTATTAGTCGTCTTTATAACCTTTTCTGTTTTCTTCTCTTCATCCTTGTCGCCGTTATTACGCGGTACCGGTTGAACACCGAAAAGCAGACTTGCGAAAACTATAAGAACAATAAAATACTTCATTTTTGTCTCCTTAGTTATTATAGACATATCGTTCTTCATGTCAATATCATCTCAATTTAACAAAAACCCTTCTGCGGTCGCCGGGGTTAAGCTGAATCCTTCTTTTCAGTGTCCTATATCCGAACTTCTTGATCTCGACGAGATACTCACCGGGTTTCAGGGCGATCGTACGCGGGGTTTCGCCAATAGCTACTTCATCACCTGATGCTGTTTCGGTAATATAAATATCACAGAATTTTGGCGTCGAGATGATCCTGAGCATAGCTGGTTCAGGTTTCTCAATGTATATTTCAATACTTTTACGGATCACATCCATGTGTTCATCATTTAAATCAGATAAATGGTCTATCGATCCGACGGCAACGATCGTCTCAATACCTTCAGTAGCCCCTACGATATAATCAAAATCCGCATCCTTTGATGGTAATTGGTATGTCTGACCGGCCTTGACCCAGCCATCATGCCCTTCCTGGGGGAAGAGCATACTTACTCCTCCCCCATTCTCGATGTCATAAACAGCGAGATAACAGTCGCGGTCAACTCGGAAAAAGACAGTCAATTTCTCGTTGGGATAGTAAACGCCGTCTTCTTTATCAACCCAGATGTCGATATCGAGTGCATTGCCGATAGTAAATAGTGATAAGAGTATCGCAAGCAACATGTTTACCTCTTCTTTTTAGTAACACCTGATTTGTAATTATCCGTGCTCTTGTTCTCATTCGAAGAACTGCTCTTCTGTACCGGTGAAGTCTGTTTATAATTGCTTTTTTGCGGACTCGGCTCTTTTTTCTCATTGTACACTGGACTTTGTCGTTCCGTATTACTCGTCTGTTTCTTGGTTGTTTTGTTTTCCTCGTTATTGTTGTATTGCTGCGGAGTCTTATTGCTGGATCTTACTTCGTCCTTTTCTCTTACTTTAACATTCGGCTCGGATTTCTGATCATTGTAATATTTATCATCTGTGTTCTTTGTATTTGATGTCTTTACCGGGGTCTTATCAACACGTTTATTAGTAGGATAATAGTTGTTTTGCTTGCTTGCATCGGACTTCACTTGAGTCTTCTTGTTCGGATCGGTCTTTACCTGGGTATTCTTGTCTTGATTGGACTTCTTGTATTCTTCGTTCTTGATCGCGATCTTTTTCTCGGTTTGCTTAACATATTCTTTCCTCATTTTCTCAAGATTTCCGCTTTGATGCTCTTTTTCAATGCGCTTGAAACCCTCTGGATCATTTTGCTTTATGAGTTCTCGGACTTCGCTTTCTTTGTAGGGTATGTTGAGTTCGCGCGGCGGCTTTGGAGGTAGATTGATACCATGCTGTCCTGCCCGGTAGCGCAATTCATAGTATGTATAAGGAACCTTGTAACGCACCCAGTGTCCATATCGCGGTCTGAACCACCACTGGCCACCATCATACCATACAACATAGAAACCACTATAGAAGAAATCCCAATGGAAGTGATGGTGCCAGTGACATCGATACCAATACCAATCCCACCACCATGGATACCACCAGACATAATGCACGCAATAGTATCCATGTGGATAATAAACCCAATAGCCGTCATAGCAGTAGTTATCTTCCCAGTATTCGTCGTACCAATAATCGTTCTCATAATAATCATAATCATTGTAAACAAAAGCCACACTCGTTGCAAACAGCGGCACGGCGGCTAAAGCCAATAATAATAGGCGTTTCATTTTATCCTCCTTGTTATGGGCCTATAACCAATTCCGGATTACCCGGGTCGGTTTGATACGCCCAGTCAAAAATAATATAATCTGAACCGATCTCAACGAGCCGAACCTTGGCAAAATGATTATCCCAGGTCCACAGAATATACGTATGTCCAAGTATCGCTTCAACAATCCCGGTCGTTGACCAGCCATACTCGGGTGCATACGTTATCTCATCGAGCGATTGTGTATAACCGTAGTCCTGGATCCAGGTGTCTGTCCGGCCCGTGTATAGATAACTCGCATCATCAATGGTACTGAAATAGAAATCACAATAGGGATGATTATAAGGAATAATTGAATAGCTACTAAAATCCCAACCAGCATAATCAGGATACTCGTGATAATCAAATATTTGCTCATTATATCCTTCTGGTCGCGGCGTATCGTAAACGAGCTCATAGGAAAGATCGCTTTCATTGTCGTTATAATCAAAAGCTGTGATCGCATAAAAATAGGTTTGTCCGTTGATCAAACCAAAATCCAGGAAATAATCGAGATTTGTCTCACCGATCGCATAGTAATAACCACCCGCTGTCGAACTACGATAAATGCGGTACCCGGCAAGATCAGGTTCTGTATTTTCATACCAGATCAACATGACTTCTTGATCACCAGTAATTGAATGTACACCTCTTGGTACTGAGGGTGGTTCATTATCACACCCTTCATAGCAGCAACTGATCAGAACCAGTATCGCTGCGGTAATTAGAAGATAGAATAGACTTTTGAATTTTTTCATCATGCACCTCTACAATATATTTATGCAAGACCCATGCCAGGTAGAAGGCATGAAATTACGTGCATAATACTGATAGTGAGGCACATATTCAGTGCTTGCTGCACAATTTTTGTGCAACCACACACCTTATTTAGCAAATTTATTAGTTAGATCTAAATCAAAAATAAGATCTGGAGGATTATACTATTTATTCAATGTTATCTCTACTGGATAACTTATTTCCCCGATTAAAGTCTGAATATAAGCGGTTGCTTTAACTTTATATTCTGCGTTACCGAGTTTGATCGCCGAGATCAGGACTTCACCGAGCTTGCTATACTCAAGGGTTATCGTGGTAATGAAGTTGTTGGATTTTTTGGCTGGTACCTTTAATCCATTACCAGTCGTCCCGCTGATCAAGGCGCTTTCATCAGCATATAGAGTATATTTTAATTTGTCGAGAACCGCATCGACTTTATTTGGATTGTCGACCTTGATGTCGAAATCGAGCTTGAAATTATTAAAGGTAAACTCATACGGTCTAACTGAAGTAAGTGCGAACTTACATTCTTTTATAGCCAGACGCTCCTGAACCGCGCTGCATGAAAGTAATACCATAATAATAAGAAAATATATCTTTTTCATATAGAAATAATATTCATAAAGCTATAAAAGTCAAGATACGCCGAAGCTGGTTATCAGATAGATAATCGATATCAATGAATAATACTTCAGTTAGAACAATCCCTGTATTTCGCTGTCAGCGGGTGCTTCAACATTGAAGGCTATTTTGATCTTGTACTCCTTGCCCGGTCGGATCGATATTTCCCAATAATTGATACTTCGGTCTTTGTCTTTCTTGGTCGGTGCTGGTTCGACCTTAATATCACTGATCCTAATGTCTGGGCTCTGAGTTATCGGTATCTGATCAACTATCTTACATTTTATTTCTTTGTCATGAAAATTCTTGACCGTATTTTCGTAAACAAATTCATATTTTGTTGTTTTCTTGACCAACCCGGCCTTTTTAACATGATATTTTTTTGTCTTTCGCTCGACCTTAACGCGGTCATCAACACCAAAAGAGATCGTTGCTTTTTCATCGGGTGCGATCGTTTCTAAATACACCTTACCGGTAAAATCATCGCCAACATAAGTATTCCCTTCACCAGACAGAAAAAGATAATCAGTATTATTGATCAGGCGCCCAGTCGAGTAAGCGAGTTCGGCGAAACGCGGCATGATAAAATATTCGTATTGTGCATCGAATTTTTGTTCACAAATCTGTACCTTTTTCTCTGGATCACCGCTCTTAATCGTATATCGCCCAGGCAAAGGATAGGTTATCGCAATACCGGTGTCGATAACGGGTGCGACTTCTTCCAAGTCATCTCTAAGTTCAGCCCGCGTTTCCGTTTCCGCTGGTGCGGCCGCACTTTTTGCCGCGAACGCCCTCATTTTCTTAACGGGTTCTGGTCTATAGATATCAATATACCAGGGTTCTGGTTCGGGTGCGGTTCCGCCAAGTGATGGCTGAGCTGTGGATAGAGCGATCCTGGTTTTGATCCAATCCTCACCGGTTCGCTGGATTATCTTACCAAAATATTCAAAATGAACTTTTGCACTGACAAGGTCTGCTCTTAATTCGTAATAAGTATGCCAGCTTGCTCCATAAATAATATAAAAAAGCTCGATACGATATTTACCGGGTTTTTTTAGTTCGACTTCAAACACCACGGTCTTGCGGTTCTGCCCATGCGCTTTGATATCGTTGAGCTCCTGTTTAAGAGCATCGCTTTTCTCCTTCAGCTCTATGCGCCGGAGTTCGATCTGGGCGATCCGGGTCTTTATCTTTGATAGTTCATCGCCGAGGAATTTTAATCCCTGACGCCACGACATCGGCGAGATCTTCCCTTTGAATAACTCATCGGAGATTACTTCTGGTCCACTCACTGAAATAGTAGCCAGGAATTTCTGTTTATCTTGATGAACAAGGATTTCATCAGCCAGTGATCTGTCCTCGATCATTATTCCCTTTATTTTTTTCTCAAGGGACTGAACATCAGGTCGCAATTCCCTGGTGTAACCTCTTTTTACCTGGACTTCACCGACTTTCAAACCAGTGGCTTTTGTCCTTACTGATTGATCATCAAGAGAACCAGGCAGATCAGATATTACGATATCACCCGATTGTTTAAGAGGTATGTCGATAATGCGCTTTACTAATACCCGGTCTTGATAAATAATGACTGTATCTATTTTTGATTTGACCTTATAAGTAGCCATGGAACCTCCACAAATACTGTATTCAAATGCACAGGAAAGTCAATGGACGACTCGAAAATACGATATTTTCAATTATCTTGACTTCGCTATTTCCCTGGATATAATAGAGCCGAAGGAGGTTTGATGAAAACGTTTAAAACTGAGAAATACAATGATTTTACAAAACCAGCCATTCGCAAAAAGATGGAAAAAGCTCTGGCTCTGGTTGAATCGCAATTTGGCCGAGAATACAGCATAATTATCGGCGGTCAAAGATTGAAATTAGATAAGAAATTCCATTCATATAACCCCTCAAAAAAAGGCGAGATCGTCGGAACTTTCCAGAAAGCCGATGAAGCCACTGCAGAAAAAGCTATGCAAGTCGCGTTTGAAACATTTAAATCATGGCGCTACACGCCGGCTAAAGTGCGCGCAAATTATTTGTTTAAAATGGCCAATATCATGCGCCGCCGTCGTTTTGAACTGAACGCATGGATGGTCCTTGAAGAAGGTAAGAATTGGTATGAGGCTGATGCTGATGTCGCCGAAGCGATCGATTTTTGCGATTACTATGGACATGAAGCATTGAGGTATGATAAAGGACCTAAATTATACAAATATCCGGGTGAAATTAATAAACAAGTCTACATCCCTCTTGGTGTTGGTGTGGTCATCCCACCCTGGAATTTTCCGCTCGCGATCCTCTGTGGAATGACAACCGCTGCATTCGTAAGTGGCAATACCTTGATCCTCAAGCCATCGAGTGATTCGCCGGGTATTGCGGCTAAATTCATGGAGATCGTCGAAGAAGCGAAAGTGCCGGTTGGTGTCGTGAATTTTATGACCGGACCGGGCAGGATCGGCGGTGATTATCTTGTACGCCATCCGAAAACGCGTTTTATCGCGTTTACCGGTTCAAAAGCAGTCGGTCTGCGCATTGTCGAACAAGCCGGTATTACTCAACCCGGTCAGATCTGGATAAAGCGCGTCGTTGCAGAAATGGGCGGTAAAGATCTGATAATCGTCGATTCTGAAGCTGATATCGATAGTGCGGTCAACGGTGTCCGCATGAGTGCCTTCGGGTTCCAGGGACAAAAATGCTCGGCCTGTTCAAGATTGATCCTCGATGACAAAATCTATGACGAGTTCATGAAGAAATTCATCCCGACCGTCGAAGCCATAAAAGTAGGCCCAGTTAAGGATTTAGAGAATTATATGGGGCCGGTCATAAACGAGGCCGCCTATAATTCCATACTCGAGTATATCAAAATCGGTAAATCGGAAGGAAATCTTGTTTGCGGCGGTGAACCTGCACCTGGCGATGGATGGTTCATCAAACCAACCGTTATCACTGACATTGAACATCACCATCGGATATTCCAGGAAGAGATCTTTGGACCGGTTCTTGCGGTCAGCCGAGCAAGGAATTTTGAGCATGCTGTGGAATTAGCCAATGATTCTGAATATGGATTGACCGGCGCTGTTTATTCTAGAAACCTGACAAAACTCGAGAAAGCAAGACGTGAAGTCTTTGTAGGCAACCTCTACCTCAATCGAAAATGTACCGGAGCACTCGTCGGCATTCAACCTTTTGGCGGATTCAATATGTCGGGTACTGATTCAAAAGCGGGCGGACCAGATTACCTGCTGCTATTCACTCAGGCAAAATCGATCTGCGAACGGCTGATCACAAAAAAAGTGGTGCGCAAGAAAACAGCCAAAAAATCCCCAAAAAAGGTCAAGGCTAAACGCAGGTCAAGGAAATAGTACATGACCATCGAACAAATTTTCCGTACGATAAGCAAGCATAAGATAAAATTCATTGACCTGTGGTTTTCAGATATCCTCGGATCTGTGAAAAATGTCACGATCCCGGTTCGCGAAGCACGCAAAGCATTGAAAGATGGCATCTGGTTTGATGGTTCATCAGTCGAAGGATTCGGCAGGATATTTGAAAGCGACATGTACCTTAAACCAGACCCGACGACCTTTGCGGTCATTCCCTGGAGCGAAGAACGGACGGCGCGGTTTATCTGCGATGTTTATGCGCCAGACCACCGACCTGCAATGGTCGACCCGCGCGGTATTTTAAAGAACAATATCAAATTGCTCAGGAAAAAAGGTATGGATTACTATGTCGGCGCAGAACTGGAATTTTACCTGTTCCGTCGTGACAACGACACAGTGATCCCCCTGCCTCATGATCGGGTAGGTTATTTTGATCTCGGCGGCGATCTTGCTCTGCGTATCAGAAAAAAAATGTGCGAACGGCTCGAGGAATTCGGCATCGCCTTTGAAGCCGGACATCATGAAGTCGGCTGTGGTCAGCACGAGATCGATCTCCTTTACACGAATGCATTGAAGCTGGCAGATAATATACTCACCGCACGTATGATCATCAAAAAAGTCGCTGAGGAATACTACCTTCATGCCACCTTCATGCCAAAACCGATCTTCGGCGCAGCAGGAAACGGCATGCATATACACCAGAGTATTTTTAAAGGAAAGAAAAATCAATTCAGCGATCCAAAAGACAGTTATGGTTTGAGTGAACTCGCTTATAATTATCTTGCCGGGGTATTAAAGCATATCAAAGAAATATGCGCGGTCACATCGCCGCTCGTTAATTCTTATAAAAGACTCGTTTCCGGGTTTGAAGCACCAGTATATATTTGCTGGGGCAGAATGAACCGTTCAGCATTGATCCGGGTGCCGCGCTTCAGCAGAAAAAAGTACGCCAGCACACGTGTCGAACTTCGCTCCTGTGACCCATCGGCAAACCCTTATCTGCTCTTTGCTGCCGTACTCAGAGCCGGGCTAGAAGGTATTGAGCATAATTTGATGCCACCGAAACCGGTCGAGGAAAATGTCTACAAAATAAGATCTGATATCCTAAAAACCAAGGGGATCGACGTTTTGCCGCGCTCTTTATGGGAGGCACTCGCATATTTTCAGCGCAGTAAGATGGCGAGAAGTGCCTTCGGAGATATATTGTTCCAGCGTTATTATGATGTTAAGATGAAAGAGTGGGACGAGTATTCGATCCAGGTTTCAACATGGGAGCATAATAAGTATCTCGAGCTTTATTAAGTTCGTCGATGGCGGTGATAAACAAATAGACCACACAGATCGAAAATGTAGTCGTCCGATTTATCGGACATTTCATAAGTGATTATGGCTATAAGCACGCTCTTCTGCTAAAAGAGTCGGTTCCTTCAGAACTTTTCCCCGAATTTATTGTAGGAAACGATCTCTTCCAGAGCCTTGCGCGATCTGGCCTCAATATTGCCGATCGCCACGTCGGTCGACTCTTCTGCTGGATAACCGAGCGCCATAAGCACCGCAATATTATATCGGTGGGGTATATTCAACAATCTCTTCAATTTCTTGTGATTGAACCAACCAACAAAACAACTGCCGATCCCCAATGCAGTAGCAGCCAGGGCGATATGGGTCATGGCGATAGATACATCGACAAGGTGATTCTCATGATCAAACAGCTTTGCAATACGGTGAGTCAATGCCTTGGTATAACATCCGGCAATGACCAAAGGTGCATCTTTCAACCATTTTATCACTATCTTCTCACCCAATGCCACTTGTTTTGGTATCAGTTCAATGAGCGGCTTGTCATCGATGACGACAAAATGCCAGGCCTGGCGATTACTCGAGGATGGTGCGATACGTGCCGCCTCCAGGATCTGCAGTATTTTTTCGTGTTCGATTTTTTTGAACGCAAACTTACGCACACTGCGCCGCCTTTTCATCACCTCAAAGACATCACTCATACGCTTCAACTCCCCAATCCGTCATTCCGGTAATTACCAGAGTGTCGGACTACCACTTTTCAACCCTCATTCTTTCAACATATTTCTCAATATTCACCAGTATTTGCACTAACGATACATCTTTGAGAAAATATAGCTTATTCTTGGCTCTTGTTTCGTATCTGACAATATTTACCTGTCTCAGGTTACGTAATGTTTCAGAAACAGTCTTCAAGCTTAAACCGATCTTTTCGGCAAGCTCGGTCGGCGTCTTCTTGGATTTTTTAAGTATTTTCAGAATTTGATATGCAGTGGGATTTCCCAGTACTCGGCAGAAACGCGAAGCGCGGTAATGCGTTTCTAACATCTTTTTTCTTATCACGGAACATTATAGCTTACTTTCTTTGCTTGTCAATCTGTCATTCTGGTAATTACCAGAATGACAGATTGTGTGGTTAGTTGAACAGGTTTATTGCTGATCGAACCAGCACGAAATTTATTACTAATCTGAAATGATAATATTTAATCCATGATGGTTCTGTAAATGTCACGGCAACACGATGATTTTTTGCTCCTTTGTCAGATTATCGTTACAACTGGCAAATTCCATCCTTAAAAAGTAAACACCGGCCGGCAGATCCTTAGACGTGAAACTCATACTGTGGTAACCGGCTTTGGTTTTCCCTTTGTATAAGGTGCTCGTTTTTTGACCAGCAGTATTATACAGGGCTATCGATACATCCCCATCAAACGGTACGATAAAATCAATACCGCCCTGTGATCTTACCGGATTCGGGTAAAAATGGATAACCGGCGCCACTGTGCTGTGCACTACCTCTTCTTCAATACCTACGCCTTCCCGCACCAAGGATGGATCACCAAAAAGATTAAAATCGAGCATATTCTGCTGCGGTGTCCAATCCGGGTCACCTCCCCATGGGTCAGGATAATAAAGGTAGTTGAAATAATACATCTTCGCATCAAAAAGCGCATCACCGACCCGCTTGCCATCAGCGATAAGATAGTAGTAGAAATAATAATCTAAAGACATGATATTACCGGTTGTCGGGTCTTCCCAACCCGGCGTATACCAGCCGTAAGTCGTTGCGGCAATGACCCCCGAGGCACCGTTAGCGATAAGCTCACGTGCAACGTTATCATCGCCTCCGGCATTACTGCATGAGGCAGCAAAGACGATCGACGGATGATCATTATCGAGCGACGGTGGATCATACATGTTGATAAAAGTCTCCCAGGCCATTTCAAAATCTTCAGGGATAGAATCTCCGTCGTCATATGCCCAATATTTCCGATAAGCACCACTCGGGTTACCGTGTCCTGACCAGTTAGTGACCGCATAGTTTCCACTTGACCATTCAGATACCACATTACCCTGGGTAAGTGACTGCTCGTGAGGATAACTCGACGGGCATAAACCTGCTTCTTCATACATACGAGTATATGACCAACCGCTGAGCAAACTGTCTTTCATGTATTCCATCAAGGCCGCACCATCACATGCAGGCCAGCCCAAATTATCCTCATTCTCAAAATTGTTGAACGCGGCAAGGAGCAAAGCACGATTTTTCCAGGAACCAGTATCCATCTCAAAATCCACTGTTTTCAGAACAATCGAGTTCAATGTCGGCGCGTCATTATAAGGAAATCTGCCGACCATTATCTCGGGTACGAAACCAATACTATCATCGTCATATTCACCATAATAACCATCATTGTCGCTGTCCCAGTCATCAGTAAGTTCGGCATAGTAATAATCAGTAGGCGTATCATAATTGTGACTGGCGTCAGGGAAACATATTTTCATAGGTATCACATCAACATTCCCGGCGAGTATCAGATAATGGATACCCCATGTATCGTATTTGTCGATGAGAAAATTTCGTATCTTGTCAGGAGCCTGGGTACCCGGGTACTGGGCAAGGATCGAGTCATAATCCACTAACTTTACCGTGTAACCGAGATTATTCTTCCAATCGACCAGGCTATCAAATGCGCTGAAAAGATTATCTTGGGTGATAATGACATAATCAAAGGAATCCTGCCGCGTGTCGACATGATAATACCCCCGGATTTCAGTCCAGTTAGCAAACATTCTGGCATCTTCATCGACCCATTCGGCGATATTATTGTCGGCTGGCTCGCTAGCATAGTGAATAAGTATATCTGCCTCTGAATAGTATTTTAAGATACCGTGTTGATAGACAAGAGGGAAAAAAGTTATTCTAATAAAAGGGATATTCCGAAAATGACTCAGCTTTGAATAATATACCGGATGCGCTGGAAAAGGACGATCATACGCGGCTAGATAATCGATATTTTTTTGATATCTTGTCTGGGCTTCCTCGACAACACCTTTTTCCATGCAGAGCGGCAAAAACGGCGGTGTAATATCCAAAGCAGCTCTTGCAAGTTCACAAGGCTCATTGTAATTAATATCGATCGATAGCATCTCGGCTCCTGGCGGTAACGCCATCAAAACACTTTTTGCTGGAAGTACTGGCGTACCAGGCACCTGCAATTTATTAAAACCCTGGATCACCGGGGTATTGCCGTCAAATTTTACAGGACCCGCAGTGATCCTCGTCTGAATAACTTCACCGGCAAATACACCTATGAACAATAACAAAACTACGAAAATCTTTCTCATTAACATGAAACCTCCTTGGATATTTTGTTTAACGACACTTAATTGTAGCATATTACCGGTCCAATGTCAATGATTGTTAATGCGGTTTTATTAATTACCCAAGGACTTAATGCCGATGTGTTTTAGGTGAGACCGAACAGTCCTGAAAAACCCAAGAAAGCAAGGGCCATCAGACTCGCAGCGATAAAGGAGATCGGATAGCCTTTTAATGATGGATTTATCGGCGCGAGATCAAGCCGTTCGCGGATCGCCGCGAACGTGATCATAACGACCATGAATCCAAGACCCGTACCGATCGCAAAGATCGTGCCGTTTAAGAAACTGAATTTATTGTCGATATTCAAAAAAGTAACGCCGAGAATGGCGCAGTTCGTCGTGATCAAAGGTAAGTATATCCCGAGCGCATTGTACAACGTACGGTAAGCTTTTTTCATGAACATCTCGACGAGTTGAACGAGTGACGCGATCGTTAAAATAAATACCGCGGTCCTTAGAAAAACCAGACCAAAGGGCATGAGGATACCATGGTAGACGATCCACGTTATCCATGAAGCGAGGGTCATAACAAAGATCACGGCCATACCCATACCTGTTGCCGTTTCGACTGCATTGGAAACACCAAAGAAAGGACACAGGCCGAGAAAACGCATCAATACGATATTATTCACAAGAAAAGCAGCCAGGAAAATAAGTGCGGGATTCTTCATTCTCGTCTCCTATTTATAATATTTATTTAGCAAAGCCTTGAGTACACCGATGACAAGAAATGCTCCGGGAGGAAGGATCAAAAAGATAACCGGTGCATTTTTAAACCCCTCACCAAATATCGTCATTCCTAACAATGTACCGTTACCGAGAATTTCTCTTATCGCGCCCATGACCGTCAATGTCAAGGTAAAACCCAAACCAACACCAAGACCATCGAGCGCTGAACTGAACACTGAATTCTTCGAGGCATAAGCTTCAGCTCTGCCCAATATCATACAGTTGACTACGATCAAAGGTACGAAAACACCGAGTGCACGGTAAAGGTCCGGTTGAAAGGCCTGCATGAAATAATCAATGATCGTAACAAAAGTCGAGATGATCAGGATGAATATCGGAATCCTGACTTCGTTAGGTATTATTTTTCTCATCATCGAAATAATGATATTGGAAAAAAGAAGCACAAAAGTCGCAGCAATACCCATACCAAACCCATCGCGTACTGTACCCGAGGTTGCAAGTGCCGGGCAGAGTCCGATCATCAGAACAAGTACTGCATTTTCCTTGATTAAACCGCGCGTGAATATTGAAAGCCGGTTCATTTCAGGTAACCCTTGTACTCTTCGATCTTACTCTTTACGCCGTCGATCAAAGCCCGTGAAGATATTGTCGCTCCGGTTATCGCATCAGGAATCTTGTCTTTAAAAGAATTGAGAAATACCTTATCTCTTATTGCTTCACCAATGCCCGGAGTTTCATTTGAAGATAGTATTTCGATGCCGGTTATCTCCGTTTTATCAGTAATACCGACGATGAATTTTATCTGTCCAGCATATCCCTGCACCGTTCCGACAAAAACAATACCCAGCGTATCGTTATCCTTGAGCGCATACCAGAGTATTTCAGGGATGATCTTGGCAAAATCCTGAGCGCCCGGGAATATCCGACATTTATCAAAAGGCGGGCATAAGTAACTGGCGAATTTTTCGATACCCTGTTTTATTCCGTTACAAACTGCCCGTGAGGAAATCGTTGCGGCAGTGATAGCATCGATATCGCCACCATCTTTTCTTATAAGAACATTTTCAAGGGTTTTGCCGATAAATTGACCGCGAAAATCAGGCTCGGTTATCTTAACTCCCAAACCCGGCGTCTCCTTGAGTCCTTCTGCAGCACTGGCGATCCTAATACCAGTAATCGAACCTTCAAGATCAAGGCCGACCATGATCGGAATGGGGCCGCCATACCCCTGGGGGAATACCCGGAAAACAATGCCCACAAGATTGTTTGCAGAATCCATCGCTTCCCATACAGTATCAGGAACCACGGCAGTGAAGACATTAGCTTTTATCACCTCTCTCAGACCGGCAAGGGTCAATTCCTTCTGCGTGTCCTCGATACGCGGTGCAGTATATGAATAAACAAAAGATAAAACTACTGAACAGACGATCGCGACAACGAGGAGCGTAATAACCATGGATCTTGTGCTGATCATGATTTCACCCCTTTCTCTTTCTTCTCACCGAAAATTTTCTCTCTTGTAAAACGATCGATCACCGGCGTGAATACATTCATAAGCAGTATTGAATAGGAAACACCTTCGGGATACCCTCCCCATATGCGGATGATCGCGGTCAGCACACCGCAACCAATGCCAAAGATCCACCGTCCTTTCTTGGTCACCGGTGATGTTACCCAGTCAGTCGCCATAAAAAACGCGCCCAGGAAAAGTCCACCAGAGAGAAGATGTAATGGCAGGATGCCTTTTGTTGGCAGGACCACAGCGAGTATCGCAAAACTCAATAAATAGCCGGTAACGATACGGTAATCGATAATGCCGACGATTATCAAGAACAAGCCGCCGATAAGCAGAAGAAGAGCTGACGTTTCGCCGAGGCAACCACCGATCTTACCGAAGAATAGATTCTTTATCGTCGTCATTTCATTCAACTGCTGAATAATAACGTCTGGCACGCCGAAGTTCGCCGGGTTCTTCAGGAGCGTTAATGGCGTCGCGCTCGTGATACCATCGATCCCGGACAGGGTACCGCCCCTGGGTGCCAACCACTCTTTGGTCATAAAAGAAGGCCACGAAGCCATTAAAAATGCCCGGCCAGCTAAAGCCGGATTGACAAAGTTATGGCCAAGACCACCGAAAAGCTGTTTGGCAAAAACAATGGCAAAAATACTTCCGACAACTGGTAACCACAGCGGCACGCCGGGCGGAAGATTAAAGGCAAGCAATAAACCGGTGAGCACGGCGCTGCCATCATCCAGCGTGATCTTTTTTCCGAGCATCTTTTGCATAACCGCTTCGCTGATCATGCATGAAACAATGCATAGGACGGTTATGACCAAGGCACGCCAGCCAAAAATATAGACGCTGTACATAAAAGCAGGTAACAGAGCGAGGATGACTATTTTCATCGCCAGTGATACACTGCTCCTCGTTCTAATATAAGGTGGTGCTGATACGATCAATATATCTTTCATTTCTTGGATAATCTCCATACCTCGCTCTTGCCAAATTTCAGGTAATGGACAAGCGGTATTTTGGAAGGGCATACATAAGCACAGCAGCCACACTCGATACAATCCAGAACACCATACTCTTTTGCTTCATTGAATTTTTTATTCTGAACACGTTTGAAAATATCGGTCGGCATTAAGCCCATCGGACATACATCGACACATGCGCCACAACGAACACAAGGACCTTCTTCATAGATCTTGAATTTTCTATTGACCAAGATACCTGAAGTACCCTTTATTACGGGTACATTCTCGGTATGCTGAGATATGCCCATCATGGGCCCGCCAAAAATAATCGTCTTGGCCTGATCAACAAAACCACCGCAGAAATTTATTACATCGATGACCGGTGTGCCGATCCTGATCAGTAAATTCTTTGATTCTCTTAGTCCATCGCCAGTTACTGTTACAACCCGATCGATCAGTGGTTTTTTGAACTTAACGGCCTGGAATGCAGCATAACAAGTAGCCACATTCTGAACAACACACCCCACATCCATAGGCAAACCTCCGCGCGGCACGGCACGATTGAGCACGGCTTTTATCAGCTGTTTTTCTGCGCCCTGTGGGTATTTCGTCTTCAATATCTTGACTTGCTCGCCCTCATCAGCGAAGACCTGAGCCGCATTTTTTTTGTTGTCTTCAATGCAAAATATCAAATGCTCGGCATCAAGAAGCTTCTTGAACAATCTTGCTCCTTCGATAATGCCGACAGGATATTCAAGCATGAGTCTGTGGTCAGCGGTCAACCTTGGTTCACATTCGCAGCCATTGATCAATAGATAATCGATTTTTTTATCGGACGGCGGTGAAAGCTTGACATGTGTCGGGAATGCGGCACCGCCCAGACCAACAATACCACCATCTTTTATGGCGTTGAGGATCTCTTCTTTAGAAAAATCCTCATAATCATAACTCTTTTTTGCACCTTCTGCCCATTCGTCCTTTTCGTCTGATTCAATAATACAGCAAGCAGCCGAGCCCAGAACAGGATGCGGACACTGCTTAATATCCACCACTTTACCCGAGACACTGGCATGGATTGATGCTGAAATAAATCCTTCACTTTCACCGATTTTCGTACCGGTTTTTACCAGATCATCCTTATTAACAAGTGGCTTAGCAGGCTTACCAGTATGCTGCGAAAAAGGTATATAAACCCGTTTAGGTACGGGCATGACCTCGATCGCGATATCTTCTGTTGTTTTAGCTTCGGGAGGATGGACACCACCCATGAACCCTCTTGACATGGAGTTTAGTATAGCCATTTTCCCAAGTTAGTCAAGCGCCCATTCTCAGCTTGGTCAAATTGTCCCTTGACAGACATTTTAATGCTAATATACTTAAGTATGGAGAAAACACCGGGTGATAAGATCGATCTCGACGAGATCATCAGGTGTTTAAGCAGTGTTGCCCAGACCCTGCGTGAAAATCCAAAAAAAGCCCTTAAAGACCTGAGAGATGTCGGTGAAGAAATAGACCGTAAAGTACCGTACCGCGACGGACATTCGATCCGGGTCACTGATCATTGCCTGAGCATTGCTGATGATCTGGGTTTTTCAGAAAGCGAAAAAGTCGTTTTAGAAGTTGCTGCGCTGCTGCATGATTTCGGAAAGATCGGCATCGACGAAAGGATATTGCTAAAACCAGACGAACTAAATGAAAAGGAAAAGACCGAAATATCTATGCATGTGATGCGTGGTTATTACATGCTCGCTGGTTTCAGCGAACTGATCGAGGCACTCCGGGGCATCAAGACTCATCATGAATATTATGATGGATCTGGTTATCCCGAAGGCCTTGCTAAAGGGGACATACCACTTATCGGCAGGATAATCGCGGTCGCTGATGCTTATGATGCCATGACCTCGGAACGACCTTACCGCAAAGCAATGACAAAAAAAGCAGCGATAGAAGAACTTAAACGCGTTTCAGGAAGTCAGCTTGATCCGGCGATCGTGAAAATTCTCATTAAAAAATCATCAAAAGAAAACAATAAAAACACCGATCTATAATAGCTAAGTAAGATATCTTACGGTGCCAGAATATACCCCGTAAATGTGAGTACCGCGTTACCCCCGACCTTGACCCTCAGTATTTGATCCCGGGTAGTTTCAACATGGACATACACCTTGCCCTTTCTCCCCTGTAAATAGCCCTGTTCAATAATAATCCGGGTAAAACTCGTTGGCGTAATAATTTTCTGACGGATAAGGTAGCAGCCAAGACTCCCTGCTGAAGCCCCGGAAATAGGGTCCTCGTTCACTCCCAGAGAAGGAGCAAAATGCCGCATAAAGGCATCATCACCGACATCAAATGCCTCACGGCAGAAAACAATCACACCGTGGATACCAAGACGTGTGCAGACACTGTCCATCACCGAAAAATTGGGCTTTAATCGTTTCATGTCTTCCAGAGATTTTACCGGCACGATCAAGTCATAAAATCCCACTGAGATGATGTCAAAAGGCAGACCGACTGAACTGAGGTCATCCGGCGTAAGACCCAAAAATTTAGCGACTGCGACTGGATTAACAGCCACCTCCATATAATTAGGTCTAGCCAACAAGATAGTTACCCGCGAGATCTTGTCGCCTTTTACCCTTAACTCGACCTGTTGAATACCGGCTTTGGTTCGCTGGCGGATCATTGTCTTGGGCTCTTTAATGGTCAGCATACTCTCGCCGCTGAGCGCAAAATATGTTGCTATGGCAGTATGACCAGAGAAATTGACCTCGCCCGTGCCGGTAAAGAAACGCAGATTGATATCAGCTTCTTTGGTCGTTTCAGGCAGGACAAAACCCGTATCAGTCAGTGGATTGAGGTCATTGGCTATTTTGCGCATTGTTTCATCAGACATATTGTCCGGGGCGAGAACGATCCAGGCCGGATTTCCACCGTATGGTATCGATGTAAATGCACTCATTCTCTTTGCTTTTACCCACTCTGCCATATATCAAAATTCTATATATATTTCTAGACTTGTCAAGGCTGCTACTCTACAGTATCAGAAAAGCACTGTCTTTTGGTATGCTATAAAGTTACTGACTTTCCTTCATTCTTTCAAGGAGATAATTCCTCAAAAAAATGTTATTTTCATTTTCTGTGAACCTGTTGAGCACGGCCTTATCCTTGCACATTTCATAGATCAAAAGCCGCGTCTCGGGTCTTACACTTTCTGCTAAAGCGAAAAGGTCTTGCTCGGGTATTTCAAGCTGGCACAACACCTTCAGTATATAGTAATCTCTCACATCATGTTTACCGACCTGGATAATCAAATCTGCGCTTATCTCTGGTCCGAGATTCAACAACCCCTGCATCGCCGCATAGCGAACACCATAAAAATGATCATCAAGACCATCAAGTAGAAGCACAAGATCATTGCTCGCGGCTATCTGACTCAGCGCATAATAGGCGGATTTTCTAACGATATCGACAGGATCGCGCAGGCCTTTGAGGATAAATGAATGTGCATTTCTGGATTTCGATTTTCCCAGCGCCGTATAAGCGCTCGATCTTATCTGCCAGTCTTTATCATCAATGAAGCGCGCGACCGGTTCAATGATCTTCTCACTGCCGATCTCGCCCAAAACCCATAAGGTCTGTTTCAAACTGCGCGCCTCTTCATCACTCCCCCGGTATTCAATATTCTCGACGATATTGGCAATTGCAGATTCGCCTATTTCTTTGAAAATATCTTTCATGCGATGGCGTTCCCGCGCTATTTTAGTATCAAAATTCGAGACAAGAAATGCAATCGTGGTATCAGCATAAACTGAATCTTGTCCCAGCGATACAAGTCTGGCAAAAGCCGATTCCTGTTCGGTCTGGAACTGCACAAGCAATGTCGTGGCATTATTATACAGATCAGCAAGGTCAATACCCTGATTCAATGCCAGGAGAAAAAATATCATCCGCTACTCCCAATCAATACCAAGTCCATACTCGCCTTTTTTCCATAAAGTAGCGTCCTTACCCGAAAAATGGGTGTCTTTGCCTTGGATATCGATGAGCAGACCGATACTGCCGTATTCTCTTCGGAAATCTCCAAAACCCTGGGTATTGCTCGCACGCTTTACCGAATATGCATCATCGCCTGATTCATCAACGAGCAAACCAACACCATTGGCATTTCCTGCCCCCTGGCTCAGATCAAAGGCGACATAGGAATCATCACCCGAGATATCGTAGAGAACCCCAAAAGCAAGGTCATGACCGCAGCCCTGTGATACACCTTTTGATACATAATTATCATCACCTGCTCTATCGACCAGAGCACCGAGCGCAATATGAACCCCAGCGCCCTGAGCATATTGATAAGAAACATATGTATCATTACCTGCATTATCGACGACAGCACCGATACCATACCAATAAGCACCGCCTTGACCAAAAATATCACTCAGGTAGTAGTCATTGCCTTCTCCTTCAAGTAATAGCCCTAAACCAGCTGATAGGTCGGGTCGGAAGCCGATGGAAAAACCCTGGGATAAAGATAAATAATGATCCAGATAACGGATCTCATCAATGTATTTCTCCAGGATTATATACCGGTCATTGCCGATATGGTCAGTAAGGATACCGACACCATAGGTCGAAGCAAAACCTTGAGCATGTAAAGCTCCCTGGTAAAGGTCATTACCTTCCTTATCATCAAGAAGGCCGATACCAAAACCGCCGGCACCCTGGGTAAAGGAATCTCCAAAGTACGTATCAGAACCTGCTCGATCAATGAGACAACCCAGGCCAAATACGCCGCAACCGAGCGAATAATTTCTTGCACGGTAGATATCATCACCCTGTTCATCAACCAGGACCGAAACACCAAAATACCCGCAGGCGATCGCATAATCTTCTGCCTCATACACATCATCACCTGCCTGGTCAATGATCAAATGGATACCGCTCATTTGCCCGCCACATTGATAGCTATCATCGCCTCCAATATCGATGATCACGGCAAAATCCTTTGCATAAATATTTTTACCAGTATCGCCGATAATAACCTCGCCGAATTCATATTCTTTATAATACAGTATATTACCTGACACACCAGGCATACTTTGTGACTGCCTTGAAACCTTTTTAAGCCAGGATTCATAGCCGTGAGCCGCTTCCAGTAAAAATTGTCCGGCCTTGAATAATTCAGAATAATCAATAGTCTTAGCATTCTCTTTCAGATAAGATACCAGCGAATCATAGTGCTTTTCATTCTCTCTTTCTTCTTCGATCGATGTCGTGAGTTCAGGAGAATAAAGTGTTAGTTCCTCAAAAGTTGCGCGCAGTCCATGTGACGTATCGGCTAATGCGCTGGTGAGTGATTGATAGCTCTTTGTCAACGCCTGCAAAAAAAGATATCTCTCATAGCTGATATCAAGATCGTACAAAGATATCGATTTCTTCACCATGTCTTCTTCTGATGCCTTCTGGAAAAAAACATCCATATCCATGACAAAATTCACGATGCCGAGAGGATCGGCCAGCAGTTCATCGACGACTGTGAAACGATAATCATCGCGTATCGTATAGTCAGTTCGAAACGAGATATCCTGTTCTGTTAAACCGATATAGACAAGCGATGAATCCAGGTATGCTAACCATGACTGCGCGATTAATACAAGTAACAACACAGTACATTATATTTATTATGTCGGTCAAATCAAGCTTGACTTAATTGAAACAGTAATTATACTTTTCACGGAGGTTATATGAAAGGATTGATAATTTCCAGTATTATGTGTTGCTTTTTATTCGGCAACATGCTCAAAGACGATGAACTCCCGGGCATCGGCATTTTGCATGACGGTGATTGCGTTAAGTATACAACCAACCCGATAGGTATATCACGGTTGCCTCAAAATCCTACAAAATTTTTTGCCAACAGTCGTGCTGAAGTACTCTGGGTCGATAGAAATCACCAGAATGCTATTGCTGAACATGTTTCAGGTTCAGGAAACGGAATGTTCATACAGGCAGGATGGTATTTAAACAATGAACGAACAAGTCTGTACCGGACACTTGGAACGAATATACCCCAGTGGGCTTTTCTCTTAGCCGGATCAAGCGGGTATGTCCCGGTCGATGCATCTGTGACCGGTGAAGACATTATCGTTACAACCCCGGGTGAGCCGATATATAGCTTTAGTCATAATAGTCCTGCTGCTCAATGGTCATACCATTTACCGAGCGGGTTTACTGCCGCGACCAGTGCGCAAGGACCATCAGTAACAATGAGCGACAATGGAGATATCGCGGCTGCCCTTGGCCGAGCCGGTGATCAAGCACGACTCTTTGTTTTCAATGCGACTGGCGATACGATCATAACAATGAGTTTTGAACCCAATAGTGGTATCTACGGACTCGATGCGAGTGACGATTGCAGTGTTTTTTGTGTTACGACGTACTATGCGATATACGTTTTCAATCTCGACGGGACAAGAAGAGATTCTCTATATAACTATGGTCAGACCGTGGCAAAGATATCTGGCAATGGCGACTACCTGGTAAGAGGCTCGTTCAGTTCGACCGTGTACTTTTACCGCTGGAATGGCACATCATATGAATCTGTCTGGCAGGACAATACTGGTCATCCCTGGATTACCTCGGTTGCAGTTTCTGATGATGGTTCAACAGTCATGGCTGGTACCTACCAGTATTCTCCGGCAAATGCCGGTAAAGTGCTCATGTACGATTCCTCTTCAAGTACACCGCTCTGGGAGTATTCACAATACGGTGATTATGTTGCCTCCTGCGCATTGAGTGAAGATGGTCAAAAAGGTGTCGCCGGTTCATGGGGGCAATACAATGGCACCTTTGGTGATGTCCTTACTGTTTTTGACCGGGCATCATCGACCCCTATTCTCCAGGTACTCGATGATATTGATGAACCAGGTTCTATTTTCAGTGTCGATATTTCCAAAGATGGCTCATTTATCACGGCTGGAGGTAAAGCTGTTCACGCCCGTGAATTCGGTAATGGCGGCGAAGTATACTCAATAAGGATACTCGATTCTCTGACCAATGATGTTGGTATCGAGGCGATAAATATACCCGCCTCATTTCTCCAGGTCGGCCAGGCAACGACACCCCAGGTTGTTGTGAAAAACTACGGAACACAAGCGGCAAGTTTCAACACATACTGCATGATCTATGATTCACTCGATCAAATACTCTACAGTGACAGCTTCTGGGTAAATAATCTTTCATCCGGTGCTCAGCAAACGATCGATTTTACTGCGAGCTGGAATGTACCTGCTTACGGAAAATATCGTACATTAGCGCTTACTGCTTTGACCGGTGACGAATTCCCGGTCAATGATACGCTCGCTAAAAGCAGTATCTGTTTCCACGACGGCGCGGTATCCTCGGTCATATACCCATTCGCTGAACTCACCCTGCACTATTCAAGTGCACCGGTCGCATTGATAACGAACAACGGGAGCTATTCTGAAAATATACCGGTGAGCTGTGCAATATACGATCAATACAATACTCTCGTATATACAGGCAGTGGTCAGTCATATTTGAATCCTCTACAAACAGCCACGATAACCCTGAGCCCGGTTTGGACACCAGCAGATACTGGTAACCATTCTATTTATGTTTATACTACGCTCAATGAAGATTATGATCCTTCAAACGACACGGTCATGACCTCAACCGCGATAACTACTGAGATAATGTACGATGACGGGATCCTAAATACCTATGGCGGGGTCTCAAGTAATTATTATGACAACAGATTTGCGGAAAAAATGGAACCCTGCCTTGGTGCTCCATATTATATCACGAGCACAAGATTTTATGTAAGCAGCACTGACCCGATCATCATGTCCCTTAATCTCGATTCGCTCGGCTTACCTGGGCTCAACCCAGCTTATTATATCGTCGCACCGGAAACGCTCAATGCTGCAGGAGCCGGCTGGCTCGTAAGAGATATCACGCCTTCTATTGAAATGACCGATACGGATCCTTTCTGGTTCGTGGTTCAGTGGTTATCATCATCGCCTAACCTGCCCTATATCGGTATGGACAATACTGCGCCGCGCGACAGTCTTTCCTATTGGTACTGGACCGAACCAACAAATCCTGGCTGGCATTTATGGGCACCATATGATTTTATGATGCGTGTCTCTACTGCTGTTCAACCTGGTGTAACCGAGGATATCGCCCGAGCAGAAGGTAAATTCTACATGTACATGCCAAAACCCAATCCTTTTCTGCACAATACGAATATCAGATTTGTTGTACCTCATGCTGGTGATCTCAGACTCGATGTTTATGATATAAGCGGCCGCGTCGTCAGATCATTTTCACAGCCCGTCGATGCCCCGGGTGAATTTAACTTACTGTGGCATGCTAAAGACAATAAAGGAAAGAAGATAAGCTCGGGCGTCTATTTTATAAAGGCAGAGTTTGATAATACTTCGATCATTCACAAGATCATCATGATCAGTGATTGATCTTTGGTTTCAAAACTGTCAATCGATTTCCAATAATAGTCGCTCTGCGGCTTTGTCGAGCGCTTGCTCCGGAGTTCTTTCCATACGCACCGCTTCTTCCAGAGCCTTATTGAGATAGATACGACCGGTAAACCATTCTTTTACTTTTGGTTCAGTCCGCGCAAAATCGAGTTGTGCCACGATCTTATCATAACCGGGATTCTCCTCGATAAATTTTTTGAATGATGCAAGTTCAAGCGCACTACGACGGGTAGGTAAATAAAAACTCGCTTCGGTCCAGCGCATCTGATTTTCCGGTTCGAGAAACCATTTTATAAATTCCCAGGCCAATTTTTTCTGTTCTGGCGTCGTCTGCCTGAACATGCCGATATTCGTTCCCGCGATAACGATCGCTTTTGTTTCGCCTTGTGGAAAAGGCGCAACTTTCATGATAAATGAAGTCTGCCCTTTCATGAACGCCCAGGAAACGACCGATGCCGGGATCATCACGACATTACCGGAAAGAAATTCACCCTGCCTTTGAAAACCAGGATTTAAATACAATAAACTGTCTTTGACAAGAGCGACAAGGTATTCCAGCGTAGCGATGCCTTTTTCAGAATTGAACAGGGGTCTTCTTGTTTTTTCATCAAAGAGCTTGCCGCTTTTTTGATTGAGCATAGAAGAAAAGTACCAGACATCTATGGGCCATGATGTTGCCCAAGCCCCGCTCGACCTGAATTTTTCACAGACCGCACGGAATTCTGTCCAGTTATCAGGAAAATCATCGATGCCATGGGCTTTAAATAGATCAGCATTATAATAGAATACTGGAACGCTTTTATTAAAAGGCAAAGAGACAAGGACTGAATCATAAGTATTGTCTTGGATGAAGACCGGATAAAAATCAGCGAGATCGAATTGGGGGTCTTGCTCGATAAATTCTCCAAGCGGATATAGAATTCCGGCTTTAAAGAACTGGTCAGTCCACGATTCATACATCTGGGCGATGACCGGCGGTGAATTCGAAGCGACCGCACCCATGAGTTTCTGAGCGAGCGCATCATAAGAACCCATATTCGCGGCTTTTACTTTACCTTCAGGGTGGAGGGTATTGAAATCCGCGATCATTTCTTCGAGTCTCTTACCGAGCGGACCGCTCATCACATGCCAGAAAGTCACGGTCGTTTTATCTTCATTGGAACACGAAAGAATAATATGGAGGAGTGTAATTATGATAATTTTCTTCATAAAGTAGGTTCTAATCCTTTCTTGTTACCTTACCCTCAGTTCTCAATACGACCTTCATCTCGTACTGTCGGACTATCTAAGCAAAATCACCGGTACAGATTTGAATTCAGCAGAATGACAAAGACATATAAAATAAATACCAGACGGAAGATACTCGCCCTTATTGTCTGTGCCGTCCCACAAAACTTCAGTAGGCATTGTGGAGTAGACAGCAGATAGTGAAAAATCCCTGACCGATCGACCGCTCGCATCAAAGATCTTTAAGTCTATGACCTCAACCCTCTGCCCTACACCCCCAAACAAAACCGTAATTTTCGTTCCATGGATAAAGGGATTGGGAGAAATAGTAATATCAAAAAAGTCTGCACTCTTGAATACTGATGCCTCTTCTATACCAACATTCTCGCCGCGTTTGTAAAAAATTGCGGTCGAAACACCAGGATTCAATCGTTGATCCACCCAGACAAGATGGAGACGGTTGCTGCGGTCAACCGCAATACGAGCCAAACCGCCGCCTTGCGTATATGGCGGGTAAACCACCTGCATGGGCGGAATGACATAATTACCCATTGTGTCGAGTTTCGTATACATAATCGGAAATGTTCCGGATGACTCAGCTTCCCAAACCACATGTAGATACTGTAATGAATCCATTGCCATATGTGGAGACATATTGTATGTTTCATAAATGCTTATTGTTTTTGGAGCAATAATTATATTACCTTCCTGGTCGAGCTTCAGATAGTTGATAACCCAACAAGTAGGTCCAAGGTGAGAATACACCATATGGATATTTTGACTCCTGTCGGCAATCATTGATGGTAAAAGACCAGTGCCAAGGATTTTATTATCAATCAGAACATTCCCATCCCTGTCCAGTTTCGTATAAGTTAGGGAGTCCGTAGAAGTAGCATTAGTGCGATAAGCAAGATGATTATTTGCCATGCTGTCAATTCCAATACCAGACCAGAATGCTGGAATACTGTCAGGCGATACCCGTATCTTCGCAATTATTGGATTACCCAGGGAATCAAGTTTTGTATAATTCATCTGATTATTACCTGATGACCTTTCATCCCAGATCACATTTATCTCTTTATATTTGTTCAAAGCAATATTGATCGGCATGCCATCATTGTTTCCACTTACTGCCAAATGCGCGGGTACGATCATTGAACCATCACTGGCAAGCGTGGCATGCCATAAACCCATACCCCGGGGCGTCTGATCACGCCAGACAAACTGGATATTGTCCGAACCATCAACTGCAATCCGGGGTCCAAGAGAATAAGAGGCATTATTGGAAACACCAGTTTCCGGGATCAAACACGCCCCAAGACTATCCCTTTTCGAATAAAGCACTTCACCAGTGCCCTGTACCCAGGTCGCAGTATCCCAAACCGTCCAGACATTATGATACGTATCAATGTTAAGATCAGGATCGCTCCGTAGTTTAGGATCGTCAGGTGACAATAAGATATCATCAGACCAGCCCGGAGGATAAGCATAAAGCAGTAGACAATAGGGAATCGTCAGTAAGCAGCAAATAAAAATGTTTCGTAAAGGCTTATTCATCTTCTATTCACTGTTCTATTCACTCCATAAATAGAAACCGGTCCTTTGATAATCATGATGAAACTGAGGCCACTCAAGCTTATATTGAGAAACCCGGCTGTTCGGATTCTTCCATGCATGGAGATAGCCATCATCTGAAGAGAATATAATTTCGCTTTTCTCATCACCATCAATATCACCTATTACCGGTGACAATGGCTTACCAAAAAGGCGCAAAGGATAAGGTATAATTCTTTGCATTGTGTGTCTGAATGCATAGATGTATTGGTTATTTGCCCCAATGACAATAGCCAAGTTAGCATCACCATTAATATTAGCGATTGCTGACGAGGTTCGCACCAAGTAACCTGGAACTATAGTATAGGGCCAGGGCGAAATATTATCACCATTAATACCGCGTCGCAAATGGATCTCGGCGGCGTCATTGCCAAAAGAGATTTCAACGCCAGGATATGGTACGCCAGGATGAATATCACCGACTGCCGGCGAGGAATTGATCGGTCCCGCGGTTTGTTGTTGCCACAAAAGCTGATCATTTCCCACATCATATGCCCGAATCATGCCATCGACATCACCGGAAATCACGTCGGCAATACCATCGGGCGGATTAGTCAAATCTACTAATGCAGAATTCATATAACCGCTGCCATAATCCAGCGTTGTAAGCCAGCCATTACTGTTAAAAATTTCAGTCTTAAATAGCTGATTCTCCTTGTCGGCGTATGACATTACTATTTCATCATTGCCTTGACTATGGACATTTGTGATCGAAGGACCATTAGTCAACACTTTATAACTTACCGCAGCAGCAGTACTGGACTCATACACACGTACACCCTGATGATTATAAACGAGTATCTTCACCGGTTTTGTTTCATCATCTAATGTCGTCCGGGCACACACCACAATATCCAAAACATCTGCCACATCACTCTCAATCCTGCCCAGCGCGGGCAGACCGGTAAATTCATAGTCCTCAAGATGTATATAAACAGGCCAACCACTGAGCACTGCTCCCTGATAATCATAGACTTTGATCGACTCCGGTGATAATGCAATAACCTCAATTTTACCGTTGTTGTCGATATCGCCAAGCACGAGGCCATAAACACCTTTGAAAAACTTAGGCCATCCCGGGACCACGCTGTTATCCGGTGCAAACGCATACACCGAATCATAACCTGCATATATGATCTCAACAGAACCCGCTTGGTCAAGGTCGGCAAGTGCGGGCTGGCTGACCCGGGAAACTTTTCTTGACCAACCCGGCGCATAGAGCACGACCGGTCGGGTGATCGAGGCGACATTATTGCCTTCCCATGATTCGGTTAACCTATTATTGGGGTCGGCTTCGACTGTAAATGACAGATCACCAAGATCGCCAATTTGATCCGGATGGGTAAGTGCGGTATTCCAATTAGTCACGGCAAGTACTGTATCTGCAGCATTGATTTCAGGGATGATTATTGTATTCGTATAAATGACGGTTTCCTCGGACCGTACCGTAAACTTAACCCGGATATCTGACACTGCTACATGTCCGATATTCCATACCTTAGCATGGATAGGGATGATACTGTTGGTCGGAGGATAAGGATAGGGCGCACCAAGTGATATGTCTATACCCCGGGGTCTGATAACCAGATCAGGATAAGTTGGTAACGCCGTGTAATCACCGAGATCCAAAGCCGGGTCGCCGAGCAGACAGAAATCTTTTTTACCGTTAAGATTAACCAAACACTTACCAAGAATCCATGTTTGATAACCCAGCATACGATTCAAGGCTTCTTTTCCATCAGATTCACAGTAGCTTAGCAACGTCTTTTTCGTCGCGCCATAAAACGCAACACAACCACCATCATCTTCAAATATGAAATTTTCACCAAAACATATCCAGCCTGGTCTATTATAATCACTTTGAAATGATCCGGTATAACATACTAGACTCAAAACCATTGGTAAACTGTCCGCATTGTTTAAGTTTGTTAAATTCTCTGAATAGTACCAGACCCACCCATTTGCATTACCGTGACCGCAATAGATAGCCGTAATATCCCCTTGATTTAATGATGATGTCACACGACTTTGAAACTCTGGTGGCGTTAAGCCTGCTTGGCGAACCGCTGATGTATCATAGCTAATATCAAGAAAATACCCCTTAAATAAAGGCATGAAGCCTGGTAAACCCTCAATAACCAAACCCTGACGACGCCAGTTATGAATATGCGGCGCAATATCAGGTTCGCTTTCATAGGTAATGGTCTTGCCGGCGATTATGCCCAGATCCTGAATCTCCGTAGCTTTGACCGGCCAGCGCCCGAGCATGATGTCTTCCCAGGTATCAGGCGGTGTACTCAAATCCCGAAAATAGTGCTCATCTGCTGCATACCATGTCTCATCCATATATAATCGGGTCGGCACATAGTCCCAGTCTCCAATAAACAGACAGTAGGCAAAGCGTCCATCCGGCACTGCCGGCGCCTGCCAGTGCTCATAGGCATAAATAAGAAAATTCCGCAGCTGGGTAGAATCATTACCCAAAGGACCAAATTGCTCATATATATCCTGCATCTTCACGATACCGACATCAAAATCATTGTGATCAACACGCCACTGAGCAATCGCATCAATCCAGTAGGCACCCTGTTCATCATCAAGAATATCCTCATGTATGACAACTATATAATCGGCAATATTCTCAGTGTTTAGTAGATCAGTATAATAATGAACCGAAGGCGGTGGATGTGGACCAGGCTGCCGGTCAATGCCCGGATAATTCAAGAGACTTCGGCGACCCATCTCCTCAAATGGACCCAAACCATCCTCATTTTCCACAACCTCGCCCGAATACCCGATCGTCACATTTAATTTATTATAAAAATACATAAGTTCCTGAACAGGATTGTATTGCACCGGATAGATGAATACTTCGAGTACTCCTTGATCACGCCAATGAACCTGCTCGTTCACTTCATAAAATATGCCCGGATAGATAGTATCGGTTTGATAGAACGACGTATCATATGCATATACTTCCCGCGAATGAACACCGCCAGTAGTATCGGTCTCAAAGACAATACGCGGCACAGGATAAAGCAGATAATCCTCAAAAAGTGTATAATCATGCTCTTCAACGGTAATATCAAAGCCACAGGAATCAGGTACTGCAATCAATAACCTGAGATAAGGTATCTGTGCCCTGCCCTGCCTTATTGTATCCTGATCAACCGGTTCTTCAGGAATGTTAATTCGCTTGAAGTCCTTATTGTCAATCATGGTATCCTGCTGCATAAAACCAAAAATAGTATTGCTGATAAAAACTTGTGAGGTATCTGATTTTAGAATTTCTTTTTCCGGTGGTGATGGTACATTAGACCAGCCGATAACCCGTACCCAGGTGCTATCGGCTGCCATCACACCATTTAACAATACAATGATTATCAATAACTCCTTCATCTTTATCCCTCCTATGCATAATTATAATAATATGGAGTATGGTGTCAAGGAATTTGCTGAGTAATTGTCTAAGATTTGTTTCTTCTTACTATTTTTATTCTAATCAACAATTCTTACTTTTTCAAACTTCTACTGTCTGGTACGTGGAGCCCGGTATTTCGTTTTTTCTTCTTAGTACTTTCTTCTTAGTTACTACTTCATAGTTCTTACTTCCTAGTTTTTAGTTCCTAGTTCCTACTAAATAATTACCACTCCGGGCCGATCGTGAGATACCATTTCCACTCATCGGTGAAGTCCTGGAAATTATATGCCCGGGCAATATCGAGTTTGAATATCATATACAAGAATGTTATCCGTACGCCCGCGCCAAAACCCATTTTCAGGTCTTCAAGGTGAAAACCATTGTCAGTGCTGTACACTTCGAATTGATCTGAGTATATGCCGCCGAAATCAGCGAACAGAACACCGCGGATATTTCTGAATTCAATGGGCAATGGAAATGACATGCTGAGCCGGTCGATGAACGGAAAACGGTATTCAAGGTTGAGAAAACCCAATCTTGAACCGGTATAAGTATAGTAATCATAGCCGCGCAATGAATGCTGGCCGCCGATCGACCAGCGATCCGGGTCTGGGCCATAGCTGCCGGCAAGTACGAGGCGTGCAGCAAAGCTCGCGCGCGGTGAAAGACCAAAATACCGGCGGTAGTCAAATATTACGCTCCGGGTATCAAAATCACTGAACTGCGTTGCATACCCTTCGAGCCTTACCCGACGTCCACTGTGCGGACCGATACTCCCCCACCTGACATTATCAAAAACAAATGCCAGGTCCGGATAGAACATATTGTAATTAGAATCATAATGGGAGTCTGACCTGTATTCAGGGAAGAAATCATGCCACCTGGTCTCGTATATCTTGTATGCATATGCGCCTAATTCGACCCTGAAAAACCGGGTGAAAGGATACTGTACAACACCACCACCGCCCAGATAACGCCAGATATAAAGGTCATTGTATTCACGGAAATAGTTCAAATATTGGAAAAGAGTAAACCCAAAGTCACTGCGCCTTCTTAAATACCAATAACTGAGGAAAATATCTGAATCGGTGATACTGCCGTAGAAATTTGATGCGATCGATATCCGGTGATTACCGAGGATATCGCTCAAGGCGATCTCGCCGAGCCCGGAAAATCCAATGATCGAATAGTACTGGGCGCTCGCAACAAAATAATCAAAAGTGAACTTAGGAGTATATTTGCGAACACGCGCGGCAGCAATTTCAGTTTCCTCATAAGTATTCGGTACGGTGACTGGTTTTGGAGTTTTTGTGTCGATCATTTTGGTCAATGGATTTTTTACCACGCAGACATCATACCCATAGTCATTGAGATATGAGAAAGCGATCTTTTCACCGTCCTGGGATATCGTAGGATAATATATACCCGTATAGATATCGGTTCTTTTCATGACGCGTGTACTGTCGCCAGAGAACCAGTACATATTGAATGCCGAATCATAGTCAGCGATAAAGTATAAACCGCCTTCATTATCAAAAATAGGCGAGGCGACATATGTTGTGCGCTGAGTCAGGCGCGATATAACCCCGTTTCGATAAAGAAATACCGCATAATTACCATAGCGGTATTCGACCGTTGAGTCAGGTCGGTCACTTACAAAAACGACTGTACCGTCGGACGATACGCAAGGAAATCGGTCGGTATAGATATCACTTGTGATATTCTCGATCAAGCCTGATGAAATATCCAGGACATAAATATCCGGATAGCCATCCTTAACCCCGGAAAAGACTATCTCCTCTCCATTCGGAGCGAATTTTGGAGAGTATATCCCGTCGAGTCCGAAATTAAATTTCTTAAAAACGTCACCGCTTTCAGATTCCAGAATATAAAGGACATCAGTTCCTTTTGATTTAGCTGCGAAAGTGATGTACTTATCATCGGGCGACCAGGATAAACCACCCTGATACAAATGCAGACCTTCATAACCTGATGAATACTGTGCCTTCACGAGCTTTTTTAGAACCTGACCATCGATACTCGATATGATGTTTATTTCCGCTATGCCCGAGCGGTCGCTGATAAAAGCTATTTTATCGCCGCGTGATGAAATAGCGGTTGAGGTATTATATATAGTCTTGGTTTTCTTATGGTCGTAAACGATACGCGAAAAATCATGAAAATTCTCCTGGAGCTCGATCTTAGGAAAGTACTGCATCTGGTAATACCGCATCCACTGATCATTGAAATCCGCGACCGTGACACCGAAAAGATGGAGAAAAGTTTCTTCAAGACTTCTCTTTGCTTTTACAAGATGGACAAACTCGCCAACCTTTTCGCGCCCGTATTTTTCCGCGACATACCGGTAAAAGGCCTGTCCTTCCTTATATATTATAAAACCACCATAACTCCCTAATATCGATAATGGTATCACATTATTGTTCATGACCAGATCGCGCATGAATATATCGCTTTCCTGGTCCCAGCCTAAAGACGAATATTCTGCGTGACCTTCCATGACCCAAAGGGGTATGGAATAAAAGATGTCACCGGAAAATAGCGCCTCCATCTTGGTCGGAAAGAATATAACGAACTGAAAAACATGGGTCAATTCGTGGACCAGGACATGACGGAACTCCTCGTAATCACCGGTATAAGGCACGACCATGCGATTCTTAAGTATTTCGGTGAATCCACCGACCGCTTCTTCGATCAACTCCAATGTGATATTGGTCTGTGAGAAATCATTTGGTGAATTGTATATTATCGCCGGTATCGTAAAATCAACTTCAATCCCCAGGTCTTCACTGAGCATCTCATACCCGTCTTCAAGTACTTCTTCGGCAAAAGCAGCGAGTTCCTCGCCGCCGTCTGCAAAATAAATATTAAAATGCTCGGTTTCAAGAACATGGAAATTATAATTCTTGTACTGTATCTTGTTTTGTCCGTAATATTGAGAAAATAACATTAAACTTGCTAGTGCTATATTTATCATGTTTTATTATATATTAGACTGGATGAAATGTCAATCTGTTTATCCAGCGGTTTGGAACCCGCACCACCCCTTTTACGTTATTCATTGTCCTCATGCCTGTTTTTATCATCATTATTCTTGTCATTGCGAGCGAATCCCGCTCATAGGCGGGATTCGTGTGGCAATCTCAGTATATGTCGTACGAACACTATCATACCATTAGTCGTCATCATTATTCTTGGGATTGCTTCGTCACTGTGTTCCTCGCAATGACGAACTAGTATTTTAATAAAGAAATGGCTTACGAAAGGCGGAACACATTGACTAATATCGCCAAATAATTATAATTGGCTATGCATTTTTTTATTAGCGATGCTCATATCAGAACCGATGAGAGCTACCGAGCCAAGATGCTCAAGAAATTTCTCCATGAAAACAAGGCAAAGATGACCGATCTTTATATCCTCGGCGACCTCTTCGAGTTCTGGTTCGAATACAATATCGTTTTTCCCAAGGACTACTTCAAGACTCTAGCTGTTTTGTATAACCTCATCGAGGAAGGTAAAAAAGTCCATTATATAATGGGCAATCATGAAGTTATGATCGGCAGATTCCTCAAGAACTTTGGTTTTGTCGTATATCCAGAACATACTGTCGTCGAGATCGATAATAAAAAGGTGTACCTTGCCCACGGCAACAAGATCGACCGCAGACTCTGGACAAATCTCTGGGAAAGACTCCTGACCTCCAAGATCAATCATGCCCTGTACCGGTTAATCCACCCTGATATCGGTGTATTTCTTGCCCAGGGTATTGCTTATTTATCACGCAAACAGCGGCGTAACCCTCATGTCGCGCACATGTTTGAAAATCATGCTCGGGCTAAATTACAAGACGTTGATATCGCAATCCTTGCCCATTCGCATATCCCGGCGTTCAAAAAATACCCGGGCAACAAATATTATTTAAATATCGGCGACTGGGTTAGCAACTTTTCCTACGGGGTCATCGAAAAAGGAAAACCCAGGCTTCGCTTTTACCGCTGATATACAAAATCTTAATGAATCTTAATGGGGTCAAATCTAAACACTTTACATTAATTTTTTGATGCTTGCTTCAAATTCTGTATATCTCCTACTAATTTCTGCATCCTCACTCATCCTTTCTTTCAAACGCCGGCGCAATTGAGACACTGACATATAATCAATGTCACCCAAAAAACCACCTATCTGAGCTTGGGTGATCTCACAATATTTGTACAGCAACTCAGCCACAATCCCCCGGAGCACACCATTAGCACCACGCTGCCTTATTGATTCTTCACTTATCCGGTACTCCCGCTCGAGTATCCCAAGCACAACATCAGGTTCCAAAACCGGCGTGATGATATCCCGATAGGATGGCTGTTCCCGACATGAAGCACGTTTCAAATACTGCTTCACCTCTTCGGCGAAATCATCATCCCCAAGAATAATGCCATTCCTTACTTTTTTAAATGGATCTACCATATCATGCTTCAACCCATCAAGCATAAAATCCCGATATGCACGCCGACTACCGACCATCGGCAAAATTAAATCGTAATTGACCAAAGAAATAGACTGACGCACACTTACATAACCCGCTAGACTACTCCATTTGTAATCCTTTGCGCAACGCCACCTGTCCCGATATTCCGACGACCGCACCCTTCGCGTACGAACACAATTCAGATGAAGATACCGGGATACTTCAAGCAGGTAACTCTCAATATCAACTAAGTATGCCTTATATCTTCCCTGATATAAATTACCGCAACGATCATGGCGCCAGTTGAACCAACCCGTGTAGCAGATATTAAAATGACGCATAAATTCAGAGCAATTCGCCTTCCTGGTCTGAATAAGCAAATGAAAATGATTACTCATGAGAATAAATGAGTGTAGGAGAACCTGGTAGTTTTCTAAGGACTCCGATAGTAGTGCGAGAAATTTGAAGCGATCTTTATCATCCATGTAAATCTTCCTTCGTTCAATACCACGACAGGTTACATGGTATAATGCACCAGGGTACTGTATCCTTAATGGTCTCGCCATTTTGAAAGTATACTCATCATCGCTTCAGTGTCAATGTAAAGTGTTTAGATTTGACCCCATTAAATCCCGCTCATTTG
>CAYQPW010000002.1:63744-88289 GCA_964419565.1 uncultured bacterium
CTTCAGTGTCAATGTAAAGTGTTTAGATTTGACCCCATTAAATCCCGCTCATTTGTGATCGGCATAGATTATGAGATCCTGGTACCGAATTTTTTACGTACCTGGTACCAGAATGTAGTTATCGACTTGATCTTTCTAATATTTTTTTCAGTTGCCGCGCGTCCGATCTTAATGAGTTCATCGACCGCGGCAAAATCAGCCCAGTGAAAATCGTGGACTTCTGGTTTGATAGTAAGATCGACCGGCTCGAGTATTTTCTGGTCAAGATGATAACGGATAAAGGATTGAGCACGGCGGCTGATCTGAAATCCGGTGTCAGGATGACCTTTGAATTGAGGCTGGTTACCAAGGTAACTCGCGAGCACTACCGACGCACCGAGATCCATGACCGGTCTGACCGGGATATTATCGATGACCCCGCCGTCAACAAGTATGCGATCATCCTTTACAAAGGGCGGGAAAATACCCGGTATCGCACAACTCGACCAGACTGCTTCGAGGAGCGAGCCCTTTTTAAATACCACTTCGTCACCTGACTGGATATCAAGAGCATTACAGGTAAAAGCGATCTTGCAGTCGCTAAAAGTTTTATCACCGAAAAGATTGTGGAACATTTTCTTGGCAGCCTCGGTTTTGATATGAGCTTTCTTAAATAACAAACGACCGATATAGAATTTTTCAAAGACTTCTTGTTTAAACCTCTCCAGGATATTTTCAGAATCCTTGTAAAATTCATCGAGACCAAAATTTTTAAATTCCTCAGAATCGATCATGTTTATCGCTTTTTCTTTAAGATTTTTCGCGGTGCCGTCAAGCGCATAGATCCCGCCGATTATCGAACCGATCGATGTTCCGGCCACAAAATGTGGTTTGATATTATGTTCTTCAAGGACTTCAAGCACCCCGATATGCGCCAGACCTTTTGCGCCACCGCCGCCCAGAGCGATACCGAGTTTCATAAATGATCAATCCTCACTGGCCAAAGCTTGATCATCTTTGTCGAGCATATGGGCAACAACGACTTTGTTACGGCCCAGATCTTTTGCCCGGTACAAAGAGCGGTCTGCTTTTTCAACGAGATCTTCCTTGGTTTCTGCATCGTTTGGATAATGGGCAAGACCGATACTGATCGTTATGTAAATATCACGGTCATTGATCTTGATCGCCATCTTCTCGATATTCGATCTTATGCGCACGGCTCGATCAATACCCTTTTTCAAAGAAGTATTGGGTAAAATAAGGGCAAATTCCTCACCCCCATAACGCGCAGCAATACCGGTCCGTGAGATCAGGTTTGAAAGGGTGATCAAAACCTTATCACCGGCTCGATGTCCATACCCATCATTGATCTTTTTAAAGTGATCGATATCGATCATTAAAAGGACAAAATCATCTCCTTCATCGATCAGTTTCTGCAGCATTTCATGGAATTGCCGGTGATTATATAGATTTGTAAGCCCATCGAGCGCTGCTTTTTCCTTTTCTTGCTGATGGTGGATAGCCCGCTGCCACACTAAACTCAAGTGTGACGCTAAGATATTGACCGGTTCAACATCTTCTGCCTTGAATCTCTTCTTTTTGCTGTCCTCGCACCACAAGACACCGAGCAGACGGTCATCCTGCATGATCGGTACGCCGATAAAAGAAAGATTACGGGTTTTCTCGCTCTTTTTGAAAACGACCAATCTCCCCTGACTTAGATCTTCTTTTATGATATAATTTCTGTGCCGGGCGATAAAACCAACGAGACCGTCTTCGAGCGAAAACTCGGTATTTTCTTTAATATAAGTAGATTTGATCACAGTACCGCATTCATTCAGTTCATCGATCTCCGCGATTGAAACATCATTACATTTGAGCACGTCTTGAAATGATTGTATCGCACTGGGCAGGATCATCTCGAGATCCAGACCCCGGTGCAAACGCATCGCAAACTCAGCGATCGAATCAAGGTAGGCAGCTTTAAACCATTGCTTTTCATACAATTGCAGCATCCCCAGCATGTACCCGGCTGTTTTTACGGCTTCATCAAAGAGCTCTTTATCCTTATCAATAAAGGGTTCATCTTTGCGATCGATAACGAGCACACCTTCAGTCCTTTCAAGCAGAATGATCGGCGCGATCATGACCGATGCGATCTTTAATTCACCTTTATAATAACCGAGTTCCTCGGGGTCCTGGAAGAATTCCTTAATGAGAACGGTTTTATCTGAAGCCATGATCTGACGGTAGATGCCTGATTTCAGACTAACGACCGCCCCTCGCTTGAATAACTCTGATTTTGAAAAACCCTGGACCAAGACAAGATTATCATCGGTCTTAGCAAAAAAAGCGATCGAGAAAGCATCAAAAAGTTTGTGGATGAATTTTATATAATAAAGCAAAGGACGCTCAACACCCTTATGCTTGTCGATCTCCTCGATCGCGGTCGTAACTGTTTTAGCGTCAAAATCAGCCGGTCGAAAAACATCATCACGCGCTTCGTATTTTATCAATGACTTTTTTAAAAACGCTGCGTTCCTGGCATAATTGCCAGCGAGCAGACCGAAAACAATGATCGCGGTTGCCAATATGACAAGATGTAAAATACTTATTTCGTGGCTAAAGACCGCAGACATTGTTTCAATGACAAACAGACTCGAAGCGATGATCCAGTAATTAGTATATTTTTCTTTATAGCCTATTATCGGTAAAACTATCGCATAGGCAATGAAAAGCGGTGAATCAAAGCCGCCGGTCATTTGAACGGCCAGATTCACCAGAATCGCACCGATCATGGTTTGGAATAGTTGGATCTTCTTTTGTGCCGTATAAAATAAATAATATATCGTGATAACGACTGGGAAAATATAAAGAAAATAACCGGGTAACTGCAGTCTTAGAACACCGATGCTGATGATAACAGCATAGATAATTGCGATCAGGTAAAAGATCTTTATTCCCATTCGATAGTCGCCGGCGGTTTCGATGTAATGTCGAAGACGACCCGGTTTATGCCCTTAACTTCATTGGCGATCCGGCGCGCAACGCGTCCGAGAAATTCTTGCGGCAGCCTGACCCAATCAGCGGTCATGCCGTCCTCAGAACAAACCGCCCGGATCGCACAGACCGAATCGTATGTTCTTTTGTCGCCCATTACACCGACACTGCCTAAAGGCAAAAGCACCGCAAAAATTTGCCAGATATCGCCATACATTTTCAGTTTGCTCGCTTCAGCGATGAGTATTTTGTCTGCCTGCCGCAAAATATTCAATCGTTTTTCAGTCACCGGTCCAACGATCCTCACCGCAAGACCTGGACCCGGAAATGGTTTGCGCCCGATAAAAGAAGCCGGTAATTTAAGTAAACGACCAAGCTTGCGTACTTCATCCTTAAAAAGAGGCCTGAGCGGCTCGATGACTTTCAAACGCATTTTTCGCGGTAGACCACCAACATTATGGTGGCTTTTTATTACCGCCGATGGACCGATACCCTTACCCGATTCGATCACATCAGGATATAATGTGCCCTGAACCAAAAACTTGATGTTTTTGATCTTCCTTGCTTCGGATTCAAAGATACGGATGAATTCACGACCGATGATCTTCCTTTTTCTTTCCGGATTTTTTACGTCCGCCAATTTTCGGAGAAAGCTCTTTTTGGCATTCACTACTTTGAGGTTGATGCGAGAACCGATCGTCTGCATGACTTCTTCTTTTTCCCGATGACGCAAAAGACCATTATCGACAAAAATCCCGATAAAATTCTTGCCCACTGCTCTGGTCGTCAATGCGGCAGCAACGGTTGAATCAATGCCTCCACTGACCGCACAAAGGACTTTATCGCGACCAACCGCACGCTTGATATTATCGACCTGTTCATCGATAAATTTGTCCATCGACCATGCTTTTTTGGCCTTGCATACTGAAGTGACAAAATTATTGATGATCTTCTTGCCGTACTGCGTGTGATGGACTTCAGGATGAAACTGCAGTCCGTAGATATTGCCCAGCCTGAAACCTGCTATCGGCGTTGCTTTGGTCTGGGCGATCACCTGGGCATCAGACGGCAGGGATTCCACTGAATCACCGTGACTCATCCAGACATTGAAACGATTCGGTAGTCTGGCAAATAAAGGCACACTTTTCGCAGTAATGACTGCGTGACCATATTCCCGTGTCTTGCTGTGTTTTACGACTCCGCCAAGCATCTGCGCAGTAAGTTGCATACCATAACAGATCCCGAGGATGGGTACGCCCAGCTCAAAGAAATCCCTCGATAGATAATAGCGTTTCTGGTAGACGCTACCAGGACCTCCAGAGAATATCAGTCCTTCGATATCCTTGTTCTCGAGTTCATCGATATCAATGAGATGGCTGTATATCTCCGAATATACTCTGCATTCCCTTACCCGACGGGCAATGAGCTGAGTATACTGAGAGCCAAAATCAATGACCGCGATCATGCTATTGCACAGTTTTTTCCAATGCCTTTGAAGCGAGTTTCTTCAGATAACGATCTTCTGCTTGAGCCAGTTCGTTGAGTGTAGATATTAGATCATGGGATCGCATTTTCAAAAGGGTTGCGATACCAAGCTCTTTGAGGCTACGCGCGGCTGAATCATTTCTTTCCTGTAATGATAACAGTATTTCCTTTATCCAACCAGCGGCTTCGAATAAGGTTTTATCTTCAATTATCTTAAGAACCTCAATATAAACTTCATCTCCAGTATCTTTGAAGCGCGGTAATAGCCGGACGAACTCCTCGGAGGCCAACTTCTTTTTTAATCCTCTCAGGGCTTCTGCCTGGACCTCGACGGACGCATCATGCAATGCCTTTAGCAGTCCTTCGGTATACTCAAGTCGTGTAAAAGTTTTCACCAATTCAAGACGGACGCGGTAGTCATCATCTGCAAGAAGGGGTTCAAGCTGTACAGTTATTGCCGGAGTTCCGATATCGCTGAGAATAGTAAGGATATTTCTCCGCAAATACCATTCAGGTGCACCCAAATTCTTGAGCAGGATCGTGGTGCTTTTTTCACCGATATTTTTCATGATATCGACGAGTCTCATACGGATATTATAATCCTCAACATCACGCAATGTAATGATCGCCTGATTTACAGCCGCCGCACCGAATTTCACGATCGCAGTTCTTACCTCGGGATAGATGCCACTCTCCCATACCATTGAAAAGAGTAAAGATAGCCCAAGGGGGTGTCCGGTCTCGCCCAAAAAGTGTATGATCTCTGTCTTGAAAGAAGAGCTGATCGCCTCTTTTGACAGGATTGTGTTGAAGGGTTCAAGAAGCCTGGTGCAGAAATCTTTCTGGCGATGTTCTCTGCATACATGATAAAGCAGAGATAGATCGTTAAAAACCTGTTCGATAGATTCGACGATGGGTTCCCTCTCAAGCCCTGTGGAAATTCGTGCAATGATCGTCTTGGCAATATCGTAACTGCCCTGTACGACAAATCGATTAGCCAGTACCGCGAGTGATCTGAGAGCAGTCTCCCGGGTGGTGACATTCTCAGAATCGAGCATCGCGAAATAAGGTTCAACGGTCATACGTAAATCGTCTTCAGTAACCACTGACGCAAGTTTGTCGCTGAGCAGTAATTTCACGCCCGTATATGCAAGATGCTCGAATATTTTCGGCATCTTGTTTTTAAGAGCCGGAACCATGCGGGAAAGTTTGTCTTCATCCATCGCACGCAGCAATTTATGGATATTCGTCTCTTTGTTGCGGTCAACCCAATCAGTTATCACGCTGAGCAGAAAATCATCATTCGCACCGGACAATAAATTCAGTAAAAATGGTTGCATATCCATATTCTGAAAGAGCTTCAGCCGTTGTTCAGGGGGCATCATCTGGAGTATCTCGGCGACAGTTTTGCTGTATGTTTTGCGTGATTCCTCTGGTGTTTCTTCAATATGATCGACAACCTTACCCAGATCCTTTTGCATCTCTGATACTGGCAAGCCCTTTTCGACAAAGGTCTTGAGATTATGAAGAGCGCCTAAGATATCTTCTTTTGTTTTAACGGATTCTTTGTCGACACCGGCTACCTGCACGGTCCCGCTCGTCTGAACGCCAAATTTCACCGCATTGATCTTTATCAAACGAGTACCTTTTGTATCGAGCATCGTTGCCGCGTCACCATACTGTTTGATCTTCATTTTTGGTGTTGCCATAAGTTCTAAAAGGTTCCGTAGATCTTGTGCTGTAACGCCTGATGCAAAAGACAGACTGTCGACTTCGATCTTGCGCAATGCATCAAGCATAGTAAGCACTGCGGGATTCTTTTGTACATCGATCTTTATATCCTGAAAAATAACGGTCTGTTCCAAGAAAAACATAGAAAAATCGCTGATTTGACTATACACGATCGATAATTGCTCCTGCAATTTGTCGACGACTTTGTCCATCACTGGATGGCCTGGCGGGTATGATTTTGCAGTTCGAAATGATACAGCGATCTCTTTTAAGAAGTCATTGACAACTGCTTGCTCCACACTCTATTGTAAACAGATTTTACATCTTGTCAACTTCATAAAAAAATGTATAATAAAAGGACTTTAAGGAGAGAACTATAATGAAATCTTTAATAAAAAAGAATAAAATCAAGGTGGGTATAATCGGTCTTGGTTACGTGGGTCTACCACTTGCTGTTGAGATAGCTAACAAAGGCGCAAGAGTTTATGGTTTTGACATAGACAGCACCAAAGTCAATCAGGTGAATCGCGGTATATCAATGATAAACGATGTTGGATCGACCGTATTGAAAAAACTTATAAAAAGGAAGAAAATAAAAGCAACAACTAATTTTAAGGAATTAAAGCTCTGCGATATCATCCTGATATGTGTACCGACCCCGGTCGACGAGAACAAAGAACCGGATCTAAAACCAGTTATTGACAGCGCGCATGAGATTAAAAAGAACCTGCGCCGGGGACAGCTGGTCATTTTGAAAAGCACGACATACCCGGAAACTACTGAGAAGGTGGTATTACCTATTTTAATGGAAACGGGTTTTAAAGTGGGTAAGGATTTTTATCTCGCCTTTTGTCCAGAAAGAATCGATCCTGGAAATAAAAGGTTCGGCGTTGAAAATACACCGACAGTGATCGGTGGAGTTACCAAAAAATGTACTGAACTAGCTACTATCTTTTATCGTAAATATGTAAGTGATGTTCATCGAGTGAGCTCTCCGCGCGCTGCTGAAATGACAAAACTCTTGGAAAATACTTTTAGAAATGTAAATATCGCTTTAGTAAATGAGTTTGCCCAGCTATGTGAAAGAATGGGCGGTATTGATATCTGGGAAGTCATCGAAGCAGCAAAAAGCAAACCTTTTGGGTACATGGCTTTTTATCCAGGGCCTGGCGTGGGCGGACACTGCATCCCGATCGATCCATACTATCTATCATGGAAAGCAAGAGAGTATGATTTCCATACGGTTTTCATCGAGCTCTCCGCACGTATCAATGAAGAAATGCCATATTTTGTCGTTAACAAGACGATAAATGAACTGAGCAAATCAGGTGTTTGCCCCAGTAAATCAAAAGTTCTTCTCCTCGGCATGGCCTTCAAAAAAGATATCTCTGATCTGCGTGCATCGCCGGCCATCAAGGTCTATCAAACCATTAAATCAAAAGTAGCCGTGGTAAAATATCACGACCCACATGTTTCGCAGTTCCGCATTGACCGCAAAGTCATAAGGTCAGTTAAGTTGACGAGCAGCGAATTGAAGAAATACGATGTCGTTATAATCCTTACAGACCATAGCGCATTTGACTATGATTTCATAGTCAAACACGCCAGATTAGTCATCGATACGCGGAATGCGATAAAGAAAAAGCACAAGAAAATCAGGAAACTGGGAGTCTTGTAGTCAAAAAAACATCCACAATATAAGCTCAATACAACGCCAGAGAATAGCTGACAATATTGGAAAAACCCTCCAAACCCCTTCCGGCCGCGACCCGCAGGTCGCGACCGGGAGGGGAAATGTTTCTAATATTTAGACACCTGAAGCTATCGGCGGTTTATTATCTTCGTGCTCATTATAACAAAAAATACTTAAGTGTCAAGTAGTAAAAATACTGTTTTTTTGATCATTTATCGACAAAAAGATCTTGCTGGGTCAATTTTGCTTTTTTTAATTTTCTCACACTAAAAACTTCACCCTCCTGAAAATCTCTCAAGACTTTTTTAGCCCTTTGAATGACCGAATCAGGTAAACCCGCTAACCTTGCCACCTGGATGCCGTATGATTGATCGCTCGGCCCAGCGCCCAGCTTACGCAGGAATATGATCTCATCACCCCATTCTTTAACGAGAAAATTGAAATTCTTAACACCTTTGAGAAAATCCTCAATGCGTGTCAATTCATGAAAATGTGTAGCAAAAAGCGTTCTCGGCCTTTTTGTGCTATGCAGATATTCAACGATCGCCCAGGCCAAAGAGAGTCCATCATACGTTGATGTTCCCCGACCGACTTCATCGAGGATAACAAGGCTATTCTCCGACACATTATTCAGGATGTTCGCGGTCTCCATCATTTCTGCAAGAAATGTGCTTACGCCACGCGAAATATCATCGCTCGCACCGATACGAGTGAATATCTTATCGACAACACCGATCTTTGCTTCCTTTGCCGGCACAAAACTGCCAACCTGAGCCATTATCGTTATCAAAGCAACTTGCCGAAGATAGGTCGACTTACCGGCCATATTAGGACCGGTGATAATGAGTATTTGATTAGAATCCCTGTCTAACATTACGTCATTCGGTATGTATGAACCTTTTTCCAATATTTTTTCAACGACCGGATGCCGTCCTTCAGTGATGCTCACTTTTTTGCCTGTGTTGATCTCTGGTCGAGTATAGTTATTCAATACCGCACTTTGTGCAAAACTCTGGAGTACATCTAGTATAGCGAGTTGCTTGGTCGTTGCCAATATTGCCCCGGCGCTCTTTGCGATATCATCCCTCAACTCGATATACAATTCCTGCTCTAATTCTTTAATATCATCCTCAGCACTGAGAATTTTTTGTTCAAACTCTTTCAATTCTGGTGTATAGAACCTTTCTGAGTTGGCGAGGGTTTGTTTCCTGATGTAGTTGTCAGGGACGAGTTTTAGATTGGCTTTTGTTACATCGATGTAATAACCAAATACGGAATTGTAAGACACCTTCAACGAAGCAATACCGGTTCTTTGCTTTTCTGTCCGTTCAAAATCCAGGAGCCATTCTTTTCCACCGCGCGCAATACTACGTAGGTCATCCAACTTTTTTGAATACCCCTGTTCAATAATACCACCTTGATCCATAGTTGGCGAAGGACTATCGAGCAAAGCATTTTCGATCTTCGCTACTTCACGGTCAAAATTGCCGATACCATTGCATATATTCTCAATGATTATGCTCTCACAACCATCGACCATTTCTTTGGCCTTAGGGTAGAAGTTCAAAGATTCCTTGAGGGCTACCATTTCCCTAGGCATGATCCTTTTGCAGGCAAGGCGTGCTGTTATGCGTTCGACATCACGGATATTTTTCATGACCTCGCGCAGTTCCTGTCGGAGGAACTCTTTATTTTTGAGTTCCTCCACGCCGTCTAACCTCTCCTCAATACTTATTGTATTTATAAGAGGTTCCTGAAGCTCACGGCGTAATCTTCGTTTACCAAAAGGCATAAGACAACTGTCCATGACCCATAATAAATTCCTGACCTCACCGCCGTGGATATTCTCGAAAATCTCTAAGTTTTTGCGCGTCGGTGCATCGATATACATCGCATCCTTCGCTTCGAATAATACAACTTTGCTGATATGCGATAATGATGTTTTCTGATTTTCCTCAAGGTAATAAAGCAAGGCACCTGCGGCACCTGTTGCGAGCTTGAATTCTTCAACACCAAAACCATCGAGCGCGACAACTTTAAAATGATCGGTCAGTTTTTTATGCGCGATCTCCTGGATAAAATGATAACCGTCAAGATTTGTTTGCGGCAGTTCCGATTTAATTTCAACGCCCTCGGGCACGATAACTTCCTTCACTTCTTTTCTCAGCAGTATCTCTTCGGCTTGCGAGGTATTCACTTCACCGCATGAGAATTCACCGCTGGTGATATCACAGAATGCGATACCCGTTTTCTCTTCATCGGGTAGGCAAGCGGCGATAAACAGAGGTTTATTTTCATCAAGCAGTGAAGTTCTCAGAACAGTACCCGGTGTTATAACTTCTACAACGTCCCGTGCAACAAGCTTTTTGCCTTTGCTGGCTGGTTCCAGCTGTTCGCAAATCGCGATTTTCAATCCATGTTTTACAAGTTTTGCGATATAGGTCTCGCTCGCCTTGATAGGCACACCAGCCAGAGGTACCCTGACACCCTTTTGAATGGTTTTTGATGTCAACGTTATGCCCAAGTATGAGCTTGCCAGCTTAGCATCCTCGTAGTAGAATTCATAAAAATCACCCACTCTAAAAAGCAGCAAAGCATCCTTGTAATTACTTTTGATCTTCTGGTATTGCTCAAGGAGGGGTGTTAATTGCATAACATATTTTGGATTTGGGACTTGTCCCGATTCATCATTTCTGGATTATTTTATGCAGGAAATCATCGATCCCGTAAAGCGGGAGAATCCGGAATTTCCCGGTTACCGGGCTCAGTAGCCTTTAACGACATTCCCTCTTATGCCTGAAGACTCAAGTTCCGCGGAATAAGTCTTGGCCTGTTCAATAGTGGAGAATTTACCGACCCAGACACGGTAGTATGTATTGCCTTTAACTAATGCCTCGACGACCTGAACGCTGTGTCCCTTTTCTTTGATCTCATCAGCATAAGTATCCGCATTGCTCTTATTACGGTATGATCCCACCTGTACGGTATAATACTCTTTGGTTTTGTCCGGGGTATCTTTTGAGGGAATAATCGTTAGCGCTCTTTCACTCCATAAGGATTTTGGATATGTTTTCCTCAAATCCTTGAGAATGCTGATACCCTCATCCTCCTTACCACTGCTCATATACGAAACACCTAACCAGAACATTATTTCATCGTGTAAATTTGTATCCGGATATTCTCGTAATAGCTCGGTCAGGGTTATAATCGCATTTTGATAGTGCTTCATCGAAATATTACTCTTAGCGATCTCTAAATATGCAATATCGGCATAACGCGACTGAGGATAGTCTGTTTTGACCTTATTAAAATAGTACAGTGAACTGTCGGGGCTGATCGACAAACGACCCAAATAATAATACGCTTCAGGGATCCGTGGATTGCTCTTGTCTTTTGCTACTTGAACAAAGATATCGCGTGCCCGTTCAAACTGTGAAGAATTAAACAATCTTATAGCTTCATCAATGTCCTGAGAAAACAGACAAAGAGGAATTATAAGCAGGGCAAGAATGATTCTGGAGCGTGGCATCTTGGACATAATAAAACAAATGCATCGATATTGAAACCGCATTTCTCACAACAATAATTTCCATGCGCTACGGTTTCCTCTATTTCGATTAATTTTTCTTTCAGTGATTTATCTTTGATATTTGTTTTCAACAACCGCAATCTCGGCAATGCACTGTTTGGAAAAATATCAATAAGTTTACTGTAGATCTCCTTAGCTCCTATCAGGTCGTTCTTTTTTTCGTAAAGATCAGCCAGAGCAAAAGCCACGGAAAAATTCTTTGGATTTTTGTGGAATATCTTTTCGTATATCGGTATTATTTCGTCGAAGAGCCCGAGTTCAAAATATACTTTTTCGAATTTCGAAACGACAAGGAATGCTCGGTCTGGATGTTGAGTCATTATTTTATGATAATATTCTTTGGCTTTCTTCAAATTACCTTGCTGTTCATAGTAGCTGGCAAACTGACAGGAAGCAGAGAATGAATTTGGATATATCTTTAGGGCTCTTTTAAGAAGACCTAAAACGGCTTTCTCGGCTTCAGGGTCTTTCCCTTTTATGTTCTGCAAGCGGACATCAGCGAGTGATGCATAATAAAACGCGTGCCGCTGGTCATCTTTGAGATTAGCACCACCCTCTTCATAAAGTGCAATGCAGTCTCCGTAATTAGCCATATCCTCATAGATGGTAAGGATCATTTCCCAGGCATGCTTGTCCTTTTTATCGATCTTAATGATCTCTTTCAAAAAAGAAGTTGCTTTATTGAGCCGACTAGTTTCAAGCATGTCTTGGACCAGCGCTAAATAAACCCTTTTTTCTTCGTGTTTTTTCAGGGTCGGCCGCACTGTCAGGGACTGGTGTATCTGGATCGCTCTATCAGTATCACCCTTTTTCCTGTATAGATCACCGAGTCTTATGTAGGCATCGACAAGATCACTGTCAATAGCGACCGCTTCTTTGAATTTTTTCATTGCTAGGCTCTCTTTGTTTTCGAGCAAGGCAATGAGGGCTTCAATATACGGCGTGTGACCAGTAGCTTTATCTCTTCTTCGATAGAAATAAAGAAAAAGAACACAGGCGATCAATGCAACGATCAGAATTATCAATACTATCATTCTTCTTCCTCAAATGGTAAATTGCGTAATGCGTTCAATTCTTTGCGTAGATTCTTGTTTTCTTTACGGAGTCGGTGCAGACTACTTCTGAGAACGATCTCATCAGCGAGAGCAAAGATCAATACGAATATCATACCTGCAATAAAAGCATAAAAACAAACGAGTGATAATGACATATCATTGACTTTTTGGCCAAAAACATCGAGATCGACTCGTGCCTGGGAATTAAGTACCATAAACCCGATCATAAAACCGATGACCAAGATCACAAAGACAAGTCCAACAAAGCGCATTAGACCTCCTGTTTAATCATATACAATATGGATTATTTGTCAATACGTAATTTGGTCTATTTGGTTTGTTTAGTTTATTTGGTTTATTTTATTTCTTCCTAGTGATTAGTGTAAGTATCCTCCATTTCTCCCTTTCTCCTATTCTCCGTTACTTTCTTTTAACGCCTTACTCTTTACTCCCTACTCTCTACTCCCTACTCTTCCCCTTGACTCATTTCATTTGCTGATTATCATATTGTATGGAAAAAGAACGAAAATTCTTCATGAAAAAGAATATCGCTGTTTTATACGGGGGCTGGTCTTCAGAAAGAGATATCTCGCTTGGTTCTGGAAAATGCGTTATGCAATCTTTGAAAAAACAGGGATTTAAGACTAAAGGTATCGATGTCGACAAGAAATTTACGAGTAAACTCAAAGGTATCGATGTCGCCTTTATCGCGCTCCATGGTAAACCCGGTGAGGATGGTTCGGTTCAAGGTATCCTGGATTTTTTGGATATCCCCTATACTGGTTCTGGTGTCCTGGGTTCTGCAATCGGCATGGATAAAGTTGTATCCAAGTATCTCTTTGAGATAAACGGCATACCAACACCGGATTTTTACTTTGAAGATAATATCGATATCGACGAGATCATAATAAAACTCGACTTGCCGGTCGTGGTCAAACCTCGAGCTGAAGGATCGAGTGTCGGGATCCATGTCCTCGAAACTAAAAACGATATTAAAAAAGTAATAACGAGTATGCGCCGTAAATACAATGGTCTGCTTTTTGAAAAATATATCCCCGGGATGATGGCAACCTGCGGGATACTCCACGAAACACCATTACCGGTCCTGGAAATCGCACCAAAAAAACGTAAATTCTATGACTATAGATCAAAGTATACAGAAGGTATGACTGAATATATCGTCCCGGCCCGTATACCTGAAGTCCAGTATAAGAAAATCCAGGAATATGCACTCAGTGCCCACCGGGCGATCAGTGCTCAGGGATTTTCACGCGTGGATTTTGTCCTCGATGGGGATCATAATCCTTATGCACTCGAAGTGAATACGATCCCGGGTCTTCTTTCCGGTTCCAACCTGCCCCTTGAGGCAAGTGCCATGGGTCTTTCATATGATGATTTGATCTTCGAAATCTTGAAGACATCGCGACCGAAATTTAAACGTTGACGGTAGTAATTTTTTAGCAGCCGCATCGACCAGATTCTTTCATGATCAGTGAGTTCTAAGAAACCTTTAGGCTTCGAAGAAAATCAAGTTATCAGCATCATGAAACAAGTAACGCGCCTTGACGCACCACAATTGACATCAATATTATTTCTGCTATAATCAGCTGTAAAGAATAAAGAAAGGAGTATATAATGTTTATATTCGGAATCATAATCATCGTTGCAGTGCTAATCTTCAGGAATACATTCAAAGTAAAACCTGAAGACCGGCGTTTTCAGGATAAACTCAAAGCACGCCAATTAGGCTCGGTTGCCGGTTTTGTCCTGGCTGGAATTCTCATTCTTGCTTCCTTGCTGCGTATCGTACCGCCTGGTGCGGTTGGTGTCCAGGTCTTATTTGGTAAAGTGCTCACCGGTTCGACCCTGTCTGAAGGACTAAATATAGTTAATCCTTTTGTTGACCTCGAGATCATGACGGTTCGTACCCAGGCTTACACGATGTCTATAGCACTCGAAGAGGGACAGCGCTATGGCGACGACGCGATTACTTCACTTACCAAGGACGGACTTGAAGTAGCCATGGACTTAACTGTCTGGTATCATCTTGAGGCCTCTGAAGCAGCAACGGTCTTTCAGAAGATCGGCGCCGATTATGTCGATAAGATCGTTAGACCTGCAGCCCGTACAGCGATCAGAAACACCACTGTCAAATACAATGCCGTTGAAATATATTCAGAAAAAAGAGAAGAGGTTCAAACTCAGATCAATACCACCCTGGATAGGGATTTCCAAGAAAGAGGCATTGTCCTGGAAAAGGTTCTGCTGAGGAATATAAAACTTCCAGCCAAAGTGAAAAATGCGATCGAAGCCAAGCTCGAAGCTGAACAGGATGCACAAAAAATGGAATTCGTTTTGCTGAAAGAGATAAAAGAAGCAGACCGGAAAAAGATCGAAGCTACCGGAATTGCCGAAGCACAGCGGATCATTGCCCTTTCACTGATCGGTGAACGCGGTCGAGCTTATTTATCCTGGAAATATCTCGAAAACCTCAAGAGCCTGTACCAGTCACCCAATAACACTATCGTTATCTCCCCTTATGACAAGAACTTCATCCCGCTCCTTCAGATCAAGTAATTCGCGAGGGTATAATATCGGGTTTTCAACAGCAACATAATAGAGCAGAATGGATTTTGCGGCACAAAGAGTATTTGGCAGCGCATTGTTTACAGATATCAGGTATTTCAACAGGATCGCTAATATCTTACCATTAGAGGAAATCCACGCATTCCTCAACGACTGTTATAAACCTATCGTCGATACGGTTCTTCAATATGAAGGAAATGTCGATAAATTCATAGGCGATGCGGTCATGGCATTTTTCGGTGCACCCCGGCAACATGATGATGATCCGCTGCGTGCGGTGAAATGCGCCTTGGATATTCAGAAAAAAACCGAGGATATTAATATACAGTGGCGGAAATCATTTGATTTTCTAGTTGAAATCGATATCGGTATTTGTACCGGTGAAGTCTTGGCCGGCAATGTCGGACACATTAAAAAAATGCAGTATACGGTTATCGGCAAACCGGTAAATCTTGCCGCGCAATTGGTCCACATGTGTCGTGACCACAGCGCTGAAATACTCGTCGATGAGCAAACCTACCAGAAGGCAAAAAGTGATGTTGTGTTCAGAGAAATAGGAGAAAAACTTATCATGGGGTTTGTCGAACCAGTACGTTTGTACTCGCCCGATTGAATGATTCATTCCAGCTGCTGTTTGCTGGCTTCTTCAAAAAAATTCAGGTCAGCGGTGAACATCTTCTCTATGTACTTCATTTGTTCATAGCTGACCCATTGATAATCCTTAACTTCATCAGGGTTCATGGTAATCCTGTCATCGACCAATCTTACTGACCACCAGTGCAAAACATACTGTTTATCTTCCGTATAACACTCCCATATTTTTTCGATCGGGGCAACGGTGACCCCCATTTCTTCACTCGCCTCGCGTATCACCGCCTGTTCCTGGGTTTCTCCGGGTTCGATGGCGCCGGTAATCGGACACCAATAGTCCTCAGCTTCACCTCTTTTGGCGCGCTTGATAAGAAGGAATCTGTCAGCCTCCCTGATAACGATAGCAACTGCTTGTTTCATTATTAGATAATCAATGCCAAAGAATGATAGACACCCGATTCACCCACGCCCCTCGGCGAGGATCGCGGTTTATCGGATAGAATCAGGTTTTTTGTCCAATGAATTGGACGACTACAGAACGAAATGTTTGCCAGCAATTTAGCGACCCCGGGCAAGATGCTGCTTCTGACGGAATACTGAAAGGCCATCTTTCAACAAAAGGCCTGTTGATTTTTCAGTATTCGCGCGCATACTTACATAACATCCGCCACACGTATTTGTTTTCGAGAAATTATCGATCAAATCGGCTTGGTTTTGAAAAGGCTTGTTTTGCATTGCACAAGGGACCAGTCGACCATCAGGGTTGACCACGAGCGAACGGTAACCAGCCCGACAATTAGGCATATAACTTCCGTTTGCGAAAAAATCATAATAGCGATTTAAAACCGTTTCCGTGGTAAATACCCGTCCGGTTTTTCTCTTGAAAGCGATCAGATGATCGATCTGTTTTCTCAAGCGCCTGAGTTCCTCTTTCGTTACGATCGATTTTGTATAATCACCCGTGCGTAAAGGCGTATAAGTGCTGAAGTTAATGGCTACATCCCATTTGATCGCGTGCTCGGCGAGTGCCGGCAGATCATCGATATTCTCTTTTCTGATAACACTGATCAAGGTAATATCGTTGTTATGGTAATTTGCAAGCTGCGGGATAAGATCATTCAGATGTTTGTATAATCCACGAACACCACGGTTTTTATCATGACGCTGGTCAGGATAGTCGAGTGATATCGAAAATTCATCTACCCCGATCTCCTTGAGCTCGATATATTTCTCCCTGGTCAGAAACTGTGCATTCGTTACAAAAACGATATGGGGTGGTCTACCCCATACCTTGATTTCCTTGATGATATCATAGACATCACTGCGCAGAAAGGGCTCGCCGCCAGATATCTGCGCGAACAGCGGCTGTAGTTCTCTGACGAGCGCGCCAAAACGTTCAGGAGGAGCCAATTCTTCATCCGGTATAATTCCGCCTTTGTCACAATGCTGACAATTGCAATTGCATGAATGAGTTATCTCTAATGATATTGCCAGAGGTTTCTTATAGAGTACGTTATATATACCCTGAGAGGCTAGCCGAAACGCAGTGGAATAATCGATATCAGCCATATTGCATCTCAATCATCTTACCTCACTATCTCAGCATCAGCATTTTTCCTGTTAGCACTTTCTTATCAATATTCAAACGATAGAAATAAATCCCGGCAGACAGTAGATTACCCGACTCATCGTTGCCATACCACATCGCTGTTTGCTTACCCTGATTCTGAAATGCATTAACTACCGTTTTAATCAATCTTCCGGTTCTATCATATACTCTCAAATCGACATGACTCCTCTGGGGAAGCGAATAGGTAATAGCCACTTTATCGGAAAACGGATTTGGCTGATGTGACAGTGAAAAAACAGCTGCTGTTTTTGATTCCTCGATGCCGGAAGAAAAAGAGGTAAGACGCTCAAGAATTGCGGCGTCTGTGAAATTTGGATTTGTCTCTTCTGGGTAGCTTATGATGCAAACCACAGCACCGTGGTTTTCAGCGACAAACTGATAATTAATATGGGTGATGGTATCCCAATATATGGGTGTACCGCCGACATACATGGTCATTGCGCAGGTATCGAAAACACAAACCCGCAGGCATGGGTACGAACCATAAGGGATCGTAACTGTTCCATAGGCATTGCAGGTCTGTCGACCAAAATGGTCATACCGGAGCGAATCACTACCCATCTCTATTGTAAAACCATAATGGAAAGAACGGCTGTCCTGATAATGCAGTGGCAATGGGCAAGAATCAACCGGCGCGTACTGCATCAGAAATGTTGTGTCCGGACCTATCCCGCCAAGACCCAGGGTAATATCCCACCCTGCCGTGAGTTCGTAATACCCGTAAGCTGTGTCGCTGTCAACTGGTGATTGGTAAACCAGGTTCGCGTCAGGAAACGAATCGGCAAAAGGCGTCGACGATACGGGAACGATAAGCTGGATTGAACTATCTGAACCCATTGGCTGACTGGTAAAAGCCCATGTTTGCGGACCTCCTGTTGAACCAAGATCAACGGAGACGCTGTCCTTGTTATTTTTGGTCCAGGTGGTACCGACGCTATGAGGTATTTCAGTCCAGTCGATGACAATCTGGCTGTACAGGGGAACGATTGTCCATGCCAGAATCAATATGATTATTGAACTTAATGATTTCATAATTTCTCCTTTGCTATACTATTATCAACAGAAAATCATAAAAATCAAGCTTATGTTTTTCAGTCATCTGATAATCAACCGGCGCTGCAAGGGAAATTTGCGGCGTTGACACTGGTAGGTTTTCATTTATAATGATACATGTTAATGCGTGCTTACCTGGCGCCGGACGAATTCACCGCTATTACGCTGCAGACAATACTTGAAGGTCAGGGCATCAAGGCAATGATCAAGCGCTTTGAAACGACCTGGCTCGATGGCCTACCCAAGATCATGAAAGGCGGCTGGGGTGAGGTCCTGGTCGACGAACATGATATCGTGGATGCAAAAAAATATATCGAGGAATTTCTCCAAGATATCCCTGAGCCTTAACATTGCTGGCACTTGCCCTCATCATATTCCTTCAAAATCCCACACCAGCGCGTATCAGCTTCTGTGCGGTCGGTGATATTCTGTTAGACCGCGGCATCAGAACAAGTATCAATGCCGAAAATGTCGATCACCCGTTCGCTAAGATTACACATTTTACAAATCAATTCGAGCTGGCTTTTTGTAACCTTGAATGCCCAGTCTCAGCAATAGGTAAATCAACCGGCAAAATATACTGTTTCAGGGCGGACACCAATTTCTTTTCAGGCGTGCAGAATGCCGGTTTTAACGTAATTTCACTAGCCAATAATCATATAATCGACTGGGGTGAGCAAGCCTGTCTTGATACCAGACGATTCATCGAAAAAAAAGAGCTCTTTGCTTTTGGCGCTGGTAAAGATCAAACTGAAGCGCTGCAACCTCTTATTGTCAATAAAAACGGCTTGAGGGTTGCGTTCCTCGGAAGTGTTGGCGCACCATTAAAAAATGTGATCTGGCCAATAACAAAATCAGGCCCTGGTCAAGCGACCCTTGCCCAGCTCATTGAACGTATCGATCTCGTGCGCAATCATGTCGATTATATCGTCGTCTCTATGCACTGGGGGACTGAATACGAGCATATACCAAGAAGTCACCAAATTACGTGGGCGCATGCTCTTATCGATGCCGGAGCAGATCTCATTATTGGACACCACCCCCATGTGCTGCAGAGTATCGAGATATATAAAAACCGCATCATTCTATATAGCCTGGGTAATTTTGTCTTTGACCAGCGTAAACTATATCAAAGACAGAGCGGGATTTTTTCATGCATCTTCAAAAAGGGTCGTATTGATTCTGCCTGTTTCCATCCGGTAATGATCAATGACTTCCAACCAGCAATAGCTCAAGATACTCTCTTTGAAGTAATTGCAGAAAAGGTAAATGCGATATCGGATGAGTACAATGCTGTTTTCATCAAAAAGAATAATCAGCTATTCATCACCGATTCGGGCTGTGCCTTGTATTTCGATGTACCGATCATGCGCACAAAAATTCCAGGGTTAACGATACTCGTCAACCGCAGCTCAGTAGAAATGTATGATTCCTGTGGTTTGCTACATGACAGACTCATACTCCAGTTAGATCAGGAAATACAAGACTGTTGTTATACAGAAGATTCTGCTGGTATCAGGCTTTTTGCGCTCATCCGTGGAGCAGATCCTCAATGCGGTGACTTTTTGGGTCAGTTCAGGATCAATGCACAGGGGATTACACCTGAATACTGTATCGAGAATATGAAATACCGGTTCTGGAAGATACTTACCGCTGACATCGATTGCGATTCAGTTCCTGAAATATGCATCGGTGCTCATAAAAAAGGCACGCTTGAAAGTTCTGTTAACACCCTTATTCTATACCGATGGAGCGGTGCTAATTTTCATCAAATGTATACGAGTTCTAAAAAATTAGGTCCCTTCGTGGATTTTTTATTCAAGGACATCGATAATGATGGTCTTGATGACCTGATCAGTCTTGAACCATGTTCAACCGGAACATACGAGGCCACGGTGTATCAATGGCTTGGATTTGACTTCATGAAGTATCGAGTAATGATCACCGGACTTAAACAAGCATGGTTGAGTAATTGTGATGTGAAACGACTGGTCTTCACACAGTAGGTTGTTGACACAATACATTCTGTCGCTATAATAACGAATGAGATTACGTTTTGCCATCATCTTGATTATCCTTTTCCTGATTAACTGCCCCAAAGCCTATAAACCCGATGTTGAGAGTATCGAGGTTTTGTATCTGTCTTCATTACATGATGATATCTATCGGGACAAACCAATCCTTGCTGGAATAAAAGAACTCCACGGCTTCAAAGTCGGCCATCTCAAAACAAATCCACCATTTCTTAGCATAATCATGGGGCGTCTGGGGTTCTATGAATTGCTCAATAATACGGGTATAGATTTTGTCGTCGCCGATTCTCTCACCTTTTGGACCGATAATATCAATTACTTTCTAATACCTGAATCAATGGGTTATGCTATTAAAAACCATGAGGGGATAAGGTTTGCCATTTTGCGAAAAGACAAAGATATTCTAACTATCGATGACGAAATACGGATATCACTGGTAAAACAAAGAAGCGATGTTCTCTGGATAATCGAGAATACACTAATCGATATCTCGCCGGTAAAAATAAATTTCTTCATTAAAGACCGCGGTCTTACAGATACTACTATGACCGTACTAAGCGTTGAGCCAGATTCATCATTGCTCTTTAAGATAAAAAATTTCAAAGAAATGCTTGAACAGATTTTGAATAAAAAGACCTTTCTCGATGGTAAATCCTTCAAGGAATACATCCTGTCAAGTACCGCGCAGGATGAGGGAGTTAACGTGATCCTTTATCCACAACATCTTTTTATGAATGGTATAAAACAGGACTCGGTAAGCTTGCGGGAGATCTTAAGCAATATAATATGTGAGATGAGATTCACCAAAAAAACAATGGACAAAGAACAAATACAGAACTTGAGCACCGAAAGGAAATACGAGATCTGGGGTAAGGTGGGAAAAAATAACAGTGTTCTCCTGCCCGATGGTTTCGGGACATATTTATTCGATATGTTCTACGAATTGTGATTCTATGGCAGGGAATAAATTGAAATTCAATTGGAAAAGATGCCTCTGGGTTACTTTCTTATTTCTCTATTCAGGTTTGTTCTTCTACAACTTTTTCAGGCCTTTCAATAATTGGCTTGTTACCTACATATACACGATGATATTAGTGTTATGGTTATCTGTAGAATATTATGAGAAGCACCTTTTTTTCCAAAGCGGATTCCTGCCGATAAATCAATATCCATGGTATTTGCGTGCGTTATTCGCACTGTTTTTTTACTCCTCTTTTATCATCGGCTGTGCGACACTTGTCTGGTGGCAGAGTAATCGCATACATCTTTACCCGATCCTGCAAATCCCTGGTGTGCTTTTGTTAATCTACTCCATATTCATTCGCCGGCAAGCCTTCCGCAACGCTGTCCCTGATCAAATGAGTATCACTAAATTTTATGTTAGCTTGTTCTTCCTAACGATCTCGCTGGCCCTGGGTTACAGCTCATGGTTTCTTTTCCCTTATGTCATATTCATAGGCTATCCGTTTATCTTCTGGCAGCGTTTCTATGAACTAAAACATTTTAGAAAATTTACAAAATATATTTATGAAGATAAGAAAATTAAGAAGATCGACGCCAAGAACTATTTAAATCTTTGGGAAATATTTATAAATAAACATAGCAAAAAGCGAGGGAAACAATGAATTTAATACTAAGTGCCCTGACATTATTCATGCTTAATGCCGACATTCCAGCCAAAGTATCATTTCTTGTCGGCACGGCAACTATTGACCGAGCCGGTAAAAGGTATTCTGCGGTACTCGATGCTTCACTTCTTGTCGATGATGTCGTGACAACCGGCACAGATTCAGAATGTGAAATTCAATTCTCAAACTATGCCCTGGTTAGACTCCAGCCGAATTCCAGTGTTAAAATAGAAAGAAAAGAAGAAACCCCTAAAGGAATTTTTCACAGTATCTTTGCATCGATGGGAGAAGTTGTCTCCAAGGTCACAAAGATGAACAAGGACGATGAATATCAGATAAGAACCGATGCAGCTCAGGCATTCATCAGGGGAACGACATTCACGACAACGATCGAACAAGACGGGACTAGTTCTTTCAGCGTCTTTGAAGGGAATATCGCCGTCAAAAGTCTGCTTGAAGGTGCCAAAGAGATACTCCTGAACGAAAATTTTAAATCCAAGATCAAAAAGGGCGAGTTAGAACCCGTTGTCGACAAATTGTCTGACCTTGAAATCACCGCTTTTGCCAATAACTATAAGGATTTCCTTGATCGCGGCAAAGTTCTCGATGAAATGCGCGAAAAGCTGGAACAAGAGAAGAAGAAGATCGAAGAAGATCTTAATAAAGAAAAAGATGGCGCCAAGGATAAACTGAAGGGTTTATTTAAGTAAAGATCGTACCGCATAATAATGTTCAGTAAAACGCTAAGAGTACTCTTTAGGGGGTATATAAGCTTATTCCTCGGCATTTTCTTGTTTCAATGCGAAAAACCACCGCATCACGACGGTCTCAAAATAGTATCCCTTTCTCCGGCAATGACCGAAATCATCTATGCCCTCGGTGCTGAAGAAAACCTGGTTGGCGCAACTACTTTTTGTAATTACCCAAAGCAAACTAAAAAGCTCTACAAAGTTGGAGATTTTTCCAATCCATCGATCGAAAGGATTGTCAGTCGGAAACCTGATATTGTAATCGTTAACCTCCCTGAACAAACGAGGATCAAAAAAGAGCTCGATAAATTAAATATAAAGATCTTTGCATCATCACCTAGGACACTCAATGATATCTATGAAGAAATCATCGAAATCGGACGTATCGTCGACAAAAAGAAAACCGCAGATTCTCTTGTGGGATACATGAAAATGCATATAACCAGGGTCGATACACCGGATCGGCAGCGCGTATACGTTGAGCTTTCACCCAAGCCGCTGGTGACTGTAGGAGCACCGAGTTACCTCAATGAATTGCTGGAAATGGCCGGTCTTGAAAATATTTTTGCCGATCTCCAGAAGGATTATCCGGTCGTTGGTCAAGAACAAGTGATAAAACAAAATCCGGATATAATAATCGTACTCCATCCGGTACCGATAAAAGATCGAATGGGCTGGCAAACAATAACGGCGATAAAAAACAACCGGGTCTATACACATTTAAACCAGGATCATCTAATGCGACCCGGACCCAGGTTAGTAATCGGTTTTGAGGAACTGAAAAAAATAATAAATGAGTAAATTCATACTGGTTTTTATCGTTCTTTTATGCGCGATATTTCTCAGTATCGCAGTGGGACCGGTAGAGTTGAATTCCGATATTTTGCAGCTCCGTATTGCGCGCGTTATACTGGGCATTTTCGCTGGTGGTATCCTTGCTTTTTGTGGTGGTATGCTGCAGGGTCTGTTTGGCAACCCACTCGTTGAACCATATACCCTCGGCTCTGCCTCGGGTGCAGCACTCGGGGGTTCAATAGGCTTGCTATTATTTGGCACGATAAGCCCGTTATTTGCCTTCTTCGGCTCACTCGGAGTCGGTTTTTTCGTTTTCACGGTCGCCCGTATTAAAGGCGGGGTGCTACGCGACCGTTTGATCCTGGCCGGCGTTGTCATGAGCTTTCTGTGTTCATCCCTGGTTATGATCATCATGGTCATGGGTGGTCGTGAACTATATGAGATACTTTATCTGTTAATGGGTTATCTTGGTATCGTCATAAATTCATCGAATCGCCTTATGATAATTACGATGATCGCGCTTTCTGGCATCCTGCTCGTTTTTCTTTACCGATATTACCGAGAAATAGATATCATATCTCAAGGTATGGAAACGGCGGCTGGCCTGGGCATCGATATTCAGAAACTCTCGGTAACAATATTTCTTACGACTGCCCTACTCATCGGTATCACGGTTTCTCTAGTCGGCGCGATCGGGTTTGTCGGTCTCATCGTGCCTCATATCGCCAAGTTGATATTCGGTCCAAAGCACATTAAAAACTTACCTGCTTCATTTCTGCTCGGGGCGACTTTTCTCCTTCTTGCCGACACTCTTGCACGGGTGATCACGGTCTATGAACTCCCGGTTGGTGTCGTTACGTCACTTGTCGGTGTGCCGTTTTTCATTTACTTATATAGAAAACAATGAACAGGTCTATCATACGCAATTGTTTGGTTTATCAAACTCTT
>CAYQPW010000002.1:88389-141637 GCA_964419565.1 uncultured bacterium
TGGTTTATCAAACTCTTTCTTTCTACCCGATGAATCGGGTAACTACAGGGATTGATTTCTGCCCGATGAATCGGGTAACTACAGGGATTGATTTCTGCCCGATGAATCGGGTAACTACATCAGACAATGAAGGTGAAGGTGTGATCGAATGAATATCATCAATATCCAAAATGCCTTCTTTTCCTACAACACAAAAGAAGTGCTGCAAGACATATCGTTTTCCCTTAAGCAAGGGGAGTTTCTCGGTATCATCGGACCCAATGGTGCCGGGAAATCAACTATTCTCCGGTTGATCTGCGGCATCCTTAAACCAGGAAAAGGTATGATCACAATTTTAGGTGAACCCATTGAGCGTATTGAACCCAAGGAGCTCGCTAAAAAAATAGCTTTCGTACCACAGGAAACCCATTTTGCTCTGGATTTCACAGTTGAAGATATCGTCATGATGGGCAGATATCCATACCTAAAAGCTTTTCAAAGGGAGAATAAGATCGATTACCAAGCCCGCGATCATGCACTTGAATATGCCGATGTTCAGACTTTTAGAAAACGGATGATAAACTCACTCTCATCAGGAGAAAGACAACGCGTCGTTTTGGCTCGGGCTCTGGCGCAAGAACCAGCAATTCTGATACTTGACGAACCAACCAGCCACCTTGACCTGCACCATCAATATGCAATAATGGAACTGTTAAAAAAATTTAATAAAGAGGGTATGTCAATAATAGTAGTCAACCATGATCTCAACCTGGCGAGCCTGTATTGCGAGCGTTTGATCCTCATGCACCAAGGTAAAATATTTGCGCAAGGAAGCCCCGGTGAATTAATAAATGAGAGAACCTTAAAGCAGGTTTACCAGACTGATGTCAAGGTCATTAAACACCCGCATAAAAACGTACCCCATATCCTGTTAAAGCCTAAAGGAGACTAGAATGGAGATCATAAATCACACGCTACAATTGAAAACCAAAGGCAGTGGCGATCTTATCAATATTACCGAGCAAATATCAGAATTGCTGCACAAAGCTAAATTAACTAAAGGTAATGTCACGATCTTTAATATCGGTTCCACCGCCGCGATCACAACTTTCGAATTTGAATCCGGCATGATCAAAGATGTGCAGGAGCTGTACGAAAAACTCGTTCCATCAGATCGACATTACCACCACGATGATACCTGGGGTGATGCTAATGGCTTCAGCCATCTGCGGGCGGCGCTCCAGGGACCAAGCCTGACCATACCCTTTGAAAAAGGCGCACTCATGTTAGGCACCTGGCAGCAGGTCGTCCTTGCCGAATTTGACAACCGACCGCGCCAGCGCAAAATTGTCGTCCAGCTAATCGGCGAATAGAAAAACCGAAAAGCGACGGGGTTGACCCTGTCAGAGAATCCTCCATCAGGCATCAGTAATACCAAACATCCTTAATATCATTTGTCGTGCAAATGGGATTTAGCAAAAGTCAACGTGGGATTCTCTAACAGGGTTGACATCTATACCATGCCAACTTATAATTATATATGCATATTTTGATGTTGCTAATAACGCTTTTTGCGCAGTATGATTTTACCATCGCTCGGTTAAAATATACAGGTGGCGGTGACTGGTATTCTGATCCTTCTTCTCTGCCTAATCTGCTCGAGGCGGTAAATGAAAGAACGACGATAAGAGCAGCGCCGCGCGAAGAAAATATCGAGATCACAGACCCGAAACTTTTTCAATATCCGTATCTATACATGACCGGGCACGGCAGAGTTCGCTTTTCCGATGAAGAGATCAAAATACTCCGGGATTACTTTGCCGCTGGTGGTTTTCTCCATGCTGACGACAATTACGGCATGGACTCCACATTCCGGGAGGAAATACAAAAAATTTTCCCTGAATCCCCGCTTGTCGAACTCCCATTTGATCACGGCATATACCATTCTTATTACGAATTTCCCAATGGTTTACCTAAAATCCACGAACACGATGGTAAACCACCACAGGGTTTTGGGATATTTTATGATGAACGGCTGGTAATTTTCTACACATATGAATGTGACCTGGGTGACGGGTGGGAAGACCCTGATGTGCATAATGACCCGCCTGAGAAAAGAGAAGATGCCATCAAAATGGGGATCAATATTATTGTTTATAGTTTAACCAATTGAGCAAAGTGTCAAACATCGATCTTATCCTGCATAAAGTAAGAAAGTATGCACGCGTGCAGCAGACCGTTGATCTCATCGGTTGGCTTCTGATAATGTTGACAATATCGTTGATCGCGGTCTCGATCGCTCTGCTTCTTTTGAAATCACCGTGGTACGGCATGATCGGAGTCCTCCCCGTGTTTTTCTACCGAACGAAAAAACTCGTTGAAAGAGCACGAATCTTTGAAAACAAAATAAACTTCAAGGGTGAGTTAGTCAACAGCATCCAGCTATCTTTAATAAGCAAAGATAATAAAGAACAATATTCACCGGAGCTTATTAGTGCCTATATATCTGATGCAGCCAGTAAAGTAATGCCGATCGATCCCGGAAAATATATCTCATATAGACCAGTGTATACTGGTCTACGCTTTATTTTGATCGCTATTATTTTTGCACTTATCCACCCGGTCGCGGCACCGGGTCATTTCTGGTATGCCCTTAACCGCCGAATATTCTATACTGTAAAACCAGGTACTGCTACGTTTCTTGAAGGTTCATCAGTCGATATAGAAATATCTCTTGATGGCGTCTATATACCTAAAAATGTCGATCTTGTCACGTTAACAGACCGGACAAAAACAGTCAAAAAAATCCCGGTCCTCGATGCTTTTGCCCGGGATGATATCAAATTGGATCGACCGATAGGTTATTACTTCACCTTTCTTGATCAGACTACCGAGCAGTACTTTTTAAAGGATTTGAAGCAAGTATATATTGAAGAATTGAGTTTCTTTCTTAAATATCCAGCGTATACAAAGCTCAAGGATGATGTCAAAACCGGGCGGCAACTGATCGTACCCGAGGGGACTGAAGTTGTTATGAAAGGAAAGACATCACAATCTCTCCTGTCGGGCATAATGGTTATTAAAGATACCATCATTGTACAATGTAAAGACACCTTATTCAGTGCTGAATTCAAGGTTACCCAAAGCAGCACGGCCATGCTCCACCTGACTGCAGCGACCGATATCAAAGAACAGATCGTTCTCTATGCAGTATCTGATCTGCCGCCGCTTGTCGACATTTTCTACCCGGGGTTTAATATCGCCCTGCCTAATGATATGGAGATCGACATCGGGATCAAATGCAGTGACGATTATGGTTTGAACAAAGCTGTTTTTTATTACAAATTTGAAGAATCCCATGCAAAAAAACTCGATATACAATATAATGCCCTGGAGGATACCCTGTATTTTACCTGGGACATATCAGAAATCGGTATGCTGCCTGGAGACGAGATCGTTTATTACGCTGAAATCACAGACAACGCAGGCAAAACGAGTAAAAGTAAATCATATTATATCTACTTCCCGACAATGGAAGAGATCTATGAGGACGTCGATAAAAAAGAAGAACTTGTTCAAGCAGAACTCGAGGATCTGAAAAAAGAACATGTCGATGAAATGGATGAAATCTCGAGGTTACACGAAAAAATCATGAAAGAACGTGAACTTGCCTGGGCTGACCAGGAGAAATTACTTACGGCGATATCCAAGGAAAAAAAGATCCTCGAGAAGATCGATGAGTGGCAAAATGAATTTGAAAAAACTATCAAAGAATTAAAAGAAGGCGTGGTCCTTGATCAGGAATCGATCGAACATCTTCAAGAGATCGCCAGAATACTCCAGGAAATCGCACCCGATGAACTGCGCAAAGCTTTGACGGATTTACAAAAAGCCCTGAATAAAAGACCCCAGGATATTGAGATGGCGCTCGACGAGTTAAAAAAACAACAGCAAGAAATGGCAAAAGCTATTGAGCGCACTTTGGCGATATTGAAAAGATTCCAACAGGAAGAAAAGATCAAAGAACTGGCAGATATGGCCGAGGGACTCGCTGAACGAGCCGAAGAAATAGATCAGGCATCGAATCAGCAGGAGACTTCAGAACAGCAAAAGGAAATCAGTGATCTGCAAAAATCGATTGACCAACTGAGCAAAGAACTCCAGTCTCTCGCTGATGACCAGGAGCTTGAGCAGGATATAAGAGAAGCTTTGGAAGAACTCGCCAGGCAAATGCAGGATCTGGCGGGTGAAATGTCGCCCCGGCCAGGCGACATGCAAAAGAACCTGAACATGACCGCGGCTGATCTCCAGAAGCTGTATGAAAAACTTACTGGAGGACGGGCTGCACAATTAAGAGAGAAACTTCTCGATATCTTGAATCAACTGATCGATATTTCGAAAACCGAAGAAAGTCTTGGTCATGAGAAAACATACGACATCACTCAACAGAACCAGATAATCAATGCTACCAGGGCTCTTGCCGAGAGCTTGTATGCCCAGCAAGTAAAAAGCTTGTATGTCACACCGAGTATGGGCAAGAAACTTGCCAAAGCGATGACTCATATGGAAAAAGCCAAAGACGTAGGAACTTTCCGTCAGAACACACAGGAGGCGATGAAGCAAATAAACCTCGCTTGCCTTGAAATGCTCAAAAAACTCGAGCAGGCGGTTGAAGGCAACTCCTCGACCGGTATGGACGATTTTCTCCAGAAACTTTCCGGGATATCCCAAGGGCAAATGTCTCTCACCCAATCGATGAACGGTCTTTTCCCAATGCCGATGAGCGGTTTGACCGGAACTCAAAAAGCCCAATTACAGAGGCTCGCTGAAAAACAAGGTGCCCTGCGTCAAGCCCTTGAGAAACTGCGTAATGAAGCGGGGCCGAATCAGCACCAAAGCATGCTCGATAATGTTATCGAAGAAATGAAACAAACAGAAGAAGAATTATACAAGTATAAACTCGACCGCGAACTCATTGAACGTCAGAAAAAAATCATATCAAGGCTCCTCGACGCCCAGAAATCTATACGCAAAGAAGATTATGAAAAAAACCGGAAAAGTAAAACCGGTCAAGAATTCCTAGCCAGGGAAAATCCTGACCCGTTGCCCCAAGAACTCGGTAAGGATAAACTGCGGGAATTGATCCAGCAAGCACTGCGTGAATCGTACCCCAAAGAATATGAATTATATATAAGAGAATATTTCAAAAAACTACTTGAAGAATGATGATATTATTACTTCTATTCTTTAACCTTGGCTTGAATGCAAAAATAGATAGCCTGGAAAAAACCATTCATCAGAATGCTCAATTATCATCGATCACTGAATTGAATACGTGTTATTTCCTCGCTGGAAAGGACAGTCTGGGCATTGAGCTTCTGAAAAAATATTATGAACGATTAGGTACCTATGCTAATGCTTCAATAGCCCTGCATCTAGCTGACGACTATCTTTACACCGGTGATATACTGAAGGCGCGCAGCGAGTATCTCAAATTAACTGGCCGCTATCCTGATTCGGAGTTTGCCAATGATGCGCTTGAACGGCTCTATATGATAGAAAAAGTCCGGGTCGATACAACAAAATTCAAATCTCTGGGCTATTCGATCTTTCTATATCAAAGCGAACAGACTGAGGCGGCGTTAGACAGTCTAAAAACCCTTATAAAAACCCGACTGGGAGATTACGCACTCTACTATCTTGCACTTACTTACATAAAGCTCGATGATCTTGCGCAGACATTGAGTGCCCTCGATGAACTGAACTCTTTGTTCCCGGAGCATAGTATACACAATGCTATCTTACTCCAGGCTGAGGTGTATATCGATCTTGATAAAATAGAGGAAGCGCGTACGATCCTTGAAGAACTTATCGTGCGCGCACCAAATTCGATCTATGCGGTCAAAGCACGAGTTTTACTTGAGAAACTTTTGCCAGCTGTCCCTTAGCTCTATTCTACTGAAGATTCAATAGTAACTGTGCCCGCGACTTTTATGGGCCACTCCAGTCCTTCTTGTCCCCCGAACATCTCCCCTGTTGCCCGTATCGTCCCCTCAAATATCTGATCTAACTGTGATCTGGTGCACCAACCGGTTACTCGATCAAGGACCATCGAGCCGCTCTGCTCTCCGGACAGATCATAGGACATTTCCATACCGCCCATCTGGGAGAGTATCGCTTCTTTATTCGATTCGACTTTTGTGTAAACATCGAGGATGACTTCAGTATCATTAATTTCCTTTAGTTTCCAGGTATTATTGAGGATCATTGGAAAACCCTTGCTCATATTCCATGTCGCCTGCCATGAATCACCAACGCCGACCGGTCGGTCAGGATAAATAGAAAACATGCTCTTCATCGTTTCCTTGAGTGCCGCATCACCAAATTGGTTTTGCATGCCCTGCTTGATTTCCTCAGTCATACCATTAGATTCCGGCAAATCCATATCCTTGATCATCTTATCAATAATTTTTTCCGTTCCTGTTATGGCAACGACACTACCATGCGGCGATATCTCCATGGTAAATCCCTGATCGACCAATGATGCAAAACCCTGGGCAAGAAGCGGTATCTCTTTGTTGTCTTCCCATGATTTATAGTCGATATGGCCCAAGGGACCGTCTTGCATATAACCGATGCGCTCATAGACGATATCAACGACGGTATTGCCCTGATCATTGATCTCTTTGACATCGTAGCGGTATTCCATTATTATTGTCTGGTCCATATCAACAACCTTACCCTGGATAGTCTGTGATATCTGTTGTTCGGTTGTTACCTTGTAACTGTATACCGACCCTGGCTTTATATTGAACTTCAGGTCTATTTTGGGGCCTGCACAATTAATGATCATGAAGATTATTGCGAGCAAAAAGCCACAAGTTTTTTTCATTTTGTTCACTCCTTTTTTAACAGCTTACTGGCTAAACCGTAAATATCCTTTGGTCCTTTAACCTCAAGAATCTGCATGCCTAATTCCTTAGCCGGCCGCAGATCCACATCATACCGATCGCCAACAAAAAGGCAGGTTTCGGGTTTAATGCCTAATTCTGCAACACTTCTTTTAAAGAACACAGGATCTGGTTTTAATATTTCAAAACTGTTGTATGTATATACCCTGTCGAATAAACCAATTAATTCAAGTCCTTCAAGAACCCGATCAGTCTGTACCCTATTATTGTTCGTCATGACGACCAGACAAAAATCTTTTTTTAATTTAGTAAGTGCTTGTTTTAATTTGTCGTCTTTGTGCAAATAGTCACGCGGATCAAAGAAATTAATATTCTCCTTGTGCCACAGATCTATCGGGATATTGAATGATCTCAGAGTCAAGGTGTACGGAGTTGGAAATCCGCTCTTTGCTTTTAATTCGGCTCTTCGCTCCTCGATGCGTTTCTGAGCACGGGCTAATGGAATTTTATCGGCTTTTGCAAGGGTATAGTATGCGGCCGCGGCAAATTGCTTTGTTATCTCATCACTCGTATAGAGAGTGCCGTCCATATCAAAAATAATCGCGTTGATCATATTTCTGATCAGTCTTTCAGGATTCAACAGCCTGCATAATAGCTGTTTTTTATGTACTCCGCTTTTTCTGCTCTAGCTGTACGTTGATTTATGATGTTCCGCTACGTTTCAATAGCCGTTTCCATATAAAATCAACTTCTTCCTGGAATTCCCTTATCGGTAAATCATCTTTCCACTTGAACAAATGACCGAATCTCCCTTGCATATTGAGAAATTCATCGATCGGTTTTTTCTCTTTAGGTTTGACCGTGATACGGTATTCGCCTTTCTCGTACTCATAAAGCGGCCAGATACACGTCTCGACTGACATCTTTGATACCTTAACGGTTTTTTCCGGAGCATATGCCCAACCGAGCCTGCAGGGAGCGTAAATATTGATGAAAGAGGGACCATCAGCAGCGAGTGCTTTGCGGACTTTAGTGATCAAATCATTCCAGTAGCCAAATGTCGCTTGAGCCGCATAAGCAGGTTCATGGGCGATGATGATCTCAGTTAAGTTCTTTCGTGGCTGGAGTTTCCCGGGGATCACCTTACCTGCAGGTGATGTGGTTGTATGGGCGCCACGCGGTGTGGCTGACGAACGCTGAATACCTGTATTCATGTATGCTTCATTATTATAACAGACATAAAGTACCCGATGCCGGCGTTCGATCATACCGGACAGTGACTGAATACCAATATCATAAGTTCCACCATCTCCACCGAATGCTATAAACCTCAGATCTTTGGTAATTTTACCTTTTGCTTTTAGCGCTTTATAAGCAGCCTCAACACCCGACATCGTTGCCGCAACATTTTCAAAGGCATTATGGATATAGGGAACATTCCATGCAGAATATGGGTAAATCGTCGAGAAAACCTCTAAACAACCGGTTGCCGCACCGACAACAACAGGGTTTTCTGCCGCCATGAGTACCTGGCGTGCAATGATCGCAGCACCACAACCAGCACAACCACGATGGCCACCGACGAATTTTTCTTTTTGAGCCGCAAGTTCTTTTAGTTTAGCCATTATTCACCTCGCACTCCAAAATATACGATATCCTTAGCAACTTTTCCTGATTTCTGTATGTTAAGAAGCTCATCATATATATCTTCGATCTCTTCTATGCTTATATCCCGTCCGCCAAGTCCATAAACATAGTTCTTCATTAATGGCTGCTTCTCTGCTTTATAGAGGATCGAACGAACATCATTGTAAAGATGCCCACCAAGGGTCGAAAGAGTATCTGAACGATCCATGACGCCGACGACTTTTACCTTGCTCAGAGCTTTAGTCATCGCATCTTTCGGGAATGGTCGGTATACGCGTGTTCGTATGAGACCGACTTTCTTACCTTTTTCTCTTAATCTCTCGACTGCAACCTTGGCCGTGCCGCCAGTCGAACCCATAACCAGGATCGCAACTTCGGCATCGTCTACTTTGTATTCATCGACGGTTGAGTAATGTCTGCCGAATTTGTCACCGAATTCCTTTTGTACTTTCTCAATGACCGGAAGGACCTTATTCATAGCATCGATCTGTGAACGCTTGTGTTCAAAGAAGTAATCTTGTAAATCCAGCGGTCCAAGGGTGATTGGATTCTCAGTATCGAGCAAGGAATAGTTCAGTTTTCTCTCACCGAGGAATTTCGGTATCTCCTTATCATCGATAAGCTCAACTCGTTCCATGCCATGGCTGATAATAAACGCATCGGTCGAAACGATACCCGGCAGAAGAATTTCTTCCGCGATCTTTACTAACTGGATCGTTGTATCATATGCCTCCTGGGCATTTTCTGTGTAAATCTGGAGCCAACCAGCATCGCGGGAAGCCAGGGTATCTGAGTGGTCACAATGTATATTGATAGGACTTGATAAAGAGCGGTTGACAAGACAGATAACGATCGGTAAACGTAATCCAGCAGCAATAAAGAGTATTTCGTGCATCAAAGCAAGCCCTTGAGAGGCGGTCGATGTCATGACCCTGGCACCTGCAGCTGACGCTCCAACACAAGCACTGCATGCTGAATGTTCACTCTCAACCGGCACAAACTGTGTATCGACCAAACCGTCATTGACGAATTTAGAGAATAACTGAACTACTTCAGTCGCGGGTGTGATCGGATAAGCAGCAACAACATCAGGGTTGATCTGACGCATCGCTTCGGCCATCGCTTCGTTTCCAGTTCTCGCTACTATCATTTCTCCTCCCTGACCATGGTGATCGCTTTGACCTTGGGCGGACATTCTTCAGCACAAATACCGCATCCTTTACAGTATTTGTAGTCAATGCCCTGAACCTTGCCGTCCTTAACAATGATCGACGAATCCGGACAATACACCCAGCAAATCAAACAGTGCGTGCACTTTTCTGCATCCCAGACCGGCTTTTCGCTGCGCCAGTCTCCAGTCTCAAAATTCAAACAGGTTGCTGCTCCTAAGACCAGGCCGATCGGTAGTTCTTTCCAGCCTTCTTTTTCCTTCTTCATGTGCGCATCTCCTCATATGCTCTTTTAATAGCCTTGATATTACCCTCAACGACATCCGGACGATTTGGGAATTTTTTCTTCAAACGGCTCTGTACCGAGGCTATCATCGGTTCGAATTCAAGCAGCCGGGATGCCTTTATCAGGGCACCAAGCATCGGTGTATTCGGTAGATCACGACCCAATATTTCTTGTGAGATCTTGCTTGCATCGACGACGTACACTTTCTGGCTTTTTAACCCTAATTGCTTTTTGATATCCTGTGCGCTTTTTTGTGTATTAACCAAGACCACACCGTTATCAGGTAGACCTTCGGTTACATCGACCGTTTCCATTAGCGTCGGATCCAGCACAACAACGATCTCCGGGCTCTTTATACCGCAGTGTTGAAGGATAGGTTTATCAGATAGCCGATTGAATGCAAATACCGGCGCGCCCATTCTTTCCGGTCCATATTCTGGGAATGCTTGAATATACTTACCGGTTTCAACTGCGGCATCACCAAAGAGAAGGGCAGCCGTCTTTGCCCCCTGTCCTCCTCGACCATGCCATCTAATCTCAAGTAACGCCATTTTTCAAACTCCTTTCTTCCTGAATAAACTCTCGATTCTCATGTAAAACAAAATCGTTTTGCTAAAAATCAACAAATATACGAACCCTTGGGTTGGGTAGAAAATCTTGCTAAAACTCGACATCATTATACTCAAATAACCATGAAAAGTCAAGCGGTTCAAATACTAGGTACTAAGCACCAGGAACTAAGCAGAAAGCAGTGTGACATGAACCGGAGAATCGGTGAAACGGAGAAGAAAAGGCATGTAGTATATTGACGTGTTTTCAGCGTTGATTATAATGGAACATGCGAGTAATAAGAAAGATCGCTGAAACTAAGGATTTTATTAATAAGATCAAGAAAACCGCTAAGACTATCGGTTTTGTGCCGACCATGGGTTATTTACATGAAGGGCATTTGTCACTCGTGCGTATCGCCCGCAAAAAAGCTGACTTTGTCGTGATCTCGATCTTTGTAAATCCCACCCAGTTCGCGCCAAATGAAGACCTCAAAAATTACCCGAGGAACATTAAAAGAGATAAGGCTCTTTTAGAAAAAGAAAACGTCGATCTGATATTTTATCCTTCAGCCATACACATCTATCCACGAGATTATAAAACCTATATTAATGTAAAGGATCTCAGCAAAATAATGTGCGGTATTACAAGACCCCGCCATTTTCAGGGCGTCACGACGATCGTCTTGAAACTCTTTAATATTATCAAACCAGATATTGCGGTATTCGGCGCCAAAGACTATCAGCAAGCATTGATCATCAGACGTATGACAAAAGACCTCAATCTCGATGTAAAGATAATCACCGGTAAGATCATCCGAGAAAAAGATGGCTTGGCAATGAGTTCGCGTAATAAATACCTTTCGCCCAGACAAAGAAAGGACGCGACCGTACTGTATCATGCATTAAGAAAAATCAAAAGGGACTTTTCTTCAGGATTTTCTGATCCCAAAAGAGCAAAAAGAATTATCAGACAGTTGATCGAGAAAAAAAATGGCCGGGTCGACTATATTGCCATTGCAAATAAAAATAATTTGCTGCCAGTAAAAAGAATTGGCAAAGATACACTGGTAGCACTGGCGGTATTCTTTGGCAAGACACGTCTCATCGATAACATAATCATATAATTTTTAAATCCCTGCTTGACAAGAGAAAACACGAAGTGTATAATGAATCCGCAAATATGAAGAAAAAAACAAAAAAAAGAAAAAAGAAAATAAACAAACGAGTCGTCATCGTTGAATCACCGACCAAGTGCAAGACGATCAAAGGTTTTCTGGGTCGAGACTATACACTGGTATCATCCCGGGGGCATATTAAGGATCTGCCTAAATCGACCCTGGGTGTTGATATCGAAAATAATTTCCAGCCACGTTATATCAAAATAAGAGGTAAAGCGAAGATCATCCAGGAAATAAAAAAAACGTGTCGGAATTCATCTGAAATTTTCCTTGCTCCTGATCCGGACCGTGAAGGTGAAGTCATAGCCAAACATCTTGCTGAAGAACTGGAATCTAATGGGGCACACATTAAAAGAGCTTTATTCTACGAAATCACTCCTGAACACGTAAAAAGAGCCCTTCAGCATACTACGATCATAAACGAGAATCTGGTCAATGCACACCGAGCAAGAAGGGTTCTCGATAGAATAGTAGGTTACTATACAAGCCCTTTATTGTGGAAAATCATAAAGGGCGGACTATCTGCCGGGCGTGTCCAGAGTGTGGCGTTACGCCTTATATCGGAAAGAGAAAAAGAGATCACCGCATTTAAACCAAAACCATATTGGATTGCAGAAGCTGAGTTCATCACCGAACGCAATGAAAGATTTATCGGTAAGCTATGGCGCATAGCTGGCGAGCCAAAAAAGATCGAAGACAAAAAAGAACTGGAACGCTTCAAAGAAGCCCTTATCAAAGGTACAAAATTTAAAGTCACGTCTTTTCGCATGACCAATCCAACCCGAACGCCGCCGCCGCCATTTATCACCTCTACGCTCCAGCAAGAGGCATCTAAGCGCATACGGTTTTCTGCGAAAAAGACGATGTATATCGCTCAAAGTCTCTATGAGGGTGTCAGATTACCTCAGGGCAGCATCGGTTTGATAACTTATATGCGCACTGATTCAATCCGGGTCAACAAAGAAACCCTGGAACAACTAAGGGAACATATCGCACGTAAGCACGGTAAGGAATATTTGAATCAGACCGTCCGGATCTTTAAGGATCGCAAGAATGTCCAGGGGGGTCATGAAGCGATCCGACCGACCAAGATTGAATTGAATCCAGAAGATATCAAACAGTACTTGACTGATGACCAATACAAAGTCTATAAGCTGATCTTCAACCGTTTTGTCGCATCGCAGATGGCGCCAGCTAAATATCGTCAGAAAGAAGCGGTAGTCAGTTTCAATGAAGTAGATTTTAAAACAGAAGAAATGAAAATGGTCTTCCCAGGTTACCAAATCGTAACCGGAGATTCTATTGACCGAGGGTCGGTACCAGACATGACAATAGGCGAAGATGTCGAAATGACCAGCATCGAATTCACCGAAAAGATGACCGAGCCACAGGCTCGTTTTACAGAAGCGAGCCTGATAAAAAAATTGGAAGAAAATGGTATCGGTCGCCCGTCAACCTATGCTCATATTCTCCAGACCCTGTTTGACCGCGGCTATACCATCAAAGAAAACGGCAAAATACAAGCTACTGACTTGGGACTTCAGGTCTATGAGGTGATTATCCCGAGATTTTCAGATATTTTTGAAGTTTCATTTACCGCAAAAATGGAAAAAGAACTTGACCAGATTGAAGCAGGCAGCAAACTCTGGCAAGAAGTGATACGTGAATTTTACGATCCTTTTGTTATGGACCTGGATAAGATAAAAGAAGAAGTAGAAAAGATCAAAGAAGCAATAACGGTTAAGGTCGATAAAAATTGTCCAAAATGCCAGAAACCACTCGTTGTCAGATGGGGCCGGTATGGTAAATTCCTTGCTTGTTCAGGTTTTCCAGAATGCAAGTACTCGGAGAATCTCGAAGTGGAAGAGAGCGATCGTAAATGTCCGGACTGCGGTCGTAACCTGATAACCCGGCACGGCAAATTTGGCAAGTTTCTCGCCTGTTCCGGGTATCCAGAGTGCCGCTATACTGAAAACATCGGGCATGATGCACCATGTCCGATGTGCCATGGTGAAGTTATTATAATTAAAACACGTCGCGGTAATGTATATAAATGCAAACAGTGTGATTTTTCTGCATTTTATCCGCCCACCAAGGATCGTTGTCCGCAATGTGAGCATGGCATGGTCATGAAACGAGGTAAGAAAGTATGCCCGGTATGTACAAAATTGATCAAAAAGAAGAAACATGGAAAAAAGTGATCGTATCGATAAATTCTATTATTTCTTTCCGCAAACAGTAGCTTTTGTCGCGGTCGCAAAAAATGTCATGCCTGCAGCATGGCACACACCCATCTCAGCTCAACCGCCTTTATATGGAGTACTCGTTGCGCCTAAAAGATATACATTCGATCTGCTTAAGAAGGAAAATGGCTTCACAGTAAATTTTCTAGAGCATAAACAAGCACAAATAAGCGCTCAAGCTGGCAGTATTTCAGGAAGAAACATTGATAAATTAGAAAAACTTGGTATCCAGTATTTTGATGCCGAAAAAGTCAACGGACCCATCCTCGGATCGAGTTATGCTGCTTTTGAATGTGAAAAGTACGGGGTCGCTGAATATGGTGACCATCATCTGTTCATCGGACGTATTGTTCTAATACACTATCGCAAAGATATCTTAGATGCTGATTGCCTTGTCGACGAAAAAAATATCTTTCCCATGCTTTACTTTGGTAAAGATCGGTACATAACAACCGAACCTGGCACCATCATTATCCATAAAAGAGACTAGACCGATCAGGATGAGGATCGGTTTTCACATATCAGTAGCGGGTGGTTTTGAAAATGTTATTGAACGCGCACGCGAACGATCGTGTGAAACAATACAGCTTTTTTCAAGAAACCCCCGCTCATGGAAGTACCGGGCTTTAGATAAAAAAGATGTTGGTTTATATACAAAAGCCATAAAAAATACAAATATCGCACCGGTTTTTATTCACATGCCATATCTCGTTAACCTGGCGACACCTGATAAAAGTCTATATAAAAAATCAGTAGATTCGCTCATTATCGAGTTACAAAGAGCCGCCGCCATAACCGCACATTTCGTGATCATGCACATCGGTTCTTCAAAAGATGAAGAACAAGGGATCAAGCTAATGATCAAAGGGATAAATCAAGCGTTGCATTGCGCTGAGAATGATATTATTCTGCTATTGGAGAATACTCCGAAAAGTGGAAATGAATTAGGTTACGATTTTGACCAGATAAGTAAGATAATAAGTGGTATTGAACCTGCGGAGCGGATCGGTGTTGTGCTGGATACTGCACACGCATTTGCTGCCGGCTATCCGCTCAATACAAAAAAAGGAGTGGCGCGCACCCTGAATGAATTCGATAACACAATCGGTATCGATAGATTGCATTTAGTCCATTTCAATGACTCAAAAACATCGCTTGGTTCGTGTCATGACCGGCATTGGCATATTGGCAAGGGTAATATCGGTAAAGGTATGGGTCATATTATTAACCACCATCTATTACAAACAAAGCCTTTCATCCTGGAAACTCCGAGAAAAAGCCTGCAGGATGATCTAATGAACCTTGCGGCAGTCAAAAAATTCCTTAGGAACCAAAAAAAGTAATGACGTATCTCTTGACCACGGCAAAAATATGTATATCATAAATATAGTTAAAGGAGGATTAAATTGGCACATGCATATACGCCAGGACTCAAAGTCCTTGCTCATACTGTATTGACAAAAGAACGCCGTCTCCCGCTACCGGGTGATATTGTGGTAAATAAAAACGATAAGGTCGTTGGTGAACAGGTAGTTGCAAGAACTAATCTACCAGGGAATGTTCAAACATTGAATGTCGCAGGGCTTTTGGGTATCTTGGCGGATGAAGTTGACGACGCTATGCTCAAGAAGGCTGGCGACACGATCGAGAAAGAAGAAGTTCTTGCTCAGAGCAAAGGCCTTTTCGGTCTTTTCAAATCACATGTTAAGAGTCCGATCAAAGGTGTCATAGAAAGTATCTCAAGAATTACTGGTCAGTTGATATTAAGAGAACCTCCCATCCCGGTTGAAGTAATTGCATATATTGATGGACAGGTTATTGATGTAATTAAGAACGAAGGTGTTATAATAAGAACGACTGGCAGTTTTATACAGGGTATATTTGGTATCGGCGGGGAAACAATCGGTGAATTAGCAATGGCCGCCAAGGATCCTGATGAGGTACTCACAGAAAAACAGATAGATAAATCATTCAAAGACAAGATAATCATCGGTGGTTCAATCGTCACTTATGATGCTTTGGAACAAGCCAGGAAAGTCGGGGTTAAAGGTATTGTGGTCGGTGGTATTGAAGACCAGGACCTTAAACGTTTTATGGGTTATGATATCGGAGTTGCGATCACCGGTTCTGAGCAGGTAGGTCTGACCCTGGTGGTAACCGAAGGATTCGGTAAGATGAGGATGGCTGATCGAACCTTCCAGTTGCTAAAATCTCTGGCCGGAAAAAAATCTTCAATAAATGGCGCAACGCAGATCAGAGCCGGAGTCATGAGGCCTGAGGTGATCGTACCATTAGAAGATGTGTCCGAATCCAAAAGAACTGCTGACTTATCAAGGGGCAGTGGTCTCGAGGTCGGCATGTCGGTCCGGATAATTAGGGAACCACATTTCGGTGCAATAGGCAAGGTCGTTGCATTACCGGTTGATCTACAAAAAATAGAGACCGAAGCTGTGGTGAGAGTACTCGAGGTCGAATTGGCAGACAAACAAGTTGTTGCCTTACCTCGAGCTAATGTGGAAATAATTGAGGAGCAATGATGGTTGCATTAGTACTTTTACTGATATCTACATCCGGGGTAAATACCCTTTTATTACCAGCATCTCCGGTTGGTATGACAACTCACTTTGCAGTATCTAGAGATGCTGAAGCGATTTTCTACAATCCGGCGAATTTCCAAGCCCATGATAATTATCAAATCTGGTGTTCATACAATCGCTTTTACCTTTCGATGCAGAGCGTTTCATTAGCATTAAGCAAGAAAATCAGCAATATAAATTTTGGTATTGCTTTTCTTAACTTTGATTATGGTGATATTGAATGGCATCCAGATTATCCATCGGAAGATTCCCTGACGTATTATACGGGAAATGATTTTACCGTTGTATTGGGTGGTAGCCTGCCGGTCACAGCTCAGGGTAAAATCGGTTTAAACCTTAAATACATATCAGAAAATATCTACATTTACTCAGACTACGCGTTAGCTTTTGATGTATCATTTGCTTATGCTGGATCCAAAGCCGGTATCAGTTTTGGTGCAGTTAATATCGGCTCGAAGCTAACCTTGAAAAATGAAAGCATTAACCTGCCGGCACGTATAAGTATCGGGACCTTCTATGATTTCAAGAAATTCGTGCCCAGTATCGATATTCATTACCTGGTAAACACGGCTGAATTTGAGGGTGGATTTGGCATTGATGTCCCCATCCACAAGATCGTTAGTTTGAATGCCACCGCACATTACCGGGATGTTGTCTATCCTGGTTTTGGGTTAACGATCCGACCAGGCAGTCTTGTTGTCAAGTATGCAGGAGCTCTGTATCCATACAATCTAGGATTAGTCAATACCCTCGGGATAGGTTTTGAATTTTGATGAACGGCATCTGGCTTGATTTTGAAAGACCAATAGTTGAACTCGAGAAAAAAATCGAAGAGCTTAAGGGACTGAAAGGCGTTGATGAAGAAATCAAACGTCTTGAGTCCCAGGCTAAGCGATTGAAAAAAAGAATATACTCTAATCTGACTCGCTGGCAGCGTGTTCAGCTGGCACGTCATCCACGACGTCCTTACCCTTTGGATATCATTCCTCTGATCGCCGAGGATTTCATAGAACTTCACGGTGACCGACGTTTTGGTGATGATTCGGCGATGGTTTCAGGGATCGCCAAATTTGACAAATATAATGTCGCTATTATCGCTCAACAAAAGGGGAGAGATACAAAGGACAAGATCAAGCGCAATTTTGGCATGCCCCATCCAGAAGGCTATCGTAAGGCCCTACGGATAATGAAAATGGCGGCAAAATTCACAATGCCGGTTATTAGTATGGTCGACACGCCAGGGGCTTATCCAGGTGCAGAGGCCGAAGAACGTGGTCAGGCAGAAGCGATCGCCACTAATCTATTCGAATGTTCTGTACTACCTGTGCCGATCATCGTTTTGATCCTGGGTGAAGGTGGTTCGGGTGGTGCTTTAGCGATCGCGGTTGGCGACAGAATTCTCATGATGGAAAATTCAATCTATTCAGTTATCTCTCCAGAAGGCTGCGCTTCGATACTGTGGCGCAATTCCTCCAAGAATAAGGAAGCGGCTGAAGCTTTAAAAATTACGGCACCTGATCTTGCCGAGCTTGGCATAATCGATGAAATCGTAGCAGAACCTGTGGGCGGCGCACATTTAAATCCGGAGGAAACTGCCCTGAACATTAGGGAAGCACTGATCAAGAATCTCGGTGAGCTAACCAAGATACCGGTGGATAAATTAATCCCACAAAGAATCAATAAGTTTCGAAACATGGGGGTTTATAAAGAATAATGGCATTACAGGGAAACCTTGAGGATTTTGAACTGACCGATGTGTTCCAGCTTATTCAACTCGGTCAAAAAGATGGTGGCCTTCGCATTCAGTCTGAAGACGATGTCGGAATTGTCTATTTCAAGGGGGGCATTGTAATACATGCCAAGACCAATTCAATCCAGGGTGAAACCGCTATTGATACTATCTTAAGCTGGAAAAAAGGAAGGTTCGTCTTCAACCCAAATGAAGAAACACTCGAACGGACTGTGGAGCTGCCGATCCAGCAAGTAATACTCGAGGCTGCACGCCGCATCGATGAAATGAATAAAATTCAGAAACTCATCCCTAACTTCGAGGTTATCGTAAATATCATTGAAGTACCTGAAGCGGGTGTAGAAAAAATACATCTGAAGCCTGAAGAATGGAAAATCCTTTCGTTCGTCGACGGTTCTCGAAGTATCAGAGAGATCGCATCGAAAGTAAGTGTCTCAGAATTCGAGACCGCACGTGTTTTATACGGTCTGATATCGTCGGGGTTAGTGAAAATCGTCAAAAAAGCTCAACCAGTAGTAAAACCGATTGAAAAGCCTGCCGAAAAAAAGGAAGAAAAGAAAGATGGTGGCGGTCTTTTCGGTTTGTTCAAGAAAAAATAGACCGTCCTTTTCAATTCATTCAATCAGAACCAACTCTATAGATTTTTAATAAGCTCAAGAAAGTTCTTATAGGGGATCGCAGTCCATGACTCTGCAGCAACCGCTCCGCCTGATAAGCTTATCATAGATACCTTTGCTGCTGATTGTTCATCCGGTGCATCATAGATATCAAGAAAATCATATGGGCCCAGGAGTGCATAATGGGCAAGGAATTTGACCTCCGGACAATTTTTCTTTACCTTCTCAAGCCATTTGCGACCTATCTCAGCACGTTTTTTTACATCTTTTGTCAGTTCATGTGATAGCTTCGTTGCCAGTATATATGTCGCCATGTTACCTCCTTATTCTACACAAGTATCCATTTGATCATAATGATCATCGTATGTATCCATTGTTATTTTCCACGCATCGCCCTCTTTTATCAAACATAGTTCATCCTCTTCCTCACCGTATTTGTCACTAATCAGCTTGATCTTGACTACGGCCTTGGATTCACCGATTTCCTCATTCAATATTTCATATTCGAATTCATCGGGCAGGTCAGATTCATCCCAGTTCTCGAGCATCTCTTGACGCAGCTCTTTGACAACGCACGCGGCGCAGAGTTCCTTATCGCGATCGCGGATTGCCTGAAACAATGTTTCAAGTGTCTCTCTGGGCGAGCCGAAATTTTCAGCCCAGCATGGTATAATAAATAACAATATTATACAGTTAGGAATCAATACGGATAATGTTTTCTTCATAATAGTCTCCCGTAATATGTAGAAAGTTAACTCCTTTTTTTCCTGATGTCAATGGCTTCTTGACAGATAAGTCGTAATCAATATACTCTCGCTATATCACAATGCAAAGATCATTTTACCAAAGGGTTATTGATGTTATCCGAAGAGTACCTAAAGGGCAGGTAACAACGTACGGACAGATTGCAAAGCTCGCTGGCAACCCGCATAGTGCGCGACAAGTTGCCTACATTCTTCACTCATCCTCGTCCAAAGAGAACCTACCCTGGCACAGAGTGATAAACAGCAAGGGTTGCATCGCGCTCAAACATAAACATGGCTATGAACTTCAAAAGCAATTGCTTGAGGACGAGGGCCTTGTTTTTGATGAAAGCGGCTGCATCGACCTCGGGCGCTATCTCTGGCGCACATAATCTCTGCAGCCGATTATTAATTACCGGGTTATTTTTTGTACAGATTCAGATGCTGCAATTTTCCATCTTTATCGCGAGACTCATTGCCAATAAGCTCATCAGATTCCAATTCAGTATTGCAGTTAGCATCATACCTTTTTAGCTCAGCGGTCTTCGCGTCGTTGAGCTCATTAAAAAAATTAAGGATCTCTTGTTTCCCGGCGAGCTTTGTGCTTGTTTCTTCGCTGCTTATCGCATCGAGCACGTATGCCTTGAGTAATTTATCTTTCACCTCGTTAAAGAACTTCGGGTTGGCAAAAATATCAACGCAGATGACTTCGCCATTCAAGGCCATGATCATACCGACTATACCATCATCTTTCATGCCCTGGTTCATCGCATCAAGGAATGGTTTGCTCTTTTTCTCCACTTCCTCGCTTGATAGTATTGCGCCATAAGTCCCACTTTGAGATGAAATATCGATCTCGGCGCACTTCTTGCTTACCTCACCCCAAACTTCCTGTTGGTCCTTGAACTGAAGGGCAGTTCTAACACCTTTGCTGCCGACCGCACCGCCGGACATGAATTCGACTGATTGCCCATGCCACCTGCCGTGTTCAACGCAGCGGACCTCTACCATAATCTCCTTGCCGCCCGGGATGAGAATATCAAATGAGACCATCCGGTCTTGCTTACCACCGATTATGATCTCACCGGCCATAATATAGATCGGCTTAGATCCGGTGTTTTTTATCAAAACTGTCGGCACTGATGCACTTGATAATTCAGAAATGTGCACGACCTTAGCACGATGAGCTTCATCCAGGGTGATGTATTCCTCGACATCGATCGAGGTCTTTCTGAAAACAGGATAGATGGCGAGATGCTTGTGTGATACCGGGCTTTGGACCACGAAATCCTGGTCAAGCTCAAACGGGAAATCACCAGACCCCTTACCCATCATATAGGAAAGCAATTCATCGCTCGCACCGGCATTTTTCAGCTTAATGATATCCTCGGTAGATAAATCAAAGCTCATACCTTTGTTGGCGATGTGTTCTTTGATAACCACTTCGCCAACCTTTGCCTTGAGTAGCGTGATCACATCATTGACACTCTTTGAACCAGTGATCCCGAGACATCCAACAAGGCACAGCGCGATGATTGCGCTACTTAAAAGGATGCTGATCCTCCTTAGCATATTTACCCCCTTTTTTCGATAATCTCTACAAACTCAAGTTCTGTCATAATATAACTTGCTCCAGAACCCCTATTTATTACTATTACAAATATTTCTAAAAATTATTCCCGGAGATTAATGGCTAAAGGGTGTTATTTGGTCTTTTTTCTTGTTCTGGTTTTATTATATTTGGCCTCGACGATTGAAGCAATACCACCTCGTGGATTGAATGCGCCGCGTACGATTGCCCAACGGGGTTTCGTTGCTTTGACAAAATCTCTCAGTATACGATTTACTGCATTTTCGTAAAATATACCGAGATTTCGATAAGCTAAAATGTATAGTTTTAACGATTTTAACTCTACAAAATATTCATCTGGCTCATACTCGATCGTGATATTACCGGCGTCAGGCAAACCTGTTTTTGGGCACAGCGAAGTGTACTCAGGGATCGCGATCGTAATTTTATAATTTTTGAATTGATTAGGCAGTACTTCGAGTTCTGGTATCTTCGCCCCGAGACCGGCTTTAGCGTGGTGTTTTGTATACTCAACCATGGTGTATTATAGTGCTCCAGGACTGGAAGTCAATGGCTTTAAACTGTTAGCTATTGTCGGTCAACGATTTAATGAAACGTTTTGATGTCGCTACATAGCCCAGCTGTCGGTAAAAACGATGGGCATCGACTCGTTGATCACCACTCGTTATTTCTATGCATGAACAACCATTTGCCTTTGCATACTTTTCCGCGATCTCCATCAAGCGGCGACCGATATATTTACCTCGATATGCTTCAGATACTATCAGGGCAGTAACCCTACATAGATTTCCTGCCCGGTGCAGCAACGGCATTATGTGTAAACTAAGGCAGCCAACTACATGATCATATTTCTGTGCGACAAGGATCCGGTCTTTCGTTCTCTTGCTCAATTTTCTTATTTTCTTTAAGGTATGATCATGGTCCTGTGGGTAACCAAGCTCTTTCAAAAGACCGGCTATTGCCTGAGAATCATCTGTTTCCGCGTCTCTAATTACTATTGTGAGCTCTTCAGGATCGCTTTTTGCTGGTAACATTCTTTAGCTGATGTTGAATAAACCGCTGATAAGAAAAAACATAAAAGCTTAACCTATCTGCTCAGCAGCCCGTGTAAAGCATGCTGAAACCCGAATCAAAACGGGTGTGAACTGCCCGGCCTATCGTGTAATACGGTTTATCTAGTCTGAAGATCTTTTTGTGTTTCACTTTGTTCTACACACCTGGTCTTGATCGCTGGCAACTATTTGGATGGTCGATTCAATGATCCGATATCTTTCGGCAAGGTACTCATTTAATCTGGTGATGAGTAGATCATGATCTGCGCAGACTCTGACGGTATCATCAAATCTTATGTGGGCTGAAAACACGAGCATGTCAGCAGTGATCGTCCAGATATGAATATTAAGAAGATCTTCGATTTCGGGAAACTTTTCTTTCAGGTCTTTCGCTATATTATCCACATTAAGACCAGACGGTGCCATTTCAAGAAGGATTATTACAGACTCTCTCAAGACTCCCCAGGCCCAATAGACAATAACCACCGATATACCGATGCTGACCAAAGGATCGAGTATATTCCAGCCGGTAAAATGAATAACAATCGCAGCAATAACGATACCCACAGAGGACGCCGCATCGGCAAGCATATGGTAGAAAACACCCCGGATATTCAAGTCCTTTTCATGGGCTCCATGCAGGATCATAATGCTCGCGATATTCACAGCAAATCCGATAATGCCGATCAATAGCATACTGAGACTGAGGACGTCCCTCGGATGGATGATCCTCAATATCGCCTCATAGATAATAAAGCAAACAACCAGAAGGAGAAACAGACCATTGATCAAAGCGGCTAATACCTCGGCACGGTAAAGCCCGAATGTTCGGTGATGACAGGGTGGTTTTCGAGCGATCAATATTGCCACAAGACTGATCCCAATTGCAAAACAGTGACTGAACATATGTCCTGCATCACTGATCAAGGCTATGCTGCGTGTTAAGTAACCACCGACAAGTTCGATGAGCATCACTATTAGGGTGATTATCAAAGAAAATATCAGCCGCCTTCTAGCGACCGATCGGTATTCAAAAAGGTGTTCAGCGAAAGCGCCTTTCATGAGTTATTGCATGTATTGATATCTGGTCTTCAAGGGATTGTCTATCAAGAATTACTGCTTAAACAAGGGTTGTTATCGAGGATTAATAAATCCCTGTTTCGCTTCACTCGAATTCGAAGCCTTGGGCAAAAAGCCTTAAGCAGACATCGACGACGGCCTTATCAAAAAGCACACCGCGGTTCGATGAAATTTCCTCTAGAGCTTTGTCCGTACTGAGTGCAGCACGATAAGGTCGATGTGAAACCATCGCCTCAACCACATCGGCGATGGCGAGTATTTTTGCTTCTTCTAGTATTTCTTCGCCGGTCAGACCGCGCGGATAACCAGACCCGTCTATCCGTTCATGATGTTGGAGTACGATCTCAGCTACATCCCACGGGAATTCGATGGTCTTGAGGATCTCGTAGCCGGCTTTGCAGTGTGTCTTTACTAAGGCCATCTCAATATCATTCAATGCGATTGGTTTATTCAGTATCTCCGCGGCAACATGAATTTTCCCGATATCATGAACGATCCCAGCTACTCTGATACCATCAACCCGGTCAGGCACAAAACCCATTTCCCGGGCAATAGCTACGGCAAGCTGAGTAACTCGATGTTGATGACCTGCGGTGTAGGGATCTCTCTTCTCGGTTGTAGAAGCAAGCGCATTTACCGTACCATTGAGAACAGCTTTTAATTGTTGGTAACTGCTCTTCAAATCCTGTTCGGCCTTGATCCGGTCTGTTATATCATCGATTATCCCATCATAATATTGGACATTACCTTCTTCATCTTTAATCGCCACAGCTGATATTGAAGCAAAAAATGGCGTTCCATCTTTCTTCCTCAACTGGAGAATTTCATCTTTGACATATCCATAGGTGAGCATCTTTTCATTGAACCTTCTGCGATCTTCAGGCATCTGGTACAATTCCGAAACATCAAGTTTTAGAAATTGCTCTTTACTATCGTGCCCAAACATCTTCACAATGGCTTTGTTGGCTTCAATGAAAGTACCCTTAGGACCGACAGTATTCCGGTAAATGCCCACATTCACATTTTCAGTGAGGGTTTTATACTTCTCTTTGCTCTGGCGTAGATGTTGCTCCACATTTTTACGTTCAGTTATATCAAGAATTTGAGCCATGGTCACGTTTTTACCTGCTGAATCTTTGATCACCGTAGAACTGATTTCCACTCGTCTTTTTTCACCGCTTTTCTTAACAACATTGAATTCGTATCGTGATTCGACTTTTTCTCCTCTTTGCCTTCGAAGATACCGATTAGCAACAATCTCTCGACTTTCATCATCGAGGAATTCTCTAAAATCATGACCGATGATTTCCTCCCGTGGATGATCGAGAATCCGGCATAATTCGTCGTTGACATACGTAAAACAATATGCGTCATTTACAATGAGAATCCCGGCGTGAGAATTTTCTACTATTGAACGGTAGCGATTTTCAGAGTCATGTAGTGCCGCCTGGGTTTTCTTGCGCTCTGAAATATCTCGAGCAATATTCAAAACCACCGGCTTCCCTTGATATTCAATGACCCTGCTCGAAAGCTCAATCGGGATTATCTTACCCTGTTTTGTTACATGGGCAGTCTCGAAAAACTTAGGACCTTTTTCCCTCAACTCTTCAATCCGTCTCATCACAAGAGAGGCATATTCAGAGCTATCAATATGCATCGAGGTCATCTTCAAAAACTCTTCTCTGGAATAGCCCAAACGATCACAAGCGGTCTGATTCACTTCAAGGAAATTACCTTCAAGGTCATGAATGAACATGGCATCGCTTGCTGAATCAAATATCGTTCGCAGCTGTTTCTCGGATTCCTTCAAAATACGTTCTGCCTGTTTTATGACAGTCAGATCCATTGTAACTTCCGCTGCGCCGACGACCTCACCCTTTTCATTTTTCACTGGATAGCCGTGCAAGAACCACGAACGACCATCAGGTGACGTCATCTCCATTTCGTGGGGTTGACCAGTTACCAGGGCCTTTTCAACTGGACAGTTATCGCATATGGTCTTTCGGTTTTGCCAGATCTCATGACAATTCAAACCGATTAATTCGTCAGGCGTCATGCCGACCGATGATGCAGCGGCACGGTTTACCCATACGATCTTCATATTCATATCGTGGTAGACGATGTGCTCAGCCATGCTGTTAAAAACACCGATTTTTTCTTGTTCTACTGTTTTCAGGGCCTGCTCAAGAGCTTTACGTTTTTGTATTTCTTTTTCTAACTCAATCTTTGATTTCGAGATATCATCCAGGCATCGATTAACCTGCGCTTCCAGTTCTTCGATACGCTGCTTTTCGATGTCCGGTTCCTCGTTCACGGTGTTCTCTTCGCTAACTCAGTCAAAAGAATGAGCCGCATCTGGATAGATCCCTTTTTTCACTTCATCCTGATACTGCTTAACCGCCTGTTCAATCACTTCTTTAACATGCGCATATTGTTTGACAAATTTCGGGGAAAAACCGTTGAAGAGTCCTATTACATCGTGTAATACAAGGATCTGACCGTCGCAATAAGGCCCTGCCCCGATCCCGATCGTCGGGATAGAAATATGTGCGGTGATATCTTTTGCCAGTAGGGCCGGGATTTTCTCAAGGACCAGGGCAAAACAACCGGTTTCTTCAAGTAATTTCGCATCAGCCACAAGCTGGGATTTACTCTCCTCGGTATTACCCTGCAATTTGTAGCCTCCGAACTTATGAACCGATTGAGGGGTCAGACCGAGATGACCCATTACCGGGATACCGATCTCAACCAGCCTTTTTATTGTATCGATGACTGGAGCACCACCTTCCAGTTTAACGCCAGCCGCACCTACTTTCAAAAATCTCCCGGCATTGTAGACCGCGTCTTGGGTCGAAGTCTGATAAGATAGAAACGGCATATCTGCTATAAGCAAAGCATTCTTCACGGCGTGACTTACGACACGTGTATGATAAAGCATTTCTTCCATTGTGATCGGTAATGTATTCTTCTCACCGGCAAAGACATTGGCTGCTGAATCACCGACCAGAATGACATCAATACCAGCCGCATCGACAATACACGCAGTCGGGTAATCATAAGCAGTAAGACAAACTACTTTCTCCTGTTTCTGTTTCTTGCTCAATATCGTCTTTATCGTTACCATTGCCGGGAAAGAATCCTGCGTGGTTCCTTTAAATCCTTTACTTCATCACAGATGAGGTCGACATCTTTTGCATTTCCAGTAAAATCAAAACCTTTGATATCAATGATAAGTAAAGGCGAGGTATTGTAGTGAAAGAAAAAAGCATTGTAAGCTTCGCACAACTGCTCAATATAACCGAATTCCATACTGCTTTCAAATGCACGATCCCGATGTTTTATCCGTTTGTAAAGAAAATCTGCTGGCGCTTGGAGGTAAATAGTGAGATCTGGTTTAGGAACATCGCGCTCGATCAAAGCATAAATTTTGTTATAGAGCTCAAATTCTTCATCACTTAAGTTTATCTCGGCAAAAATACGGTCTTTGGCAAACAGATAATCAGATATCACTCGAGAGGCAAAGAGGTCGATTTGAGAGATCTGCCTTTGCTGTCGGTATCGGGACATTAAAAAGTAAAGCTGGGTGTGAAATGCGTTTTTTACGGGATCCGAATAAAAACCCTCAAGAAATGGATTATCCTCGAATTTCTCAAGGATGATACCAGCATGAAATCGTTTGGCAAGAATCTTGACTAAAGATGTCTTGCCTGCTCCGATGACGCCTTCAACCGCGATAAATCTCAAATCTTTCATGTTCAAGTCCGTTCAGGTAATCATTTAGTTTCTTGCTAGAACAAGGAGGAACAAAATCAGGTGCGATTTCAGCGAGTATCCTAACAGCAAAGGGACGATTAAAAAAATCTTTATGCGGAATGGTCAAATGCGAACTATCAATGACCTGGTTCCCATAGAATATTATGTCGATATCGATTATCCTCGGTCCCCATCGCAAATTTTCTGATCTTCGTCCCATCGCCAATTCGATTTGTTTGACTATTGAAAGCAACTCCGGGGGCGGATATTCACAACTGATTTCTAAACCCACATTTAAAAAATCGGGCTGATCGACACGACCCCAGGGTTTTGTCTGGTAAACCTTTGATCGCTTTACGATCTTTATCTTACGATTTTCCAATTCTTTTTGAGCCTTTATGAGATTATTTTCCATATCACCGGAGTTGGTTCCTAAAAGAAGGAATATCTTCTGCATTTCATCAATTCTATACAAAACAAGACCCTGTGTCAAGACACCAAAGGGCGATAGTCATTGTGTCATTGAGTAATTAAGTAATTGATTATGAAAACCGGACTAACAGGGATACTCAGCGCTTTAGTGCATCGAGGTATGCTTTGTTTTCTTTAAGCTGGTCATAAGAGTAAAACACAACGCCAGAAAAATCCCCTGATCTCACAAAATCCACCTGTTGACCAATCTCTTCAGGAGATAATAGGTATAGACCAAGACCGACGTTCACGCGAGAAGGGTCATCAACGGCCTTGATCACATTATTCAGGGCGCTCTTTATGTGCTTACCATAAGCCATGAGGCACACAAAGTCGACGTATCCGGCATTTAACCAAGCTGCCCAGTTTTGGTTATAATCATAGTGCGCACTCTGGCAGTTTGGTTTTACGGCGGCTGATATTAAAAGGTCAGGACGTTTTGCTTTGAGTATCTCATTTAAGTACTTGACAAAAGCAGTAAGCTCATTCGGTACAAATTCCTGCCATTTTGTCGCCAGATCGTCACACCCCCACACGCCATATCTTTTTCCGGAGTCTCCTTTATTTATGAGATCTATCGGATCGATATAGTAGCTTCTCATGAACTTACTGCGTAGCTCTGTATCATATACAAAACCGCTGTTCGGGTAGCGGATATAATCAAAATGAATTCCATCAAAATCATACAGACTGATTATTTCCTGGGCGATATCTGCAATGTACGTCTGTACCTGCAGGTTGGCCGGTGCAAGATAATATCCTTCGCTGTTTATCTGCTTAAGCTCCTCAATACTGTAATCAACTATCGATCGGTTATCCTGGTCACGGACATACCAATTCGGTTGTCGGTTTATCGGGTGTTTATTATTGGTTTTGGGCGCAAAGCCCCATGAATAGAAAACATTTATCCATGCCGAAACCTTAATATTCCGACGGTGTGCCTCTTCCAAGAATGCTATCAACCATCCATCAGAGTTCTTTTTAGTAGGGACATATGATGATGGGTAGTAAGCCTCGCCGAGCGCAAAGATCTGAAGAAAAATGTGATTGAATCTGCCATCCAGATTATCAAAAATGGCGCTTTGGTCTTTGATCGCCCATCTGGGAACCCAAACGCCCTTGAAATCCGTATTCATGACAAGGAACAGAATAAACAATCCCATATCAAACTCTAGTCAAAAAAGACATTTTGTCAACTCAAGCTTATCTTTGCATCCCGAGTCCCTTATTGACTTTTTTATTTATATCCATAGAATATGATAATAAAAGGAGGAATAGATGGGTTTTACTGGAATATTAATAATTGTACTTATCTTAATTGTACTAAGTGCGATTAGGGTATTGAAAGAGTATGAAAGGGCAGTTGTTTTCAGACTCGGGAGATTTATCAAGGTAAAAGGACCTGGGATCTTCATTCTTTGGCCGGCAATCGATAAAATGGCCAAAGTTTCATTGCGGGTTATCGCCATGGATGTACCACCCCAGGATGTGATTACAAAAGACAATATCTCCATAAAGGTCAATGCAGTCGCTTACTTCAGGGTTTTTGAACCGGACAAAGCAATCCTTGAGGTCGAAGATTATCTGTACGCAACAAGTCAGCTGTCGCAAACGACATTGCGTAGTGTTTTAGGCGAATATGAACTCGATGAAATATTGGGACAGCGCGAAAAAATAAATATGAGACTTCAAAAGATACTTGACCAGCAAACTGACCCATGGGGTATTAAGGTATCAACCGTGGAGATCAAACATGTTGATATCCCCCAGGACATGCAGCGGGCAATAGCCCGTCAGGCTGAAGCTGAACGAGAAAAAAGAGCAAAGATAATCCATTCACAAGGAGAATTACAAGCCGCCGATAAACTAAATCAAGCTGCGAAGATCATCAGTGAAACACCTACTGGCATACAGTTACGTTTCCTCTCGACCCTCACTGAAATCGCCACGGAAAAGAACTCGACGATCATATTCCCGGTACCGATCGATCTCTTTATTCCTTTCATGAAAAAATTCAAAGAAGAATAGTGATCGGAATCTATCAGCAAAAAGACTTAGACCTTTTTGAACTTGCCGAGAAGGCAATCAGAGAAGCCTTTAGGCAAAATGCGTTGCACCAGGGATATATTTCCTTACCCAAGAATTCATATAATCCTTTAAGGCAACAACATGACGCGACGGTCATCTTGAACTACATCGCTGGGATCAAAAACCCCTACAAGATCTACAAGCTATGTCTGGTGAAGGTTGATATATATGCACCGAACATGAACTTCATATTTGGCCTTGCCAATCCATTGCGAAAAACGGCAGTAGTCTCAACATATCGACTTGTCGGTAACCAGAAAGAAGAACGTATTTCTAAGGAAATAGTCCATGAAATAGGTCACCTTTTTGGTCTCACGCATTGTACCAATCGCGAATGCATTATGCGTTTTTCTAAAACCGTTAAAGATACTGATGAAAAAAAGAAAATTTTCTGTACCGACTGCAGGAGCAAAATTGAGTAACTATACACTCTTCACACCTGGTCCAGTTGATGTACCCGATGAAATATTGGACGCCATGTCAAAGAGACTTGTCTACCACCGTGATAAGAAGTTTGCAGATCTGTATGCAGAGACTACCGAAGATCTCAAAAAAATACTCTTCGCCAAAGGACGCATCTTTTTTTTCTCAGCATCGGGCACTGGTGCAATGGAGGCAACATATAGCAACTTGATGTCGGGCCATGACAAACCAGTTATTGCCATCTGTGGTAAATTCGGAGAACGCTGGCTTGAGATATGCAAAAGTTATAAAGCCAATCCGGTCATTAGCAAAGTGGACTACGGAAAATCAATTGAGCCCTCAAGCATACAGGCGATCCTTGAGAAGAATACAAGACCCGCGGTTGTCTTTACAACACTTACCGAAACATCAACCGGAGCTCTTAATGACATTAAATCACTCGGCGAGATCGTAAGAAAGTATGATTCTTATCTTGTCGTCGACGGCGTTGCGGGGATCGGCGCTGATGTTTGTCTGCAGGATGACTGGCATATTGATATCCTTGTCGGTGCGTCCCAAAAAGCCCTGATGTCACCACCTGGTATATCTTTCGTCTCGGTTAATGATCGAGCATTCGAAAAAATGAAGAGATCCGATCTACCTGGTTATTATTTTGACCTTAATATCTACGAAAAATTCCGCATCAAGAACCAAACGCCCTGGACACCCGCGATAAATATATTCTATGGGTTAAAAATCGGTCTTGAAAGAATACTAAAAAGAGGCGTCAAAGAAACTTTTGAGCATCATGAAGAAATGGCTAAATATGTACGAGAACGTATCAAAGGTATGGGTTTGGAACTACTCCCTGACAATCCATCGAATGCACTCACGGTCATGAAAATCTTAGATAACAACAGTACAGAGATAATAAGTGAAATCAAAGAAACACACGGCATTCTGTTTGCCGATGGACAGGCCGATCTTAAAGGCACTATCATCAGGATCGGCCATATGGGGAATTATGATGTAAGTAAACTATCCGGGGCACTCGATGCCCTCGAAATGACATTGCATCAACGGAGAGGATAATTATGAACAGATACATAAAATTAGGTTATGAAGGCATTGAGCTTGAATTACCTGTTCATGCACTTTATCTTTATCGAGGAAGTAAGCAACTCCTTGAAAATATCGTACCGCTGTTGACCGAAGGCGCCGAACGCAAAGAAAAATGTATTTTTGTCGGCAATGAAGAAGACTGCAAATTCCTGAAGCGCAAATTTAAGAAACAAATAGTCACCGTCAGCAAAGGAATCGGGGCTGCTGATTTTATACCGTGGATAAAGAGTGAGTACGATAAATTACCCAAGAACTACAGGGGATTGCGGGTCTTTCTTGAGAGCACTCAAGATTATATCGGCTATGAGGATATTCTGGATGACTTCAATACACAACCTGACCTGAGACTCTTTCTCCTCTGTCAATACCAGATAGACACGATATCATCCGATCAATTGCTCGATATTCTCAAAATACATCCTTACGTGTTCGTTGAACATCTGCTTAAACCAAACTGCTTTTATTCACGCGTCAAGCACCGTATCTGGCTTGATCCTTTAACCGGTATATTCAACCGAAGATATTTCGAAAACCAACTGAGCAAGGAATTACAGCGTGCTTCACGTTACGAGCACAATCTTTCAATCTTATTTATTGATATCGATCAGTTTAAGAACATCAACGATGAATTCGGTCATCAACTGGGTGATCATGTATTAGAGGAATTGGCTGAGATTCTCGAACGCAGTGTCCGTAGTGTCGATGTCGTCGCACGTTATGGCGGCGATGAATTCATCGTGTTATTACCCGAAACTAAAAAACCGCACGCCTACAAAACTGCTGAACGTATCCTGAAATATATAAAACACCATGATTTTTTCAAGGATAAATTGAAAGTTAAAGAACTTGCCATTTCCATTGGTGTTGGTGGATTCCCTGAAGATGCAGGCGGAACATATGAGCTCATTAAGAAAGCTGATACTGCACTCTACCAGGCAAAACGCGAAGGTGGTAACCGGGCGGTCATGTGCGATTAACTGCCGCAACGGCTTAATTAAGGAGGTAAAATGCCAATAACCCCTTTGGAAATCCGTAAACAAGAATTTCGAAAAACTTTGAGGGGTTACGACCAACATGAAGTAAGGTCGTTTCTCGAGATGGTCTCTACAGAAATAGAAAATCTACTCCGTGAGAATGCGGGTCTATCTGAGAGGGTCAGAGATATGGATGCCAAGATCGAGGATTATCGTCGAATGGAAAAAATCTTACAGGACACTCTGACAACAACTCAAAAGGCTGCTGATGAATTGAAGAATGGCGCGAAGAAAGAGGCCGAGACGATAATAGCAAATTCGAAGGTCGAAGCGCAAAGGTTCCTGAGAGAAGCTCAGACGGAACTCGCCCGGGTCAGGGAAGAAACAAAAATGATCGAGCACCAGAAGCTTCTGCTTGTTTCAGAATTCAGAGGTTTATTGGAATCATACCTGAGATTACTCGAGAGACTTGAAAAGAAATGAAAAAGGAGGCATTGGCTGAAGCGAACCACAGACATCGGTATTGCAGATGCAATTGAACCAAAGAACTATGATGCAGAAATACCAAAAATTTACATGTCTATCGTTTCTGCTGGTTATCGCACTTGTTGGTTGCTCGAATAAAACCGAGCGTATCGCAAATGCGCGTAAATATATCAAAACCTGGAATTATGATCGCGCTTTAACCGAAATCATCTCTTATCGGAATGTAAAGGATTCCGAAATCCAGTACTTACTGGGATACTGCTACCTTAAAAAAAATGAGTTTGGTGAGGCTATTATCTATTTTGAGAAATCACTGATTGCCAGTGAAGCTTATAAAGATAGTATTATCTCAATCTACAATAACCTTGCAAAAAATGCCTTAAAAATAAATGAGCCCGAGAGAGCCCTTTTCTTTTACGAGGAAATAGCTAAACTGGTTCCGACATACGAACAAGCAAGTAATCTCTTTCTGGTCGGCGATATACATTATGACCATGGCAATTATCCTGCCTCGATACAAGCATATATCAAAGCACTGGCGATCGATTCGACTTCTAAACAAGCACGCCGAGTAAAACAACGCATGGTACAAGCACTTTTTGAAACCAATAGACTGTACGAAGCCCTGGATCTTGCTCAAGAGCAGTATGAGACCTTAAAAACTGCAGCTAATCTGTTACAGCTCAACGAAATACGATTTGCACTCGGTAATTACCTTTTTGATGAAGGTCTATTAGATAGTGCTGAAGTCTTCTTTGAACTGATAATATCAATACAAGAACCAAAATCATTATTAGATGATGCATATTTTTTAGTCGGTGAGATATATCTGAAAAGGAACAATTTTGACAAGGCTCTTGAAGCATATAAAAAAGTACTTCGATTAAATCCCTATGAGAAGGGTGAGGTCTTCAGGAAGGCAAAAGAACGTATAAAGGAAATCAAGGAGAAGGCATGAAAAAAATATGGATCTTACTGCTTCTGATTTTTGTTTTTGTTACATGTGGCAAAAAACAAGTATTAGCACCGCTTGAACCAGATAATGCATTTGAACGTGCGATGGCATTTTTCGAAAAAAAAGATTACAACAATGCTGTATTAGCCTTCGAGCGAATACTCTTCTACCACCCATCCTCAGGATATGTTGATGACGCCCAGTATTGGCTCGGCAGAACCTATTTTGAGAAGGAAGATTATCAACAAGCTATCGCTGAATTTGATTATTTGATAAAGAATTTTCCGACTTCATCATTTGTTGAGGAGGCATACCTTTTCCGCGCCAGGGCATTTTTTGAAAAAGCTCCGGGTATTGAAAAAGACCCGACCGAAATTGAAAATGCAATCAATCTGTGCGACAAATTCCTTACCCGCTTTCCAAACTCCAAATATACCAACCAGATAAAAGATCTAATTCTGATCGCCCGGAATCAACTCGCCAGAAAAGAATTAGAAAATGGAAAAATATATCTAAAACTCGGTGAGCCGGAAGCAGCACTCCTTTATTTTACGTATATAGTAGAAACCTACTCGGAAACCGAGTTTTGTAATGAGGCTAAATATCGCAGCGCTGAAATATACGAAAAAGAAGATCAAAAAGAACAAGCCTTAACATTGTACAAAGAGCTTCTTGAGGATAAGATCTGGCAGGAAAAAGCCGCCAAGAAAATAAACCAATTAGAAAACAAATAATATCCATGATCAGCAAATATCGAACCGGCATACTTGGCGGTCTTTTTGACCCGCCGCATATGGGACATCTCATCGCTGCTCAATTCGTCTTGGAGGAATTCAATCTTCACAGAATTCTGTTCGTGCCCGCCGGGAAACCGCCTCATAAGCATAAATACTCGCCCTATGACATCAGGTTCAAGATGACTGAACTGGCGATAAAGAACAACCGCAAATTCTCGATAAGTAATATCGAAAAGGATATACCGGGAAAAACATATACTGTTGAAGTAATAAAAAGAATAAGACAGCAAATCATGGGTATTTTGTACCTGATAATCGGTCGTGATCAATGGGAGGAGATCAGCACTTGGAAAACACCAGAAGAATTGTTCAAATTGTGCCGTATCATTGTCATGCCAAGACCAGATGGTCCGGTCAGTAAAGGAGGACGCTTTTCAGAAAAAATCCTCTTCAGTCATTCACCGTCAATAGCAATATCTTCGACAATTATAAGAGAACGAGTGAAACAGGGTAAAGATGTAAAATATCTTGTACCGGCATCAGTATATAGTTACATAAAAAGAAAAAAATTGTATAAATAACAGAATATCTGATTAGCCAACCGATCATGATGTACTAACAGAGATTGCTAGAAAATCAGTTAGGTACCTTTATCCTAATCGCTTTTGGCAAGATCGAGACGGTGACCTCTTCAGCCCTCTCCTCTTCGCCATCAGCTTCCATAAGGCAGACCCGATCACATGTTACGCGTAACGCTTTTGCTTTATGATGCATGACATTTTTGTATTGGAGATGTTTAGCATCATAAACACGAGCCAGTACTTTTATTAAAAATTTAAAAGTATTTGTGTTTTTCACATAAAGTACTTCCAGATTACCGTCGTCAACAATTGCCATAGGTGCGATATGCATACCACCGCCAAAGAACTGCCCGTTTGCCGCTCCGACAATCGTGACGAGCGTATCATCAACAAGCTTCTCATCGACCCATATCTTCAGGTTCATGCGTTTGAATAAAACCAAGGCAGCAAGACTAGAAAGTAAAAAAGTAATGAAGCCCCCCATATTCTTTGGTATACGGTTAGCGATATATACCACATTGCCACCAATCCCAGCATCAAAAACATTGGCGAAATAGCGATGCCACCTATGCTTACCTTTTCTAAAAACTGCCCGTCCGATATCCATCAATCTGCTCTTGCCATTTTTAATGACCGATACCGCATCCTTTAGATGACGCGGGATTTTCAGCGATTTGATAAAATCGGCACCAGTACCCACCGGTATTATAGCTAATTCCGGTCGACTCGCCGGATTCTTCACGCCATGCAGTATTCCATTCACGATCTCGTTGAAGGTTCCATCACCACCGATACATACGATACGCTTAAAACCCCTTTGCGCAGCAGCCTTAGCTAATTCGAAAGCATGCATCTTCTTTTTGGTAAATTCGGCACAAACTGAGAATCTCTCTCTGAGCAGGTGTTGATGGATTACAGCCCATTTTTTACCGGCCTGACCATGACCAGCACAAGGATTGATTATTGCATAAATATCGGCTAAAGGGAACACTGAAAAATATTATATGTATAATATCAAAAGTCAATGAAAATAATTTCTATAATAGACAAACCTTGCCTAGACAACAATATTGCATATAATTATTCTGTGGGTAATAAATTCATACTTATCGATGCGCATTCCATAATATATCGATCATACTTCGCTTTCATTAAAAACCCTTTAAAGAACAGCAAGGGGGAGACGACATCGGGTATTTTCGGATTCCTGAACACGCTGGAGAAGATCAAACAGAGCCTCGGCTCTGAATACATAGGTCTTGCATTCGATGCTCCAGGAAAAACATTCCGTGATGATGTATATGAAGAATATAAGGCAACGCGGCCGCTGACCCCACCAGATTTACCCTTTCAAGTAGCAAAGGTCAAGGAAATCTGTCAGCACCTCGGTATTCCACTATTCGAGCTTGAAGGATATGAAGCTGATGATATCCTGGCGACTTTTGCAATTGCTTTACAGAAAAAAGGTATTGTATATATAGTCACTTCAGACAAGGATCTGTTCCAGCTGGTGAACGACCGTATTTTTGTATACGATGCATATAAGAATCAAATATACGACGAAGCTATGGTCGTTAAGAAGTTCAAGATATCACCTGCACGAATCGCTGATTATCTTGCATTGACCGGTGATGCAAGCGATAATATCCCGGGAGTACCCGGGATTGGACCAAAACGGGCATTAGAAATTCTAAAGAAATACAGCAGTTTTGAAAAAGCAGTCGCTTTGGAAAAGAAAATCCGGGAACACCAAGAGCAAGCATTGCTTTCTCACAAACTCGTCATGCTGGAATGTCATGTGCCATTGAATATCAACCCCCAAGCGCTGCGTGTCAAACAACCTGCAATTGACGACCTAATGCCTATTTTGCTGGACCTTGAATTGCATTCTTATATCAAAACCCTCGGTCAAAGGACCCAGACTAAATTAACCAGCAGGCACGCAAGTGATCTATCGACGATAAAACCAGGCGATGTTATCGCTATCTATCAAGAGGCTGCCGAGCAAATCATAATCTGCTTTGACGAAAACACATTGTTCAAAGTTACCAGTGATGAGGCTGCACATTTGCTGCGCAGTAATAAGATCATCAAAATCGGATATGACTTGAAGAATCTACTTAAAAACATGGTGATCGATCATCCTTTTTTCGATATCAAGATTGCCGCTTGGCTTATCGATCCTAATCGGCGGTCATACAAATTAGAAGACCTTGCCTTGCATTATTTGAATGAGTATGCAACTATGACACCGCTCCAAGCTGCCCTATGTATGTACCGACTCTATCCGCTACTTAAGAAAGGATTGAACACCCATTACGAACTTTATGACAAAATCGAAGAACCACTTATCGATGTGCTTTGCTCCATGGAAAAACGGGGTATTAAAATTGACCTCGATTACTTCGCCCGATTGAGCAAGGAATTTGGGGTCGAACTTACACAAATTGAAAAGAAAATATATGACCTGGCTAATATGTCTTTTAATATAAATTCGCCAAAGCAATTGGCGCATATTTTATTTGAAAAGTTTAAATTAAAACCACTAAAAAAAGGCAAGAGCCATTACTCAACAAGTGTCGAGGTGCTCCAGCAACTCAGCCACGTTCACCCTCTGCCAAGTGAAGTGCTTAAATACCGGGGTTATGCAAAAATTAAATCGACATTCATTGATCCTTTGATAACAGCAGCAAGAAAAAGTCGGATCCATACAACGTTCAATCAAACGGGCACATCAACGGGTCGACTTTCTTCAACCAACCCGAATATCCAAAATATACCTATACGTACTGAAATAGGTCGCAGAATTAGAAAAGGATTCATTGCAGAAACTGGTTTCTCCCTTATTTCAGCAGATTATTCTCAAGTTGAACTGAGACTTCTCGCTCATATGTCTAAAGATACTAACCTAAAAGAAGCGTTCCATAATAATAAAGACATCCATCGTCACACAGCCGCGCTGATATACGGCATTGCTGAAAAAGATGTTGATGATAATAAACGGCGCATGGCAAAAGTGGTTAATTACGGACTAATATACGGCATGAGCGATTTCGGGCTCGTTCAGCGTCTTGATATCCCCCGTGAAGAAGCAATTCAATTCATCGATTCCTATTATAATCTCTATCCAGAGGTTGAAAAATGGCGCGAGAAGGCGATCCTTCAGGCGGAAGAATCCGGGTATACAGAGACCCTGCTGGGCCGTCGTCGTCCATTACCTGATATCCACTCGCGCAATCATAGTTTAAGAGAATTTTCAAAACGCGCGGCGATTAATACACCTATCCAGGGAACCGCAGCCGACCTGATAAAAATAGCCATGATCAAACTGGAAAAAAACCTTCAAAGCAGAGGTTTTAAGCATGGTTTATTACTGTCTATCCACGATGAACTCGTGGTTGAGATAGAAAATGAACGCCTGGAAGAGGCTAAGAAGATAATAAAAGACTGTATGGAGCAAGCCCTTACCCTGGATGTCCCGATCGTTGCCGCTATCAATATCGGCCCTAATTGGGATGAAATACACTAGCCCCGTTAGAGAATACTCGACCAGGCATTCATAATCCCGGGACTTTTAATAGCATTTACCCTGATTCAGCGACTTCAGCAGAATTTAACGTGGTATTCTCTAACGGGGTTGACATTTCCTGTAAAATATCTATAATAATAGTCTATGAAAACGAAGGTTCTGAAAAAAGAGGATGTAACGCGAGTTTGGTATGTGGTCGATGCTACGAACAAGGTATTGGGAAGACTTGCATCACGGGTCGCTCTTATCCTAAGCGGAAAAAACAAGATCCGATACACACCACACGTTGACTGCGGTGATTTTGTCGTCATTGTAAATGCCGATAAGTTTCGCGTTACCGGTAAAAAAATGAAAGACAAAATATATTATTCCCATTCATTTTTCCCTGGTGGGCTGAAACAAATAAACCTTGAAGCCATGATTGAAAAGCACCCGGGAAGGGCACTCTATCACGCAGTAAGCGGGATGTTGCCGAAAAATAGATTACGGGCAAAACGATTGAAAAGGTTAAAAATATATACTTCCTCTGATCATCCTCATGAGGCACAGGCGCCGATGAAGATCGAGATATGATCAAGGCAGTGAGTTAAGGAGGATTTATTACATGGCTGACGTCATAACTGGTTCGCGTAAAAGAGCAAGGGCAAAAGTGATCCTTACAACAGGTACGGGCATCATCAAAATCAACAGCTGTAAACCATTGAAATACTTCGGCCGACAGGATCTCGTCGATCTTGTTCACCTACCACTTAAAACCGCCGGGGTCATGGGAAGCGTCGATATCAATGTAAAGGTACTTGGCGGCGGCATATCTGGACAAGCCGGTGCAGTTTGCCACGGTATTGCAAAATCACTGATCAAATTCAACCCGGACCTGAAATCACCCCTTAAAAGCGCTGGTTTGCTGAAACGCGATCCACGAGAAAAAGAACGCATGAAATACGGTCTAGCAAAAAGAAGAAAGCGTTTCCAATTCTCCAAGCGATAAGGAGGTTTCTTGGAACTGGTTAAGATTGAAGAACTGATAACTGCCGGCGCACACTTCGGGCACCGAACGAAGCGCTGGAATCCAAAAATGGGCAAGTATATTTTTGGCAAACGAAATGGTGTTCATATAATCGATTTACGCAAAACGCAGGAGACAATAAAACGTGCACATGAAGCCATCGTTCATATCGCTGAGCAGGGAAAAGGTATACTCTTTGTAGGAACCAAAAAGCAAGCAAAAGATATAATTAAAGAAGAAGCGGCTCGCGGTGGAATATTCTGCATAACCGAAAGGTGGCTGGGCGGTCTGCTGACAAACTATGATATCATAAACCAGCGATTGCATCGTTTGCGTGAGTTTGAACAAATGAAAGAAGATGGTCGATGGGCGTTGCTTTCGAAAAAGGAAATGTCAAGGACCGAAAGAGTATACAGTAAACTGCATAAATACCTTCATGGAATTAAAGACATGGATCGTTTACCTGGCCTGGTGTTCATCGTCGACATTAAAAAGGATGTAACGGCACTGCGAGAGGCTAAACGAAAGGACATACCTATTGTCGCCATTGTCGATACCAATGTTGATCCCACTGATGTTACATATCCTATTCCAGCAAATGATGACTCTATTAGGTCTATTGCTTTAATCACAAAAATCGTTACCGACGCAGTAATTGAAGGAAGAAAAGGATTTGAAACTGAAGAAAAGGAGGATTATGGATCTGGAAAAAGTTAGGGATCTAAGAGCAAGAACCGGTGCCGGTATTGTTGAATGCAAGAACGCTTTGACTGAAGCAGGTGATGATGTCGAGAAAGCAGTTGATATCCTCAGAAAAAAAGGTCTTGCTTTAGCCGCCAAGAAGGTCGGTCGTATCACCAAAGAAGGATTGATCGATGCTTACATCCACCCGGGTGATAGACTCGGTGTTCTACTTGAAGTCAATTGCGAAACCGACTTTGTCGCAAGGACTCAAGAATTTAAACGATTCGTACGTGATATCGCCCTCCAGATAGCAGCGAGCGAACCGATCGCAGTAAGCCGTGAAGAACTTCCTTCTGATGTTATTGAACGAGAAAAAGAAATCTATACAAGTATGGTCAAAGATTCGAAAAAACCACCGGAGATCGTCGAAAAAATCGTCAATGGCAAGCTTGAGAAATTCTATTCTGATGTCTGCCTGTTGGAACAACCTTTTGTAAAAATACCTGAAAAAACAGTAGGTGAGTACATTAAAGAGCAAATAGCGAAGTTTGGCGAAAACATTGTTGTGCGCCGTTTTATGCGTTTTCGCCTCGGTGAATGAAGAATACACAGCATACACAGAAAAATACAGAAAGCCTGGGTTCAAGCAAAAAAATAAAATATCAGAGGCTGCTTTTAAAAATATCCGGCGAGATACTGGGATCCAAAACAAATCTTTTTAACCAGCAATCCTTTGATCATATAACCGAACAGATCGTTGAAGCAACTCACCTGGGTGCAAAAATCAGTATTGTTATTGGCGGCGGGAATATAATCAGGGGTCGTGATGTAAGCTGGTTCAATAACATTGATGCCGATATGTGCGGTATGCTGGCGACTATTATCAATGGTCTTATCATCCAATCACAGTTACAAAAAAAGGGTATCACCACTAAACTCAGCAGTGGTCTCGATGTCTGTGGTGTCGTTGAGCGCAGCAATAAATTCAAAGATATTGAATTCTACAACTCAGGCGGCGTTATAGTATATGTCGGTGGAACAGGTAATCCGCTATTTACAACGGATACTGCCGCGGCACTACGTGCGGCTGAATTGAATGCCGATATCCTGGTCAAAGCCACCAAAGTTGAAGGTATTTACTCGAGTGATCCTGTTAAGGACAGCACTGCTGTATTATACAAAACACTGACATTTCAGAAAGCAATCGATGAAAATCTTGGTATTATGGATCTTGCTGCTTTCAATATATGCCGTAGGGGCAATATCCCTATATATGTTTATAACCTCATGAAATATTCGCTATCCAGGGTGATAAAGGGTGAACAAATCGGTACCCTGGTAAATAATGGAGTTTAAATATGACGAAAAAAATTAAAGAAAATGCCCAGGAAAAAATGGATAAATCAGCAACACTTTTAGCGCAGGAACTCGCTAAGCTGAGAACGGGCAGGGCTTCACCGGCGCTTTTAGATGGCATCAAGGTGGATTACTATGGAAGTACTTTGCCGCTTAATCAAGTGGCAACAGTAAGTATCCCAGAACCTCGTTTGATCGTCATCCAACCGTGGGATAAAACCAATCTGGGAGAAATTGAAAAGGCGATCCACAAATCAGCCATCGGTATAACCCCGAATAATGACGGCAGTGTCATCCGTCTGTCAATCCCAGCGTTGACCACGGAACGACGTGAGGAATTGGTTAAACTGACCCAAAAATTAGGTGAAGATACCAAAGTGGCGATCCGTAATATTAGACGTGAAGCAAATACCGAAATAAAAAAAGAAGAAAAAAATAAAAATATCTCGGAAGATGCGTCGTACAAGGCTCATGAAGAAATACAAGAGATCACCGACGAATTCATCAAAAAAGTTGATAAGATCCTCCAGAAGAAAGAAACAGAGATAAGAGAAACATGATATTTCCAAGTAGCAGCATGATATCAACAATAAACGATTCTAATAAAGCCCATGTCTAAAAATTTGAAAGGAGGAGAAATGCCTAATCTCTGGCACGATCTAACAAAATGGCTGGAAGATGCCTCGAAGGTCGTTGGTAAAGAAGCTGGTGACCTGACCCTTAAAGGTCGCTTAAAAGTCGAAATATTTGAGGTCAACAGACAGCTGAAGGACAATTACACCGACCTTGGTAATCTGGTTTTCGATGAGGTTTTTGTTAAAAAAAGCAAGACCTGGCAGAAAAAAAAGAAAACAGGTAATTTGGTTTTGAAGATAAAACGACTGCAGACAAAACTAAAAAGAAAGCAACAGGAATATAAAAAAGTAGGGAAAAAAGCCAAAAAGAAGTAACCTTGAAACTTGTCTCTAAACCATGAAGAAGTTCATCAGACCATCAGCAAAGCGACAATCACCATGACGTCTTTTTAGAGCGAATAGCTACCTGCAATCGTGCATATCGAGGGGATGGGAAAAAGGAGGCTAACATGATGAAAAAAGTTCCTATACTCACAGTCGGTATAATTGCTGGTGCGGCTGCAGTATTTGCTTTTCTTTTCGGGATAATAATTACGAGCACTCTTCCCGTAATTGCAAATAGAGGCGAGGCCAGCAATGAGAATTATGAGCTGACAGTGCCGTTGGTCAACGATGCTGGTGAAAGTCCCTTCACAAAGATTGCGGATATAGTTTCTCCTTCGGTTGTAAATATTTCTGCAAAGAAAACGATCACCAGCGATGTACCTGGATTCCAGTGGTACTTTGAAGGGCCATTCGATGATTTTTTCAAAGATTTCTTCAAAGACTATCCGAAACAACAAAGGAAAACTCAAACCTTAGGCAGCGGTTTCATACTCTCTGAAGATGGTTATATCGTCACGAATTACCATGTTGTGAAGGGTGCATCAGCAGCTGATATCGAGGTTAAGCTGATAAATAAGAAAGAATTCAAGGGGAATAATGTCAAGATCATCGGCACTGATCGACGAACTGACATTGCCTTATTGAAAATCGAAAGTGATGAAAAACTACCCTATCTAAAATTTGGCGATTCTGACGGTGTCCGGGTCGGTGACTGGGCGATCGCTGTTGGGAATCCATTTCATCTTGAAGGAACACTCACGGTTGGTGTTATTTCAGCAAAAGGAAGGACTAATATACCGCTTCCCGAGGGTCCGGATTTCCAGAGTTTTCTGCAGACTGATGCAGCAATAAACCCCGGTAATTCAGGGGGTCCTTTGGTCAATATACGGGGCGAAGTTGTTGGTATCAACACGGCTATTACAACACCGACCGGAGGTAATGTCGGTATCGGTTTTGCTATTCCGGCGAATCTTGCCAGACATGTGATCGATGAATTGATAGCAGAAGGAAAAGTGACCCGGGGTTACCTCGGTGTCTATCTCCAGGAAATAACCGACGACCTGAAAGAAGCCCTTGATCTACCTTCTTTGGATGGAATCCTGATAAGCGACGTTGTAGATAATACACCAGCGAGTAGAGCAGGATTGAAAAGTGGTGATGTCGTCATTGAATTCAATGGTAAGAAGGTTGTTGATCTACAGTCCTTCAGGATAGAGGTGGCAGAGACCGATGTCGGAGAAACTGTCAACATGAAGATACTACGCGACGGTAAAGTACGGACGATCAAGGTAAGAATCGACGAGTATCCAGAACAATTGAGCGAAGCCGGCACAGAGAATGAAAAGAACAATCAACTCGGCCTGACTGTTATCAATGTTACCGATACGCAGGCGCAACGCTTCAATCTTGAAGCGACGACGGGAGTTGTTGTCATCGAAGTAAAACCTGACTCACCGACCTCAGATGCCGGAATAGCCGTTGGTGATGTTATTCTATCCATAGACAAAAAGAATATCACTGATGTTAAGGTCTATCAGGCAACAGTCGCCAAATTGAAAAAAGGAAAGCCCGTAATTTTCCAGATCCAAAGGAAAGAGAGGAAACTATACGTCGCAGTGACCCCTGGATAAAAACCTTTATAATTATATCGGTTCGGCAAGACAATACAGCACCCGATGTTTAAACTCAGCGGTGACAGAGGTCTCAAACAATATCTTGAAGAAATAAGTCGATATTCTATTTTAACAAAAGAACAAGAGTTTGCTTTAGCAAAAAAAATAAGATCGAAAAAAGATGCCGATGCACAAGAGAAATTGATCTGTGCAAATTTGAGGATCGTCGTCTATATCGCCAAAAAATACCAAAATCAAGGACTCACTCTTCCCGAATTAATAAATGCAGGTAATGAAGGCTTAATACACGCCGCCGGTAAATATGATGAAAGAAAGGGCTATCGATTTAATACATATTCAGTATGGTGGATAAAAAGAGCGATTTATAACGCCATCCATTCAGAACGCGGTCTTGTACCGAAAAGCTATCTTGCGAAGAGAATTCAACAGCAGACAAAAAAATTCATACAGCACAACGGTGGTGAGCCGACCATTGATGATCTCGCCAAAGCCCTCGATGTTGACGAAGCTGCCATATCCCTGGCCTTGGGTGAGTTAATACCACCATACTCGCTCGATGAAACATTCGAAGATTCTGAAAACCCTTATATAGAATCGGTGCGTCTTGATATCGAAGGTGCTGACAATCTTTTGTCTCCGCCGCCTGATGTCGTATTTAAGAAAAAAATACAAAAAGAGAAATTAATGGCGGCATTGAGCAAATTAGAAACGAGAGAACAAGAAATACTAAAAAGGAACTTCGGTTTGGGGGATTATGAAGTCCACAGTCTTGAAGATATCAGCCGAATAATGAATATTACACGGGAGCGTGTCAGGCAGATAAAAGAAAACGCGCTTCGTAAATTAAAAATCGTGCTTACCCGGCGCCGGAGTTGAACCGGTTCTGATCAAAGCAATCTGATCTATAGTTCCTCGATAAAAATTTCTTTATTTGTATAAATACAGATCGCGGCGGCGATCTTTATAGATTCTTCAACGATTTGCTTGGCTGCAATGTTGGCATGTACGATCATTGCCCGGCACGCTGCGAGAGCATACGAACCGCCTGAACCGATCGCCACGATTCCATCATCTGGTTCAATAATATCACCCGATCCAGAGACAATATAAGCATGATCTTTGTCGAGAATGGCTAACATCGCTTCAAGACGGCGCAGAACCTTATCCTGACGCCAGTCTTTGGCGAGTTCAACGACGCTGCGTGGCAAATTGCCGCCATATTCATCGAGTTTTGCCTCAAAACGCTCGAAAAGTGTTAAAGCATCCGCGGTTGAGCCAGCGAACCCTGCCAAGATCTTGTTATTGTACATTTTGCGTATTTTACGTGCCGTGTGCTTCATTATTACATCGCCGGCAGTAACCTGTCCGTCACATCCTATCGCGACTTTCCCCTTATGTTTTAAACCAATAATTGTTGTCCCTATCATAGATTCCATTATACTGAAAAGATGTGATTTGTCAAACAAAAAGGCATGGGTTGGTGTACAATTAACACCATATCAGGTCTTGACATCTTTTATGATTTGTATATAATTTTATGTATGAGAAAAAACCTGCATATAACCAACAAGGAGGTACATGAAAAAGTTAACCGTGATATTTTTTCTTATCTGCAGCGCCTTTGGGCAATGGCAACAAAGCGAGGAAATTACATTACCCAAAGGAATTCAGGTCAATGACCTGGTAATCAATAGTACCGGAGAGCTCTGGGTACTCTCCGCATCATCAATACTGAAATATGAAAGGGCAGCAAAGAATCCCTTTCTTGTTCAAGAGATTGATAATGGTAGAATATTTACCGTTATCAAAGATCTTGTCTATATTGTTGATAAGAATAACCGGTTGCTCAGTTTAGACCTTGCTGGAGAGGGTCTAGCAACAACCGGCGATCTTGTCTTTAATTCACCGACTCAAATCAGCTATGCAAAACACGACACAAAACCCGTTATCATTGTACAAGAGCCCGGTCGCTTGGTATTCACCGATTCTAAAAGCCTACTCGGCAATATCAACACGAACTCGGAACGGTTCAGTTTCATTACCGAAGCCGATTACGACAATGTCAATACTCCTCTTTTCACTCTCGCTGGGAATCGGATATTTGCATGGACCGGGGGTACGATAAGCGACCCGCAGAATTACGAGCAAAAGATATTTTACAGCGCTTCGCATACAATACTGGATTTCAATACCGCAAGAAATGGAGATGTTTTTGTCCTTTTCTCCGATTCTATTATCGTACTCGACGCGGATGGTTCATACAAAAATAAAGTCGATATTGAAAAAATCTATTCAGGCTCGAAGTTATTGACTACTTTCGAAAATAATACGGTAGTCGTCTATGATCATGTACATAAATCATTGAAAACAATTTCTGGCCTCGAGCCAAGCCAAAAAGACAATATTATCTTGCTAAAAAACAACCATCCAAATCCAGTTGATAATTATACCGAAATCGAATTCTCACTCGGCCAGTTCCTCGATATTTCCATTACTATCTACAATCTCATCGGCGAACCCGTGAAGGTTATCGCACATGGACGTTTTCCTAAAGGAAACCACAAGGTAATCTGGCGCGCTAAAGATGAAAGGGGTAACCTCGTCCCCAATGGAATATATTTTTACCGACTTGAGTCGAAAAAGGGCGTTGCGATAAAGCAGCTAACTGTATTGAGATAATTGCCGCTACCAGGAAAGAAAGAAGGTCACAGGCTGTTCAATGATTGTCTCATGTTAATGAGGCAGGCCAAAGAACGTCATGGATTCTTAGCTAAAAATTCACGCGTCCTTGTGGGTGTATCAGGCGGCGTCGATAGTACCGTGCTTCTTCTGCTTCTCCTCGAATACAATGAACGCTTTTCACAAAACTGGGAAATCCATGCCTGCCATGTCGATGCCGGTTTTTCGCAGACAAATACTGATTTTGTAAAGGAATTTTTACAGACCAGTAAAGTACAATATACTATTATCAAGAAGCACTTCAGCAATAAGATCAAAAAATCCAAAAACAGATGTTATTTCTGTTCACGAGAAAGAAGAAAAACACTCCTCGAAGTCGCCGATCGACACAACATTTTCCAGATCGCCCTGGCGCACCATACCCAGGATGTAGTGGAGACACTTCTGCTCAACATGATATACAATGGTGTGTTATCTACATTGACTCCCAGACAATCAATTATTCAAGGAAGATTTTTTTTCGTGCGACCCTTATACTACCTGTCAAAAGAACGAATAGAGAATATTGCGACAGTATCTGGTCTTCCTCGACCGAGGAATTTATGTCCGTACTACAAGAACTCAAAACGCGAAATGATGAGGGATTTTCTAGATAAAATCAAAAAAGAAAACCGTGATGTTTATAAGAATATCTTCCGAGGGATGTTTCGCATAAAAAAGACCTACCTGCCTTTCTAAGAATAACAGGAACCAAATCCTGATTTCCAAAAGCCACACAGAAAAAACACACTTTAGTCAGGAAATTTACATTCCACGATCGCTCAAATTGAATTTCCTCAAAACACTGTAGATCGGTCCTTCTGGTTTGAGGATTGATTCAAATAGAGTAACTGAATCAACTGGGAAATCCTCAGTGAAAAATGGCCGGGCGAGAATACTGTCTACTTTGCAGTATTTTCTTGTTCTGCCGATCGTCAGGTGAGCATGAAAACGTTTGTCTTCAATGAATCCTAATGCACCTATATTTTGATCTATTTCACCAGCGATATCCGTAAGCGCAGTTACACCATTTTTCACACCTATCCAGAGAACCCGCGGATTTCCCGGGTGTGGAAAACAACCGACCCCTGCCAAATTCATATTAAAAGGTGCGCAGGTCTCACTGATCCTTTCCAGTACCGGAATTATTTCTTCTTTCTTTGATTCATCGATCTCACCAATGAATTTTAAGGTAATATGGAGATTCTCGAATTTCGTCCACTTTATTGACAATAGATTATTCTTCTCTTGTCTTATCAGTTGATCGACCTCTCGTCTTATATGTTCAGGGATTTCGATCGCCAAAAAAGTCCTCATGTTTCTCATCCTCCCTTAAATCACGATCTTTATACCTATCGGACAGTGGTCAGAGCCCTGGACATCAGACATTATAAATGCTGATTTCAAATTCTTCCTGAGATTTGGAGTGATAAAAAAGTAATCGAGCCGCCAACCAACATTTCTTTGCCGAGCGCGGCTCTTATAGTCCCACCAGGTGTATTTTCCCCCCTCATGATGGAAAACACGATAACTATCGATGAATCCACAGGCGATCAATTTATCGATCCATGCGCGTTCTTCTGGTAAAAAACCAGATACGTTCTCATTCTCTTTAGGTCGAGCGATATCAATCTCAGTATGTGCGGTATTGATATCACCGCAAATGATCAGTTTTTTTTTCTGCTCTTTTAGGATAATGATATATTCAAGGAATGCATCATAAAAATCCATCTTGTACTCAAGGCGTGCATGCGACATACCCCCATTTGGGAAATACATACTTAAAAGTGTGAAATTATCGTAATCCATGATCAATGTCCTGCCTTCGTTATCGAATTTTTCTCGACCAAATCCCTTTTTAATATCGAGTGGTTCATGTCTTGTCAGCACACCTACTCCACTGTACCCTTTCCTTTCCGCGGACGCAAAGTATGTGTAATACCCCTCCATCTTTTTTATATCCTCTGGAATCTGTCCGGCATGAGCCTTGATTTCCTGTAAACATAAAATGTCTGGCTTTTCGTTCAAGACCCATTTTACAAATCCCTTTTTATGTATTGCTCGTATGCCGTTCACATTCCATGAAAGAATTTCTATCGTGTTTCTTTTCAGTACCGGGCGGTTCATTCGTTCAACTTTTCTCATTTCTGATAAGTAACAAGCTTAGAAACCTAAATGCCCTGGCACAAGCAGCCTTTCGTATTTGATCACGCTTTCCAATGAATATGTGATGTTCTGTATGAACGCTGTGACCTTCGGCAATACAAATATATACCGTCCCAACCGGCTTTTTACTCGTACCACCAGATGGACCAGCTATCCCGGTTATAGCAATCCCCAAGTCTGTTTTGAATCTTCTACGAACACCCCGAGCCATTTCCTTGGCCACCTCAGCACTTACCGCACCATATCCTTTTAGAGTTTTACAGCGGACACCCGCGAGACTTTCTTTCACGCGATTTGAATAAGCGATAATACCGCCGCTAAAGTACCTTGAGCTCCCAGGGACACGAGTGATCATACTCCCAAACATACCACCGGTACATGATTCACAAACACTTAATGTCAATTTTTTTTTGATCAACAAATCTGCAGTAATCTGTAAAAGCCGCATCATTTTGCTTATAACCTGATACCGATCAACGAAATCGCCAGTATTAAAATCGTTGTATAGACCGCTGCACCAAGATCATCCAACATTATACCCCACCCCCCTTTTAAATCTTCCAGTTTTTTGAGAGGAAAAGGCTTGAGGATGTCAAAAATCCTAAAAAGCACAAAAGTGACGGCAAGCGGTAATATCCGATGCGGCGTGACATACAATGGGATCAGCAGACAAGCATATTCATCGATCACGATCTGGCGCGGGTCTTTGCCCCAAATTTTGGCCAGATCATTGGATATTACCACCCCGAAAACGATCAAACCAATGGTTAGAGCAATGTAGATAATCGGATAGGAAATCAGGAAATACCAAATGACAATGCTTATTATACATGAAAAAGTCGCTGGCGCTATCGGGATATACCCTGTAAAAAAACCTGTAGCGATAATTTTTTTTATATTGATTATTTTTTCTTCTTTGGAAATCTCTCTTCCCAAACCGATACTATACTGGCGACTATAAAAATCGAGGAGTATGTACCGATTATGAAACCAATCAGTAGAGTAAACGCGAAATCAGCGATCACTGAACCGCCAAATATCAGCAGGGCAATAACCGCAAGAAGTGTCGTACCTACTGTTAGCACGGTCCTGGAAAGCACCTCATTTAAACCTGTGTTGAGGACCACATTGTACGGTTCTTTTCGCATCTTCTTGAATTTCTCTCGGATACGATCGGATATGACTATTGAATCATTGATCGAATATCCGATTATTGTCAGCAAAGCGCCGACTACGACGATCGAGAATTCACGCTGAGTTATTACTAAAACACCGATCGTGATTATCGCATCATGGAAAAGAGCAATGACTGCCGCGGTACCGAAACGGTAATCAAACCGGAAGGAAACATAGAGCAAAATCAAGAAGAGCGCGATAATGATCGCCCACATGGTTTTGACCAGCAGTTCTTTGCCGATTTTGGGTTCTACTGTTTCCTCACGCAGAATTTCCTGAGAATTCTGTGGAAAATCTTTCTGGAGGATTTCTTTAAGGGTCTTGGCAAACTCCACTGGGTTCTCCTCAGCCGTTCTGATGATATACTCCCTACCCTCGCTGCCCAGAGCTTGTATCAACGCATTTTCTTTACCTATTTTGCCCATCGTGCCTCTGAGATCGCTGGTCGATATCGGTTCAGAAAAACGTATCTGCAGCAATGCCCCGCCGGTAAAATCAATTCCAAAGTTCGGTCCTTTAGCGAAGATCAGAATGAGCGATAGTAACACCATTACGGAAGAAAATATGAAACCGTATTTCCTCTTACTGATAAAATCTATATTAGTACCCTTAATAATCTCTATCATGTCTATATCCTCAATTTCCGTATATCAAGCTTGTATGTGAAATAGTTAAAGATGACCTTGCTCACAAAAACCGCGCAGAATAAATTAGATATCAAACCTATCGTTAATGTCAGAGCGAAGCCTCTTATTGGACCGCTGCCAAAAATATACAGTATGATACCAATGATAATGGTCGTTATGTTAGAGTCAAAAATAGTTATCCAGGCCCGGGCAAACCCTTGATCGATCGCCGTCCTTGTTGTCTTACCGATATTCAGTTCTTCTCTAATCCTTTCGAAGATCAATACATTTGCATCAACCGCCATACCGATCGTCAAAGCGATACCGGCAATACCAGGCATGGTAAGACTCGCTCGAAGCGCACTTAGAATGGCGAGCAAAAGAAAAAGATTCAAGAACAAAGCGATATCGGCGACAAACCCGGATAAAGAATAATATATAAGCATGAATACTATCACCACGGCGCCAGCAATAACGACTGCTCTAACACCACTTTTTATCGAATCTCTTCCCAGGCTTGGACCGACTGTCCTCTCCTCAACGATCTTTAGTGGTGCAGGCAATGCACCGGCTCTTAGAACGATCGCCAAATCCCTGGCTTGTTCAGCCGTAAATTGACCGGTGATACTTGCTTTTCCGCCAGGTATTCGTTGGAGAATAGCAGGCGCTGACTGCACAATGCCATCAAGAACGATAGCCAAACGCTTGTTTACGTTCTTGCCCGTTATTGTCGCGAATTTCCGCGCTGCTTCACGTTTGAGTTCAAAATTCACCTGCCAAAAACCCAAATGTTGAAGATCCTGACCTGAAGCTTGCTCATGGCGCGCATCACGGATCACTTCACCGGTAAGCTCGGCTTCTTTCTTAAGAATATACAATCTTTTGACCGCTCGCCCTTCGTATGTTTCTTTGGGGCCGAAGAGGATCTGGATATCCCCAGGTATTATATCCCTGGCTCTATCGAGTGCGGCAAGGACAGAATCTTCATCACGCAGATCGATCCCCCGATCGTTTTCAACTCTCACGATATAAGATGTAAAAGGCTCTTCAAAAGCGAACGTATCGCCGACCTGAAGAAAATTATCGATCTGGAGGAGAATATCTTCAGCTTTTTCATCGACTAAAAGGATGAACTCCAGATGAGCCACTTTTTCGATCAGGCTTATAGCCCGGTCTCGATCAACTCCAGGTAACTGAACAAGGATCCGACCACCTGATTGTTTTTCAATCACCGGCTCATAAACACCGAATTCATCGATACGATTCCGGATAATCTCATAAGCACGGTCTCTCAGGTCTCCAGCGCTCTCAGTAAAACCCGTTGTATCCATTTCAAGTATAAGATGCATACCACCTTTTAGATCTAGCCCAAGATGCATGGCTTTCTTTGAAAACTCGAGCTCGCTTTCCTTTGATAGATTCTTGTCGGTATAAAGGCGAATTGTGGGATAGATCGCAAAAATCCCAAGCACAAGGACAAAGATAACTATACCGATTCTAAGACCGATATTTCTCATTTTACTCCTTTGATAATACTGACCATTTCTTTTGTTGCCTGTCTGAAACCGACAAAGACAGCACGGGCAACAATGGCAAATCCAATCGAAAAAACACTGATTTCAGATACTGACAATAATGGTTTGATATTACGATAATCTAAACCATGACCTGCATGAACAAAAAGACCTTCCCTTTTTGCTGCTTTGCTGGCACGTGCGATCCGAATAATCTCATCCCTTACACTCCCGGCTTTCAATTCAGTATATCTGCTCGTATTGATTTCAATATAGCGTGCTTCAATGCGTGCTGCTTCCTTAACCTGTTCGATGTCTGGATCCACAAAAATCCCTGGTACAACACCGCTATCTTTGAGTTTTGATATATATATCTTTAGATCCTCTTTGGTCTTTAAAAGGTTCAGGCCTCCCTGCGTTGTCACTTCACCAGGTGACTCAGGCACCAGCGTTATAAAACTCGGTTTAATACGCGTGGCGATAACAGCCATACCTTGAGTAGGCGCCATTTCTAAAGTCAACTCTGTCTTGATAAGCCGTTTAAGCAATTCTAGATCGCGTTCCTTGATATGCCTTCGGTCGCCGCGCAAATGGACGGTAATGCCATCAGCACCACCCAGTTCAGCCTCGACCGCAGCATAAACCGGATCTGGAACTTTTTCTCTCCTTGCTTCCCGGAGTGTTGCTACGTGATCGACATTTACGGAAAGTTCCATTGGCAATTATATTCAGAAAGAACCGTGTGTCAACATAGTTCGTACCTGTCTGCTGTGAGCGTATCTACATAATTTGACAAAAGGATTGCCAAAAAAACCCCGAATACGGGGTTAATGGTTAAAAAAAGAGCAGGGCTTTTGGCCCTGCTCTTTTTCAACTTAATGCGGTAGGTTTAATGCATGATCACAAGCGAGCGTGAA
>CAYQPW010000003.1:0-11711 GCA_964419565.1 uncultured bacterium
GAATTTTGGTGATATCGATCCTGATTATCCTGGCCTTGAGATCGTTGTCTGCGGTAAGGAAGGTTATGTCTATGCCTGGCATTATGACGGTACGCCAGTCCTTGAATCATATCATCTGGTCGATATTCACCCGACCGAGGTATGGACATCTCCGGCGATCGGTGATGTGGATAATAACGGTCAAAGCGAAATAGTCTTTGGCGTTAGACGTCCGACTGATAATCTGTATCTTATCAATAATCAGGGCCAATGTCTGCCGGGTTGGCCGAAGTCTGTGAGTGGCCGAATGATCGGTTCACCCGTTCTCGCAGATATCGATGATGACGGAGACTTAGAAATATTCATCTGGACATTGTATGCCGACATATATGCTTTCCACCATGACGGGACCGGTGTTTATTCATCTGATGGCCTTTTAAAGAACATGACTGGAACTTCTTACGGTACACTTGCAATCGGTGACCTTAATCACGACGGTGATCTCGAGATCGTGTGCTGTGGCAGCAACAACAACGATTCCTTGTATGTCTGGGATCGCTACGGGAATTATTTAGCACCCTTTCCTGTATTCATCCAGAGTGGGCATCTTGGATATTCAGTCGTCCTCGGCGACATCATCGGTGACGAAAAATTGGAAATATGCTTTTATGCTGATTCGTCTGAGAATCTGTATCTGGTGAATTCGCAAGGCAACATCATCTGGGAAAGAAATATGTACAGTGTTGCTGACATTGAAGGAAGCCCGATTATCGCTGATGTAACAGGAGATAATAGACCCGAGATAATATGTGCACATCAGGGTGGGTTTATTGTCTATGATTCTCTGGGTGATACGCTCGCTGGATTTCCTGATAACACACATGATGCAAAATTACCAGTCGTCGGCGATGTCGACGGCGACGGTTCTTTTGACATGATATTTGGATCGAATGACTGGAATCTCTATGGTTATACGTATGATGGCTCTCAGGCACTGGGTTTTCCGCTGCAATTCGGTAATCGTATCGAATCGTCGCCTGCCCTGTATGATATCGATCTCGACGGTAAACTTGAATTGATGACCGGCGGTAACGACTATACTTTCTCAGTTTTTGATCTTGAAACAGATGTCTTTGAATGGCCGAAGTTCCGTTATGACATATATAATACCGGAACGTACCGTTCACAATATTTACCAGGTATTATTGACAATAGCGAGTTTTATGCGGCTGACAAGTTTGCATTTGTGATCAGGCCAAGCATTTTTACTGAATGTGCATCTATTATATTTAATTCGATCGGGAATGGTGAGAATGACCGAGTGAAGATATATGATGCGGTCGGCAGACTTGTAATATCTTTTGATAATTTCCCGAACGAGCCTCTGATTGAGATAGCCTGGGGCGGGAACGATCAATTCGGGCGTTCAGTGCCGGCGGGCGTCTATTTTGTGACTCTTGAACAAGCTGCTATTCAAAGGACAAAGAAGATCATCAAAATAAAGTAAACCGCTACTTTTTAAACATCACTGTAACACGACGATCAAATCCAAAGAGCCATAGATTTCCGAGTTGTTCCTCGAGCACGCTATTGTCTATTACATATATTTCATAGAGCTGTTGAATATCTCTTTGAGGATTATAAATATCTTTGTAGTAAACCGGCGCGTCGATGAAATTAAAAGTCGATATTAATGTTCCTTTATCGTAAAGGTCAATATAATCCTTTTTTACTTCATTAAGTGCAGTTGCGTGGACCAGTATAGTTTTACCGTCAGGAGGTAAACAGATGTCATCGGGTCTAATGATCTTCTTACCTCTATTCAACCCAGGGATCATTTTTCCGATATGTTCCCACGGATGTCCCTGAGGAACGGCGATTTCAAAATCAATATAGTATATGATGTTAGGCGGAACAACAGCATAAATGAATTCAGCATCCATCTCGACGGCAATATCACGGACAAAAGTACCGGTTTCTTCAGGAACGGTGCTCAGATATTTGATAGTCTGGAGTCCAAAGCCTAAGGACATGATAATGAATACAAGAGTGATCAGAGTTTTATATTTTTTCATATTTCCAATGAGCTGCGCACCTGGTATCGCTAAAAGCGGGACGATTGGATAGGCTAATCTGAAATAGGGATAATAGAACCCGAGCGCGAGAAAGAAAATGAGGACCATAACATAAAGATACACGTTCCACTTTTCCATACTTCTGATATTACGTAATAAATGCGCCAGGGAAAGAAATAACACCGAAGGAGCAAAGATCAACAAGAAAACCAGAAACTTAAAGTGATTTAAACCGAGAAAACTGAGGTGGCGTGCACTGATCTCGCGGAATTCAATGAACCTAAGCATTAATAATATATATGGAGCGAAAAGCAATATCGGTAGGATAATGGAGAAGAAAAACCACCTGGTGTTGATTTTCTTTTTATCCAGTATGCCGATGACGAAAAAAGCAATAAAAAAAGGAAATGCTGAATACTTAGTGTATGCCGCAAGAGCAAGGAATAATCCTGCACACAAGAAATGAATGTCTCTGTTTGCCTTCATACCCTTGAAAAAGTACAGAACCGAAGCCAGAAAGAAACAAAGAAATACTGCGTCGCTCAACCCTGATTTTACAAAAAATAAAAAGAGTTCAGTTGTAGCAAAAAGGAATACAGTTATGATACCCGTGCCTGCGGATGATAACAAACTGGCTAGACGAAAAACGAGATATAGGCTAAGACATGAAGCGAGTAAAGAGATAAGATGCAATACGAATGTTTTGCTCCCGAATATAAAAAATAACCCGGCGATGAGCGTTTGATATAGGGGAGGAGTCTGGAAGTTGAATGGCTTTCCCTGGGTTCCGAGACTTGCTAACCACTGGCCCTGAAGGGCAAAAACACCTTCATCCCAGTCAATCAGACTTGCTTTGACAAGCGGAACATAATTTACAAGAATGACAGCGAGAATAACTGCTAGTAAAAAAGTTTTTTGCTTTATTGTTTTTTCCGCCAATACAGGATCCTGCCGCAGTTAGGACAGGTTATAATCTCCTTGCTTCGGGTAAGAAGCTCAGTTGGCAGCATTTGAAAACACCCAAAGCAATAGCCGTTGTCGGCTGGTGCAATCGCACGCTGATATCTTTCCTTTAGCCGTTCATAGATTTCCGCGATATCAGACGGCAGCTTTTTTAATAGATCATCTCTTGTTTTCTCAAGAGCTGTCCTTTCTTCTTCATTGACTGTGAAACCGATTTTTTTATATTTCGGTTCATCCATGTCATTCAATAGATTATCGAGGTCGAATAGCAATTTAAGGTGCATCTCTATTATTTCTGATGACATTTCACTTCCTTTTCTTTAGATCCTTCTCTACTTCGTTTATAAGTGTGATGAATTCCTCTGGTGACTGTGGTTTAGCTATTAACTTATTTTTGGTCAATTCTTTTGCGATTTGAACGATCTTTCCCAGTGTAATGAGGTACTGATTACCTGGATCCTGTGGAGGTGCTATTATAAGAAAAATCAAAGAAACAGGTTTCTTATCGATGGCATTGAACTTGATCGGTTTGGTCGTTCGACCGACTGCAATTTCCAGCTTGTCTACAGCTAGTGAACGACAATGTGGAATAGCAATGCCTTTGCCGATTCCGGTCGAACCGAGTTCCTCTCTTTTTAAAAGGGTAGAAACAATGAGTTCAGCATCCGCTCCTTTTTTTATCGTATATACCAGATCCTCTATAACCCTATCTTTTTTCCCGGGTTTGATAGATAGAATCACTCTATCAGTTGAAAGTAGACTTGCAAGATTCATCTAACCTCCTTTTAACAAAATTACATTCTTTCTGGACATGATACACCTAATATTTCAAGTCCGTTCTTGATTGTTGCGCCCGTTTTATTTATCAACGCAAGACGCGCTCGCGTTAGCTGTTCGTCATCACTTATTACTCTGAGTTTCTGATAGAAGAAATGGAATGTCCTCGAAAGCTCGATAAGATAGTAGGTAAGCATATATGGTTCAAGGGTACGTACTGCGTCTTCCAATACTTCCTGATATTTAAGGATTGCTTTTGCGAGCGTTATTTCCTCATTTTCTTTTATAAGTTGTTCACCCAGTGGGTTATTATATTCAAGACCCTGCTCATAAGCCTTGTTTATAATAGATCTTATTCTTGCATATGCATACTGAACATAATATACAGGATTTTCATCTGATTCTCTCAAAGCGAGATCGAGATCAAAATCGAGGTGTTGAGAATTCGACCTCATCAATAAGAAAAATCTGATAACATCTTTTGGTACATTGTCGAGCAATTCTTCAAGGGTTTTGATCGAGCCGGTTCGCTTACTCATCTTTATCAGTTTCCCTGCTTCTTTGATATGTACCTGCTGGACGATCAGCACGTCCAGAATATCATCAGGATACCCGAGTGCCGCGATACTGCTTTGTAAGCTTTTGATCTGAGCCTGGTGGTCTGGCCCCCAGATATTGATGAGTCGATCGTATTTTCTTTTTATTTTATCGATATGATACGCAATATCAGGCAGTAGATAAGTATAGCGCTTATCAGATGTAATGATCACCCGGTCCTCTTTATCACCATGTTCAGTTGTTTTAAGCCAGATCGCTCCATCCTTATTGTATGTCAGGTTCCTTTCATTCAATGCCGTTACCGTATTTTTAACATAACCTTTCTGATGCATTGATGATTCGCGAATCCAATTTTCAAATTCAACACCGAATGCCTTCAGTACCCTCATGTGTTCTTTGACAAAATAGTCGATAGCATATGCTTTGATCTTATCAATACCTTCAATATTCTTTTGTTTGATCTCCCGTGCAAGATCTATTAGATATTCGCCGTGATAACCGCCTTCTGGTATATTAGCTACTTTTTCATTTAATTCTTCGATCCTTTGCTGGATACTCTCAGCAAGAAGTTGAGCTTGGCGTCCTCCATCATTAACATAGTATTCTGAGACTGCACAATAACCGGTCAGGTTGAGCAGTTTTATAAGCGAATCACCGACTGCCGCAGCGCGTGCACTTGCGATATTTATCGGCCCAGTCGGGTTTGCACTGACAAATTCGATCAATATTTTTTGTCCTTTACCGAGGTCATACTCTTCAGTTTTAGCAAACAGTTCTTTTAAAATATACTTACTACTTATTGTAAAATTGATGAACGCAGGTTTGTGAATAGAAATATCCGCGATCATATCATTTTTTATTTGCGCGGCAATTTTCTCTGCGGTCTTGTATGGCGATGACTTCATCCGTGATGCGATCTTGAACGCGACATTCGTTGAATAATCACCCGGTTTATCTTTCGGCACGTAATCTATAACGATCTTTTCACCAGGCAGTATCTTTTGCAGGATGTCTTTCAGTTCATTTTTGATCATAGCTATATTCGATTCGAGGTGCATCGCCCCATAGTCTTTCCAGCCCGTAAAAATCCCGTATATCTTCTAAAAATATATGTACAATAACATCGACGAAATCAAGCAAAACCCAATTTCCCGCCTCAAGTCCTTCAGCATGATAAGGCTTTTCGTGGTCGATAAGTGCACCGGCTATATTCCGATTATGGACATCTGATAATCCCGTACAGATAACAAAATAATCAGTGATCGGCGATATCCCTCTCAGATCAAAAATAAGAATATCATATCCTTTTTTTTCATCTATGATTCTTGCCAGATGTTCGGCGACTTCTTTTTCAGGTAAGGCTTTTAGCGCAGCCGTCTTAGAACTCTTTTTCGACATCAGTGAAGATCTTTTTATAGTCTTTGCCTATAATCACCGTAATATCAATGTAAAGGGCTTGATCTATGTCTTTGTCTACGTTCTTGCAGCCGAACTGCTTTGCGAAGTATTTTGCATTTGCCATATTGTCTTGCCCGCGCTCAAGGACTACTGTTTCATCAAAATCTTGATCTCGTGTATCACCGATCTTAACAACATTAAAACCCCTTTTTCTAAGGAGGTTCGTTACTCTGAGGGCTAGCCGGTCAACACCACAGCCATTTAAAACCTCTAAACGTAGATTCGCATTCTTCTCATATATTTCCTGGGGATCAGTCCTGCTAAAGACAATAACCATTGATATTAAAAACATGCCCAATATGATGATCAGGATATAGATTATCGCTCTACCCGGGGATCTATGTTGTTTGTTGCTGCAGGATTTCTCTGGCATCGAGTCTTATTTCCCTTTCTTTTTCAACTGGCTGAACGGTCTTTCTTTCATGATATGACGTGCGCGAGCTAAATCTGCTTTCGTATTTATGCCCATCATTTCTTTTTCATTGTTCGTTCTAAAACCCACGACTGTTCTCTTATGCGCGATCAGATCCTTGACAATGTCAGTTAAATACTGCTCGCCTTGATTGTTCTGCGGTTTTATCTTTTTTAAAGCAGCAATAATGGTCTTTCTATTTCCATAATATGCACCGACATTGATTTCCCTGATCCGTTGCTGCTTTGATGTTGCGTCAGCCTGTTCAATGATCCCGAATATTCGATTTTTTTTATCTCTTAAAATACGGCCATAGCCAAAGGGATTTTTCATAGTACATGTCAGGATCGCCAGATCTGCTTTTTCATCTTCATAACAGCTTATTAACGAACTGATAGTTTTTTCGCGGATAAGAGGGATATCTCCATTGAGGATAAGAACATTATTATGGGTTGCTTTGGAAATTCCTTGCTTAGCAGCATCACCAGTCCCCAAAGGGATGGGTTGAATTGCATATTTTACAGTACTACCCAGTTCGGCTTTTATGGCTTCTTTATGTTTCCCGACAACGACAATTACCTCAGGACAATTGATATTTTTTACTTTGTCAATGACAAAGGATATGATCGGTTTACCATGGATTTTGTGGATAATCTTCGGAATTCTGGAATTCATCCGTTTTCCGATCCCCGCTCCCAAAATAATCGTGGTAAATCTATTCATCGCCCCTGATGTTTTGTGTCTGGACACACGTAAATATAATCAAATCCGAATGACTGTCAAGAGAAAGGAGTTTTTTACTGCCTTTGAATTTGTGGTGTAATTATTGTCTGCTTTGATAGATCAAAGAATGCATCACCGAGCTCAAATATCCCAAGTCCATAGTAAAGCTCAGCTAGACCTTTGTACAGAATCGGAGAACCCGGATCAATAGCAAGAAGTTTTTTAAATGCCTCAATAGCCATGAATCTCAATGATTTGCCCCTAAAAAAAACAGCCTTTAACAGAAGGAATGTGAAATCATCCGGTTTTTGTTTTGTGATCATTTCAATAGTTTGATGTACATTATTGGCTGATAGTGAATCGAGAATGGTCAATGTTCGGGTAGTTTTGTATAACGTATCACTGTTATGCACGGCGAGAACCCGTATTTTATAATTACCGGGTAACAGATCTTCAACGTTATCAGGATATAAAAATACTGTGTCGGTTGTAGCAATGCTTGATAGTATTTCAGAACCCTGTTGCATGTTCATGGTGTACCAGTTCGCGCCCGGATATTTGTTCCATATTATATCGGGTCGTGCATTGATCAATGCAGTATTACCAGGATATTGGATCACGCAACTTATTGTATCATCAGACTCAATGATATTTCTTGGCATCATTTCGTCATACTTTTGCTTTAGTGTGCACATATCATCAAAAAGACCAGACATCTTTTTTGGATTTACGGGTTTTTTAATTGGAAGGTCTAATGTATCAAGGCCAGCTACATTTATTTCTAAACATCTTTTTGAATCAAGGGTCAGTAAAACACCGGTTTTAAAGAATATCGTAGCCAGGCCAGTGTCTTCGATAACGAGTGTATCGCCCTCAAAAAGATAATCTAGTAAATGTGCCTGTTCAGGGACCATCGCCTGCGTACGGAAGATACTAACATCACCGCTGACTAATGTAAGGATGCCGGCCGGTTTGCTGTACTGCTTGTACTGCTGACCGATTGCACCGTAGATGAATGCGCTCAGCACAAAAATAAACCTCATAGTTTCCTTTCACAATAACTCGTTTTGTGATTGAATATTAAATAGTTAACGATACTGGAATTATATTGAGAAAAAAACATGTGTCAATATGTCAAGACATAAATGATGTACTTCCCATATCCTTTGCTTGACTTCTTTTGAAAATTGAATATTATCTGATTATGAAGAGATATATTTTTCTTATTGCTATACTTTTTATCTGTTGCAATGAACTACCTATCGGTGAAGAGCAGTTTGATATAAGGGGTGATTTTGTTGCTCAGGAGCTCGAATTACCACTTCATAATACTCTGACCGAACTTAACAGTTATCAAAACCTCGGTTCGTCAATTAATTTGATAGTGGGTAAGAACGCTGACTATGAATCGAGGATCCTGTTAGAATTCGACTTTGCGGATACTTCATACCAGGGACTTGATGAGATAAAGTTGATACTGCAGACTAATACAAATTTCGACAATGATACGATAAAAGTCAGTATACATTTACTGGACGATGACTTTGACGAAAGCGAAGCTAATTGGTTCAAACGTAATAATAACGACTGGTGGAATAACGCAGGTGGAGATTTTAGCAGTGATTCCTTACGAATGGTCGAAACAAAAGGTGATTCATTGGTCATTACATTCAATTATATTGAATTGGAAGAGATAATTAATGCCAAGGGGATGATAATAATTCCGGTTGATTCAGGTTTTAGTTATTTCCACTCCCAGGAATCCGGCCGCTCACCTAGATTCTTACTGGTCAAGAACGATGTCGTCACAAGTATACAACTCAATGATGATTGCCATATTTTGACCGGTCCAGAACCTTTCTATACTGAATCCTGGATAGGATCAGGTATACCTTTCTATAATTATGCCAAATTCGTCTTCGACTCGACCCTTATCGACAAAAAAGCAGTCTATGCTCAATTAAGTTTTGCTCCGGAACATCATTTTATAATGCGCGATTCATTGCAAATAGGGGTGAGGCAATTACTTGAACCACTCGATGATTTTAATACAGAGACGAGTGGTCTTATTGCGCTCGAGTCATTTAGTGCTGATGATACGCTGTTTGAAATTGATATTGTACAACATATACAACATATTATCGAGCATCCTGACTCTAATTTTGGGTTGTTTATTATTCTGTATCCAGAAGAATATGATATTGCCAACTACAAGATAATAAATGGCTCACATACCCTGAAAGTTGGCTATATAGATCCACCGCAAGGCAGGTTCTAATGGCGATCTTACTTATATACCTCACTGCTGCATCGATGTTTTCATTAGACGGTATTGGTGAAGATAATTGCATTTTCAAAGGTCCATTTCTTGGCTTACAAAACAAGGCTCATATTGAAGTAGCCTTGCGTCCTGAGTTTAGTATATTGAATAAAAACGGTGATTTCAGAGGACTTTTTTGGACCAATCCGTTCAATTTGAAGTTCGCTGTACCTATTACCAGGGGTTTTATTTTTGGGATAGGGAACCAAACAAGGTTTACCCAGTCGTTTGACTTGTATTTCAATGAAGACAACCTGAATATACATTTAGATGGTAAGGGCGGGATTGAACAAGTATATGTCAATCTCAATAATGATTTTGGAGTTGGGGAAATAGCTCTGCGCGGTTCTTACCTGCTTGGCAATGCTTCTGAAATATGGAACTACCATATTGGAAATTTCTATTTGGTCGATACTTTTAACTATAAGTATGAAGGAAAGATCTTCTCTGCCGGTCTTAAACTGAGAGCCAAGAAATTGTTCGATATTTCTGCGTTTTATGAGGGTTTTGGCGATGTCGTGATGGAAAGTGAAGATGCTGACTCGACGATTGATCTACCAGATCGTGTATCACTAACTGTCATTCCAAATATCAAGGTTATCGGAGGTTTACTCGCACTGACTGTAGAACACTCATTCTGGCCTGGTATCGAACAGTCTACTGCTTATCGTTCACCATACAGGTTTAAAATAGGGCTTATCAAGGAAAGATTTTCTTTCGATTATTTTCTGAATCCCTGGTACCTGAATGATGTAACAGAACACGGTATTGACGTATCATTAGCTGTGCCTATTCGCAAGATCGGCTCATTGACTTTTGACCTGGGTTGTTCTATTAAGAACAAAGAATCGCTAAGAGAATTCAGAATAAGCCCTGAGGTCAAGCTTGTACTCACTGAACTTTTTGTCAGAAGACGCAAATAAAGTTCGCTCTTTGATTCTTTTTCGTTGAAAATAATTAGAAATTAATTTACTTATTTGATATGAAGAGAAAAATAATAATACTTGATGATGAAGAGAGCCTTATTAAGTGGCTCTCTTATGCATTGGAGCAAAAAGGTTATAGTGTTTTTGCTACTACTGAACCAAAAACCGCACTCAATAAGATAAAAGAAGAAAGGTTTGACCTGGTCATCAGTGACATAAGAATGCCTGAACTCGATGGTTTTGCATTCTTAAAGAGAATACGCAAAGTCTATCCTGATGTGCCGGTTATTTTCATAACCGCTTATGGTTCAATGGAATCAGCGATAAATGCCCTGCGCGATAAAGCGAGTGATTATATTTTAAAACCCTTTGGTATTGAAGAACTTATGTTGCGAATAAGGGCAAACATTCTAAAACCCGAGGAATCAGCGTATCAGACTATAGGTAATAGCCGGCAGATCAAGAATGTACTCGAACTGGTCGGTAAAATAGCGGCTACTGATACAACCGTGCTCATATTAGGTGAATCTGGTACTGGAAAAGAACTGATCGCCCGGGAAATACATAATATCTCAAAGCGTGCAAATAATAACTTCGTAACTATATCCTGTGCAGCTTTGCCTGAAACATTACTTGAAAGCGAGCTGTTCGGTTATAAAAAAGGAGCTTTTACTGGTGCGGTTACAGATAAACAGGGTTTGTTCAGGGCCGCGGATAAGGGGACATTTTTTCTTGATGAAATCGGCGATGCACCTTCGACAATTCAAATGAAACTCTTGCGGTTATTAGAGGAAAAAGAAATAGTACCGCTCGGGTCGACAAAACCGATTCGCGTTGATGTACGTCTTGTTGCGGCGACTAACAAAAATCTTATGGATGAAGTTAGGAATGGCAGATTCCGGGAAGATCTATATTATCGGCTCAATGTAATTCCCGTTGTGCTACCGCCTTTAAGGCAGCGCAGGGAAGATATCCCGATGCTCGCTGAATATTTTTTGAAATTAATATGTGAACGCGAGAAATTGGGGGAGAGAAGATTTTTAAAAGCCGCGCTCGATGATCTGAAAAGACGCGATTGGCCAGGTAATATTAGAGAACTGCGCCATGTCATAGAGCGAGCTGCGATCTTGAGCGATTCATATTATATCAAAACTGAGCATCTGGGCATGCCTGGTGACCGTTCTGGCCGGAGTCTCGATGAATTACAAGATGCAGAGATCCGCAGGGTTTTGGATGAGTGTGAAGGGAATATTAGCAAGGCAGCAAAGATTCTCGGCATGGGGCGTGCTACATTGTATAGAAAACTCGATCAAAGAAAGAAAAAACCATCAAAACCACGCAAAGGAAAAAAGAAACACTGACTCCTGGACCATACTTTCTAATAATTGAAACACCACAAGGTGCCGTTAGTAAAACCATAACAATGATCAGATAAGGGGAAAGAATATGGGGTGTGATGCGCACCGCGTAGAACGCTCGCAAACAAAAAAGGGACGGTCAAAAGCGTCCATTTTTTGTTT
>CAYQPW010000003.1:11811-12554 GCA_964419565.1 uncultured bacterium
GATAAATCAAACCACTACATATAACCAACCTACCTGTAGTCGTCCGATTTATCGGACTAGAAACCGAAATCCGTAATCACCTGCCGTATTTGATAAATCAAACCACTACATATAACCAACCTACCTGTAGTCGTCCGATTTATCGGGCGATTTGAAAATGGGATTTAATTATTGCAAAGCCTGATAAATCAGGCAACTACATTTTTAGAGTGTCTAAATAACTGCAAGGTGAAAGGTGCCGGGTTTTCGAAGTTGGGTTTGTTGCACGCGAGACTTAAGTGTATCAAAATGAGACAGTGTAGGTGTATGAGACATTATCATTGGAGAAAGTCTTGAAAAATAATGACTTATTGACACTATCTCTGGCATGAGTATTGCATATAAACATAGTAAATGATCTTTCACAATCTATCTGTTGACAAACATAAAAAGATGGATATGTTTTTATAAGGCTTTATTAATAATAGATGCTGGCAGCAAAATTGCACTTATGATTGACTGTGTCCTAAGGCCTGAGATGTGAAATTGGGTTACAATGTAACCAGACGATATTCAAGGACATAATCTATTTGTTATTCGTATCATTTAATCAGATCTGTGATTAGATGAGTTCATGAAGGAGGAAAAATGAAGAAAGGTTTTACTTTGATCGAGCTGATGGTTGTGGTGGTGATTATCGGTATTTTGGCGGCAATCGCTATCCCCAATTTCATCAGTATGCAGAAAAGAGCAAAGGAAGCGTC
>CAYQPW010000003.1:12654-88620 GCA_964419565.1 uncultured bacterium
GGTTTTACTCTCATCGAATTAATGGTCGTCGTTGCCGTGATCGGCATACTCGCTGCGGTCGCCGTACCCAACTATATTGTCTTGAGAAATCGGGCTCTTGAAGCGAGCGTTAAAGCAAATATGCACTCTGTGCATATGGCCGTGGAAGAATATGCGACCCTTTCAGGCGGGATATATCCTGGTGATCTCGATACTCAGATAAATCAGGTCAACCCTGAGATCGGTGGTAATATCGGGAATTTCTCTTTAGCAGGCGGTGTGAGGACCCCGCCGTTTCCCCAACATGCCCTGCTCAAACCACATCCTGGATTTAGAAACCCTTTTCGTGCACCAGACAATGTCGTCGATAATCTGCTAATTGCAAAACCACCTGTACCGCCCGGTCCGCCTGGAGGACCCCAGGGCTGTGTTTATTACTCTTCTTATCAGCTTGATGGTACGACTCCCGGTTCTCCTGGTTTACCGGCATATTTATATTGTGTTTCGGGTTATGGTGAAAAAAGCCCGATACCTATATTATTACCATAGAACCAACCATGAAATTCAGAAGAAAACAATATATCACGCATAGAAAATATCAATTCCGCATGCTGGGGATTCTGCTGGCAATAATTCTTGTCGGCACGTTGCTCACGACATTCATTACCCATTATATTCTTCTTTCCTCGATCATTGATTATTCAGCGCGCTATCATAGGGCGCCCTCAGGTAGAGAGCTCATGATAACAGCATTAAAACCATTAATTATTATTTTGCCCTTGGTTTTCCTTGTATTGAGTGCAATCGTTATATTTATATCCCATCGCATAGCTGGACCTCTGTTTCGTTTGAAGATGTTCATGAGAAAGGTCGGGGAGGGCGATCTATCCGTTAAATTGTCTTTTCGCAATTATGACGCTATTCATGATGTGGCGGACTGCTTCAATGAAATGGTTCAAAATCTAAGAAAAAAAGAAAATGAAATACCGAAGAAAGATATTTCTAATTAATAAAAAATATCAATACGGATTGCTGATAATGATCCTATCGATTGTTTTTATTGCGATCTTTGTTTCCATTTTGGCAACACATTATTTTATGCTCTCGTCGATCATCAGTATAATCGATGAAACTGGACACGCACCGACCGGCAGAGAGCTAATCGAAACATCAATGAAACCTTTGTTGATCGTTGTACCGGTGGTTTTCATATTATTAGCCATGGCGTTCGTTTTTTTAATTTTTATATCTCACCGAACTGCAGGTCCATTATACAGTCTTAAACAAGGTATGGAACGTATCGGACAGGGGGATTTTTCAGTCCGCTTGAAATTCAGAAAAAACGACGAAATTCACGACGTCGCTGAAGGCTTCAACAAAATGGCTGATGCCCTGGATAAGAAATACGGCAAGGATACAAAGCATTGAAAATGTAGTTGAACGATTTGTCGGTCATTTATTTTCTGTCGTATTCGATAAATCGGTTGACTACATTCTTTGTTTAGTCGATTCGGTACGTTGAGTACACCTTACCAGCACGTAGGAAATAATATCCATCATGAGGTTCTTGCGGTATTGAATCTATCAAGCCAAGCGTTATCAGCTGCTTCAAACTGACCGGTGTTTGACCGGTTCGAAGCCGGTATTCTTCTACTTTTTTGTTTAAAAAATCGATATCTAAATCCATGTTAATACGCTTTATATAGATCTCTGCGAGTATTTTTTCCTCTGGATTCTCAGTGGAATTATAATAATCTAGCCACATCCGTAGAGCAGTTTTTTTATCACCAAGCTTAAAGTAGGTCGTATATGCAGCCCAGCGTTTTGGCATATCTGGCGCATCAGGCATCTGCGCAGCAATTTTGAAGTAAACTCTTGCCACTGAATACTCTTTTAAGAAAAGATAATGCATAAAAGCATACATAAACGGTATGCGCCAGTCATCCGGCACTGCACGCATGCCTTTTCTCAGCAGTTTTCTTGCTTGATCCGGTCGCTTTGCATCATTTGTCAGCATTAACCCACCCAAAGTATATGCATAAGTAAAATGTATATCCAGGGTAGTCAATATATCAAGGATATGATACATCATCTCAAATTTCGCATCGGTCAGACGGTGTTCACCATAATACTGAATGAAACGTAACCATATCAAATCAGCGAGTGGTCCATAAAAACCCATGGAAAAAATCCGCAAAGCCCGGCCAGAAGGGAAATACATCAATTCACCGATAATATTATGTGACGGTTTCCTTATATCTATGCGGTATGATAGGTTAATTATCAGTGCAAGGAGGAGGAGGATTAGAATGATTTTTTTCATGAAATATTCAGAATCCTATCTCTGGAGTAGAGCCTTTAGGCTCGTCGTAATCATCATACTCGTCGATATAATCAGCAATTGGATAACTCATAAACGTATCTGTAAGCCATTCCTGCCCTTTCGTTTTCAGATAATAGATGTAACTCGAGAAATCATAGAAACGCAGATTATCAAACGTATTGATCAGGCCATGTTTAATCGGGTTATTATGAATATAGTTGAAGCGTATAAAAAAATCGTTTTTATTTCTAATACATGTATCCCAGTAACTATACCAGATTTTTCTCCCCCTTTGATTATCCAATTTATTAATATAATAGGAACTACTTCCATTTATCGAATTCATCAATTTACCTAACATCTTACTACTCCGGATTTTAACTAATATGTGATAGTGGTTTTCCATAATGACCCAGGCGTAAAGATCACATTTCAACTTTTTAGTCGCGTCGAGGATTGCACTACGCACTTTCTGCTTGCTACCAAGTGTACGTACATACCTCTGTCTATCTATGGTTGAAGCAGTTATCATATAATACATATTGTCAATGTGGAGGTGTGGAGGATTATGATATGAGAAGCTTTCCATTGTTAAGACGGGCGTAAACGCCCTACTCCTATAGTATTTATGTGTGGCGGTACGCCACAATCCTTACTTAAACTCACGTCCTTCAAATACAAGGATCGCAAGGTAAACAAGAAAAATAGTATAGATCAATCCATAGGCGACCGTGAACATCAATTGGTCTGCATAAAGCGGTAATTTATGAACGAGCTCTAATCGGAAGTTAAAATTCTCGAGGTTCGGCATTATATAATAAAAACCATAAGCAATAAATTTCATAGCGGGCATTTTAGATTGATCAGCAAAGAGCTTGAGATCAGGACTTGCATGACCGATAATGTAGAAGACGACACCCATAATAGCACTCAATGTCGGGGATGAAAAAGATGAAAATACAAGGAGTATCCCCAAAAGGATCATTATTTCGAGAAGGGAAAAGGGCAGAGCAAGGAGAATCCCAGGATCAAATGCTCCCTCAAATACAAATATAACTAATTGTTGGATAATGGTCATCATCCCCTGGATGATCATAATAAGGAATAAAAGGCCGATAAATTTCCCGATGATGATCTCACTGCGCCGCACCGGCTTGGTAATGACCGTGAAGATAGTGCGTTTTTCAATGTCTTTTTTGATCAGGCTTGAACCGATTATAATGACAATAAGGATGCTAAAAAATGAAGCCGCAGAAAGTCCAAAATCTCTAATAATCTTGGGCACTTCGCCCAGAGCAAAAGGTCCTAAAAATACTGAAATGACAATAATTAATAAAGCAAATATCGCTAAAATTATAAGAATCCGTTGTCTCAGCCCTTCTTTGAATGTATTTTCGCAAATCGCCCACATCCTATGCATGGGTCTTCCTTATTTGTTTGACGAACCATTCTTCTAATGTAATTTCATCCGTCTTAATACCCTTCTTTAAAATTTCCTTTAACTTACCTATATGCATAACTCTTCCTTTAATAATAATGCCTATTCTATCACAAACAGCTTCGGCATCAGGTAATATATGAGAAGAGAAGAATATTGTCTTTCCCCTGTCTTTTTGCTCTATGATAAGGTCTTTTATTTCTTTTCGGCCTATGGGATCAAGCCCGGAAAGAGGTTCATCGAGAATAAACAGGTCAGGATCAGTGATCAGAGCCTGGGCAATGCCTATCCTTTGTAGCATACCTCGGGAATATTTAAAAAGCGGCAGATCTGCAGCATGACTAAGTCCAACTCTATCCAGGAGAGCATTTGTACGGACCTTATGGTCTTTTACATTACCAAGCCGTGCATGGATATTAAGGAATTCATAGCCAGTGAGGTGTTCATAAAAATAAGGTGACTCAGGCAAAAAGCCTATGTGTTTCTTTGCCTCCAGGCTATTTACCGGTGCATCGAATATTCTGACGCAACCTGAATCAGGTCGAATAAGCCCGGTAATGATCTTTATGGTCGTGGTTTTCCCTGCACCGTTCGGTCCTAGAAAACCGAATATTTCACCTTTTTGTACTTTTATAGAGACATCTTTTAAAACTTCTTTTGGCCTTTGCCAGAAGTTATTTCTAAAGGAACGGTAGATATTATTCAACTCTATGGCGATATCCATAACATAAAATTATAACCATAATTACTGTTTTGTAAATACGGTAGAAGCATTTTTGACCTGGTTAGATACTGCTATTGAAATATGATCAGATCCTGCGATCGTTCAACAATATGTTATTCTCACTCGTTAGATCGAAGATGAGTATTATCTAATGGGGTTGACAACCTTTGGATTTTAAATACAATACTAATCTATAAGAAGGAGGATTCAAGATGAATTTGATACTGCTTATATGCATGGTCCTGCCACAAGATTATATCAATCTTGTTTTAGACGGTCAATATGAACAGGCGATCGTTTATTGTGGCCAACAGATCGAAAATGGCAAGAAAGTTTATGACTGGACTTTAGAAAAAGGCGATATATATTTTGCCAAGCTCGGTGATTTCAGCAAAGCTGTTGAAATCTACAAAGGAGTGATCGAAGAACAAAGAAAAAAAGATGGTTGGTTGTATTACCGTCTCGCTTTGGCTTATGAAATGAACGAAAATTTTCTAGATGCTGCCAAAGCTTATGAAATAATCGCTACCAAGTATCGGAAATCGCCTCTCGATTCATTCGCTTTAAGCGGAGTTGAACGGTGTTTTGAAAAGAACTACCAGGACTACGTAGCCACAATCAATGGTTATAATATCACCAGATTGGAACTCGATAAAGAAATGTCCAAGCGTATGGGATTTGGCTCGCGCGATGAGAATGCGGTTTTGGACGGAATGGTACTCGGTCGATTGATCCTTGAAAATGCACGCAATTATCAAGTCGATACAACTCTCATCTACAAAGAAACGATGATTGATAAAAGAAAGTCTTTATTACTAGAGGAAGTGTACGCAGTCGATGTTATCGAAAAAGCAAAACCGAGCGAAAGAGAGATGAAAAAGTTCTACAAGAATAACAAAAATTATCTACTTAGAGAGGAAATCAGGGGAAAAGAGATAGTCGTGGAGTCTGAAAGTCTGGCGATGTTTCTGCTTGATTCTCTGAAAAAACACATTGAGAGTTTTGATACACTTGCACAAACATATTCAACTGCAAATTCGGGTAAAAACAAAGGCAATATGGGCATTGTCTTTAAAGATGTAAGACCAGAACCCGTTGATCAGGCGTTGTTCAAAGCCAAACTCAATGAATTGGTAGGTATTATCCCGTTTGAGGGGAAATACGGTATTTATATCGTCACTGACCATAAGCCTGAACGCTATAGGGAGTATGATAAAGTAAAAAGCCAAATCGAAACCCAACTCAAGGCTGAAAATATCAAGAAGGTTGAGGAAGATTTCATCAAGAAACTAAAAAAGAAAGCCAGAATAAAAATGCATGAAGGAGAGTTGAGCGACGTACTTGCCCTGGACAGTGATCCAGTGATAGTTGAAATAAACGGCAGACAAATCCATAAAAGTGATGTTGAAAAAAAGAACACCACTCAGCCAGAATATGGCCGTGTCGATCTAACCGTTGCCAAAGAATTCGAAAAGATTCTAAATACCATGATTGAAGATGAACTCAAACTTGAGTACGGTGAGCGTAACAAATATTATCTAAGGGATGGATACATCAATAAAATGATCACTGCGATCACACAAGCCTGTGAAAGCGCTCTTTACAGAAAAATAGTCGTCGAACCGGTAACCGTCGATTCCCAGGAGATCGTGAATTCTTATAAAGAGCATAAGGAAGAGCTCTTGATAAGCGAAATGGTGGACTGCCAGGAAATCGTTGTTGAAAGCAAATCCTTAGCTGAGGAACTCAGAAAGATCATCCTTTCAACTCCTGAATTATTCGATTCTTTGGCCAGAGAGCATTCGGTCTCCAATACTGCAAAACGCGGCGGAATGACCGGTAAAATCAGCCGCAAGGTGAGGAAACCGATATTTGAATCCGTTGTCTTTAAGTTAAGAGATGGCGATGTGAGCAAAGTTTTCAAAAATGATGATGGCAATTACACTTTTGTCAAGGTCATCGAATACATTCCGGAACACTATCGGACGCTGGATGAATTATGGCCGGGCATAGAAACTAATCTGAGAAGAGAAAAGCAGATGAAATTGGCCAATGAATTTATCGAGAAGATTCGAGCTGAAGCTGATATTAAAATATTCCTGCAGGCTCCTGAAGTACCTGATGAATCTGAACCGAACGAAAGCGATAAAGCGATCGAAAATAAAGCAGACACACCCAAATAATGCCCGAACTTCGCAAAGATCCGGTTTTAGGGCGCTGGGTCATAATTTCAACCGAGCGTGCAAAGCGCCCGAAGGATTTTAAATCAACCGCTGAAAAAAAAGTAGTACCACCTGAATCGTGTCCCTTCTGCCCTGGTAATGAAGCAGCAACTCCGCCTGAGATTATCGCATATCGTTCTGCTGATTCTAAACCAAACACACCGGGTTGGACATTGCGCGTTATCCCAAACAAATTTCCAGCACTGCTCGTTGAAGGCGATATCAATCGGCGGGGCGAAGGGATCTATGATCGAATGAATGGTATCGGAGCCCATGAAGTCATAATAGAAACATCCGACCATTCTATGGATCTTGCTGATTTACAGATCGAATCTTTCCGCGATGTCATATATGCTTATCAAGAAAGAATGCTTGACTTAAAAAAAGACCAGCGACTCCGCTATACAATGGTTTTTAAAAATTTCGGAGCAGCTGCCGGTGCGTCGCTCGAGCATAGTCACTCACAATTAATTGCGACTCCCATTATCCCAAAACGAGTTATGGAAGAAATGGATGGTGCAAAGCGCTATTATGAATATCGTGAGCGATGCATTTTCTGTGATATTGTCGTTCAAGAGACAAAAGCGAGAAAGCGACTTATCAGTGAGAATAACTCATTTATCCTTATTTGTCCGTTCGCCCCCCGCTTCCCGTTCGAAACTTGGATCCTGCCGAGGAATCATATATCGAATTTTGAAGATGCTCCAAAAACCGAGCTTGACGACCTGGCTTCAATACTCAAAGATTGTCTCTTAAGAATGAAAAAAGCACTCAATACTCCACCATACAACTATGTGATACACACGACGCCGATAACGCTCCGGGGTATTGAATTTTACCACTATCATCTGGAAATTATCCCGGTGCTTACGCATATTGCAGGATTTGAATGGGGAACAGGTTTTTATATAAATCCCACGGGTCCTGAAGAATCCGCATCATACCTTAAAAACATAATATAAGAAGAGTGAAAGAGAGCTCAAGCCTATCTATCCAGTCGACTATTCCGTTGCACAGGATCTGTTAGGTATGAAGATCGCTTTTGTTGCATCCGAAGCAACACCATACGCTAAGACAGGCGGACTTGCCGATGTTGTCGGCGCATTGCCGGCAGCACTGGAGAGTCTTGGACATAATGTTGACGTTTTTATACCTAGATACAAAGGTATTAATGGTGCTTTTAAGGAAAAAATCAAAGTCAACATGATCAGTGATTATGATGTTAATGTTTATAAGGATGGCAACTACAGGCTCATAGACTACCCTGAATTCTTTTGTCGTGACGGACTCTATGGTACTAAAAAAGGGGATTTCCCGGACAATTGTGAGCGCTTCACGCTTTTTTGTAAAGCAGTGACACAACTTGTCATGCGAGGTTCATACGATATAGTCCATTGTCACGACTGGCAAACCGCATTGATCCCTTTATTTCTGAAGCTCAGCAAGGATAAAGCGAAGTCCGTTTTCACGATACATAATTTAGGATATCAAGGGCGTTTCCCGGCAGCTAAATATCCGCTGCTTGGTGTTGCTGATGATTATTTCACACCTGAAGGTATTGAATATTATGGTGATATTAATTTTTTGAAAGCTGGTATTTTATACAGTGATATGGTCACTACCGTTTCGCAAAATTATGCCAGGGAGATTCAGACACCTGAATTAGGCTTCGGACTCGATGGTGTACTGCGGACAAGACGATCAAACTTAAAGGGGATAATCAATGGGATCGATTACAGCCAATGGAATCCTGAAACAGATGAGTTTATTAATTACAGATATTCTGATCCGTACGGGAAGCAAAAAAACAAGCAGGAACTAATAAGTGAATGTTGCCTTAAAGATGATCGCGCCTTAATCGGAATTGTATCGAGGGTCGCTGAACAGAAGGGTTTTGACATACTTGTCAAAGTTTTTGATTCGATTATCGAACTGGGTTTTAACATGATCATTCTAGGATTTGGGGACGAAATATACATTGAAAAATTAACCACACTCGCCAATGTCTATCCTCAGCGTGTGTCGGTAAATATCAAGTTTGATAACCGGCTAGCACACCGTATATATGCGAGCAGCGATTTCTTTCTGATGCCTTCTAAATATGAACCGTGCGGCTTAGGCCAGCTCATTAGCTTGAGGTACGGCACGATCCCGATCGTGCGACAGACCGGTGGATTGGCTGATACTATCACTGATTATGATCCTATCTCACTCAAAGGTAATGGTTTTGTATTTACTGAGTATTTAGGCGAACATCTGCTAACTGCTCTTTCAAGAAGCATGATGGTATACAATAGCCAAGACAATTTTACAGAATTGTCCAAAAATTGTATGTCCTATGATTTCTCATGGGATAGATCAGCGAAGAAATACATTCGGCTTTACGAAAATATGCGAAAAACTTGTGGGAAAAGATAAAATCCAGCGATTAAACCATTGACCCCGGAAAAGGGGTCTAATTACGATGAAAGGCGAAGAGGATCTGCTTATCGATATTGATGAAACCATCGCGGAATTCAGTGATGAAGAAAGGTCGCATTTTGTTGCTATTTTAACTGAAGAACTTAAAAAGTTACAGGAGGAGGTATGAAAAGAATCTTAGTTTTATTGGCTTTGATCACCGTGTGTTTTGCCCAACCGTTCGATGATCAAGACCCGCGTGCCATCATTGAGAAGGTTAAGATATACCGGTTGACACAGGAACTCGATCTAACGACTGAACAGGCCGTAGTGTTTTTTCCAAAACTGAATGAACTGCAGAAAATAAAACGCGAGTTCGGTGAAGGCAAAATGGAGATCATCAACGAACTAAAAAAACTCATTGACAACGATGGTTCACAAGAGGCGATCCTTGAACAGGTATCGAAGTATGAAAAATTGCTTCAGGACAAACTTACAAAACAGATGAATAAAATGAAAGAACTTCTAAAAATACTGACTCCGATACAGCGAGCAAAGTTTCTGATCTTTCAGGAGGAATTTAATAAGGAAATCCGGGAGATGATCAAAAACATAAAAAAACATCGAGAACCCTAAATGCGGTTCTGAAGACTACTGAATTTTTTCGATAAGTGCCCGTAGATCGTTGTTCAAAAATTCTGCAAGTTTAATCTCATCAGGAACCATCGTTACCCTTTTGTCTATTTCCTGATTTTTTTCTACATCTTTTAGAGAAATTGTATAGTCGATCTTGCTTGCCTGCTTTGTGACCCTTCCGACAATAATATAATTACATTGGAAATAGACGCCTATCGCATACGCCTGGCTATCGCTGAAGTTCAGACCAATATGCCGTTTGTTCATCTCGCTCTTTACATCGGATTTGCTGATGAACTTGAATTTGCTAAAAACACTTATGATCTTGTATAGTTCATCCTGGCACCGTTCACCAAGATCAGCTTTATCAGCTTCAGTATTATCTTCCCGGAAAGGAAAGATCGCGATCTGCTTCTTCACCTCACCGGTAGGCAATGTCTGAGGCCCGTATTCGAGATTTAATTCATCGATGACCAGGTCGGTCAAGTCAAGCTCACTCGATGCATAAAAAACATTCTCGGAAAGATCAAAGACCACAGCAAAACCTTCTTGTTGAGCGATCTTGCTTACAGCATCATTGATCTTTTTTAAAAGAGGTGCCATCAGGACATCATTCTTCTGCTCTACTTTGCCGCCGTTACCAAAATATTCTTCAAGGAATGCCTTGTAAATTTTAGTCTGTGCTTCTATTTCATCAAGTTTTCTGAGCCTTGCCTCTTCAGAGAGCATGAGTTTCTGATCGTTGAGCTCAGCTTTAAGATTATCGATCTGCTGTCTGAGAATCGCCGCAGAATCTCGGTACGTCTTTACAAAATCATTTAATTCAATATTTGCTGCAGTCGTTGCCTGGTATTCATTGAAAATACGATCTGAATCGACAAAACCAGTAGTGTTCTCCGCCGCATACAATGCCAAAAATGTTATAAGCAAAGCGAGACAATATTTCTTCATACAACCTCCCGACTAATTAAAACATGCCAAAGGGGTTGATCTGGAAGTGTGGTGAGAATCCCGGGTTTTCACTATCCAAACCATAACCCATATCAAATCCAAGTACTCCCATCATGGGTATTTCAATGCGGACTCCTGCACCAACGCCCCGATAGAGATTATGCAAATTTATATCTTCATATGACACAAAGGAATTCCCAGCATCGTAGAATAGCAAAAATGACAGACTTTGTGATAATTTTAGCTTGAGTTCGACATTATTGATGAGTAACGCGTTCCCTCCGACACTACGCCCATCGACCTTAGGGGAGAGGGAGCGGTCGGCATATCCTCGAACACCATCATCACCAGCACCACCAGCATAGAACCTTTTATAAAGCGGCACTTCATCGACACTCGTTACGACCCCTGCTTTTATCCTGCCCATAAGGATAAGTTTCCAGTATATCGGAAGGTATGTACGAGCTTCAAAAGTTATACGGTTATAATCGATATTGGCAAAAAGAAATTTCTTGGCGATTTCAGCATGTAAAGCTAGGTATGTACCGCTTGAAGGATTAAATATGAAATCCCTCGAATCTCTGGTTAAAGTAAAAGCATTTGCCAGCGTCCACTTTGGTATAGTGTCATCATAAAGGCTATAGCCGCTTATCGGAGCAGTATAAGTATTGGATATATCAAGCAACTGAGTTCTTTCAACACGCAGAGTATAGCCGAGCCTGGTATAATCAAGATAAAATGGGAACGAAAGACGTCCGGCAAACCCGACATCACGTTTTGTATAATAATCCCAGAACCGGTTTGTATAGTATAGATCGATCCCGGCCGATGTTCTCGTATTGAACAACCATGGTTCAGTATAACCGATCTGGAAATTCGTAAGCCTGCCGCCCAGTTCAATCTTGGTGTAAAGTCGCTGTCCTTTACCCCACATATTAGGGTGCGAGAGCTCAAAATATCCAGTCAATCTATCCTGTGCTGAATATGCAATACCAGCCCCGACCGTAGCGACCCCTTCTTTTTCCGTTACCTTATATATCAGATCGATACAACCGCTGTCATCCGGGATACCGGTCAAAGGTTCGACATTATCAAAGAAACCAAGGTTAAAAATCTCTCTCAGACTCCTGATGACATCTGAACGTCGAAATCTCTCACCCGGTATTGTGGTTATTTCCCTGCGGATGACATTTTCGCGGGTATTATAATTACCGGTTATAATCACACGGTTTATGGTAGCTGGCGAGGACTCTTTTATCGCGTACTCAATATCAATAAAGCTATCACGTACATCTTCATTTGCCGCGATTGAGCAATAAATATATCCTTCATCCGCATAAACGCCGTAAAGTTCCTGGTATGTCTCTTCGACCTTACTGAGGTCATATATTTCTCCACTTTCATATTTCAGAACTTTTTTGAGCTGCTCAGCTTTGAATATTGAATCTCCAGTGAAACTTATATCGCCCACATAGTATCTTGCATTTTCTTCTATGTTGATCGTGATGATAAAAAATTCATCTTCGACTTCGATCACTGGTTCGCTGATCTTAACATCGAGATAACCATTATCTTTGTAGAAGGATTCGATCTTATCTATATCCTCCTCGAGTTTTACCGCATTCAATTTACCGCCACGCAAAAAGGCTTTTGGTTTATTTTGCATCATCTTAGTGATTTTATTGTCAGTAAACGCCTTATTACCGGTAATCTCGATCTTACCTATCCGTGGTTCAGTGCCTTCTTTTATTATGAAATATACATCTATCTTATTGATCGAATCAATAACTGAGCTGTCCTGCACATCTGTATTGTAAAAGGATTTCTCTTTGTAGAGCTCTGCGATAGCATTCTTTGCCTCAAACAAATTCCTATCGCTAATAATTTGCCCGACCCTCCAATCGATCTTCTTAAGAAGGTCTTTATTCTTTATTTTATGATTACCCAGGAACACCGGGTCGTCATTCAAAAAAGGCGCTTCTTCGACTATTATCTTGAAGAATATGCCGTCACCAACGATCGTTGTATCAATTTCAATATAATTAAATAATCGAAGACGCGATAGATTGTTCAGAGCATTTTGAATGTCTGTGCTGCGAAATTCCTCGCCTGATTTAAGGCCGGATGTCTCGATTATTAATTGAGGATTGGCGAATTCGACATTGACATCGATGTCGATTATCGTGTAATTGATGAGAAAAAAAAGGAGTATCACTTCTCTTTGAATTCTATTTTGTCACCCGATCTAACCAAGCAAATACACTTGCCATCTTGTATTTTACCTTTTAGTATTTCTTCGGATAACGGGTCTTCTATAAGACGTCGTATCGTTCTTTTAACAGGGCGTGCACCAAACTCAGGGTCGAATCCTTCTTCAACCAGAAGCTCTTTGCTTGATTCATCGAGTTCGAGCTGCATTTTTCTTTCACTTAAGCGTTCTTCAACCTCGGCGATAAGGATATCGACGATACTCATCATATCTTCCTTATTGAGTTGTCTAAAGACAATTATTTCGTCTATTCGGTTAAGGAATTCGGGAGAAAAGAGTTTTTTGGTCTCTTCCAAAAGCATGACTTTCATTTTGTCATATGAAATTTCAACTGAATCTTTAGCAAAACCTAGACCATTACCCTTTCTTATTTCAGATGTACCTATATTTGACGTCATGATTATTATCGTATTCTTGAAATCCACTTTTCTGCCATAGGCATCGGTCAGTTGACCATCTTCAAGGATCTGCAGGAGAATATTGAAAACATCGGGGTGAGATTTTTCTATTTCATCAAACAAAACAACTGAATACGGCTTCCTTTTTACTTTTTCGGTTAGTTGACCGCCTTCTTCAAAACCAACATAGCCTGGTGGTGCACCGATAAGCCTCGAGACATTGAATTTTTCCATATATTCGGACATATCCAGCGTCAACAGGGAATTCGTATCACCGAACATGAATTCAGCGAGCCTCCTTGCCAGTTCTGTTTTTCCGACACCGGTGGGGCCAAGGAATATGAAAGAACCGATCGGTCGTCGGGGATCCTTTACGCCCGCTCTACTTCGCCTGACTGCCTTGGCGATTGCATTGATCGCTTCATCCTGTCCTACGATCTTTTTTCTAACTTCATCTTCCATTTTGAGCAGGCGTTTGGATTCCTTCTCTTCGATCTTTGAAACAGGTATCCCGGTCCAGCGGGATACAATGAATGCGATATCCTCCTCAATCACAGTGGGACGGGGCAGATTCTCATCTTTTTCCATGATCGCTAGTTGTTCTTTTAGCTTTTTCTGTTTGTCGCGAAGATTCGCTGCCTCTTCAAATTGCTGATCAGCGACTGCTTTGTCTTTTTCTGCCCGTACTTGATTATATTGTGCTTCCAGATCAGAAAGCTTATCATTCTTAACTACTTTCGATAATTTTACCTTTGCTCCCGCTTCATCGATAACATCGATCGCTTTATCGGGCAAGAATCGATCACTTATATATCGGTTCGATAATCTCGCGGCAGCCTCGAGCGATTCTTCAGTATAGGTAATATGATGGTGATCTTCATACCTCGCCTTCAATCCTTGAAGTATATTGATGGTCTCCTGGACGGTCGGAGGATTGACGACGATCGGTTGAAATCTTCGCTCAAGGGCACCATTCTTTTCTATATAGCGGCGATAATCTTCGAGCGTCGTTGCACCGACGCACTGGAGTTCACCTCTTGCCAGAGCTGGTTTCAACATATTCGATGCATCGATAGCGCCTTCGGCAGCACCGGCTCCTACAATAGTATGGAGTTCATCGATAAATATGATAATATCTTTATTCTTTGCGACTTCGTTTATAACGGCTTTTAGTCTCTCTTCAAACTGACCGCGGTATTTTGTTCCTGCAACGATAGAAGCCATATCAAGGGCAATGACGCGTTTTGATTTGAGGCAATCGGGTACATTACCGGCAATAATATCCTGAGCAAGTCCTTCGACTATTGCGGTCTTGCCGACACCTGCTTCACCGACCAATACTGGATTATTCTTTTTGCGGCGCGACAGAACCTGAATGACCCTCTCGATCTCGTTTTCCCGGCCAATAATAGGATCGAGTTTTTCATCGCGCGCGAGCTGGGTAAGGTCGCGGGAAAATAATTCCAAAGCAGAACCGCGGGCTTTTGTTTTGGTCTTGCCATGAACAACACTTTCCGGTCGCAGAAGCTGAATGATCTCATTTTTCAATGTTTCATAGTCCATACCGACGGATTCTAGTATTTGTGCACCGAGACTTCCTTGAGTCTTTATAATCCCGAGCAAAAGATGCTCTGTACCAACATAGGAATGTCCAAAATTCTTTGCTTCTTCCATCGCATAATTGAGACAAAGCCTGGCTTCATTACTGAGTTGAACGTCTATCTTGCCGCCCGGGCCAATATTTACTGAGTTTTCAATGCCTTTGCGTAATTCATTGAGTTCAATGCCCAAATTTATTAAAACCATGGCACCGACACCTTCACCTTCCTTGATCATGGCAAGGAGAAGCTGTTCAGTACCGATAAAACTCTGTTTTGTTCGAAGCGCCTCATCACGCGCGAGGTGCAATATTTTTCTTACTCTTTCGGTAAATCTCTCTTGCAACTATTCCTCCTTTAGTGTGCATATTCTATCCATAATTGTAATTCTGTCAACCCCGTTAGATAATACACACGTTAATTTTAATCAGTCAAGAATAACATACTGCTACAGATCGAAGAGCATAGGCGTGTTTGAAATTCATTATCTAACGGCGTCAGGCTTTTTTACTACTTTGGGAAAAAACCTACAAATTTTTAAAAAGACCTTGCTCTTAGCCATGTAATTTTGACAAAATTATATGGATTATGTTAAGTGGTTCATATTGTCAGTTAGTATAGTGACTATTCAAGAAACTCGATTTTTATTTTCAGCCCTTTGCTATCAGGTTCGTATTTCAGGGCTTTTTCATATGCTTGCCGGGCTTTTTTAGGTTTTTCGAGTTTCATATAGACATCACCAAGGTGTTCTAGGATTACCGCATCCTCGACAATACTTGTAGCGCGTTCCAGATCAATGAGTGCTTTTTCATATTCGCCCATTTGATAATATACCCAGCCGCGCGAATCTATATAATAAGCATTACCCGGATCTATCAGTAATGCCTTATCAATAAGCTGGAGTGCATATTCCAGACGCTCATTTTTTTCAGCATAAGTATAACCGACATAGTTCAATGCTGTTGCATTCGTCGTATCGATCTCAATGATCCTATTGAATATTCCAAACGTTTCATTTTTCTTACCGATTCGTTCACAAAGATTGGCCAGTGCGTCAAGCGACGATAGGTTATCTTTATCCATAACCAGTGCCTTATGATAATGGAAATAAGCACGCGTAATATTACCCTGCATTTCTGCGCAAACTCCGAGAAGATAGTAAACCTGGACTAAATCGCCATTGTGGTAAGCAGCCTGGGTAAAAGCATACTCAGCTGTTTTAAAATCCTTCAGATCGATAGCGATAAAACCAAGATACACCCAGAGTTCAATGAAATCAGGATTGATCGCCAGGGCTTGTTCGATCTCATGCATAGCCGTCTTATAATCACCTTTATCAAGATATATCTTTCCAGTATAAAACCTTGAATACGTATCGCCTGGATCCAGGCGTGAAGCAATGAGAAATTCATCTAGTGCCTGATCGAGCTTCCCTGTTTTATAGAAAGCATAGCCAAGACTTCGTCGAACATGACCATCAAAATGATCGAATTCGAGTACAGTATTAGCCATCGCTATTAATCTCGCAAAATCATCGACATCCGAGTAAAGGTCGACCAATCTCTTGCCGACTGTCAAAACCAATGAATCATCCTTTAAAGTCTGTTCATAATAATATATCGCTGAGTCCTTGACATTCAGCAGATCATATCCAGTACCGACGCCGATCAAGGCGATCATGTCTGTAGTATCCATTGCATAACCCTTGCGATAATATTCGATCGCACCGTGATGGTCATTTACCTTACCAGCGATCGTACCGAGCCGAACATACGTCTGGGGTGTTTTAAGGGTATCGGGTATGCTAAGAAGGATTTTAGAGGCTGAATTAAAATCCTGGATTCCTTCATAAAGTATGGATAGGCTATTGAAAATATCGATATTGTCAGGTGCCAGGAGTAATGCCTGTTCATAATACTTTATCGCCATCCGTAGATCATTTTTTCCAATGTTTCCGATAGCAATCGTATTATAGATCGTAATATCTTCAGGGAATAGCGCAAGACCTTGTTTAGCTACAGCAATACCACGGTCAAACCTCCGTAGTTTAAACAGGGCATTAGCTAGGGTATTATATATTTCAGGAGTTTCTGGAGCTATTTCCAAAACCTTTTCATAATATTTGACCGCTTCCGTAATATTACCCTCAAGCTCCAGATTATTCCCGATACTGAAGAGTTCATATGCTGACTCTGAATTGGTCAGCAACAGTAATGTGCTTAAAATTCGGCAAATACTGACAATAGCCATAGTCTATCCGGGTCCTTTATTATATCATTGTTCCAGAGATTATATGTCAATTCCAAACCGATGCGTTTACCATCATTTCGATAAAAACTGCGGCATCCGAGGAGATGTTGATGATAGTTAAGCGAATCACCCCGGGTGATATGAAACCTGGGGTTTAGCTCAATCGCAAAATTACCCTTTTCCCATGCGGTGAAAACTGATTCTACACTAAACTCATATGTATAGTCGGCACCAGCATTGATATCCCAACCATTATATTTCCAATGCGGATATGCACCGAGCATTATTGACCATAAAAATTTTTTTTCGCTCAATAAGTACCGGGTTTTATGGAAATCCGGGTCAGCGACCTGTACCCTGAATCGATTAAAGACCGGCGTGCCTTCATCTTCGTAATCGATATCGTGCACACAATCGTGCATAAAGAATGTTGCGATCATAAATTTTGTCAATACCATATCAAAACCACCAACGATGTAATAGTGTGCATACCTCGGGTCGAGTGAAACACCGCCGCTCTGTTCAGCCATATCAAGATCATCTCGATAATTACTGAAAAATGAGAATTTGCCGAGCCTCAGGATCGTGCAGTACAACTCAACTGATGCATCCATATTATAACGTGTTGTGTCACTATTTAGATATTTACCGAGAAACCCGCGACCATGAAATTCCAATGGTACTTCTATACCAAATAGGGGACAGCTAAGCAAAAAAATAACTGAAAATCTAAATAATTTCATTTTATAACCTCTGCATTGATATCGCATCCGCTAAGACCGATAAAACGAGCACTGCAGAATTCCCCGGGCATGAGGCCATCAATATTTATTAAAACGTTGCTGTCGATTTCTGGACAGGCATACTGAGTATGGCCCTTATACTGCGTATTCTTCTCATGAATGAGAGTTTTGTGGGTCGTGCCGATTTTTTTTCTGTTCGTCCTCTGAATGATGCTGCGTTGAAGTTTCAGAAGTTCTTGATATCTTTTTTCGACAACATGTTCTGGTAATTGGTTAAATTCAGCAGCTTCAGTCCCGCTTTCGCTGTAAAATGGAAAAACGCCGAGCCAGTCGATATTCATAGCCTCGATAAAGTTAACCAACTCCTTGAATTCACTATTTGTTTCGCTTGGAAAACCAGCGATAACAGTTGTTCTAATAGAAATATCTTTAACTCTCTTTAATTTCATGAATTGGTCATTGATTTGTTCTTTGGTCACACCGCGATTCATTAATTTTAATATTCGGTCACTGATGTGTTGTATCGGTAGATCGAGATACTTGCAGATCTTATCGTTATTTTTTATTTCATCGATCATCTCATCGTCAAGACTCCTGGGATTCGCATACATAATCCTTATCCATTCAATACTCTCAATATCAGATAGTCTTTTTATCAAGCGAGTGAGCATACGTTTTTTATATAGGTCTTTGCCATAAGCAGTTGTATCCTGGGCTATCAAGATCAATTCCTTTACGCCAAGTGCGGCAAGTTCTTTGGCTTCTTCATATAGTTCATCAATGATATTACTCTTAAATGGACCTTTAATGCCCGGTATGGTGCAGTAAGAACAATGATTTGAACAACCGTCGGCGATCTTAAGATAGGCATAGCCCTGGGTAGTAAGGAGTCTCGATCTGGTGCTTACGGATTGTGTGTGTATCATCTTTAGGAGTTCATCATATTGCTCAAGTGAAAAAAAACCCGAAACACCTGGGAATGCCAGTCTCAAACGTTTTTCATACCGGTTGACCGCACAACCATATACATAGACCCGACTATTCTTTGCATGATTCAATATTTCATTGATTACTTCTTCGGTTTCATTCATGGCAGGTTCAATGAACGCGCAAGTATTGATAATGATGATATCACTATATTCCGGAATCGCACATATTTCTATGTGCGCAGCGCCGAGCGAACCAAGGAGCTTTTCCGAATCAACGAGGTTTTTAGGACAGCCAAGTGAGATGAGATTGACCTTCATTAACTAATTACTGATATAACCGATCCTGATCAGTTTGGCTTGAGCGTGGGCGATCAACTTATTGTCATTATCTACGATCTTGGCTTCAGCGATAACAAGTCGGTGTTTTATCCGTATGACCTCTGCTCGTGCGATATACTTTTGGTTGACATGCATTGAGGTTCGGATACGTATATTCAATTCTCCGGTCACACATTTTAGATCTGCTTTCAGATATGCAGCCCAGACTGTCATTTCATCGAGGATCGTACTGACGATACCTCCATGGACAGTGTTGTGATATCCTTGTGTCCATAGGGGAGGTTCGATAACTGCTTCTACACCCCTATCCTTCTCTTTGATCTGTAATTTCAAACCATGCGGATTTTCCGAACCACATGCAAAACATTGATTATCCATCAAGAACTCAGAACTCATCGACCTGAGTTCCTTCTGGCGGCTTGAATTCAAAAAGTTCTTTAGAGAGCTTTTTATTCATCTCTATCTTATCGAAGGTGAATTTATTTTCTTGACCAGCCTGATCGCGAATCGTGATCGCTTTGATATCATGTTTGCTTTTATGGATATCCACGATTATTTTCGAATATACGTCCGTTTTCTGTTTAGGGATGAGTGCTATCTGGACTATTTTATTCTCTTCGCCTATGAATTCAACATTGAAGCGTTTGTCATAGTCCTTTAGAAAAACATCGGGGCTTATTTGTACTGGTATTTGACCGAGACTTTGTCTGATGGCACGCTTTTTCTCAGGCATATATATCCAGAGCGAAGAACTATCCCCAACGTAGATTTGCGGTGGATCGCCGATTTCCATACGGAAGAAGTTTGGTCTTTTGAAAAATATTTTACCTTCATATAGCTGGCATGTCCCTGATAGCTCATCACACATTACCTGGGTAAACTCGGCATAAAAATCGTTGATCTTATTGTACTTTTCAGTTGTTTTATCCAATATTTCACGTAATTCTATAGCAAAGATATATTGAACAGTGAACAAAATAAGCAAAAGAAGTGTTTTAACTTTCATCATATCTCCTTTTTCAAAATTTCAATGATTTTAGGAAAATTAAGAAGATGATAAATGTCGAGAAAATCACTGAAATCAATCTCATATTATTTAATCGAGAAGGCCGTGAACCTTAACACCGAGCTTTCTTTTTAGTAAAGCTTACCCATATACCATTAAATGTCAATATATGTTTTGACATTGGGCGGGTTTGAAAATAAAAGAGCATTGACAAGTGTCGTCTTTTATTTATCATGAGTATAACGATGGCTCGCAATAGAAAAGCAGATAAACCTTTAGTTCAGGAATATTCCTTAAGACCGATCGGCATTATCCATTCGCCCTTCAAGAACATACAGGGTGTGCCTATACAACCGGTTGCCGGGCAGGGAATTGAGGGCATCGTTAGTGTTGCATCTGAATTTGCTGATGGTCTAAAGGACCTCGAGGGTTTTTCACACATAATTTTGATATACTATTTTCATCTATCAAAGGGATATCGATTGAAAGTGAAACCTTTTCTCGATAAGACTGAACGGGGTGTTTTCGCAACCCGGGCGCCCAAGCGACCTAACCCCATTGGTATATCGATCGTTAAACTCAAAAAAATCCAAAAAAATCAGTTGTATGTTGAAAATATAGATATCATCGACGGTACTCCACTCCTTGATATCAAGCCATATGTGCCGAAATTCGATTTGATTAGAACCAAGTCCATCGGTTGGCTTGGAAGCAAAGTAGACAGAGCAACAATGGTCAAATCTGATAAAAGGTTCAAATGAAAACAAAAAACAGGATCAAAATCATCCCTAAAAAGGACTATGCAGCCTTTGTCAATATCGTTGCAAATGCTTATCCGGGTATGGACATCATAACCCCGGAAGACAAAAAGAAAACCATAGCCAAGCTCAAGAGATCATCGAGTTATCCAACGGTAGATTATTATGGGTTGTATAGAGAAAATACGCTTGCAGGTGTTATGGCCTTATACGATTTTACCATGAATCTTTTTACAAACATGGTTAAGATTGGCGGTATCGGCCTTGTCGCCGTAGATCTATTACACAAAAAGGAACATATCTGTAAAGAAATGGTCTACTTTTTTCTCGAGTATTTCAAAAAGAAAGGAGTAAGTTTGACCGCCTTATATCCTTTTAGACCTGATTTTTACAGAAATATGGGTTTCGGGATAGGTACCAAAATAACGCAATACACGATAAAGCCCAAAGATTTGATATGTTCCGGAGCGAAAAGACATATCTATCACATGGGGCTAAAAGACAGAAAAAGTCTCGAAAGCTGCTATAATAGATTTGTCAAAACCAGACACGGTATGCTCAGTGCGCGTCCGAACAAGTGGCTTCAAGTTCTTAATGCACCGGGTGTGAGAATTATCGGCTACAAAAAGGCAAACAAGGTATCGGGTTATTTAATATTTACTTTTAAGAAAACACAGGATAATAATTGGATCAAGTATGATATAATCGTTAGAGAACTAGTATGTGAGAATAAAGAAGCATTTAATGAACTTATCTCTTTTCTTCAAACCCAGTATGATCAAATAGATCATATTGTCCTTACAACACACGATGAGTATTTCCATTATTCACTCCATGACCCAAGGGATGGGACTGATAATATCCTAATACCGCTCGCACATCAGACCAATACCCAGGGTATTGGAATCATGTACCGGGTCATCAATACAAAACTTCTATTCAAAATACTGAAAAACCACAATTTTAATGATCAAACATGTGAAATAAAGATCAATATAAAAGACACTTTTTTCAAACCGAATGACACAAGTATTATTTTGCACATCAAAAACGGTAAGATAAAAGATCCTCTCAGCAAGAAATATGATGTTGAGATATGGCTTGATGTGGCTGATTTCTCATCACTCATTATGGGCGCGGTCAATTTCCATAGTCTTTATAAATATGGTCTTGCGGATATATCATCAAAGCGTTTTATTGATCTTGTCAATAAACTGTTCTCGGTTGAACAAAAGCCGATGAGTACAACTCAATTCTAAGGAGCTCAGGATAGATGTCTGTGAAACGTATGCTTGACAAAATCTCAAAATTAAGGAAAATTATGTATGGTTCGTAAGGTCATCAAAACCAAACAACGCATAAGAAAGAAAAAACAAATTTCCGAAGATTCAAATCACAATAAAAAACCAGAAAACAGGAATGAAACCAAAGAGGAAAGCTACGCTGTTTTTAGTGTCGGAAACGAAAAATACGCAATAAATCTCGACAGCATTAAGGAGATTCTCCATACTTTCAAAATAATGACTGTTCCACACCTTCCCGAGACGTTCTCCGGGGTCGTTAAATTACGTGGCGAGTCAGTCCCTGTTGTCGACCTGCAGAATTTGCTGAAGGAATCCATAACCGAAACAGCGCTAAAGCCATGTCTTATAACCAAAATCGGTGATTCAACAATGGGTTTTCTTGTTGATTCAGATGTTTCGATAATAACTACAGAACAATTCAAACTCCATCCATTGCCTGATTGTTTTACGAGAGAGGAAGTAGAATTCCTTGAGGGCATCTTATGGATGGATAACACATTCGTTGGTGTGCTGAAACCGAGGGAGATGGTCGAAATTCTCGCTCAATGGAGGCAAGAAAATGAAAAAATTTAGTATCCCCATTTCGCTTGTGGGTTTCGTCTTGCAGATATTCTTCTTTTTTCTGTTTGTGAGAAGGATCGGCTATTGGTCTCATACCTGGCACATATTTTTAGCGATTGCATTGATGATTTTAGTTTTTAATATCTTTTTAAATAGAGAGCCATCCCTTAAAGGGTACAGTATCATTTATTTCGCAGGTACGGTAGCAGCCGCTGTTTTAGCGGGAATACTTGTCGGTTTCGAAATACGTGCTATCTCCTGGCTTATACTTGCCGGTATAGTTTCAGGTATGCTGACTTCTACGGTGCACTATCACCTTACTCATCTTATGCTGCCAGGAGGATTGGAAGCAGTGGGGTTCAATCATTTCATTGAAGTGAGTATGACATTTTTCTCATGTGCTTCTTACCCGATGCTATTATACATCCCTTTTACAATTACGAATTCAGTGATCTTAGCTTTGATGATTCTTTGCGTCTCCATGCTCGTTGGTATCGCATTAACAATACCGATCAACAAATCAACCCGCATGATATCAGCGGCGATCGAAGATTGGCAGCAAATCGATAAATTACCCCCGATCAGGATCAGCATTATCAAACAGATGACCACGATAATAGACGATTTTTTGGTTAAAATAAAAGACTTCTTAGATGGCGTAAAAGATATGGGCAATGAAATAAAAACGACTTCTGAGGATCTTTCCAGCGTTTCAGAACAAATGAATGCTTCTTTGGAAGAAGTTTCATCCACGATTCAGCAGATAAGCAAAGGAGCTCAGGAACAATCGTCTTCGATCACTTCTATTGCTCAGTCGATAGAACAACTCAGCAACCTTACTTCATCGATATCATCACAGGTGAAGATGGCCTCAGTATCATCAAGACGGACTAACACCTCGGCAAAACATGGCATGACGTTATCACAAAAGGAAGCGAGGTTATCCAAGGAAATATTCGAACAAACCAGATTCATCAGCGAAAAAATGAATGAACTGCGTGATCAGGCGATAGAAATACAAAAAATTCTCGACATCATTGCCGGGATAACCGAACAGACCGATCTTTTGGCCCTTAACGCCGCGATCGAAGCGGCGCGTGTCGGCGAACAGGGAAGAGGTTTTGCAGTTGTCGCCGGCGAGATCAGAACACTCGCCAATGAAACGCAACGGTCTTCAGCGGTTGTGGAAAACCTGATCACAGAGATCAACAAGACGATCCAGGAACTGAGTTCTCTGCTTAATTCAGAGCGTGAAAAGATAAGCGAATCTAACAAACTCGCTGCTGATACGGAAGCACAGTTCACAGGTATTGTCAAGGCGGTAGAACTTGGTGGCGATATGATATCGAGGATAAACCAGGCAGCATCAAACCAGGCTGCAAATACTAAAGACCTGGTAAATCAGGTAGAACAGATCGCGCAGGTAGCAGCTGAAACTGCCGCATCAACTGAAGAAGTCTCGGCGTCAGTCGAAGAACAGACCGCTTCTATGGAGGAATTCACTTCGACGGCACAAGTGCTGTCTTCTTTTGCCAAGAAACTAGACGAACTGCTAACCAAGATAAAAAAATGACATATTTTTTGAAATTCAACATCGATGATATAGTTTTTGCTGTTCCGATTGAAGAAATCAGCGAAGTTGCAAGACCCAAGAAAATAATAAAAAAAGGCAAACCCGCTCGGCATTTCTCAGGATTTATCGAACTGCGTAAAGAGAACGTGCCGGTTTTTAATCTCCATGAGTTTTTTGGGTTAAAGGAAAGTAAAAAATTTGAAGTCATCATTTCTCAAGTCAACAAAACGAATATCGCTGTCAAGGTAGATAAGGTTTCGGGTATAATAACTGCAGAAGAGCTTCAGAGCTATCCAGGATTTGTTAAACATTACAGCTATCTCAAGGGTGTTATTACCCAAGATGAAAATGTTGTTCAGGTACTATCATTGATAAAACTGATGTCTGGACAAAAACTAAAAGCAATAAAAAAGCGTCTGTAATACGTCGTTTTATCTAAAACATGTTTACTCAAGGAGGTTGTATGAGAAGATCTGCATATGTATTTTTTTCATTGGTAGTCATAGTTTCGGCACAGAATTTAATACAAAATCCAGGTTTTGAAGCCTGGACTGGCGGGCTCCCTGACAATTGGGAAAAAGATGACTCGATCTTTGTTTATCAAGAAGATGTAGTCGTCCATACTGGCAATTTTAGCGTACGTGACAGCCTTATCACTCAAGCTCAGGCAACAGCAAATCTATATCAGGGGAGATTCGCCGTTTCCGAGAATACTCAATATGATTTTTCCTTCTGGGTATATGATAATGACCAAGCAGGCAGAGTAAGACACGGAGTCTACTGGTACCCATCCGGTTCAGAATGGTGTCCTGATTATTCGGTCGATTTAACAACCTGGCAACAGCTTTCATTCACGACAACTTCTCCGGGTGGGACAGATTCAGCACTTGTTATGATAAGAGCCTATGATATCGATGCTCAATGGGATGGCGATGCGATATTTTATCTCGATGATGTATACTTTGCACCGCCAGCAACCCAACCGCCAGTAATAACCAGGGTATGGCATACTCCGATCAACCCTGGTCCAGGTGCCACGGTCGATGTGTATGCAAAAGTCGCAGATGATGGAAACATTGTAGCCGATACATTGTATTATGGTATTAATAACCTTACCGCACCGGTGATTATTTCCCATACCAGCACGAGCAGTGATACATTTCTGTACGATATTCCGGGACAGGTTGCCGACGATACTGTTTTTTATTACCTCAAATTTCTTGATAATGACGGGCTTTCAGCTATATCCGATACCCACGCATTTCTCATCGGGGAAGTGGGTATAAAAATAAATGAGATACTTTATGATACACCAGGTACTGACTCAGCCTCTTATGTTGAACTCTATGGGCCGGGGAATATGAGCCTCGATAATATTTCACTTATCGGGGTCAATGGTTACAATGGAAGCGATTATATAACCATAGTTCTCAACGGTTATACTATACCGAACAATGGGTTTTTCGTAATCGCCCAGGATTCAGGGGTAAATAACTACGATCTTGTTACTAACGATGCTGATATGCAAAATGGCCCTGATAATCTTGAATTAAGGCTGAATACAGTTACGATCGATGCACTGGGTTATGGTACACTCAATGGCTGGTTCTTTACGGGTGAATGGTTACCTGCACTTGACGTAGAGTACGACCATTGTCTGGGACGATACCCGGACGGGCAGGATACCGACAATAATTCAGTAGATTTCCATGATTACACCACTTTTACGCCGGGTGAGCCGAATCCTCCGGGGAGCGTGTGTGAGAATATAAAAACACCGGTCAATATGCCGATAATTAAAAATCCCGTTCGTTCAGGTGTTCTTCTTATTTCGCTGATCGGAGAACTTGATGCTTACCCGGTTACTGTTTATAACGCACTGGGGCAAATTGTAACCAAGGTAATAATACCCAACACTACGCTCAATCTACCTTGTGGCGTATATTTCTTTAAAACCAAGTACGCTGCGCAATATGACTGTTTGAAAGTGGTGGTCGTTAAATAGAGATCCAAATTTTAAATAAAAAATACCTGAGTTAAATCAGTTGCTTATTTAATTTCATAATCCGGCATCCTGAAAAGAATGTCACTGAGCATACTTGTTCTATTTAATAATGAAAACTTATCGCCTCCACTATACACTATGATTTCAACGTCACCTTTTATCCTGGATGATTCTTTCGCAGCATCGAGAGCATCAAGGAAACCACCGGTAACATCGACCAGACCGATTTCTTGGGCATGCTTGCCCGAATAGATCCTCCCCTGACCTAGAGTATCCACTCTGTCCTGGGTCAGTTGTCTTCCCTCAGCGACTCTTTTTGTAAATTTATCATAATACCACAGGATCTCTTTATCGAGTTTTTCCATTTCTTCTTCATTTAAATGACGCAGTCCCCAGTAAGCATCACTGTGTTCACCTTTTTTAACATAGTCCCAGGTGATGCCGATCTTGTCGTATAATCCCTTGGTCACCGGATTTAACCCGAAAACACCGATCGATCCTGTGATAGTGTTGTTGTTCGCGTAGATCCTGTTAGCAAGGCATGCGATGTAATAGCCGCCAGATCCGGCTACATCTCCCATTGATACGATGACCGGTTTGGTTGCAGCACATTTTTCTACAGCGTATGCAATCTCCTCTGAGGCAAATGCATCCCCACCGCCAGAATTGATTCTTAGTATTACCGCTTTGATATCATTGCTCCTCGCCAGATTATTGAGTATTTCAGCATATCTTTCACCGCCGATAAGACTCGACTGGAAAAGATCGGGTCTGCCTTGCCCTGGAACGATCGAGCCTTCGGCGATCACCAGTGCTATTTTTGGTAGGTCGATCTGCCATTGTTCGGTCACAAAATCCTCATTAACGATCCGACTGAAATCGACAACAGACATATGTCCGTATTTTTCATGCAGGTAATCTTCGAGTTCAAACTCATATAACATTGTGTCGACTAATCCGTACTCGATTGCCTCATCACTATTAAAGTACCCGGTATCATTGATCAGCTCTTCTAAGCTATCAATAGATATTGACCGACCTTTTGCTATCTTGTTACATGCAGGATAATAAAAGTCATCGAGTATCTTGCTGATTTGTTCGCGATCCGCTTCTGACATACCCGTTCTCTCAAGCATTTCAACAGCAGACTTATATTTGCCTGCATGGCTGATATCAAACTCGATACCAAGTTTTTCCAGAGTACCTTTAATATAGGGTTTTCTCATCGCCAATCCCGGTATCTTAACAGTACCTAATGGTGATAATATAATCTCATCGCCAGTACACGCCAGACTATATAATAAAGTACCGTGATAGTTGTCAGCAAAAAAGACTATTCTTTTGCCTGAATCTTTCAATTCATTTAAAATATCAGTCAGTTCTTCGGTCTGTGCAGAACCAAGACTGCTGTTTTTTATTTTGACGACGATAACCGGGACATGATCCTGTGCTTTTAAGGATCGCAGCCCTCCAAGTAATTTAGTAAATCCCTGTTCAGCCTTCAAGGGAATACCAAAAAATGATTTTCTTTTTATCTCTGGATATTCACCGCTCAGTGTCAGTGTTGAAATCTTGTTTTTTTTTGGCATAAAGGATTCATAGCTTTGAGCTGAAAACATAATGCCGCCGCTTATTTTTTCTTCAGCATCAGAGTAAGAACCGGCTAACTTCATCTTACCTAACGAGATTTCCAATCCGGTCTGCCAATCAAAATCCTCATTAGCCTGGAAATACATTTTCAGACCTTCGGTCGGCATGAGCATCGCTCCCCAGTAATAGGTGAAAATGCTGTCGATGCCCTCATACTCAAGATCACAACTTAGGGTAAGATACTCTTCGAAGGGCCTGATACTGATCCCCCCGAACATATGATATATTTCACCTAAGGTTGTTCTATAACCTAAAGTGAATTTTCGATTCGCCCGACATTCAATACCTAAGAGACTATTCGATGCGTCACCGAACTGGTAAGCATAGCCAAGTGAAAAAGCCCCGGGTAATTTATAACCCACACCCACTTCATAGATGGTCGTACCGTCTATTTCCTTTATTACCCCCAACCCCAGACTTGATAATGAAAGACCGACAGTAATGATATCTGGATTTGGATGATAAGTACCGAAAATTTCAGCTCCCCGGTTGATCCCCAGTCCAGCAGGATTAGAAAAAACACTTATCGAACGCATAGGTAAGGAACTGAAGTTGGCTTCATAAAAAGGGTTTATTGCCGTTATGAATATTATGATAGATATCATCTTACCTCCTTTTGGTAATTATATATAGGGACTGTAAGAAATCAAGTCACCCATGGAATACTCGCTACCCTAGTTTAAAAAGGCAATAGCCTTTTTCCAGGCTTTTTTCGGAATATATTTGTACGGTGCCTTTATAAATTCAGCCGCTGTAAAGATCAAAGGCTTGGATGCCTGATACTGATTCATTGGATTGATCAGTATGCCGCAGGTCTTTTCTATTATTTGCGAAGCACGGTACCGATATGGAAAATTCAGGATGGTACCGGGCTGATAATCATTGGCAAAAAGATTGTCCCAGATCAACGGTTTTCTTTTGGTTATGCCGCTGATCTTGTCTAAGTGACATGAATCGATCCGTTTTGATACAATTTTTGGTCCGGTCCAGAATATCTCGATGCTTTTGTCCAATCCGTCAGATATTGTTTTAATATATTCGGTATCCTTAAAACCATGGTACTGGGTCGGGCAGAAAAAAACAATCGGTTTAGAAATTTTCTTTTTCAGAAACAGCAGCAGTTCATTGGCAGTCGCGATTTGTTTCACCGCTGTTTCTTTATTTAGGGGAACCGTTATGTCATCATAAAAAAGACTGAACTGCGATATACCGATCTCAATCATCGAATGAACCTTGTTGATTATTTTATTACTTTGCGGGTCAGACATAGGGGAGAGAGCATAATTAAATCGTACGTTATTGGAAATACTGAGTGCATTTAATTCTTTGAATTCGTTCTTCTTTGATTTGGGGTACTCAGAGAACCACCTCTCCCGATGGTAAATATCTTGTTTCGGACCATAGACATAGGTATCGAGGCCAATCACCGACAAGAATTTTATAAGATCCAGCCGTTCTGAAAAAGTATATGGTTTACAATAGAAACCCTCAACAACGCCAAAAAATTTATTTTCCACTTTTAAGTTCTTGCAGAATTTCGATCCACGCCTGAGGTTTACGGGTCAGTTCAGCATACGATGCGGTTAGATCGATACCGTGCTCTTTGCCCAACATCTTAACTGAATCTTCTATACCCGGGACAAGACCGATCCTGTCTCTTAGAGCTTTTTCTGCCTTGATGTATTCAACAAGCTTATCCTCTGTGGATTTTCTCGAACAGCCCTGGCACGCAAAGAATGATGCGATCATAAAAAATATTATGGTAAACTGCTGCTTTAACGCCACAGAAAACTCAACCTGGGTGTCAACATACGCTCCACTGGTTCAACAAAGAAATCTATAAAACTCATACGTCTTGGTGGATAGACTAGCACAGGTCTTTTTATACCCGCTAATTCACCAGTGATCACTACCGCATCCTCAAAAGAACCCAACGTATCGATCAAACCGATTTCTAGGGCTTGCCGTCCAGTGAGTATTCTACCATCGGCATATTTAAGAACGCTATCTTCAGGAAGGTCACGGGCGGCTGCTGTTGCCTTGACAAATTGATCATAGACATCGATAACTACATCATGCAGCAATTCTTTTTCGCTTGTACTCATTTTTCGAAACGGTGAACCTATATCTTTGTGCTCTTTGGATTTTACGACCTCAAACTCAATCCCTATTTTATCCAATAAATCTTTAACGACCGGGAATTCCATTATTACACCGATTGACCCGGTAATAGTTCCGGGATTGGCGACGATTATATCGGCAGGTAAGGAGACATAGTACCCTCCTGAGGCAGCAACCGCACCCATCGATACCACTACTTTTTTCTGTTCTTTGATCTTCTTTACCTGTTGATAAATCTCCTGGGATGCTGCAACTCCACCACCCGGTGAATCAACACGGATCAATACAGCCTTGATTGTCGGATCTTCCTCGAAATTTTTAAGGTCTCTGACAATATACTTAGAGGAAGTTATTACATTTTCAATTTCAATAACACCTACATTACCTCCATAGTTCATGCCTTTCATGCCGAATCCAATAACTAAACCAATCAAAATGGCCACCGAGACTACAACTATAATGACAATATGGATCGTTTTCATAATACCCCCGTGAAAGATATTAGTCTAATATTTTTTACTGTCAACACATCGATCGGTAACTGCTGGATAGATCATGTTCAACTATTCTCTTAGAATAGTCTCGAGCGAGCGTTTTAGAATAGCGATTTCCACCTTTGTAACAAGTTTGCTTTTGTAGGCAAAAGAAATTTTGCCGGTCTCTTCAGATACGACTATACATATTGCATCACTTTGTTCAGAAATACCCAATGCTGCACGGTGCCTTAATCCATAGCGGCCGCTAAGACTTGGGTTTTCACTTAAGGGCAAAACGCAGCCAGCGGCAACGAGGGTTTCGCCTTGGATGACACAGGCACCATCATGAAGCGGTGTATCAGGGAAGAATATCGTTCTGAGCAAAGAAGAAGTAACTCGCGCGTCCATTTTCACACCTGTGTCGATTATATCCTTTAGGCCGATGCTTTTTTGGATCAAAATAAGTGAACCGATCTTGTCTTCTGACATTTTCTTGACAGCATCGACTATCTCATCGATAACTGGCGATTCTTCGATCTTTAAGAAAAACTTTATTGAACGTTGCCGGCCTATCCTGGCTAAGGCATTTCGAATCTCAGGTTGAAAGACAATAACAAAAGCAACTACCCAAACTGCCAAGATCGACCTCATAATCCAGGAAAAAGCCATGAGATCGAGCCAGCGAGCGATAAACGAGATTATGAAGAACAGCGTAAGCCCGATTAAGATCGGCGTTGCCTTGGTGCCTTTGATGAACTTAAAGAATTCATACAACAACCAGGCAACAAGAATGATGTCGAAGACATCAAAAGCACGTACTGTAAGGAATCCGAACAGCTTCATTTTTTCACCCTATCTATTAGTGCGGCGACTCTTTTTACAGGTAGAACATCATGAACTCTTAAGATATTGGCCCCGTTCCTAATTAAAAGAGCTGATAATCCCAATGTACCCTCAAGTCTCTGCTCAGGAGAGAGATTGAACGGTCTACCGATAAATGATTTTCTTGAATGCCCGATTAGAATAGGTAATTCAAAACAGCTCAATTCGTTCAGTCTATTTACTATTTCATAATTATCATCCAATCTCTTGCCAAAACCAAAACCAGGGTCTACAATAATATATTTCTTTTTTATACCATTTTTCAAAGCAAAATCCAGTCGTTGTGAAAGGAAATCATGGATTTCACCCATCAGGTCATCATAGTGGGGTTTCAACTGCATATTTTTTGGGGTTCCCCTCATATGCATTATCACAACGGCAACACGATTTTTAGCGACTACTTTGATCATTTTTTTATCAAAAGTCAGACCAGAAATATCATTTACTATTTTTGCACCATGTTCAATAGCATATTGAGCAACATCTGCTTTGTATGTATCTATTGAAAGGGGTATTTTAGTATGCTTGGATAAAACCGGGAAAATTCGCTTTATACGGTTTATCTCCTCTTTCTTAGTCAATGGTTCAGCACCGGGCCTTGATGATTCAGCCCCAATGTCTATGAAATCAGCACCATCCCTTTCCATTTTCTCGACAGCTATCCTTGCCGAATCTGCAGCAATATATCGGCTCCCTGAGTAGAAAGAATCATCTGTTAGATTTATTGCACCCATGATATATGTGCGGCTAAACCTTATTTTCTTATTTCCCAACATTACGCTCGGTATTGGTTTCTCCGCAAGAATCTTATATAATTCCTTAGTTAGCGGCTCAATCCACGGTTGTTCCTCAAGTCTTTGTCTAATCCTTACCAATTCCCTCCGATTAGCGAAAAGAATGGCTGATATCGACTTCTTTCTGCCGCCACCATAAGCTTTTTTAGGGATTGCCAGATCAGCCCCGCAAACAAGTGCAGTTTGTTTTAATACATTGGCTTGCGCAGTGGAAAGACCATCGAACTTATATATCAAATACTGTGCCTTGTCGACAAATATCGGATACGCGTTCTGGTCAACACCGATCTTTTTTAATTCTCTTGCGATGGTATCAGGACAAGCTACCTCTAATCTACGCACGACTCTATTATATATATAAACTATCCTGAAGTCAATATACGGTTCATATCTTTAGTCTGGAATGCGGTTTCTGCCTTTTTGTTTGACTGGTGTTTATTTTCTGGGATGTGATGAACTCGTTTGTATCATATAAAATAAGTTGCCGGGTTTATTCCGTATTTTTGCGCATATATCGCCCTGACTATTTTGATATCTCCGTTCATCGATAGGTCGATTATTTTGTCCTCAACCCTCTTTTCTTTATTATCCAGAATGATCTTAACAATAGGTTGATCAGGATAACCCTGATTTTGTCTGATTACGAGACCGATTTCACCATTATCCAGTTCAAGACAACTGCCTACTGGATATAGACCCAGTAGTTGAACGAAAATTTTTGTCAGCAGAGGATCAAACCAGACATTCCTCAACTTCCACATAACCCTAAGCGCGAAATGAGGCAAGTAGGGCACTACCTGATATATCCTCGGTGTTGTCATGGCATCATACGAATCACAAATCCTGACGATACGAGAAAAAAGAACGGGCTGTTCATTTTTATCATGGACAGGGTAGCCACTGCCGTTGAAATTCCAATGGTGTTGATATGCAATGGTCATAGATATCAAACCAGTTTCATCAAGACCGCGTGTTTTTAGTATTTCCTTAACACCATAATCAGAATGTTTCTTGAGAAGCTCCCACTCTTCATTCGTTAGTCTTTTCGATTTATATATCAATTCTTTTGGCAGAGCCACCTTCCCGATATCGTGGAGAATAGCGGCTGATCCGAGCTTGGCAAGCATTTGTTTTTTCAAACCAATACGCTGACCCAGAGCAAGAGACAATATTCCGACATTAAGCGAGTGGTTATACGTATAGTCATCGAGATTCTTTACCGCAGTCAGTGTCAGTAAACCGAATTCATCCTGGGATAGTGAGTCAATCAAATTATAGATTATGCGTCTAGAGCTCTTTACATCGACCGGTTGATTCATCCAGAGGTTTTGCATCAAATTTCTTGTTACCTTCAGGGCCTTGAAATATGTTCTTTTTATTCGCTCGCCCTCTCTTAGGAAATCAGGCACCTCATCCTCATCGGTTGAAAATTCCACTATGATATTGGTAAATTTCAGTGCTTCATAATCTTTCATGAATGATTCTTTATTATTTTTGAAAATAGAGGTGAAGAGGATCATCTCTTCTTCATCTATGCCGGGTGAGAAAGTGATCGATTTTATAGCGAGATTCTTTAATTTATCATGAATAAATTGAAGTGCTGCATATCCATCGATCTCAAACCTCAGTCTTTGTTTATTAAAAAACACGTAATCCATATAGCGGACAAGCTGAATATGGCTGTATATATTGAGCAAGGTCTTTATGTTATATACTATTTTCTTAGCTGCTTTTACAACAACATCATTGTTGAGATCATAGACCTGTACGGCTTTTACCAAAGCATAGAAAAGCGATATTATATCGGTTCCGAACTTATATACGCTCATGTTTTTCTCAGTGCCATTTGGCAAGCATTATTAACATCTTTGTTTCTTTTTTTTGCCCCTCGTTTCAAGATATTCAAAACGTGCTCAGTGCCAATATCCGCAAGTGCCATGGCCGATAATTTTCTCATAATGCTATAGCTTTTGCGTCCAAAAAGCACCCACTTAAAGAGCATTTTCTGCAATTCTGTGATCACCTCATGTCCACCATTTGCAACAAGACAGTTAAAATATTCTCTTTGTTCAGAAAAATCAAGTTCCTTAAAGAACTTACTCTTGATCCGTCTTAGTATATCATAATAAATAACCGTATATTTCAGCTTTGCCAATGATTGAAGAGCCTTTATCCGCACTTTTTCGTCGCAGTCATTCAAATACAGTGCAATGCGTGCTGCATCATCGAGTTCAACTAGGACAATGATGATCTCTGTTCGGACGAGTGCATTGGGATGACCTATCAAAGGCTGAAGAAGACCAACTGTCTCTCTTGATTTCATCAAGCCAAGCGTGGCGATCGTATTTACAAGGATATTGATATCGTCCTTCTCGAGTAATAGTGCCAGGGTGGTCGGATCGTCCTGCGCTATATATGCGACTCTCTTGCGCAGTTCACTGAGGCGATTACTGAGTTTTGCATAGGCCATGAGATTAATAAAATGGGGGATCGACCTTTTGGAGAAGTGACTTATAAAAGACATGAATTCATTGAAAATATCTTCTGAGGAAGCATTCAGCACATCTTTAAAGCCAACGATTATCGACTCGGTCTCAAATCTTGCGATGGGGTTAATGTCCGGGTATTCGTTCAATTTATTGACAATGCGAATTGCATCGCGGAAATTACGGCTGATCATACATAGTTCAAGGAGTTCGATAAGGCTATTTATGATTTCGTGGACCTTTTCGGTATTTAAATAACTAATTAACGTCGTTATGGCTACCGGGATAGCCGAAGAATTTTCAGCTTCATCTATTTCGTTCTTCAGAGTCTGCAATTCCTCTGAACCTAATTCCGGCTGGATCGGTGCGTTCAAATCTATATTTTCACGGGCGATGATCTCGCGAAGCTTGGCATCATAATCAACATCCATTTCTGCAAAATCAGGGACTTTGTAGTCAATTATTTCATCTTCTTCTTCGATAACATAAAAATTTATGTGTTCAAAATCACCCTCCCAGAGTTCCAAGGCGATATCTTCATCTTTTGAACTCATGCTTATGATTTTCAAAAACCTGATCAATTCATCGAAGTCTATTCCGTTTATAAAACTGATATTCCTTATACCGTTACGGAAGAGTCTAAATGCAACGCTCGTCTCTTTTTCTTCTTCTTTATAGACCACTTTGTTTCGGTGGTTAATTTTAAATTTATCGATCTGATATTCTACTATCTGGTGTTCTTTTAGATAAGTTACCATCTTTTCATACAGCGGATTGTAGAAATTACTCGCTGAAGGATGACTGATATGGTACATCTGTATTGCTTTGACCGCTTTAGCTAGAGATACAATGATATCACCAGGACCATTATCCATATTAATCAAGAATTATAGAGAATTATCTGAAATAGTCAATAAAGTAGTTGACTATTGTTCTTTTTTGTGTATAATTGATGCATGAAAAGAACTTATCAACCGAGTCGAAGGAAACGGCAGAAAAAACACGGATTTCGTCAGCGAATGAAGACAAAAAGTGGACGTGATGTCCTCAAAAGGAGAAGGAGAAAGAAAAGGACACGGTTGGCCGTTTAAGGACAACAGAGAATTGTTAGGCCGGAGCGGTTCAAGTAATAAAAAAAATGCCCGAGACAGGAAATTCAGTCTTTCTTCATTGGAGAGACTCAATAGGCAGGTAGTAAAACAGGTATTCGCAAAAGGCAAAAGATTCCATTGCGAAAAACTAACTATAATCTACTTGCGGTCTAGGAAACAAGCGGCTGGTTTTGTTGCCTCCAAGAAGGTCGGCATTGCGGTAAAGCGCAATATGGCTAAACGAAGAATAAGGGAGGCATATCGAATGAATAAGGATATCTTTAAGGGGTTGCAGGTGATATTTTATATACAACATCAACTTACCGTTAAACAGATTCTGAAGAGCTTCAAAGCGTTTCAGGAGCATGTATGACACGGTCGATTATATGTCTGATCCGGATTTACCAATCGACATTCGGTCGGATATTACCGCGGAGTTGTCGATTTGCACCATCATGTTCACAATACGCAATTGATGCACTGCGTCACCACGGATTTTTGAAAGGTAGTCTCTTGAGTATCTTTCGTATCTTAAGGTGCCAACCATTGTGTTCTGGTGGCTGGGATCCAGTTCCGCCAAAAGGTCTTCGCTTCACCGATATGATGAAATTCAAACAACTGTGTAAGGATAGCCATAATGAGTGACCGGGTACGGACAGCATTAGCTTTTGGGTTGATAATCGTTATTCTTTTGCTGTGGAATGTATTTAGTAAACCCAGCAAGAATACTGAACAGGTGCGATCTGACAGCTTAGACACAACGGCGATATCAAAACATCCAGAAGTTGATGAAATTCCGCTTCCGGCAGAAATACCAGAAAATGCTGATACGCTCGTTATTGATAAACCAAATTTCAGAGTAGTCCTTTCAAGTGCCGGGGGTTCAGTTAAAGAACTCTACTTAAAGGAATACAATGTGAACATAATCCCAGAGAATGAATATTTGTTTGTTTCCCGCTTGCCCAATAACGAAATCCCCGTTTATTCGACCAGATGTGAGGGTGATTCGGTGATTTTCATATATCAACTCCATGATGAAAGCTATACTAAGATCTATTCTTTTAATAATCCGTATGGTTTTGGAATTCGAAGTGAAATTTCGGACGGTGACAAACAACTTCTAAGTCTTAAAGCAGGATTGCGAATCACTGAAGAAAAAAATATGGGAGAGGATCTGCGACATTTCAATGTTTATGTGAAAAACGAAAAAGTAGAACAACTAAAAAAGAAAATAAAGGACGTATTCGATTATACGGGTAATATCAAATGGTTTTCCCTCAGAACAAAGTATTTTGCACTGATCATCAATAATCTGGCCACTCTCGATACGATCAGGTTCTACAAATTGCCAAAGGATAATAATCCTCAAACAACAGCTCATATAAAAACAAATTTTAATGACGTAAACACTGCGATGTTTGGGTGTTTCTACATGCGAGGCGGTGGAGACCGATTTGGTGCAGAGATATTAGGGCAAAGGTTATTGGATATAGAAGTATTATTAGTACCGGTCAAGTATACTGAGCTAACAAAGTTTAAACAAGGTTATGAACAGATGGCATCTGGTGGATTAATGGGGCCTATTGCCAGGATAATACTCTGGATATTTAACTTACTCCATTCTATTTTTAAAAACTATGGCTTTGCTATTATGTTCTTTGCAATATTAGTAAAGTTGATATTCTTCCCACTTTCGAAAAAGATGATACAATCTCAGCAAAAGATGCAGATGATACAACCCGAATTAAAGAAAATACAGAGTAAATATAAGGATGATCCTCAAAGACTCAATCAGGAAATGATGCAACTGTATAAAACCTATAAGGTGAACCCATTCGGTGGATGTCTACCACTTCTAATTCAGATGCCAATTTTCTTTGCGCTCTATCAAACATTAATAACATCAATCGAATTCAGGCAAGCTCCTTTTATTTTTTGGCTGACCGATCTATCTATAAAGGACCCTCTATACATACTACCGATTACCATGGGTGTTATTATGCTTGTTCAATCACTTATGACGACTCTTGACCCGAGACAAAGGTTTATGGTCATTATCATGCCTATATTCATGGTTTTTATATTTTTAAACTTTCCTTCAGGATTACAATTATATTGGTTTTCATACAATATATTAACTCTGCTCGAGCATATAATAATTAAGAGAGGAGGCATGAAATGAAATCGGTTGAGGCAACTGGCGCTGATCTAAATGAAGCTATCGAAAATGGAATAAAGATATTACGGGTGAGGAAAGCGGAGATCGACTACGAAGTTTTATCGCAAAGTGATGATGAAACGAAAATAAAGGTCACCATTAAAGAACCTCGCCAGCATCTTTCCGAATTGGCAAGCTTTATCCTTTCCAGCTGCGGATTCAAACCGAATGTCACTATTACAAAAGATGACAAAGGACTTTATCTTAACATTAAGACAAAACGGACCGACGCTATTTTGATCGGGAAAAAAGGAGAGACGCTATGGTCACTACAATATCTCATATCTCGTCTTATGAAAAGATTCCATCCTAACCTTAAGATACTTGTTGATGTAGGTGGTTACCGAATGCGCCGGAATAACTTCTTGAGAAAAAAAGCAGAAGCTATTGCACATATTGTTTTACAAACAGGTAGGGAAATGGCTTTAGACCCTCTGACAAAAAAGGAGCAACAGATCGTCGAGAGCAAGCTGGAAGAAATAAAAGGTGTAAAAATCTACACGATCGGTAAAGGAGTGAGCAAGAATGTGATCATTGCTCCTAGAGATGAGTTTGAATGATACAATATTAGCTTGCGCAACAGCGGCTGGATATTCAAGCATTGCAATAATTAGAGTAAGCGGTCCCCAAACCCAAGAATTTGTAGATAAACTTTTTCGTTCGAAAAACACTAATTCTGTTTTTTTACCAAACCATGCATATTATGGCAGTATCGTTGACCCTTGTGTGGAAGAAGTTGTTGATAAAGTCTTAGTTACATATTTTAAAAACCCCCATTCATATACTGGTGAGGACGCTGCAGAGATATCATGTCACGGTAATCCAGTAATAATCGATAAAATTATTAGCTTGCTGATCCGTGCTGGCGGTCGTTTGGCACAACGGGGTGAATTCACCAAACGTGCTTTGTTAAACGGTAAAGTTGATCTGATACAAGCCGAAGCGATACTTGATACAGTCCATGCTACATGCGATGAAGCAAGAAGACTGGCGATATCTCAATACGAAGGTAAACTTTCACAAAAAATATACGAAATACGCGCTGGACTCGTTGACCTTCTTTCACTCGTTGAGGCAAATATTGATTTCCCCGAGGAAGAAGATGTGTTGAATATTTCCGTTAAAACACAAAGACAAACAGGCGATAGAATATCAGCGATAGTCAAGAAGATAGATATTCTGCTCGATAGTGCAAATATCGGGAGAAAAATAAAAGAGGGCTATAAGGTCTTGATAATAGGCCGCTCCAATGTTGGAAAATCCACTTTGTTCAATAGTATTATTGGCTATGACCGGGCGATAACGCATGAAGAACCAGGCACGACACGTGATTACATAGAAGATCGAATAGAGGTTCATGGTCTTTATGTTTGGTTGTACGATACAGCTGGATTCCTCAAAAAAGCGATGGGTTCTGATCTCATAGCTCAAGAAAGAAGTCTGGAACTGCTAAACCAAGCTGACCTTGTTCTCCTTGTCTTTGATGGTAGTGAGCCGATGAACGAGCAGGATCTTTCATTGTATAATTTTACCAAGAATAAGGACAGAATTCTCATCGTTAATAAGATAGACAAAAATATAAAACTCAGTGAAAGTACAATATTAAGCGATTCAATAAAATTGTCTGCTAAAACGGGCGAAAATTTAAATACTTTGAAGGAAGACATTAAGAAAAAACTCGTCACCATTCCCTTAAAAAAACAGACGATATTATCAAACCAAAGACATATTGATGCTTTAGTTCAAATAAAGGAATATCTGAAAAAGGGTATGAATACACCCTCGCCAGAACTTCTCGCATTTGAACTTCATTCAGCCCTTGATGTAGTGGGTGAACTCACTGGTAGAATACTGCGCAAGGATATTCTTGAGAGGATATTCAATGAATTCTGTGTTGGTAAGTAGTTGACTTTACTTACTTTTCGTTTATAATGATACCGTGATTATCGATCCAATTGATCTTAAGATAATTCGCCTGCTCGAGTTGCATGGAAGTCTACCGATCCATGATATCATAAGCAAATTTCAAATTTCGCAGCAGGAAATACTCCTTCGGATTAAAAATTTTGAGGATGCAGGTTTTATTGAAGGGTATGGGATCAAAATGTTCTTACCTGCGATCATGGGTGGTAAATGGTATTGGGGTTGTATCGCTGCCGAAACGAGCAGCTATTTTAAGGCTGAGAAAACGATCCCCTGTCTTGAAGAAATCGTTGAGAATCTAACATTTCCACGAGGATTTTGTCCTAATATATCGCTCCTTTTTTACACAAAAAAATTAAAGGAAACCTATCGCCTAATAAATAAGACACCCGGTATCAAGTATGCGGAGATCTATAAAATAGACACTTATGATATCAAAGTTCCAAAAATAATGATCAGTGAAGGCTGGCAGCTTATTGGACAACTTTATGACCAGCTGCGCCATATGAATTACGAAAAAATAAACGCCTTAGTGAATAATCCGGTAACTGAAGGTGACATAAAACTTTCAAGGATGCTATGGTCAAGAAAAAACAAGAAAGGGATTATTTCGATATTCCCGACTTTCAACTGGTCGATTTTGAAAAACTACGCACACCTTCATCTTGCACTGACAAGCAAACTTAGAGTTATGGACCTGAGAAGAATCGTCAACCGCATTGGATTTTCAGGAAACATCACTTCCCGGTTTAAAAAGAGATATCTACAGGTCGAATTCGATATATGGGGTTTTTCAGATATGCAGAAAATAATGAGTACCCTCAGTGACGTAGGTGGAATTACTATTGAAGGTTATTCATTGGCATATAGAAATGTCTTTAGAAATGCCTGGATCAAGAAATATATTAAAGAAAATATTTAATTCACTTTTCCCGATTCTGCTCATTTTGGGAGTGATAGTAGGTTGTCCTGCCAAGAAAAAGGAAACCAGCGATGCTCTCGTTAAAAATGTCTGCCATATTGTAAAAAAAGGTGAATTTTTGGAAGATATTCTCAACCGCGATTTACCCTTTCAAGTAACGACTGCTGTATTAAATACCATGGAAAATGCAGGATTTCCATTTCGTTATTGCATGCCCGGCGATTCCATTAAGATAACACTAGAAAATAATTGTCTCTCGAGCATTATTTACAGACAGAGTATCACGCGAGAATACCATGTCATTAATAATACTGAGAATCTATTTGTTTCTATGAAACTCCCGTATATTGATACTGTCTTGTGTTTTATCAATGGCGAGATAAAATCGACTCTGTATGAAGCCCTTCTTGAATTGGGAGAAACACCCAATTTAGTATATAGATTTACCGATGTCTTTGCTTGGGAAATAGATTTCGTTACCGAAACACAGAAACAAGACTCGTTCTTTGTGCTTTTGGAAAAAACATATTGTGACTCGCAGTTTATAAGTTACGAGAATATACTAACGACGTGTTACAAAGGCGAAATCGGTTTGTATTATGGTTTTTACTATAAAGATGCCAGCGGTCGTGAGGATTATTACAATCTGAAAGGTGAATCACTTCGCAAAGCCCTCTTAAAGTCCCCCTTGAAATTCTCGTATATAAGCTCTTATTTCAGCAAAAGCAGGTTTCATCCGATTTTAAAGGTATGGAGACCTCACCATGGATTAGACTACTGCGCACCGATCGGAACACCGGTATCTGCGATCGGCAATGGGGTAGTGACATATAAAGGATGGCGTGGTGGTTATGGCAATCTTGTTGAAATAAAGCACATGAACAATTTTAAAACTCGCTACGGACATCTTTCGAAGTTCGCCAAAGGACTATACAAAGGGAAAAAAGTAAAGATGGGTGAACTAATAGGCTACGTTGGCACGACCGGACTGTCAACCGGACCCCATCTCCATTTTGAGTTACATAAAAACGGCGTACCGATAAATCCTCTGAAAGTCAATATCCCGCGCGCGCCATCACTAGCAAAAGAATATACGGTTGATTTCCAGCACCACTGTGATTCGATCCTTCAATATATAGACTCACTGCGTCAGCAAGATACCGAAGAAAAGAAGATCACTCTGAAGCAGCACGGAACGGGTTCTGGATAGACCATCAAAGGAGGTAACATGCCAATACATTTGAAAGTCAAAAAAGGGGACTATGCGCCAACCGTATTATTGGTCGGAGACCCGGGGCGGGCTGACAAAATCAGTAAGGTTTTGCAGAAGTCAAAATTGGTGAATGATAACCGAGCGCTTTTCGGGTATACCGGAGAATATGCAGGTAAGAAAATATCGGTGCAGACAACTGGCATGGGATGTCCTTCAGCTGCGATCGTCGTCGAGGAGCTGATCCAATTAGATGTAAAAAGATTCATCCGGATCGGCACATGTGGTGGTATTGGCAAAGCAATGAAGCCGTTGGATATTGTTGCTGCCGTGGCTGCGGCACCTTTTGACGGCACAACACAAACCTATCTGAAAGGAGCACCACATGCACCGTATGCGACATTTTCCATATTAAAGACCGCTTACGATACTGCAAAATCATTGGCTATCGATGTCTGTTTTAGTGGCGTTGCAAGTGTCGATGTATTTTACAACCCTTCTCCTGACTACGTCAAAGATCTGCGATCACTGGGCATAACTGCCGTAGAAATGGAAACAAGTTTGATATACTACCTGGCTAACCGCAGTAGTAAAGAAGCAGCTTCTTTCTTGCTTGTTTCCGATATAGTCGGGGGTGACGAACATTTTACAAAATATGTTACCGAAAAAGATCTGGCAAAGGGGATGGATACCTTGATCAACTTTGTACTTGAGATTTTTAAAAAACTGTAGTATTATAAAAAGGGTTCATTTTATATGAAAAAATGGCGTTGTGGGATATGCGGGTATGTCTATGATCCGAAGATAGGCGATACTGAATCCGGATTAGAACCAGGATTACCCTTTGATGATCTGCCCGAATACTGGGGGTGTCCTGACTGTGGAGCGGCAAAAGATTATTTTGAAAAAATAGATAACGATTATTTTGATAATATGAATAATGCTAGCTGAATACCTGAGTAAGAACAAAATCGTTTTTGATCTTGATGCTGCAAATTACCAGCAAGCCATAGAGAATTTGCTGGAAGTCAGTGAAGCCGATACCGCACAGGCGATAGAACAAATTATGGCCCGAGAATCGATCATGTCAACCGCATTAGGCAAGGGCGTTGCTCTGCCGCGTATTATACTTAACAGCCAGAAGAAGACCGAAGTCATAATGGGCATTGTGTCAAAGGGTCTTAAGTTCAGAAGCTTCGATCTTGAGCCGATAAAGATCATCATCCTGCATATTTTTGCCAAGAACGATGACCATGCATCGATATTAGCACATACTTTACGATTGATGAATGACGATAATCTTAAAAACGAGCTCATCAATTGCCGAAGTGCGGAAAAAGTAATAGATGTTATCAAGGAATGGGAAGAAGAAGAATGAAAAAAAATTCAAGAATAATCCTTCTCGTCTTCTGGGTCATTGCTATATTCATTTTGACTGGCTATCCGAGTCTAAAAGTCCCGACTTTGAAACATTTCCCGATCGACAAATTATATCACTTCATACTCTTCTTTATTCTCGGTTTATTGGAATATCGGCTTTTAAAAACAACTGTATTCTTTGCTGTCGGCTGCAGTGTCGTTATACTCGCTGAACTGCAACAATTGTTCGTGCCCGGGCGAGAGTTTGAAATTCTCGATATCTTATTCGGTATGATCGGATTGATATCATCATATATTATTTTTCATCACAGGAGCCTGATTAGAAATGTCATATCAAAAACCTAAAGGCACAAGAGATATTTATGGTACGGAACTGCAAAGACAGGAAAAAATATGTGATGCCGCACGCGGTTTCTTTGGCAAGAATGGTTATCAAGAAATCAGAACACCAACTTTTGAAAATGCTGAGCTCTTTATTCGCTCGATAGGCGAACACACTGATATCGTCGAGAAAGAGAATTACACTTTGCAAGCGAACAAAAAAACATTTATGCTGAGACCCGAGGGTACGGCGTCGGTTCTTCGGGCGATAATCGAGAATAAGATACCCCTGCCATGTCGTTTTCTATATATTGAACCCATGTTTCGGAAAGAGCGACCTCAAAAAGGCAGGTATCGTGAATTTCTTCAAATCGGTATCGAATTGATCGGCGAAGGCGATGCTTTATATGATGCAGAGATGATAGATCAAGGAAAGAGGTTTTTAGAATCTGTCGGCGCGAGTGATTTCATAATCGAGATCAATTCGATCGGATGTCCGGCATGCCGCCAGAAATATAAAAAAATCCTCAGGGATTATCTTGGATCGAAAACTGACCTGGTCTGCCAGAACTGCACCGTGCGACTGAATAAGAATTTCCTCCGTATCTTTGATTGCAAAGAGGATCGATGCCAGAAAATATACGATGAAGCTCCAAAGATCACTGACAATCTCTGTGCTGATTGTAAGCAGCATTACGAGATGGTCAAAGCCTTTTTGAATACGTTTGGCGTTCTCTTCAATGAAAACCAAAAACTCGTCCGCGGTCTTGACTACTACACGCGGACTGTATTTGAGTTCAAACATAAACTGCTCGGTGCTCAGGACACGATACTCGCCGGAGGTCGCTATGATCTGCTTATGGCTGAATTAGGTGGGGGAGACGCACCTGCTTTAGGATGGGCAATGGGTGTTGATAGAATGCTTCTTGGTTTGCCCGAAGAAAAACCATTTCTTAAGAAAAGAAAAAAATTCTTCATCGCTACGATCGGCAAAGATTTCATGAGCGAAACTCTAAAATTACGGGATGCAATACAAAACCGGGATCATATCTGCATCATGGGAAATCCAGATGATCCCATCAAACAGCAGCTTAAGAGGTCTCATCGCAGCCACGCGGATTACACGATATTGTACGGTGAAGATGAGGCGCATTCAAAGATATGCAGTATGAAAAATATGGAAAGCGGTAAGCAGGAACAAATAGCTCTAAAAGATTTCTCTAATTTTCTGACAAAGCTATGACCATTGTTAACAAAAAAGGGACGGCCATGCCGTCCCTTTTTTGTTGGTATTTGTTTATCTGATAACGAGCAATTTTTCGATCCGGTGGAATTTACCTGCATCTACTTTAACGAAGTACACACCGCAGGCTAAGTCGAGCGATTTTTCGATCGTGTTTATACCCTGTGGTAAGCGGCTATCGATAATATCAGTTACCACCCTGCCGGCAAGATCGAGCACTTTCACTGAAACATCTGTCGTCACCAGTAAGTTGATTTCAAAACTGAGCTTGTCGTTCACTATTGAGCCGAAATTGGTAATTCTCGTCGACGATATCAGATCGCTGGTATTTTCTTCGATACCCGGGTTCACTGGATCGACATCACCAGTGATCGTATAGGCAAAAGCCTGTGGTCCGTACGGTACATTCTGTCCAATAACCGTTATTTCCCAGAGACCAGCGGTCGGACTATTTACACGAACGCACTCTTCGGCATTGATATTATCCCAGGTCGAAGGATTGCTTTGAGACTGTCCGCCGCTATAGATATTGCCGCGGTAAGTAGTACCGGTCGGCGATGTAAGCTCTAAGTGGAGGTTGTTTACCAAGGTGGGATTTGCTCCTGAAGCTCCGGCAGTATCAGTCCAGGCAAGGCAGACGCGAAGCGTTATCGAAGAATTGACATCAAACGAGTCGGTGATAGATGCACCGGTTGAAACACCGATCGTGTCGTCAACTATGATCAGCCTTCTTGCATCACCACTGAAAAACAAAACACTGTCAACATCGAGACGACCCCAGCCAACATTTGCATTGGGTATAGTGAAACCAACATTGGGGTCACAAGAAGCCATTGCCATAGATCTCAATAGCGCAGCGCTCTGATATTTAACCGAATCCGCAGTATTTGCACTACCAGTAGGATAAAAACCGGCGAGCAGATAATGTCTTATCAAACCGATCGAGCCATTTGATGCCGGCGTGGCCATGCTTGTGCCTGACATGCCAGAGTAACCGTTTGTGCCCCCGCCATAGGCAGATATAAGACCAGCCCACAAGGTCGTGCCATCACCAGGTGCCATGATATTCGGCTTCATACGTCCGTCCTGAGTTGGACCACGGCTCGAGAATGATGCGATCTGAGTGGAATTCGTACTATTGAGCATCGCGCCGACAGTCAGGACATTCTTAGCCATACCTGGATTTCTGATCGTGGTTCCGGAATATTCATTGCCCGCGGCATACAGATTCAGAAAGTCCGGATTTGCATAAGCATACGCATCAGTTGATGCATCCTGCAACAAATATGTGCCGCTCGAGTTACCCCAACCCCACGAGCCTGAATGCTGCAGTATTGTATAAGGCAGACCGCGGCCAAGATGGATAGTATCATACATCGCGGTCAGATTAGTCGGTACAACAAGACCACTATTACTACCGATGTCCACAAAGTAGATGCGCGCTTGTTTTGCCATACCATCATAACTGCTCGAACCTTGCGTCGTATCATTTCCGGCGATAGTGCAGTTGACATGGGTACCATGGTACCCAAAGGCCGAATTATCACCAAAAACGGCTCCTTGATAGTTCTTATATCCAACGATCTTGCGATGGTTCGGAAATACGCCAGGTGAAGTTATGGGATATGAAGGATCATAGTACTGCTCGTGATTTGTCGTAATGCCTGAGTCAGTGCTGCTTAGTACAAGACCATTGCCGAGCACACCATTGTACCATATCTGACGGGCTCCTGGATTCGAGGGGATGCTCGAACGCCATCCGGTCTGCAAGACCCACTGACAATTCTGATTAGCAAAAGTCGGTTCTGTCCACTTTTGTATCCAAATCACACTCGGGATATTAGCGATATCACTTATATTCTCAGCAGGAACGATAATATCAAGAGTTTTGCACAATGGATGATCGACCATGTCTACAACCTCATAACCCATTTCGATGATCTGCTGACCCAATGCATCAAGGTCTTCATTCGGAAACGTCTGAACAACGAGACGTACACTCGCTTCATTGTTCAGCAGATCCTTTTCCAATTTATAAGCGGGGTGGTAAATACCAGTCCATCTTACAAAGGGCAGGGATCGTGCCTGGGCAATCTCTTGTGCTGAGGCGCGAACAAGATATGCATAGTTTGGTACATAACCGATAATATCAACGCCAGTACCTCTTAATCCTTCAGTCCAGGCATCATAGATCGGTCCGGTCATCTGAATAAGGTAGTAACCATCATCCTGTTGAGTATGAATTGTCAATGCAACAGGAAATTCAGGTTCGCCGACTCGAGTATCGAATACAATACCATTAGAAAATGATATGAGCGTCGCGTTCTCATCGGGTAGTACTTGGTAAGGTATTTCTGCGCCGTGTGTGTGTATATTGGCAGCACCCAAACATGCAACAACCATTAACAACGATACCAATTTCATATAACCTCCTTTCATATCTGTTTACAAATATCTTTCTTAATATTACTGAATATAAAATGAATGTCAAGGTTTAAGAGTAGAAAGCTACTTGACTGAGGAAAATGCATGTATATACTAAAAAATGTTTTGTCCAGAATGCAAGGCTGAGTATGTTAAAGGGATAAAAATATGTCCGGAATGCGGTGTCAGACTCATCGATGTGCTAAACAAAAAAGAATCCACCGAAGAGGAAAATTTTCCTGAACTCATTGCGGTACTCAGCACATATAGTCATGGTGATGTAGCGATAATTAAATCGATACTCGATGCATCAGGCATATATTATTATTTTAAAGGTGAACACCACCTGGGATTGGTAAGAGCCTGGGCTGATCCAGCTAAATTAATGGTAAAAAAAGAGGACAAAGATATTGTCAAAGACCTGCTCAAAGACCTGAAATTGCAGTCTGGAGGATGGTTTCCAGATAAGAGTAAATGACTTAAAAGTCCCTATAATACGTAATATAACTATATTTACTTAAAGGTTTTTATAGAATATAAAGTGCATCCTGATAAATTTAGTACTTGATTTTCTATTTAGATTGAGTATAATATACATAGAAAAGGCATTATTGCCGATTCTTCATTCTTGAACCGCAAACCCGTCCAATATTCGGATGGGTTTGCTTTTTATGTACAAGATATAGCCGTTAAGTAATTAAGTCATCGAGTTATTTTTTTTAAAAAGAATTGATAAAGTGCTGAAAATGACAAGCAATCACTTTGTCCGCACGTATTGGGAATAAAGGATTTGCCGGTACCTCCCAGGCACATGAAATCATATGAGTAAAAATGAAAAAAAGATGTATTTTGATCCTGCAACTAGCGATCAAGAAAATATTAGACAGATAAAAGGTTATCAAAAGGGAAGAGGCTTATGTAAAATATTTTAAAAATATTCGCCCGAATAAAGTTGCAGGATGTGCTTATTAAATTCTCTTTTAAATCTTTTTATAATAGATCAAATAGACATGCAAGAGAGGTTTATAGAGGTTTTCGGTCACACGGCTAGATAGTGCAGAATACTCATTTTATCATATTTTACAAGGGTTTGAGTGATATTTTCCTAGTTTCCTTTGGTTCTGATAATATATATTTCGTAAACTATAAAAGATGGATCTATATTCTTGTGTAAGTCTCACATACCCCCTTTTAGATAACTAAACGGTCAGCTTTTTTATTGCGTATCTCATTAGGCCATGATCTACGGATCAAACGGTCTTTCTAATGTGTTCTTTTCCAATTTTTCAAAATATAAGTCAAAATTATCGATCCTCTTTTTTATCGATTCAACGAGCAGTGCTATTTCATCTTGAGATGACAGCATATCCTGATCCATAATGCCAACGACCATATTCACATAGATGTCCTCTAAATAAGTATACTGGAGCTGGGCATCAGCAGAAATCTTTGCCCCCTGAAGGCGCGTTTGTATATCCTCGAGCAAAGCACTTATCTTTTCATCCTCTTTGAAACGACATTCCCCGAATATTTTTTCGATTATTGATTCTGCTACCTGGAGTTTTTCGAGGAGCTGTTTTTTCACTTTTTCACGCAGTGATACCGGCTGTTTTTGCATGGGGATCTGTACACACGTCCATGGTTCAAGCATGATCCTTCCGTTTTCGTCACTCACGAGATTAAAAGAATCATCCAGAACAATACTCCCGGAGATCTCCTCGGGCTTTTGGGATGTGGAAACGTCGTGCACCGTAAACTCTGATTCGCGAAATGCTTTTGCTGTGAAGTAATACTTATTACCCTTATCGCTTTTTTCCTCTTTGGTAATCCTGAAAGAATCCGGCAATAATGAATAACTCGCAAGATGCCCGCTGCCACCTGTTAGAGAAACCATGCACCTCTGGACTTGATCAAAAACTTTGACCAATACATCCCTGTTCATATAATATCTATACACTATTTTATTCGATTTGTCAACATAATGAAATTAATCTGCCGATATTTCACAGAAAAAAGTCTTGACAGAGAAAAAATTATAGATAAGATATGCATTGAATGTCTGCAACACTAATATTTGTTTTTGCATCGCTCTCATTATTAATAACCCTTTCGTGTTTTTATCTTTATTACAAAAGTAACAGAAATAAGGACTTTTTGTATGCCTGCTTCCCATTTGTATGCGCCACACTACTCCTTTTTACTCATTTCGAGTTAACGACTTATTCAACACCGGAAACAGCAGTCTATTGGACCAAGTTAAAATACTTGGGGGTCTTTGGATATCTCACAGCCTTTCCCCTATTCATCTCTTCCCTAGCGAAGAAAAAAGTCAGCACGCGAACGATAGGCATATGCGGTTTGGCAACAGTCCTCTTCCTTATTTTCACCTTTTTTAGCGATCTTGTCATCAGTGACCGTGTGGTTACATATGGTCATTCCCTGCGTGCTGAAGTCGGGATCTTGTATCCCTATTTTATGGCGATCTTTTTCATAAGCGCGATCGCCTGTTTTATCATGTATATCCGTATTTTCACGGGTGCAAAAACCAACATGAAAGCAAGGATCAATTATACGCCGATTACCATCGGACTTGGCCTCGCGATTCCTTTTGCCATAATCGATGTTGCGGGTCTGGCCGTTGGAAAACCGTTCATTAAGTCGATACCTTATCCGTTTGTAATCGGGACGATGATATTCGTCCTGACCTATCTCTGGTCATTTCTATCCCAGTACTCCTGGTTCTTTGTCGCGCTCGACAGGTCTCAAAATAGAATAATAGAGCTGACTGAACAGTCGAATAAAAGTGTCCTGGGATTTGTTCAGCTAATCGCACGGACTCTAGATGCAAAGGACCATTATACAGCCGGTCATTCACTGCGCGTAATGGACTATGCAGTCAAGATAGCAAAGTCGCTCAATCTGCCGGAGAGCGAAATCGAGCTGCTCAAGCATGCTTGTTTGTTGCATGATATCGGGAAAATAGGCATCCCGGACGGTATCCTCAATAAAGAAACACCGCTATCTGAAGAGGAACGTGAACATATCTTCAACCACCCGGTTCTCGGTAAAAAGATCTTGAGCACGGCTGAAGAATTCCGTGATATCCTTGATATAATTTATGCTCACCATGAACGAGTCGATGGACACGGTTATCCAAATGGTCTAAAAAGAGAAGAAATACCGCTCCTTGCCCGGATCATTGCTGTGGCCGATACGTATGATGCCATGCTCTCTGAACGTCCGTATAGAAAAGCACTGTCAAAAAAAGAAGCGATCGTCGAACTAAAACGTATCAAAGACTCTCAACTCGACGGTGGTCTTGTCGAGGCATTCATAAAAAATATCACAAGAAATAATTCACTAATGTCCTGAACCCAGCAGCATTGAACAGATCCTTCAGAATAGACCCGGTCACAGCGCGCGCCTTTGTGCTGAAAAAACAACTGCTCAATACTACGAGCAAGCTCAGTGCTAAAAGCGGCGTAATGAAGACGATAGATACTCTCGGCTACATTCAAATAGATACCATAAATGTCATTGAACGATCCCACCACATCGTTCTTTTCACGCGCAGTTCTGATTACGATCGTAAATTTCTTCACACTTTGCAGGCCAAGGAAAAGAAGATATTTGAATATTGGGCCCATGCAGCATCCTTTATTCCGATGAGCGACTATCGTTTCTATATCAGAAAAATGAGAGAAAAACCAAAAGAAGACTCGTGGTTTGGTATGTGGATAAAAAAACATCGCGGAATTTTAAAAAAGACAAAGGCTCGGATTGAAAAAGAAGGACCCCTCTGTGCAAGTGATTTCGCAGATATTAAGAACCGGAAACGCGGATCATGGTGGGATTGGAAACCAGCAAAAGCTGCTTTAGAAATTCTCTTCTGGCGTGGTGAACTAATGATCAAAGAGCGAAAAAAATTCCAGAGGGTGTATGATCTGACTGAAAGGATACTGCCCGATGACGTAAATACGACGATGCCAGACATCGACGAAGAGAAAAAGTTTTTCGTTCGACGAGCTCTAAATGCCTTAGGTATTGCAACGCTGCAGGATATAAACAGGTATATCGGTATTAGTGGTCGACTGAACAAATGGGTGCATGAAATGATCCAGACCGGCGAGGTCAGCGAAATTATGGTCGATGGTCTGGAAAAACCTTACTGCATTTTATCCAGCGAGATTTCAAAGATAAAAAGAACCGATAATAAGGGCGTTCATCGCGTCATCTTCCTCTCCCCTTTTGATAATGCTATCATACTTCGAGAACGAACCTCGGCTTTGTTTGATTTTACTTATAGCCTTGAATGTTATGTTCCACGCTCAAAAAGAAAATACGGCTATTTTTCTTTACCCATCCTCTGGCGAAATAAGTTGGTCGGCATGATCGATCCTAAGGCAGACCGCAAGTCGAAGACCTTATTGATCAATAGTATTCATCTTGGCGATGATAAATTAGGAAAAACATTCTACGACGCTTTGAATGTGTCTTTGGGAAATTTTTGTAAATTCCACGAATGCACAAATATAGACTTGTACGATGTACCGGAAAAAATCAGGAAAAAGATCATTGTTTGATCATCTTCTTTATTGATTTACTGAAAAAAACAACTATATTAAACAAAAGGAGGTTGCATGGAGAAAATCATTGCTTTCTGCGGGATTGAATGCACAAACTGCCCGGCGTTTATTGCTTACAAGACTGATAATGATGAGCTGAGGAAAAAAACTGCCGAGGATTGGTCCAAAGCCTTTGGCGTCGATATTCCTCCTGAGGCGGTCAATTGCGTTGGATGCCTTGCGCCATCGGGTGTTCAGATAAACTATTGCCAGGAATGCGGAATCAGGAAGTGCGCTCTGGAAAAGAAGGTTGATAACTGCGCATATTGTGATAGTTATATCTGCGAACGACTTGAGAAATTCCACGAAAGAGCTACAGATGCAAAGAAAAACCTTGAGGAAATTAGGCAGGATCTTAAATAATACTCCCGGCTATTTTATCAAAACAAGACGATCCGTAAATGTCGTCTCATCGGTCCTTAATTGACAGAAATATACACCGGCTGAAACCTTCCTGTTCTTCAAATCCGTTCCATTCCAGGATATTGTATTCGGTTTTAGCGGCTCATGAACAGAAAGATTGAATTTACGGACCAGTCTGCCGCACACATCGTAGATGATCAATCGAGCACTCTTGGTTTCATGGCCGATACAATAAGCGATATCAACTTGATCGTGGAATGGATTTGGATGAATACTGAGCTGGGTTACGATATCTGTTGATACATGTTCTTGAATACCCAATCCGCTATTGTAAAGTACAGTGATATTATTTGAATTGTAGTTACAGCATGCGATATCAAGAGCACCATCCAAGTCGTAATCAGCTGACATAATACCCCAGGGATTAGCGCCAACCGTATAGACTGTCAGGTTAGCATATGTTCCATCACCATTATTGATCAGTACAGCGATATTATCGCTTCCGTTATTACTGCCGGTTAGATCGATATCTCCGTCTCCGTCAAAATCACCGCCGTGTAGAGCTCGAGTATTATTGCCGGTTGCATATCCTATTGGACTAGAAAAAGTGCCGTCACCATTATTGAGTATCACTGCGATATCATTGCCGCTATAATCAGCGGTCGCAAAGTCGACATAATTATCCCCATTAAAGTCGTTACCAAAAACTGCAGTTGGATTAGCGCCAACTGCGAAATTCGACATCTCAGGGAAATCACCAGCACCGTCATTCAATAATATGGAGATATTATCATTACCAGCATTCGTTACTCCAAGGTCGAGGTCGCCGTCATTATCCACATCCTTTACAACAATACCGCGCGCCCAGGTTCCGGCAGTATATGTAAAAGGTCCAGAGAATCCTCCATTGCCGTTGTTCAACATGACCCTTACATTCGTACCTGATCCCCATCCATCCGTCATCACAAGATCAATATCATTGTCTGCATCAATATCACCGCCTGCGATATTTTGTCCAAGGATTGCCGGCGCATACGTGGCAAATACGGTAAAAACGCCATTACCGTCGTTCTTCAGAATAACGAGATGCGATGTACCTGGCTGGTTATGCACTGACACCAGGTCTATATCACCATCTGCGTCCAGATCCGCACCATACAGTGCGATAGGATCACTTTCGACCGCAGTATAGGCCGGAGCACCAAAAGTTCCATCACCATTATTCAAAAGTACCACGACACTGCCCGGGTTTGATGTTACTGCTATATCGATATCAATATCGCCATCAAAATCAGCAGTAAAGATACCGCGTGGTTCGTTACCGCAAGGGAAAGCCAGAGGATTTTCAAATGTCCCGTCCGATTGTGTCGACACGGCCGCAGTGAAATCCCAGATAAATCCGCCAAGGAACGGACCGATCAATGCCTGTATGTCCTTAGATAGAATTGCACTGACTGCTTCGCCATCCATAAAATCCACATCCGGGTCAAGACTGACCGTCGATGTTCCGCTGTTATAAACAATAGAACCTGTGTGGATACCGGTCTGTGCACCCTGTACAGTGAAAGTTGAATTATTCAGTGTCGAACTGTCCACCTCGAGGTTGAAAGTAGCGTTGATATCAGCCGATTGGAGAACCGCTAATTGGTTTTGAACAGGATCAGTCGAAATAATATTAAGCGCACTCTCATTGAGCAAAACAGCCAAAGAGTCAGCATTATAGTTCACAGTTGCCAGATCGATATCATAATCATTATCAAAATCAGAGCCGATTATTTCCAAAGGATAACTACCGGTTGTAAAATTTGTCGCCGTACCAAATCCTCCACTACCATTACCAAGGAGTATCGAGATATTATCTGATAAAGCATTGGCGACTGCAATATCGACATGTCCATCAGCGTTGAAATCAGAAACAAAAGCAGAACGCGGTCCAGAACCAACTGAATAATTCACTGCGGCATTGAAAGTACCGTCACCATTACCGAGAAGTCTGGATATGGTGTTTCCGTTGTTGTTTACTGCTATTAAATCGATATCGCCGTCCTCATTCAAATCAGCACATACCACTGAATAGGGCTCTAGACCGACTGAATAGTTGGCTGCAGCATTAAAACTTCCATCTCCATTGCCAATATGTATTGATATATTGTTACCGCCAATGTTTGCCGTTACCAGATCGAGAAAGCCGTCACCATTAAAATCACCGACATTAATCCCGTAAGGTCCGGCACCGGTCGGATATAGATCAGGTGAACCAAAGCTGCCATCACCATTACCAAGAAGTATGGAAATAGTATCGGATATAAAGTTAGCCACCGCTAGATCAACAATGCCATCCATATTAAAATCATGGCAAGATAAACCATGAGGGTCATTCCCGGCGGCATAATTAACCGCGCTGTTGAAAGTCCCGTCTCCAATACCAAGGAGTATCGATACGTCTTGTGAACCGTCGTTCGTAATCGCCAGATCAAGATTTCCATCACTATCAAAATCATGGGTTCTTACTATGCATGGATATGTACCAACATCGTAATGAACAGCCGGGTCAAAACTTCCATCTCCATTACCGAGCAGGATCGACACATTATTTGTAAATTCATTGACAACCGCAATATCATAATTCATATCACCATTAAAATCTGCGGCGATTAATGAATGAGGGTCATCATCAGCCGTAAAAAATGAAGGTGTTATGAACAAACCAGAGCCGCTGTCGACAAGGGTAACGAACTGCCAGGTGAATCCATCGAGAGAATCGCCCGTTACAGACTCAATACCTTTGGTCAGTGAAGCAGTGACCGTTTCTCCATATCTTAGATCGATGGCAGGATCAAAGGTCATCATCATGCCGGCGCTGTCATACAAGATACTCCCGGCAATAAAACCGCTCTGTTGGTCGTATATGCGGACCGTATTTACATTGAGAGTAGAGGAATCTATCGGCATATTGAACATTGCAGAAACATTGATATTATGGAGTACATTGAGTTCATTCTGCATTGGAATGGTTAGTTCAACAAGCGGAAAGTTCGCACTTGCACCTGGACCACCATAAGCACCCATGTCATTACGCGACCCGTCTGGGTCATTGTACTGCACACCAGGATTCCCCGCATCGATACACGGTGAACCGCTCTGCAAATGAAAATCATTTGCCGGATTGATAAAAACCGGATCGGCTGAAATACTCCCGGTACCAGGTGAGCAATTCTGATAATTCGTTGCGTTGTTCCAGACATCGTTATATGTTAGCACCGGTGAAGTACCGACCGCATAGATACCGTATAAAGTACTTGCCGTTACTATGTTATTCATAACCGTTGGACCATAACCTCCCCCATCGTTAATGCCGATCCTGTTGCCGACAACGGTATTATTGATGACGGTCGGATTCGCACTTACGACGATACCGTCGAACGTCTGATATACCACAACATTATTATGGATGTATGCATTCGATTGATTCCAGGTAACGATCCCAAAATCATTGCCTTCGACATGGTTATTGCTTATATCGGGTTTTGCGCCACTATTGCAAAAAATGCCTGCACCGCCAGGCATGGAGCCTCCTGATATCGCACCAGTAACTGTAAATCCCAAAAATTTTGTGTCATTATCAATGTTATTGCCTGATGCAAAGACGACATCACCACTGTTGCCGCCACCATGTATGATCGACAAACCTTGGCCCGCCCCGCGTACTATAACGTCAGCTTTAAGTGCTATTTCTTCATAATAAGTTCCTGGCGCAACGACAACGATATCACCGCCATTTGCTGCATCTATCCCCTGTTGAATAGTGGGATAATCTTGGGGGACACGAATTATGACGGCAAATGTGGGAACCGCAACAACAAATATTAACAGCATTGATACAAACGTAATTCTGTTCATCCCTACCTCCTTGATTTAACGAATCAACGAATTATAGAAAAATAATCGTGAAATGTCAACAAATAGAGTATCTTATATTATCATGGAACTGCATTTATGTTAAATACCGGGATAACCAGGAAATACACAATGGCGGTGACGATAACCCCACCGATCAAGTTGAGAAAAAATCCCGATTTTGCCATTTCCGGGATTCTTACATAACCACTACCAAAAATTATCGCATTGGGCGGCGTTGCCACAGGCAGCATAAACGCACAGGATGCTGACATCGTTGCCGGGATCATGAGTAAATACGGGTGCATACCCATTGCCAAAGCAAGCGAGCCAAGCACGGGCATCATCATCGTTGTCGTTGCGGTATTCGATGTTACCTCAGTGAGAAAGGTAATGAATAAAGAGACGACCAGAATCATAAGTATGACATGCATACCCCCGAGAAATGAAAGGCTCTCACCGATCCACTGTGCCAAACCCGAATGTTGAAAACCCGCGGCCAAGGCAAAGCCGCCGCCAAATAAAAGGATAATGCCCCAGGGTATTTTAACTGCCCATTCCCAATTAAGAACAAACTCTCGCTTTCTGAGATCAAGAGGAATGACAAAGAGCAAAATCGCACCGATCATGGCAACAGTGGAATCATGTACATACTCACCGATACCAAGAAGATGCGACCAACCTGGTATGGTAAAAGATCCGATAAGTATGTTCCTTCTAAAAATCCATGCCAACGCAATAAGGATAAAAACCGCAAGAGTGATTTTTTCTCCGGCCTGCATACTACCGAGCAAATGAAGATCTTGATCGATGACCTCTTTGCTGCCGGGTATTTTCTTCAATCGAATCGGTAAAATAATCCTCGTAAGATATAACCACAGAACCGGCAGGAATATCACAACAAACGGCACACCTATTTTTAACCAATCAAAAAAACCGATTTCCGGGGCATTCGGGAACATTGATTTTGCAATACCGACAAAGACAATATTGGGTGGGGTACCGACTAGTGTAGCGATACCTCCGATCGTTGAAGCATGAGCAATACCCAGCATCAACGCGGTACCGAAATTGAATTTGCCCGGTGAAATATCCATGGTTGGATTTCCCTTCTTTAACATCGTTTCCGCGTGCAAAATTATTGCCAGACCGATCGGGAACATCATCATCGTCGTTGCGGTGTTGGAAATCCACATCGACAGAAAAGCCGATGCGACCATAAAACCAAGGATGATCTTATGGGGTGAGGTGCCGAGATATTTAACTATGTAAAGCGCAAACCTTTTATGCAGTTGCCAACGTTGCATGGCCATTGCTATGAAAAATCCTCCCATGAAAAGAAATATGTTTTGATCAGCATATCTCATTGCAACATCCTTGGCATTAAGAATTCCCATGAGCGGGAAAAGCATGAGTGGCAGCAAAGCCGTAGCGGGGATTGGAATGGCTTCAGTTATCCACCAGGTGGCCATTAACAAAGCCACTGCAGCAGTGTATTTGGCGTGGTTGTTCATGCCAGCAGGTGCTGGCAGACACATGACCAAGATGAACAAAACAATCCCCAGGAATAGACCGATTCTTTGCCGCACGATAGTATTTTAATCAGAACTTAAAAAAAATCAACGATGAATTATTTGCTGACGCATACTTGCGATGTCTCTTTTCGCGCAAGGAAATAGATACCTACCAAAAGAAGCAAGATACCTATGAACTGCATTGTTGTTATTGTCTCATTCAAGACCAGATAACCGAGCAAGGTTGCAAAAAATGGTGTAGCGAGTTCAAGTGCAGAGACTTGAGCGGCTTTGATCAATTTTATCCCTTCATAGTAAAGGATCGTGCCTATGCCAACAGTAAAACCAAGTAAGACTTGATAAATACTGTGAATACTGATGTCGCGGAAAATAGCACTATAGCCGACAAAAATAATACCAGCAAAGAAGAACCGATAAAAAGCAATGACTCCAGCATCGAGTGTTTTTAGATATTTTCGCGCAATTACCGCTGTCGTTGCCCAGGCAACAGTCGCGGATAATACGTAGATATCACCAATCGTGCCTAAACGTAAACCCAGTAAATTACCCAGAGTTTTCGTCGTAACCAGAATGCCAGCCAGGATCATGAAGATGATACCGAGATAATCGAATTTGGTCACGAAATCTTGTCTGAGCAGGAAATAGCCAAAAATTACAACAAAGATGGGCTGCATATGACCGATAAGAACAGCATTGATAACAGGTACCTTTGTTAAGGCATAAATGTACATTAGATCAGCGAAAAGTGTCGCGGCAATAGAGATATATATAAGTTTTGGTATGAATCGTCTTTTTACAATGATATGGCTTGTTTTGAAAACGAGGACATAGACTGTGATGATGATAAATGCGAAGATCGTACGCATAGCAAAGGTGTTTAAGAAATCTGTTGTCTGATATGAAAGTTTTGCAAAAACCGGTTCGATCGCCCACATTATGCTTGCCCCTAATACTGCTATGGTACCGAGTACTTTGTTATCGTATTTGCTTAACATATGCGTATTTTATCTATAAAAACAGATATTTCAAGACAGCTTGACACGATATCTCCACAGTATATAATATTTCTATGGTACATAAATATAAGGTTTGCTTGCATTTCTTGTTTTTCATACCGGTTCTCCTCTTCAGCCATACTCTCTTGGATTTCCATGGTGTCGAAGTTGCTGATAAAGATACGAGCTTTTATTCTTTCGAATTTACCTTATCAAACAACGAAAGCCGGGTGGTCTTTAATTTTAATGGTGAATTAGAAGCCGGTGAGATCAATGTTTGGTTGGGCGGCGGCGGCTATGAAGTCATTGGAAACTACACTGACCAAGATACATTCGCATATAAAGACATCATCTTTGGCCCGTTAGACAATTCAGAACCGATAACAGTGAAAGTATATACGACCAAAGCGATCGGCGCATGGTCTATTAAACTCATTGAATTGTCTTCTAGCGGGATTCTTTTGTCGTTATTAGTCTCAGGTGTCCTGATAATAGCCATCTGTCTTGTTTTGCTTATCAAATGGAAAACCAAGAGCAGCGAATCGTTCATTTATCCGCTGATCGGCGCGGCAGCTTGGTTTGTCAGTATTACTGTTAAATTTCTCTTTGCTTATTGGTTGAACGGCCCGATACTCAAGTTCATAAAATCTTCGCTCGGACAGACTGGATATCTATCTCTCGGCAGTATCTACATTGGTTCACTCACTGGTATTTTTGAAATCGGCATAGCTCTCATCTTCGTTTTGTTCATAAAGAGATTATATGAGAATGCTCAAAGAGGTATCGGTTTCGGTCTTGGTGCCGGCACTATCGAAGCTATGCTAATAGGATTTTCGCAGATCGGTGCCTTAGTAATGGTCATTTCAGGGGCACCAGGAACCAGCGATGTCACGGCTGGTTATAGCAATATCGCGAGCAATACACCCTTATTATTCCTTGTGGCACCGATTGAGAGAATAATCGCGATCCTTTGTCATACCAGTTCACGAGCTCTGGTCGTTCTTGCCGTAGCAAGGAGAAAACAGATATATTTTTGGATCGCATTTCTAATCATGACCGGGATCGACACAATTGCCGGTTACGTACATTTAGCCAATTATATTGGTACGGTATCGACCTGGTTAGTTGAACTTGTTTTAATGCCATTCGCATTACTGAGCTTTTTTATAGTAATATGGTACTATAAAATCTGGCAAAAAAACTATATCGGTTCACCCCCTAACCAGATAGAAACTACGGACTGAGAGCGATCGAAAATCGGTGGGCGCTTGAAACCTCGTTGTATAAAAAAGAATAACCTATTTGATATTCTTCAACGGTCACGATAATACCACTGCTCAATTGAATGTCTGAAAGACCACGGGAAAGTCGTTCATCATCTAATAAATCATAGGGCATAAGATATCTCACCCCGAACAAGAGGCAAATACTCTCATGCGTATAGGAAAGACCAGTATTAATCTGCAGATCGGGCATTTCTGACTCCAATATGAATTCGAATTTGTTGAAAGATAACCTCACTCCGGTTCTTGTTGTCCATGGAATACTGGTGTTTTTCGATATTTCTTTGCCTAAATTATCAATTTTTGCCCCAAACGCTAAATCGCCGAATTCAATGTATGAACTGATGCCTAGACAAGCACCATATAAAACCTCGGTATCGATTTTTTCCCAGAAAGTCTTTATAGATGCGCCGAAAAATCCGAATTTTCGCCCCAGAATAACACACATATCATATGGCGTGAATTCATCAGTAGGTAAACCAAATTGATCATACCCCTGGATCGTACCATAGTTCAAATAACTGATGCCGATAACGTTGTTCTTAAAAGTTGCACCAAAGGAAAAATGGTTTGTCGAAAATAACCATCGCGATAAGGTGAAATTAATTTGTGTTGAACCTGGAATCGCGGGGTTATGAAAAGCTGATAGACCTTCATTGATCATTAACACCGCACTGCCTAAACCCTGTGACTTAACGCCTGGCGAAAGTTTCAAGAAGCAACTGGAGTTAACGCACAACAATAATAATAGAAATGCCGTCATCGCTCACTCTTTGGTTATTCGATCACCGCCATTTTAGATCTATAGTCGATGGTACTGTACCGTGTCCGGACCTGGACATAGACAAAATAAACACCCACTGGCAGGGAACCACGCCTCAGCACAAAACCACTGGGGTCTGATGTTGTATTTTCATATATTCTTTGACCTACAATATTAGTTATTGTAATCCTTGCATCTTCAAAATCGTCAACCCACGGGAATTCTACGCATGCAATATTCCTCATTGGATTGGGCCAGATCTTCAAGGTTCGTTCAGGGATCGCTGGCAGATTTCCATCGTTAATATCAACGAATAGCGGCAAATGATCTGATGCATAATATAAAGCATCGGCGACATCGACCGGAACAACACTATTATAGCCGTCATTTATCGATAGATCAAAATGATTTCCGTCGTTGCCGAGTATGTTGTACGAGTGATCGGTCATGAATAAACCGGCGCTATCGAGAAAATCAAATGAACACAGAATCATGTCGAAACGATCATCCAAACCACCGCCAGCGCCACCATCGGCGAGTTGTTCGAATCTCGTCGATTGTGTGTGAATTTCGGTAAAACCGGAATTCTCATGCCATACACCAGAAGCGTTCAAGGGATCGTACAGGCGACCATTATTATTCGAAAAATCACCTGTGAGATATTGAAAAGCAGATTCATCACTATAATAAATATTGAAATCACCAGTTACCATAAAATATGAACCCTGGGCAAAGTAACTGAGATGCTCACGTAATGCAGTAGCTTCCTGTAAACGGATCAATTCATTATCCGAACCCTGTGAGGATTTAAAATGCGCGGAGAATAAATGAAATTCATGCTGGCTCTCGGAAAATCTCAGTCGGTACTGAGCAATATCCCGGTTGACTGTTGAAAGGTATTGTTCGTGCAGAAGTTGAACCGCGTTTTGATTATAGAAAATTGCGTTGTCTGTACCAGGGCCATCGTGAAAAGTCGTGCTCCTGTAAGTATCCGCCTGATAATTCATGACCGAATCAAGAAATAAATCCACACCGTCCTGACTCTGCATTTCCTGAACGACAAGCACATCTGGTTTTATGTATTCTATTACAGTGCGCAAATAATTAGTCCTTTGTATACCCATTGCATCCGGAAAATTAAGAACATTATATGTCGCGATACGGAAGGTCTCACCGTTCAGAGAATATAAATTAGAAATTACCAATGCTGTAATAATTCTACACACCAGGGAAATAATCGTTCTATCGAACTGCCGGATCGTATGTCTTATCATCACCGAGAAACGTCTATAATTCTCCCCTGGATCGGTGCTTCAATGGGCGAGTGTTTCTTCATGTATTCAGCGATGATATTCCGCATGTAGTGAAAGGTATCCTCGGTGTCGCTTGCTTTCTTAAAAACCGCGTATTCTCCCCCGCCTGCGGCAAGATATGAATTGGTGACGACCCGGTATACCTTGTTAGGATCGATCTCTGCACCGTCTTGCGTAACGACATCGATTATTCTCTGCCCGATGGGCTTTTTCGAATTATATTTAAGTTTGATGCCGGATACCTGGAATATCGCATGATGACCATTATAACCGACTTCAAGCACTTCGAGCAGTACCTCGCCGGTCATATTCATGACCACGACTGTATTTGAGAGAGCGTCAACATTGTAGCAGTCACGGTAGGTGATATCACCTTTCGGTATGTTAGCCCTGATACCGCCAGAATTATGTATTGCTATATCAGCTGTAAAGCGTTCTCGCATAGCATCAGTTATCAGATTCCCAATACCGGTCTCTTCAAAACCTGCACGAGCTAACTCCTCATTGGAATAGCCGATTACCTCATCAAATCCTCGCTGTGTTATTTCTTCCCATTTATCTAAAATCCGCATCATCTGGGTATCACTTTCGATTTCTTCACTCAGCAGATCGACTAATTGACCTTCATAGCCCGCTATTTTTTTGGTCTTCGGATCAATTAGAAGGTCTAGAAAACCAATGCTACTCAGGTGGCTATAAGACTGGCAGATTATCGTATGATTGATTGAATCTTCGTAAGGCACCTGCAAAGCAGAGGAGCTGTGGGAACCGAATATTATATCGATCCCTGGTATTGAATCTGCAATACGCTTATCATGTTTTAATCCAATACCCGTCAAGGCAAATATAAGATCGACATGCTTGGCTTGCAAAATCTCAACGTATTTACGTGCTGTTTCCGATTCATCAAGAACATCATGACCCATGAATTTCTCCGGAGTCGTCATACCCTCCATATAGTGTGTGAGAATACTAAAAACACCGATTTTGATACCGTTATATTCAATAATCGTATAGGGTTTTAGATAATCTACATTCTTGCCTGTTTTTTCATAAACAATATTACTACCCAGAAATTCTGCATCAACGGAATTAACGAATTCCCGAAATACTTCGACCCCCATATCATAATCATGGTTACCAGGTGCAAGCACATCGTAACCGCAATAATTGAAATATTCAGCGACTGCCTGGCCTTTGGAAAATTCACCGACTGGTGACCCCATGAACATATCGCCACTATCAAAAACAAAGATCCCATAATCAAGACTATCAGCTTCTATTCTCTTCGAGTTTATATAATATGCGGCGGCAGGGGCATTACCGACAGGTGGTGGGAAATACGGATTCATCCACCAAGCAGCACTCGGTGATAATCCACCTTCAATATCATTTGTATAGAGGATATAGATATGATCGTAATTATTATTCAAAAACAAAGCAGCAAAAAGAAAAAGCAAGTTTAACAATTGAGTTATAAGGTAAGGCTGAGAGAGATCAGAAAAATACTGGAAGATTCATCTATCTGAATATCCGCGAGATCCTCTAAGCTGGTGAAATCATTGCTCGAATAATCGCGTTTATTGTAACTGTAGGCAATATCAACATGCAATTTTTTTGTCTGATACCCCCCACCGATCGACAATACCGTTGTCCATACAGCATTCTGTTCATAGTCAGGGAAAATACAAAATCCATATCGTATTGAGTAATCCTGCGTTATGGTATGTTCGATGCCGACTTTGTACATATTTACTGAACTCGGCCGTGTTTCACGACAGTATTCACCATAGAATCTCGTTGGGATACGAGCAGCCGGTTGATAAAAACAGCCTAACGTGTGGCTGGCTGGATAATTTAACTCGGCGCTTGTTCCTTTGTTGTCGACTGTGTGCTCGCTTGAATATAAGTATGCAAGAGATATATGTCTGTTCGGTAAGATAATGACACCGACGCCTGTTGCCATACCATCATAAGTATCATTTTGTTGTATGATCGAATCAGGCAGATCGGTTTTGACAACTGTAATTAATGCATCTCTTCTGCCCCGTATAAGATCTTGTCTAATACCAATACTGAAGAACTTGTATGAAAAACTAAGCATCGGCGAGACAGAGTAGATCGAACCGGTATATTCATGGGTCTCTGTTTTTAACAGTTGAAAAAAGTCATCGCGGTATTCGCGTCGATAATAGTAATTGAAATCCCATAAAGGTAAGAATTGGAAGCCAGCTCTGAAACCCTTAACAGGCACTACTACTGAGGTGGCGGCTATGCCGATATTACCATCTGTGCTATTGGCAATATTGGAAATGCCTATGTTATTTCCGTATGAGTCATATACTCGCAAACCACGCTGTTCGTTAGCCCGTGTATAAGAAGGCGTTATCGATCCAGATATTCGATCAACAAAGCATAAGGAAGCAGGGTTGCTGCCAGACTCTATAACTGAAGATATTCCACCTAAACTTAGGGAGCGGGCATCGGTATAATAGACACGATCTCCAAGACTATTCACACCAGGGAGGCTAAGAAATAAAATCAATACAGGGTACATCACATAAGCTCTTTGAATATAATACTAAAACTTACGGCACAAAAACTGCGGCCGCGATAACTGTCGTCCACAATCCGTTCTTATCGCCTATCGCAGTCTGGGTAATATCCATTGCCTTTACTATCTCGGTCGAAATTTTCCAAAATTCTTTTCTCTCGTCATAACTGGTATCCGGATCAAAAGGCACACCAAGCGTAGTCGCTAACATCTGTGCCGCTAAATCCTCGGCTTTATCTGCTGCCTTTAGCTCAGTTTCACCGTACGAATGATATTCAGAAAGATAACCGTATTGTGACCGGTCTCTTGGTATTGCAACGCCTATTGAAGCAGCTATTAGCCGATGGGGTTCATTAGTGCTCGATTCGGCCATGACCATGTACGTTATCTCTCCGGGAGATAGCTGTTCAAGACCTCTGCTTTTGGAAAGTATTTTTGCTTCCGGCGGCAAGATACTCGATACCCGGACAATATTCAGATGTGCTATACCGGCATTACGTAGTGACGCCTCAAAACTGGCCAATCTTTGCTTATGTTTACCAACACCTTTAGTTAGGAATAAACCTTTTGGCACCATTATATCATCTCCCTATGGAGCAGACCAGAGTCGAACTGGCGGCCTTCTCGCTGCGAACGAGACGCTCTCCCAACTGAGCTACTGCCCCAATGTCGCATTATACAAAAAAACATTACCAAGTCAATAAGATTATCACTGTTCGCCCAGCTCGTTATCGATGATCGTGAGGATCTTTGATACAGTGTCATCAAGATCGCGGTTTTCAATAATATATTTATAATCTTCTTTATATCTCAATTCTTCAAACGCCTTAGCAAGGCGGTTTTTAATAACATCGTTCCTCTCTGTATTACGCTTGATCAATCTCTGTTCTAATTCCGCAAAGTCAGGCGGAACAATAAAAAAATATAACCCATTTGGATATGCATCCATGAGTACACGAGCACCCTGCACATCGATATCCATCAGTACATGGTAACCACTGACCAAGGTGTCTTCAAGGTTTTTCTTCAGGGTTCCGTAGAGATTTCCATGTACGAGTGCATATTCAATGAACAAATTCTTTTCTATCCAGTCTTTGAATTCAGATTCGGTAATGAAAATGTACTCGCGATTATTCTCTTCTCCCTCCCTCATTGCTCTGGATGTTGCTGATACAGAATACCGAATATCAGACCGCGCATTGAGAATTCTCTGACAAATGCTCGTCTTACCCACTCCAGACGGGCCGGAAAGAACGATCAATCTACCTCGATTAGTCATCTTATTCAATGTTCTGCACCTGTTCCCGTATTTTTTCGACCTCTTCTTTTATTTGGACGACTGACTTGCTTATTTCAAGAAAATTAGCCTTGACACTACAGGTATTGGCTTCACGCTGGATCTCCTGTAGCAGAAAATTTAACTTTCTGCCGCAATGTTCATCATTATCCAGAGCTTCCTTGAAAAGACCGAGATGGCTTGACAAACGCTTGCATTCCTCATTCACATCTGTTCGATCGATAGTGTATAATAATTCTTGATAAAATCTATCTTCGTTCAACTCTTTATCAAATTTTTTACCTATCTCTTCAAGATGACTTTCATAATCCCGGTTCCTTTCAGGGATTAGTTTTTCAACAAGCCGGATATTTTTTTCAATCATGCATATTGATTTCCGGATATCCTTTTCAATATTCTTTCCTTCTCTTTTTTTCATCTCGAGGAAGGATTTTAGAGCTCTTTTAAGAATCGGCTTAAAGGCATCAAAGATATCTCGTGAATCTGCCACGGGCTGGCTGAACTTAACGAGACCCTGCACTGATAAGATCGTATTGATATCTAATTGACCGCTGATCTTATGTGCTTTTTTTAGTCTGTCAACGATCGCCATATACGCCCGGAGCAACGATTCATCTAATTCAACTTTTGTATCGAGGATTTCTCTGTCTTGTTGAATGAGCACAACGATGTGCCCGCGCGTCACTTTTGTCTGAATACACCTTCTTATTTCATCCTCAAATGGCAGCAGGGTACCGGGGCACTTCACTGAGATCTCAAGAAATCTATGGTTATATGATTTTATCTCTACGTCAAACTTGATCGGGGGTTTCCTTGTTGTCCCGCTTGCGCGCCCCATACCCGTCATACTGTAAGGCATTTAAACCTCCATGATTATTGTAACCGGTCCATCATTGTCCAAAGAGATGTTCATTCGTTCTCCGAATATTCCAGTGCGTGTCAGAATGCCGATACCATTGAGTGATTCAATAAAATTTTCATATAGCTCTTCGGCTCGCTTGGGTTCTTCAGCATCTGTAAAAGATGGTCTTCGCCCGCGCGAGGTGTCCGCTAAAAGAGTGAACTGAGAAGCAACGAGCGCTGAACCTTTAATATCAATCAAAGAAAGATTGAATTTACCTTCAGTATCCTCGAAAATCCTTAAATTTGCACACTTTTCTGCCAACTCCCGGGCATTTGACAGAGTATCCCCCTTGCGCACACCGAGTAGTATCATTAGTCCATTACCTATTTCTGCTACGATATTGTTGGCAACCTCGATTTTCGCTTTTGAAACCCTTTGAATGACTGCCTTCAATATTGCCGCTTACCTATCTCACAAAGTACTGTCTGGGCAAAAGCTTTTGCAGCTTTTGGTCCAGAACCAGTAATAATATTATTGCAAACAGCTATTTTAGTTTCAACAAAACATCCGCCGCATCTAGCGATATCCTCTTTTACTGATGGAAAAGCAGTAACTTCAATATCATTTAAAATCCCGGCCCGGGCGAGGACTACTGGAGCGATACATATCGCAGCAATAATCTTATTTGCCTCATTGAATTCTTTAACAATGCTATTAAGTACTGGATTATCCCATAATACTTCACAACCTTTTCCGCCAACAATGATCAGAACATCAAAAGAATCAACAGCAACCTGCTCAAGTATCATATCGGGTTTGACGACCATTCCGAGCATTCCTTTTGATGGTAAAGTATCAGTTGAAGCGATTGATACTTTCGCCCCTGATTGGGTCAATAATTCATATGGCTCTTTAAACTCTTCATCGCGAAAATCTCGCGGTGCGATGACTATTAAGATCGATTCAACTAACCTGATCTCCTCATGTTGTCCAGTGTTAGATTGAACATTATCATCGCTACCACCACAGGCTATTAACAAAGACATCATTAAAATAACAATATATCTCATATAACCTCCAAGAAAGAAATGGGAATCAGGTTTGGGTTAGGATGCTGGAAAAAAATTCATGTTTCCAAACCCCAGACCATTTTCCATCCTTTTTAAGCGGGGGACGGGATTTGAACCCGCAACCAACGGCTTGGAGGGCCGTGACTCTACCATTGAGCTACCCCCGCGCAAAATTATTATATTAAATCAATGAGAAAAGTCAATGAGCTTATCGTAAAAAAGGTGTTTTATGTTGACATATAGGTGAAATTGTATAGACTTGAAAAAGAGGAGGTTTAACATGTCGATTTTGCTCATATTATCATTAATAACTCAATGTGCTTCTGGAATCTGCAATAGTAATCCAGGTATCACGATCGATACACCAGCACTATCAGTAACAGGTCAGGGTAGCGCGTCCGTCGATGTTCAGGCAACTGAATATGGCATCATCCTTTATGCGGATACTTATGCCGAAAAAGAAAAAGACGCCCTTGACGCATCAGAAAAAATGCGAGAAGACATCATCGATGTTACAAAGAAAATTGGCGGAAAGAAAAAGGATGTCGTTCTAACGAGCCGCAATACGATGGAACCCATTGAGGGCGATCCCTACTATCGGGTCGAACAGGATATTCAAATCTCACTGAAAAATGTAAAAGATATAAGCAAAATAAAGGAAACGTATCTGCTTATCGACGGAGTGCAGATCGGTTCATGCACACCGGTTATTCCCGAAAACGCAGACTACAGCCCAGCGATAAAAAAGGCAAGAATCACTGCCCTGAAGAATGCGAAAGAAGAAGCCCAGGCATTGGCTGCTGAAATGGACGTCATGCTCGGTGAACCGATCTTCATTTCTGAAAACATCACTTATCCTTCATACACTGGATACGAAACAAGCGAACAAGCCGAAATAATCGTATCAGTAGGTATTTACTATGCAATAATATATAAAAAATAGTCTGATCACTCTATTCATTACCTAACTTGACTTTTTTAGTAGTAAATAAGAATACAATGGTTCATTTCTTTAATTACTCAATAACATAAGTTAATGACTGGATTTTGTATTAGGAGAAGATCGAATGCTGGAAAGAATATTCAATTTAAAAGCAAATAACAGCACTGTCAGCCAGGAAATGATCGGCGGCACGACGACATTCATGACAATGGCATATATCATATTTGTCCAGCCGGCTGTATTGTCAGCTGCCGGTATGGATTTTGGCGCGGTTATGATCGCAACCTGCCTTTCCAGTGCAGTAGCCACTTTTATAATGGCATTCATGGCCAACTATCCAATCGCTTTAGCCCCGGCTATGGGACATAATTTTTTCTTTGTTTACACTATTTGTCTTGCCATGGGTGTACCCTGGCAAACAGCACTCGGCGCGAACTTTATTTCAGGAGCAGCTTTTATTATCCTTGCAATTTTCGGATTGCGCGAAATGCTTATCAATGCGATACCCAACTCACTAAAACATGCGATCGCGGTCGGTATAGGCCTATTCATCGCTCTAATAGGCTTTCAGTGGGCAGGTATCGTCGTATACAAACCAGGTACGATCCTGGGTTTCGGTGAACTGCACAGCCCGCCTGTACTTATAGCCATATTCGGTCTTTTACTCATTACCGTACTCTATACATTTAAGGTCAAAGGAGCCATTATCATCGGCATCATCGTGACTGCCCTGATCGGCATCCCATTGGGTATTGTAAAATACCAGGGTATTATCAGCGCACCACCATCAGTTGCACCAACGTTCTTTAAGTTAAATATCGGAGCAGCTTTCACACTTTCCCTGTTGCCGACAATATTCATACTTTTTTTCCTTGATCTTTTTGATACTGTAGGCACGCTTATCGGAGTCAGCGAGCAAGCTGGTTTTGTAAAGGATGGCAAATTACCCCGGGCAAGAAAAGCGCTATTATCCGATGCCATTGGCACGCTCTTTGGTACAATCATGGGGACCTCGACCGTCACCAGTTATATCGAAAGCTCGACCGGAGTGGCGAGCGGAGCACGCACGGGTCTTGCCAATGTAATAACGGGCATGCTCTTTCTTGTCGCCCTGCTGTTCTATCCTTTAGTAAAAATGATCGGGGGTGGATATGTTGTTCCAGGGGGTGTTCTCTACCCGGTCACCGCTCCAGCACTCATAATCGTTGGAACACTGATGATGTCCGGGGTATCGAAAATAAAGTGGGACGATTTTACCGAAGCAATACCTGCTTTCTTAACGATCGTGATCATGCCGTACGCATACTCAATTACAGAGGGTATCGCGGTCGGTTTTATTTTCTATACCTTGCTTAAAATAATTACCGGGAAGATCAAAGAACTCCACCCCATTCTGATGATTTTCACTGTTCTCTTCATATTACGATACATTTTCCTCTTGTAGATCACTCTTTAACTATTCGGTAACCCAATATTCCACGCTTATTGACTATTGACCTTTTATGTGTATAATTACAAAAGGAGACAGAGTATGCAAGAGAATAAAAAGCAGATTGAGATTGAACTCGGTGATGAGCAATCTGAAGGGATTTATGCGAATGGCGTTGGTATTCGTTTCACGCCATCTGAGTTCATACTTGATTTCGTGAGATTTTTACCAGGAGCTCATAAAGCCAAGGTTTTTGCAAGGGTAATAATGACACCACAGAATGCAAATCTCCTGAAGGATGCTGTAGTAGAGAATATAAAGAATTACGAGGACAAATTTGGTAAAATCAGAATCTTTGGGAAAACACCAAAAGAAATCGGTTTTAAGTAAAACAATAGATTTCTTCGTCCATTCAAAATATCACGCATATTTAGTAGGTGGATATGTCCGGGATACGACTCTCGGTCTAGAACCATTGGACATAGATATAGTCGTTGAAGGCGATGCGATAAAAGCTGCTCGACAACTCAACACTAAACTAAAAGGCAAACTCACCACGCATAATAAGTTCGGCACTGCTTCTATCGATACAAAACAGACAAGGGTCGATCTTGCCAGTGCCAGGGTCGAACGATATATCTCACCGGCAAAATTACCGCATGTCTATCCCTCGACGATCAATGAAGACCTGAATCGTCGGGATTTTCGAATAAACGCCATCGCTATGTCCATTTCAAATGAGAATTTTGGAGAGATCTTCGACCCCTTTGAAGGACTCGATGACATTAAAAAGGGTATGATAAGAGTCCTTCATAAAGGTAGTTTTATAGATGACCCAACACGCATATTCCGCGCCCTGAGGTATAAAAACAGGTTCGGTTTTAAGATCGGAAAAAAAACAAAGTCTTTCATGACTGAAGCGATCGATAAAAAAATGATCCAGCGTTTAAGCGGTCAAAGAATTCTCGATGAAATAAAACTTATTTTCGAGGAAGAACAATATCTTCTAACGATCAAGGACCTCTCAGACCTTACTTCGATGAAAATAAGGAAAAAGGACCTGGAGCTTTTATCGGTTCTCGGACATAACCGTATATATTACTACTTATCAAAGGTTAAATCCATCAATTTCGCTTTATCAAACGCGGAGAAATCATTAGTTAAAGATTTCCAAAATCTCAACAATACGATCATGAGGCTTGATAAGGCATCGAAGAACAGCACGATATTTTCTATTCTTTCCCATATCTCTGATGAGGTTATCGAAGTAATCCCTGCAGTACTACCCAGGCTTAAACAGAAAGTAAAGAGATTCCGACAACTCAAGAAAACAAAGCTTCTTATAAATGGTAATGATCTGAAAAAGCTGGGTTTCAGACCGGAAAGAAGATTTAAGAGAATGCTAAGGAAGTTACGTGATCTGCAGTTCGATAAAAAAATTAATAATAGAAGAGAAGGTTTCAAGTACATAAGCAATACAAAAAAATAATGAATATCATTTTTTCTTACCTGCTTTTTCTACCACCAATTCTATTTGCTCTCACCATACACGAATATGCCCATGGGTATGCAGCACTGCACATGGGTGATCCGACTGCAAAATTTGCCGGGCGTCTTACTCTCAATCCAATAAAGCACATCGATATACTCGGTTTGCTGTCATTCATTATTTTCCGATTTGGCTGGGCAAAACCAGTACCGATAAATCCAGGCAATTTTACCGATCTAAAAAAAGGAATTATATATACTTCGTTGGCAGGTCCACTATCGAATTTCTTGATCGCCATACCTTTTGGACTGATGACCAGGGTTGTCCCGACTGATATTAATTACCTATTACCCATCCGTATAATGCTTGAAGGTTTTGTCTTATTCAATCTTATCTTTTGTCTTTTTAATCTCATACCGATCCCCCCGCTCGATGGTTCGCACGTGCTCTTTGCTTTTTTACCACCCAGATACAGGTACATCGAACTCTGGCTTATGCGTTATGGTTTTTTTGTGCTTATCGGGCTTATTATGTTCGACCGGATCACCGGAATACCGGTTCTCTGGGGATGGATCGGACCGTTTACAACTTTTTTCAGCCGACTTTTCGCTGGAAATATGATCATTCTATAATGCACAATAACCCTTTTAATAAACTACTGATATGTTTGGATTTACAGGAGGAGAAATGAACAGACTTTTAAAATTGCTGGTCGTGATCATCGGTGCGATTCTGGTTATTCTGTTCGCTGGGTATCTCATAATACGGACTTATCTGACACCGCAAAGAGTAAGCAGCATCGCCGAGAAGGTCGTATCTGAAGCCATCCAATATCCCGTTGAAATAGGTCGCGTTGGCTTGCACTTTGGATTCAAAGTCGGTATCACGATAGACAGCGTAAGAATATCGAATGTTAAAGGTTTCAGCCAGAAACCGATGATAGAAATCGAAAAAACGACGCTGAACCTCAAGATCCTTCCATTATTGCAGCGCCGTATCGTCATAGGGGGTTTAGATTTTTATGGTATAAAGGTACGGGTCGAACGGGACAAGCTTAAGAGGACTAACTTCGCTGCGGTCATACCAAAAGAAGCCAAGGGTTCGAGTTGGGCATTGTCGCTGTCTTCGATCAGTATATCAAAAGGTGATCTGTACTATCTTGACGAGATTACGAAAACAGAGCTGAGTTTGAAGGATATCGACCAGCAAATAAGATTCAAAGGCCATAAAGTATCGGCATCAGGGAAGAGCACTGTGTATATATTGAAAAACAATGTACTTCCAGAGATGATAGTACAGGTTGCAAATGAGATCACCTATGACACACTACAGAAAGATGTCGAGGTGAAAAAAATAACCGCCGTCTATGACCCGATCGAATTAACGGTCATTGGCGATATAGGCAGAATGGAGAACCTTGATATTGATGCAAAACTCAAAGTCGACGATATGTCAAAACTTCTGCCATTGATCCCGGCAGGTTCACGGCCTGAAAAACTCAGCGGCGCACTAATAGTCAACTGCTCTGCAACCGGGAAAATCACAAAAATCAACCTTGCTGGCAATAGTGAATTCAAAAATGTTTCGTTTATACCAAAAGGATTGATCCGAGGTTTTACGAAAATCCAGGGCTCGCTCTCATTCAGTGATAAAGCCATCAAGGACATTGAATTGGAAGGTGCCTTTGGAAAAACAAAACTGCAACTCACCGGTGCGGTCAACAACATAAGTAATCCTTTATTTAACCTCAAGGCCAAAGCAACTGGAGACCTCGATGATCTAGAGATGCTCACAAATGATATGAAAGGTGTGCAACTTAGAGGTCCGCTTGCGATAGACCTTGCGATCAAAGGAAGCGGCAAAAATCCTTCATACGCGGGTGATTACAGCATTAAAAACGGTTTTATAGATGGCATCGGCCTAGCGAAACCAATAAGCGATTTTGTCATCCAGGGTAAGTTTGAGAACAATGCCGCAAACATCAGCAAATGTGGTGGCAGTATTGGGAATTCCGACTTTTCTTTAACCGGTAAGATTATTAACTTTACCAAACCAGTGATTGAGATCAAGAACATTTCGCATTTCATTGATCTCGATGAGATCATTCCGAAACCGGACAAGAATAAACAAAAAAGTGAACAGGGAGCGTTGATAACACTTCGCGGCAGTACAAAAATAGACCGCTTCATTGGTGCGGACATGGAGTTCAAAAACATAAATACCAACTTCACCTTTGAAAACGCCATAATCGATCTAAAGAACTGCACTGCCGATGCATTCGACGGCAAGGTCCAGTTCGATCTTTATTATAATGCGAACAGCCCAGAACCCTATCGTATAAACACGCGCATGACTTCCATTTCAGCCAAGAAAATTCTAAAGCGTTTTTTGAATTTCGATAATCTAGAGGGCTCGTTGAGCGGAATAAGTAATTTCCAAGGACATGGCTTTACCAAAAATGACGTTCTCACGAATCTGAGTTCATCAGGTAATATCAAGATAACAAAAGGTGTTTTTAAGAATTTCCAATTCTTTACTAAATTGCTCGCCTGGCTTGGTCTGAAAACATACGAGGTAGTTGATTTTAATGATTTTGTTGTGAACTTCAATATCGACAGAGGCAAAGCAAAAGTAAATGATTGGGCATTATCGTCTAAGGTTGGTGATTTCCTTTTGAACGGCACGATAGGTTTGAATGGAAGCGTGAATATGGATATCGCAACGACACTTTCAAAAGAACATTCAAATATCGTAAAAAAATATCATGGTGATTGGATATTCCCCATCGACAGTAAAGCAAGGGCAACCATTGATATTAAGGTTTCTGGCAGTTTTACTTCACCTAATTTCAGTCTCGACAAAAATAAAATTAAAGAGCGCATAAAGGGCAAAGTAAAGAACGAATTCGAAAATAAGAAAAAAGAATGGGAAGCGAAAATAAAAAATTTATTGAATAAATAGCAAAAAGTCAGATATGCCAGAACTGCCCGAAGTTGAAACCATTAAAAGAGAACTTAAACCAAAAATAATCCATAAAAAAATTAAGAAATGCACGATCTTACGCGGCGACGTCATTGCTCATCCAGATCCTCAAGAATTCTGCAAATCAATAATTAACGAAAGCATTATTGATGTAGCACGGAAAGCTAAATACCTTTTTTTTGAACTCACCAATGACAAAAAAATCATATTCCATCTCAGACTTTCGGGCACAATTTCCTTAAGAAAGAACCGCGCAAAACATGAACGTTTCACCAGGGTGATAATAGGTATTAATGGCCATCAGCTATTTTTCAATGAACCGAGAGTCCTGGGCAGGATATACCTGGTAAAAGGAAATAAACAACTACCGATGCTTAAAGGACTATACAACCTTGGGATTGAACCGATCGCTGATGATTTCAATCTTTCTTATATGCGCGGCAAGCTAAAAGGAAGAAAAGCAAAGATCAAGTCACTGCTGCTCGATCAAAGGATCTGCGCCGGGGTCGGCAACATATATTCAGATGAGGCATTATTCAAAGCGGGTGTAAGACCTTTACGCCGTGCATGCCGTATAACGATCAAAGAAACGGCAAAACTTGTAAAAGCTCTCAAAGATGTAATTAGAAAAGGTATAGATAATTACGGGACCTCAGTAGCCGATTACCACCGGACGGACGGAAAAAACGGGAGTTTTCAAAACTTTCTTAATGTCTACGGTAAAGAAAATGAACCGTGTAAGATATGCGGGACAAAAATTATCTTAAAAAAAATCGGCAACCGCAGCACGAGGTATTGCCCGAAGTGCCAAAAGTAAAAAGACATTAGGAACTAGGAAGAAAAAGAGACACGCTACGCTGATAACACGTCCGCAAGACAACATAGCGGACTGAAGTCATGTCGCTTCGCTCCTGAAGATACGCCTGCGGCTGTAATAGTCTAATTTATCAGACAATGCCCGATGAATCGGGTGACTACAACGAGACAATGCCCGATGAATCGGGTGACTACAACGAGACAATGCCCGATGAATCGGG
>CAYQPW010000003.1:88720-139913 GCA_964419565.1 uncultured bacterium
AGACAATGCCCGATGAATCGGGTGACTACAACGAGACAATGCCCGATGAATCGGGTGACTACAACGAACAATGCCCGATGAATCGGGTGACTACAACGAGTAGGGAGTAGTGTGTAAGGAGTAAACGTTCCAAACGATCTAAACGTTCTTAACTTCATAGTTACTCAATCACATAATGACCTAATGACATAGTGACTGTATTCGGCCCTATCATTGACAGAAAAGAAATATTGACTATAGTTATGGTATGGATGAATTTCCCAGCAAATATGATCCCCATGGCATTGAGGATAGTTGGTATGAATTCTGGCTAAAAGAACATCTTTTTACCCCTGATAATCGATCTAAAAAACCCCCTTACACGGTCATGATCCCCTTACCCAATGTTACCGGGCGTCTCACACTCGGCCATACCTTGAATAACTCAATTCAGGATATTCTTATCAGATACAGCAGATTGACCGGACACGAAACATTATGGATGGTCGGCATGGACCATGCAGGCATCGCCACCCAGGTCGTTGTTGAAGAGAAATTACTGAAGCAAGGGATTAAAAAAGAAGATCTAGGACGCGAAAAATTCGTAGAGGAAGTATGGAAGTGGAAAGATGAATATGCTGCAACGATCCGAAAACAGCTGAGAAAGATGGGTTTTGCTCTCGACTGGTCACGCGAGCAGTTCACACTATCTGAAGAATATTCTAGAAAAGTAATCAAAGTATTTGTTGATCTTTATAATAAAGGCCTCATCTACCGCGGTGAATACATAATAAACTGGTGTCCCCGTTGTTTATCGGCTTTATCTGATGAACAGGTCGATACCGAGGAAGAATCAGGTAAGCTCTACTATATTAAATACCCGATAGTTGGGACCGAAGATTTCATAACTGTAGCGACAACAAGACCCGAGACAATGCTCGGTGACACGGCGATATGTGTGAATCCAGATGACTCTCGATATAGAAAACTCATCGGTAAAACCGCTTTGTTGCCGATCATGAACCGCGCTATACCGATAATCAGTGATGATTATGTCGATCCTGAATTCGGTACAGGTGCATTAAAGGTTACTCCAGCCCACGATCCTTTTGACTTCAACCTGGCTAAAAAACATAACCTTGAATTCATCAATATAATGAATCCCAACGCGACCCTCAATGAAAATACGAATGAATATAATACGTTGGATCGTTATGAAGCGCGCGTTCAGGTAATAGCCACGTTGGAAAAGATAGGTTTGCTAGAAAAAACTGAAAGTTATAGACTTCCGCTCGCCAAATGCGAACGCTGCCATACGGCGATCGAACCCCGCATAAGTAAGCAATGGTTCGTTTGTATGAAACCCTTAGCCAAGCCAGCCTTAGATGTCGTGAAAAATAAAACCGTGAGATTGTATCCAAAAAGATGGATAAATCTGTACAATCGCTGGCTGGAAAATGTCCGAGACTGGTGTATTTCCAGGCAGCTATGGTGGGGGCATAGGATACCCGTATATTACTGCGCTAACTGCTTTGATGAAAAAAGTATAAGCAATGGTAAAGACGAGAAACAAGACAAATCAAGAAAAATAAAGGGTATGTTTGTTTCAGCAGCAAAACCCGATATGTGCCCGGATTGTCATTCATCTGAGATACGGCAGGATAACGATGTGCTCGATACCTGGTTCAGTTCATGGCTATGGCCATTCGCAACACTCGGCTGGCCTGAAAAAACAGAGGATTTTAAGAAATACTATCCGACACAGACCTTGGTGACGGGTTGGGATATAATCTACCTCTGGGTTGCCAGGATGATCATGGCTGGTTTGGAATTCACAGGTGAGATCCCTTTTTCAAACGTTGTCTTTCACCCCATGATCAGAGATGACAAAGGCAGAAAGATGTCCAAAAGTCTTGGGAATTCACCGGATCCTATGGATCTTATCGCTAAATATGGCGCTGATGCGTTACGGTATGGACTACAGCTCATTACACCAAAAGAACAGGACGTTTTATATTCAGAAAAAGCAATCGATGTTGGACGAAAATTTTGTAACAAATTATGGAATGCAGCCCGGCTGGTTTGGATGAATCACAAAAACGATGATGATATCAGGCCGTCACCGACAACAATATATGATGCCTGGATAATCTCCGAGTTCAATTCACTTGTCGATAACATCAATAAGCATTTTTCAAATTTCGAACTGAACGCTATTGCTCGCGAGCTTTACGACTTTGTCTGGCACACATTCTGCGACTGGTACCTTGAAATAATAAAAATCTACCCTTCAAAACAGACTGCAAAATATTTGATGAAACAGATAACTGTATTGCTGCACCCCTACATGCCGTTCATTACCGAGGAGATCTATCACAAATTCAATTTCGCCAAGAAATCCGTATTATTGGAAAACTGGCCTGTGGTCATACCAGTTGAAATGGAAACAAGAAACGTTCGAATACTTAAACGTCTGATCGAAGAGATAAGGAACATCCGCGGCCTCTTCAATATAAATCCAAAGGAAAAACTTAAAGCCATAGTAAATTGTAAACAGGAATTTCAAGATTTCCTGGAGAAAAATATTGCAGTCTTAAAGGGGCTTGCCTTGTTTGAAGATATTGTCTATAATACAGAGCCCGAACAAGCTGCGGCAAGTGTTATCATGCCTGATATTGACTGCTACATAATGCTATCGGGTATTAATATAGCAGAAGAGAAAAAAAGATTGATCAATGAAATTACTGATCTTTCGAAAAGAATAGACGAAATAAAATACCGGTTAAATAATCCGAATTATCTTAGAAAAGCCAGTGACGAAGTCAAACAACGCGAACAAGACCGCCTCAAAGATTTTTTGAGGAAAAAAGAGGGTATTGTTGGAGCAATAGAAAAATTATGAAATACATCGGATGGATAATAAGCATTATATTAGTGATCGGACTCTATGCAGCATATAGGACCCAATATGTGCCTATTAAGAAAGATATTAACAAGCTTGAAAAAGAGATCGCCATGTGGGAAAATGTCCTCAAAGGTGAGCAAGGTTTATCCGGCGATCGCAGCCGTTTCCCGACAGATCGCTTTTTCCAGAACAATAAGCTCACTCCCTATGGAGAAGTGGAGATCCTGCGCAGATTCGTGTTAGAATACAAGAATCTTGAATTATATATATCAGCTCCGCGAGCATTAGACCGTGCTGCAGATGTAATGCGCTTTCTCGATGAGCAAAAAATTGAATATAAAACTTTACGGTGTATCGTTGTTATTGATTCAGCTGAACGTTTTGAATACAAGTTCAGCAAATGAATGAAGCCATCATCGATAAAAAATACTCACATCATTTTGCTCTTGCTTATCTGCTCCATTGCTTTTGCTGATGGTTCGTACAAAAAGAATCCAAGTTTAGCCATGCTCTTTTGTGTTTTCCCGGGCGGCGGACAGTTTTATACTGAGAGATACGTGCCGGGTATTGTTATCGGTGCGAGCGAATTGACGATCGGTTACTACGCATACCGTTATCACCGAAATGAGGAATATGGCAAAAGAAATTCCATGCTATGGTGGGGTCTTTTTGTTTTTGGCTATTCGCTTGCTGACGCTTATGTCGGTGCAAAGATGTATGGTTTTGATATTGAAGCAGATATTGATAAGGTGAGTATAAACTATAAATTCCAATGGTAATCGTAAACGGTAATGATCTAACGATCAAGAAACTGAAAAAGATAGCTTTCTGCCAGGATAGTATGAAAGTCACAAAATCCTCTTGGGCAAAGGTAAGGCGTAGCTCAGCATTCGTTGCAAAGCAAATATCGAGTAATAAAACCATCTACGGTTTCAATACGGGATTTGGGGCTCTTGCTCAGGTCCGTATTGAACCCAAAGATCTAAAGGAATTGCAGCAAAATATTCTCCTCAGTCATAATGCTGGGGTCGGACAGAAATTTCCATCTCCATTTGTACGGGCAGCAATAGCACTGCGCATAAACACTTTGATAAAAGGTCATTCTGGCGTTACTGAAAGGCTGATAAGAACACTGCTGGCTATGTTAAAAAATGATATCGTACCCATTGTACCACAGAAGGGCTCGGTCGGTGCATCTGGGGATCTCGCACCTATGGCGGCGATCGGTCTTGCCTTAATAGGTAAAGGTGAAGTTTTATATAAAGAAAAACGCATGACCGCACAAAGAGCTTTAAAAATTACTCGTTTGAAACCGCTCAAACTCAAGCCAAAAGAGGGTTTATCTCTGATCAATGGTACTCAGTTCTCTACGGCTATCGCAGCTTTAGTGAACCTTTATACGGCCCGTATGTGTGATATTGCAGATACACATGGCGCTTTGAGCCTTGACGCACTAAGAGGCAGTAATAAACCATTTGATCCGAGAATTTTTGAACTGCGCCCGCATCCTGGTGCTGCAATATCAGCACGCAATATCAGAAATCTGCTTATGGGCAGTAATATAATAAGATCACATCGCAAATGCACCAAAGTACAGGATCCTTATTCGCTGCGTTGCATGGCACAGGTCCATGGAGCAGTTCGTGATGTCTGTCGAGATGCATGCAAAACCATCGAGATCGAAATGAATTCAGTTACTGATAACCCGCTTGTTTTTGCAGAAAGCAATACAATCTTAAGTAGTGGTAATTTTCATGCTGAACCAATAGCGTTTGCACTTGACACGATGTCTATCGCGCTTGCTGAACTCGCATCCATATCTGAGCGAAGGATTTTTAGATTACTCGATAGTAGACTTTCTGGTTTGAACTCATTCTTATCGACAAAACCAGGTTTGAATTCCGGGTTTATGATGACTCAAGTAACCGCAGCTTCATTAGTCGCTCAGAACAAGATTTTATCGCACCCAGCGTCAGTCGATTCCATTCCGACATCAGCTAACCAAGAAGATCATGTAAGTATGTCTATGAATGCAGGGCTCAAAGCCCTGGAAATATTGAATAATACGAAATACGTTCTGGCCATAGAAGCGCTCTGTGCGTGTCAGGCTCTTGATCTATTAAAGCCTTTACATACCTCCAAAGCCCTGGAAAAAGTCAAAAGAAAGATCAGAAAATATGTTGGGTTTGTGGAAAATGACCAGTCTTTATCCGAATATATTGAAAAATTGCAGAACTATATCAGTGAGCAGTTGATTTTGTAATCTCATCCTTTTTGAAATTTTTGACCGCAAAACACGAATGATAAAAAAATGATCTCTCGATCAGTGTTTTGGACTACCCTTGACCTGTTCAATGGCTTTTAATAATTCTACAACCACATTGGCATGTAGCTGGTCCTTTGTAAGGTTATACATAGTCATTATGTGACCTATATCAGTGGAGACATACATAGACGGAAGCTTATTCAAAGTCAAGGTCATTATATCACGGTAGCAAAGATCGCATTTGCATAGATCTTTATCATTTTCATATAGTTTATCTAATTCCTGCCTTACTATTTTCTCAATGTAATTTTCATAATTACGTTGTTTCATGTTAACCTGCCTTTTTTTATCAATTCAAGGAACTGTTGCTCTGAAATTATCGAAATACCGATTTTTTTGGCCTTCGAGTATTTTGAACCTGGATCTGTCCCAAGTACTAGATAATCGGTATTTTTTGATACGGACGAACCAGAATGTCCGCCTAACCTGCGAACTAAATTCTGAGCTTGTACCCGTGTCATGGTGTTGAATTCACCAGTAAAAACAAAAACCTTATTTTTTAGAAACGGAATCTGGGTGGAACGCTCTTTTAAAGCCAAACAAATGCCTGTATCTCTTAACGCATTTATCACTGAAAGGTTTTTTTTATTTTTAAAGTAGTTTGTTATACTTTGTGCTATAATCTCCCCAATACCATTTATTTGTGTATAATCTTCAGCTTTTGCATTAATCATTGAATCTATGTCGGTGAATTTTTGTACTAGAAGCTCAGCTGAGTTAATGCCGATATTCGGTATACCAAGACCATAAAGCACCCTGACAAAAGAACGGCCCTTACTTTGCTCGATTGAGCGAATCAGGTTTTTAGCAGATTTTTCGGCCATCCTTTTGAGATGAACAAGTGTATTAACATCCAGCTGATAAAGATCATCGAACCTCCTGACAAGATCATGATCAACGAGCTGATCCACCAGTTTTGTACCAAATCCTTCAATATCCATTGCCTGGCGCGAAACAAAGTGGAGTATAGCGCCCTTGATTTGAGCTGGGCAGGTTTTATTTATACAACGCCAATCAGCTTCTCCTGGAAGTCTAATGATTTTTTCCTTGCATACTGGACAGAAGTCTGGAAATTTAAAGATCTCTTGCTCGTTCGTACGGCGTTCAGGCACCACGGCTACGATTTTCGGAATAACCTCTCCGCCCTTTTCAACTATGACATAATCATTCAATCTAATATCCTTTCTTTTGATCTCGTCTTCATTATGTAAGGTAGCGCGAGAAATAGTCGATCCGGACAAGAAGGTGGGCTTAAGGATCGCGACCGGCGTTATCCGGCCGGTCCTGCCTACTTGGAGCTTTATATCCTCCAATTTAGTAATAACCTGCCGTGCAGGATACTTATAGGCGATTGCCCAGCGAGGGCTTTTTATTGTATCCCCAAGTATTTCGCGCTGTTTAAAATCATCGATCTTTATTACTACTCCATCGACCTCGTATTCCAGGGTATCTCTTTTTTCAACCCATTCATCAATACATGCGAGTACCTGATCAATATCATTACATAGCTTTAAATAGGGGATGATCTTAAAACCACCATCACCAAGGGCTTTAAGCGTCTTATAATGTGAGCTGAAGCGAGAACCAGGGCAAGAAGGTATCGTATGTATGAATATATCAAGCCCTCTTTTTGCCACAGCTTGCGAACTCAGTAATTTGAGCGTTCCAGCAGCAGCATTACGCGGGTTGGCGAATAACGAAACACCCGATTTTTCTCGTTCTTTGTTGAGTTTTCTAAAAGATGATAAAGGAAGGTAAACCTCACCCCGCACTTCTATATTTTTCAACAGGATATCTCTGGTCATTATATGCAGCGGTACTGCTTTTATCGTCCTGATATTTTGTGTAATATCATCGCCATAGATCCCATCACCCCTTGTCGAACCGAGTATTAAGCGCCCATTTTCATAAACGAGTGCAACAGCAACCCCGTCAACTTTAAGCGTTACTTCATACTTGATGTCTTGTTTGAAGACTTTTCTTACCCTTTTGTCGAATTCTCTTACCTCATTTTCTGAATATGTGTTATCGAGACTGAGCATCTTTGTTTTGTGTTCAACCGCATTGAACTTCTTCAGTGGTTCACCCCCGATCCGTTGTGTTGGTGAATCCATTGTTATGAGTTGAGGATAGCGTTCTTCTAGATCTTTAAGCTTTTTGTATAATGTATCGTATTCATAGTCAGTTACCAGGGGGCGGTTTAAGATGTAATAATGATAATTATAACTATCGATCTCATTTCTTAACCGAGCTATTTCCTTTTTCGCCTTTGCTGCGGTCATGGCAAATTATATATATAAAATAATACGAGTCAACACAGGCAAGAATTCTAAACCGCTTGAATATTGACATTTTTTGAGTTTTGTATAGAATTTACTATGCCAAGACAGGTGGACTTTCTTGTTGTCGGGTCAGGGATAGCCGGATTGACCTTTGCCACCAAATCCACAAAATACGGTCGCGTTCTCATTCTCACAAAAAAGAACAAAGCTGATTCGAATACAAACTACGCACAGGGAGGGATCGCAGCGGTTTTCGATGATAAAGACTCATTCGAGTGTCATATAAATGATACTCTGAAAACAGGCGAAGGTATTGCTCATCCGGATGCGGTGAGAATTATGGTGGAGACTGGACCGAAATTAGTCCAGGAACTCTATGACAAGGGATGTCGTTTTACGCTCAATGATAAGGGTGTTTTTGACCTTGGCATGGAAGGGGGACACAGTCAACGCCGTATCGTACATGCCCAGGACTACACTGGTTATGAGATCGAACGTGTGCTTTTGGAAGAGGCAAAACGGAACAATGTGTTGATAAGCGAAAACGAAATTGCACTTGACCTTATCGTGGTTGATGGTGAATGCGTAGGCGTTTATTATTTCGATGCTACCAAACAAAATATAGACTATATACTGGCTAATGCAGTAGTTCTTGCTACAGGTGGTATAGGTCAAATATATCTGCATACCACTAATCCTCCGATCGCGACTGGAGATGGTATTGCTATGGCTTACCGTGCTGGCGCTGAAATTGCAAACATGGAGTTTGTTCAATTCCACCCGACATCTGTTTATAATATTAAGATTGATGGTCGATCATTTCTGATATCCGAAGCCGTCCGCGGTGAAGGAGCGATTCTTAAGACACGGAATGGTGTTGCTTTCATGGAAAAATATAGCAAAGCCGGGAATCTTGCACCGCGTGATATCGTCGCCAGAGCCTGTGTTTCAGAAATGCAAGCGACAAAATCTAAGTATGTACTGCTTGATATTTCGCATATTGACGCCGGGTATATTAAAAATAGATTCCCAACTATCTATGAAACATGTTTGAAATGGGGTATCGACATTACCCGTGAGCCGATACCAGTCGTTCCTGCGGCACATTATATTTGCGGAGGGATATCGGTCAATACCTGGGCAGAATCTTCTATCAAACGATTATTTGCCCTTGGTGAATGCAGCTGTACTGGCGTACATGGTGCTAATCGGCTGGCATCCAACTCCTTGCTGGAAGCCCTTGTCTTTTCAACAAGAGCTTCAGAACGGGTAAAAGACATTGAGGATATCAAGGCGGTCAAGAATATCAAAGTAAAGAAAACTACACTGGCTGCTCCGGATTTCAGACCGCATATCAAGGAAATCATGGATCAGTATGTTGGTGTAATAAGAAATATCGAAGGATTAAAAAAGGCGCAGGACTCTATCTTAAAGGTCTGCAATAAATACGATGACGCCATTCATTTAAAGAATGCCGAATCCCGGAATGCTGCCGATATCGCCATGTTGACGGTCACTTCAGCTGTTATGCGGACAGAATCGCGCGGGCTCCACTACATTAAAGAATATCCTGAAAAAAAGGAACAATTTCTACGTGACTCGACAGTCGTAAAAAAGTTGAGCGAATAAGGAAGGAGAATGGAACAAGGAGAGATTGAAGTTTTACTTGAATTAGGGCAATCATATCTTCTGAATAAAGAATATGAACAGGCGATTAAAAAATTCAGTGAAGCCCTGAAAATAAATCCACATGATCCTGAATTATATTACAATCTAGGATTAGCGTATGAAGGTGCTGAACGCCCCTCAGATGCAATTATGATGTATGAGAAAACATTGCATCTTGATAGAACATTCAGCAACGCGGAGATACGCCTTAATAAACTCAAGGAAAAATCAGTTAAAGTCGAAGAGGAAGCAGTTGAAACTGAAGGCATCATACTGAAGAAAAAAGAAGAAATAGCGGTTTCCAAAAAGAAAAAATCCACACCCCGGAAAAAAACTAAGAAACCCGTCAGGAAATCAAAGAAAAAAACAGAAGGAACAAAGAAGAGAACGAAATAAAAGAATCTCTACTGCAGCTAACAGATGAAGTGTCCGCGTTGCGCTAAAAATATGAAGGAAACAAGGGGAACACACCATAAAAAAAAGAAATGGAAATGTCCGCACTGTAATAAGATACGTTTCATATATCTAAAGAGTAGATCAAAAACAGGTTCTAAAAAAACTGGGAATGTCTGATTTCGGCAAATATACGAATACAGGTCACACTTATAAGTTCATGAAAAATCAAAGCATTTTTTCTTGTATTCTTGCAGTCGATCGTATGGCAGCGAATATAGAAAACCCTTGACAAATCGTAATATTCGACCATAATTGATAAATATTATGGAAAGTTTTTACTCTATTCTTGGAGTTTCTCTTAATGCAACTCCAGATGAAATAAAAAGAAGTTATTTGAAATTAGCCCAAAAATATCATCCGGATAGATTTTTAGACCCGGAAGAGAAAAAGAAGGCTAATGAAAAATTCTCAAAGATCACCGAGAGTTACCGTGTTTTATCTGACGATAAGCTTAAAGATGAATACGACAAATTGCTTGAGAAGGGCACAAGGCCGAAAGATGAAGCCAAAGAGACACAAGCAAAAAACGCCTTTCGGAGAGCGATCGTATTCCTCAAACAAAATGACCCATGGCGGGCGGTCAATTTATTACGTATTGCAAACCGCTACCACCAGCAACCGACGTATTTATCATACTTAGGGCTTTCTTTGGTATACACGAAACAGTATCAAAAGGAAGGTTTTGAGAAACTCCGGGAAGCTGTAAAAGAAGTGATGTTCAACCCGATTCTCCATGTCAACCTTGGATTAGCACATGAGTTCATGGGCGACCGGGCAAAAGCCCTCCAATCGTATTACGAAGCTCTTAACTGGGATAAAAATAATCGCAGCGCACAGAAGGGCATTGAAAGATTACAGGAAAAGGGCAAAGGTTTTCTTTCAAGGTTGTTTGGCGGTGGGAAATGAAAAAAACCAATATGATTATCTGTTTAGAAAAGTTGTGCCGTGATCTTTCAATAGTTGTCAAATATGACAAGTTTTTTGGTCGGGGCGGTTTCTGCAGATTAAGGGACCAATCTTATTTCATAATCAACGAACGATTATCAAATGATGCCAAAGAACAGCTTTTCGTTGATGGGCTCAAAGCCTATGACTTTGCCGCTGCCCAGATACCGCTGCAATTACAAGATATCCTTAACACATCAAATGAAAACAATAGCAATCCGGTATAACTAACCACGCTATGCATATTATAATAATGATCATATCACTCGGTCTCTTTTTTTGGTTCTGCAATCTTGGTATATTCCATTTGGGGCGTGATTGGCCATTAATACTCGTACTGTTAGGCCTTTATAGCATATTGACTGTGCTCAGTAAATCAAAAAGAAACAAAATTATAAGCGATCTTGAAAAAGGTAAGATCACTGTTGAACAGGCAGAAGAAAGTTTAAAGAAAACAGAAAAATAAACCGTTACGGCTCGTCTCTGATTTCACCGACTAATTCCTCAAGCAGATCTTCCAGAGTCACAATACCTACCACAGTTCCCTGATTGTCTCTAACGATAGCCATATGCTCACCCTTTTGTTTCATAGTGGTGAAAATCGTCATACACCTATCGCTGATGGTGATAAAAAAAGGTTCTCTCAATACGATCTCACCTTCATAGAAAAAATCCTTTATGTTAAAAACACCGATTATGTTTGATCTCTTGTTCTGGTAAATGGGTATCCTTGTGAATATCCTTTTGTTTTTGCTGGTGAGTGTTTTCAACTCAGTACCTTTTTCGTATGTAAAGGCCGTTTCCAGGGGGATCATGATCTCACCGATCGTCCGCTTGGAGAAATTGAAGAGTCTTGATGCAAATTTTCTTGCTTCCTCCTCATATTCACTGATCGCATGAATTATATCCATTCGACGTATTAAATCGGTTCCTGTCTTGATTCGCAGAAGATGACCCAGGCCTTTTGAAATAGAAGCATACAGACTAACGATAGGGTAAGTGATAATTTCGTGGTAGTATATCGGATTTGCAAGATAGCCCATTACCCTACCCGGGTAAGAGAGCGCTATCGATTTCGGAATGAACAATCCAACTGTCAGGGTGAAAAGCGATAATACGATGGTTGAAATAATCGCGCCGTTGTCACCGAACTGATCGATGAAGAACTTGGCAAACAGGGTCGATGCTACCACAATTATAAAATTCTCGCTTACTAAAATAGTCGAGAAGAAACGCTCTGGATGTGATAGAAAATAACTTACGCGTATCGCCCAGAGTTTTTTTTCACGCTTTGCTTTAAGCACGCGCGTCTTTTCTAAACTGATCAAACCGGTTTCACTCGCTGCAAAAAAACCCTGGAGTATAACAAGCAATAACGGCACGATCAAGTATATCATGAAATATCTCTCTCGATGGAGACCTGCTCGATTATTCGATCTCTGATTTCTGTAATTTCGATCTTGAGATTATTTACAACAAAGCTTTCTTTTTCATTGGGTATCCTTCCGAAGTGATTCAGGATATAGCCGGATAATCTTTCTCCTTCATCCGCAAATGATTCAACGTCCAGAATACGAGATAACTCACCAATGCTAATATCTCCGTGAAAAACATACCTATTTGCACTGATTTTTTTGTAAGGGAAATCGGCGATCTCATCGTATTCATCGATTATTTCACCGAATAAAGATTCAAGAATATCTTCAAGGGTTACGATTCCACTGAAACCACCAAACTCGTCTACTACAACACTTATATGAATACCGTTTTGTCTTAATTCACTGAGTAGGTTATCTATTAGCTTTGTCTCCGGAACGATGTATGGATCACGCATCAAATCTCTTATTGTCTGTTGTCGGTTAATATCCTTCTTATTCAATTGGCTTACAAATACATGTTTTGCAAAAAGAATACCTATAACATCATGTTTCTTATTGAAAACACAGATTCTGGAATGTTTCTCTGAAATCATTTTTTTCCGTACTTCTTCAATGCTCGCATTGATCGAAACACCAATGACTTTGTGCCGAGGTGTCATAATATCGCTGACTCGGATCTTACCGAAACGGAGTATCTGGTAACCGAATTTTTCTTCTCCTTCGTCCAGTACCTTAAACTTTTTTGCCTCACTCAACATTATTTTGATCTCCTTATCCGAGATAGTCGTATGTTCTTCTGGAGGTTGCCTGCTTAGGATGAACTTTGTAAATAGCATCATCAACGATGATACCGGCAGGAAAATCCGGGATATAATTTTGATAATATTACCAAATTTAAGGGAAAGGGATTCGGCATGTGAAAAAGCTACGATTTTCGGTGTGATTTCGCCAAAAATAAGGAGTAACGAAGTCATTAGAATAAACTCAATAATAAATGTAAGTGTTGTATTTAGGCTGCTATTTGCGCTCAATTGAATGAGTATTATCGCACCGACCGAAGAAGCAGCAACATTAACCAGAAGATTTGCCAGGAGTATTGCAGCCAGAGTCTTCCCCGGTTCTTTTTTCAACTGGCCAAGGATCTGTGAACCTTTTCGTTCTTCGTATATAAGAGTCTTAACGCGAAACCGTGACAAGGAGAAGATGGCTGCTTCCATTCCTGAAAAAAAGGCACTTAATCCAAGAAACAGCACTATTAAACCAGCGTATATGATCATTGGTCTTTTTCAGTAACATGCTTCAGATACTGACGACATTTATCTTCCATTGCCTTTGCTTCCGTTGTATTGTTGTGTTCATATCCAATGATATGCAGCAAGCCGTGCACAACGTAATAAAATAGGTCTTTGGTACAGCTAACCCGGTCATATGATATGTATATTTCAGAAACTTCCTGCATGGGAAATGCTAATACATTCGTTGGTTTATTTTTCTTGAGGAATTTGTTGTTCAGCTTCTTGATATAGTTATCATCCGTAATGATTATATTAAGGTCATTGAAAGTCGTGTTTTCTTTTTTTATAGTGTATCTGGCAAGAATGCCGATTTTGTCTTTTATTTGCGATGAAATACAGCATGCAGATTCGTTGAATATATTAACTTTCAATCAGGATTTCTTATTTTCCGTTTCTCTTTTCGCCCGTTTTAGTATTATTCTGTTCATACTCCACGCGGGGATGGAATACTCCAGTCAGGATCGATAAGAACGCAGTTCTTATCGACTCCAGGTCGTGGCGTGTGATCGGACATTCATCGAGTTGACCATCAGCAAATTTTTTCTCAATATTGTCTTTTAGCAACCTCTGTAGTCTGGTAACAGTGATGTTTTTCTCACTTCTCGCTGCCGCCTCCACTGTATCAGCGAGCATGACAACAGCAGACTCTTTAGATTTCGGTTTGGGACCGGGGTACCGAAATGTATCCATACTTATATCCGGTGTGTTATCCAGTGCTTTATTATAAAAAAGTTCTATCGCGGTTGTACCATGGTGCTGCTCGATAATATCTATCAGTTTTTTCGGCAATTTCATCTTCTTCGCTAATTCCACACCATCCTTAACGTGAGATATTATGATCAAAGTACTCATCTGTGGTTTCAAATTATCATGAGGATTTTTCACGCCCATTTGGTTTTCAATGAAATAATCCGGTTTCTTAAGCTTACCGATATCGTGATAGTATGCACCTACTCTCGCCAGAATGGGATCAGCTCCTATTGCACGGGAAGCAGCTTCAGCTAAACTACCGACAACGATCGAATGATGATATGTACCTGGTGCCTCCATAGCCATTTCCTTGAACAATGGTAGATTTAAATTACCTTGTTCAAGAAGTGTTAGATCCGTACAAAAGTCGAAAATCTTCTCGAACAGTGGCAGTAATAAAACAAAAAGCACACTCCCGATAATACCGTTTAGAATACCTTCCCCCAAATGCCAGAAATCAATACTGCCCTTCAGTAAATATAGATCAGAAAACAATATCGCCGCCATATTGGCGATCGTAATATAAGTAATCGGTCTGTACAATGATAATCTGGAACTGATCGTACGCGACGAAAAAGCTGCTACTAACCCGCTCGTTAAGAGGAAGATAAAGACAGGCATAGAATTGAGAACAATACCAAAAATAGATGCAAAAACCAGAGTCATTGCCGTCGCAACATATATATCTAAATATAAAGAAAACAAGAGAATGAAAAAAGAAATCGGCAGAAGATATAATGTATCAGTAGCAAGGGTGACTTTCCCGACCACCAGATAGACAGCCGTAAGTAATCCTATAAAATTGATGTTCTTCCCAATAAAAAGTGTTGTTCTATTTACGATACCGATATTTAATAAGAAAAATAAAGCTGCGAAATAAAGCAAATTTCTAAAAAACATAGTTTTTAATACTTCCCATGTGCCGACTGATATATAAGTACTTTCCAATGCAGTGATTATTTCCTTTGCTTCTTTTGTGACTTTCTTATGTTTTTCGACAATAATTTCACCTTTAAGGATTTTCCCTTTGGTCTTTGGTACATTCGCGAAAATATCCTCTATCCTCTCCTGAGTCTTTTGTTCGTTATAAATAACATTGGGGGTGATCAAAAAACTGACTAACATTTGTAGCTCAGCTCTCTTGCCACTGCTGAGCATGTTCTCAGCTTCCATGATCGAATATAATTTTTCTATCGATTCTACAATTTCCTTGTCACCGCTAATAATAGTTATTATTCTGAAATTGGAGGGTTTCGATTCAACTATCCCAGCCGCATATATATCCCCGAGTCTCGTCGAAAATCCTCCATTGAGTCTTTTCGATTGATTCCTAATAAGGTATCTTATAACATTACCATCGAGTGCATATTCCTTCTGAACCAGAACTATCAGTGAATCTTCAGTGATCCCTGATATCCTGCGCAAAGAATCAATGAGGTTGTGAAGACCATTCAACTTTTTCAAAACCATTTTATGAACCGTATTGTCGAGTTCGAAAACAGGCGGGATCCTTGCTGCTATTTCATTTTTTTCCTCATATAGTTCTTGATCAGTTTTAGGTATCAAAAAATCATAGGGTGCGATAATATCTGAAATAGCTATTTCACCCTCGTTGACACTATGTTTTGTAGGTACTTTGGGCGGCGGAAAAATAATATTCAATAAAAGAAAAATGCCAATAAATATAAAATATCTAGGATGGATCTTTAGCTTCATAGGCCTTTATTATTTTTTGAACAAGATTATGCCGGGCAACATCCTTTTCATTAAGGTATACAAATTTAATCGCCGCGATATTCTTTAAAATATGTTGTATCTCGATCAAACCAGAATACACATTGGCAGGCAGGTCGACCTGGGTAATATCACCGGTAACGACGACTTTCGACCTCCACCCCATCCTCGTTAGAAACATCTTCATCTGTATCCCGGTTGTGTTCTGGGCTTCGTCAAGTATAATAAACGAATCATTCAATGTCCTGCCTCGCATATATGCCAAAGGAGCGACCTCTATGGTCTTCATGGCAAGATATTTTTTTACTCTATCGTACGGCAAAAAATCATGGAGCGCATCATAGAGCGGTCTTAAATAAGGGTCGACCTTTTCTTCAAGTGCACCGGGTAAGAACCCCAAAGATTCGCCAGCTTCAACAGCTGGTCTGGTCAAGACGATACGTTCAACTCTCTTGGACATCAAATATGATACGGCTTTAGCTACTCCGAGATAAGTCTTACCCGTACCAGCTGGTCCGATACTGATAACGATATCGTTTTCATCGATAGCTTTAATGTATTCTGTTTGCCCGAAGCTCTTTGCCTTGATCAATCTCTTGGGTGTAGTCACGCATGAAGCATCCTTTTCCTCCACCATGCTGATCTTCTGGTAATCGTTCTTACTATTTTTATCCAGATCTTTCAATATCTTCTTTATCACCTTTGCAGCTTCTTTTATCTTTTCCTCATCACCCTTGAGGTAAATACAGGCATCACGCATGGATGCAATAATATTATACCTGGCCTGTATATTTTTAAGAATTTCATCCTGGAAACCAAGAACTTGAGTCGGGTCGTAATCAGATATGGGAATTGATACTTTCACATCAGAGGGAGGGGCAAGCTACATGCCCCTCCCAAAATTTTTAATCATGCGGTATTACAAATTCCTGCCTTGGATATATCCAATCAGGATCTTTGATCTTAGTTTTGTTCGCTTCATATATTTCTGGCCATCTTCTCGAGTTCGAGTAGATGGAGTAATATGATGCAATCAAGGTAAGATAATCACCAGGTATTACACTGTAGTTATCAAGAAAGGGAATAAGTAATACCCAACCCGGATATATAAGGTTTGGATTCTTGATCTTGTCCTTGTTGGCTTCATATATCATCGGCCATTGTGAGCCCTGATGATATACTTCACGCATGCTTGCAATTTTGGACAACCAATCACCTTCGATAACCTTATAACGTCCGTACTGACACATCTTCCAGGCTTCTTTTAATTCATCGAGCTTCGCCTCAAGACCATCACGGGTTGCCCCCAGATCAGCAACATCCGTACGCAGTGCTTCGACCTCAGTAACGAGTGTCGCAATTTTGGCTTCAGCTTCTGCTATTTGTTGCTGTAAGGCTAATAACTCAGCCTGAGCTTCCTCTTCGGTCAGCTTTTCCTGAGCGAACATAAGGACAGGGATCAATAGGGAGAGAACCAAACAAATAGAAGCAATCTTTTTCATTTCATCCTCCTTATTTCTTACAGCGCGTATCTATCTTTTTCTGCAATCCATCGATTTGGCTGTTGAGATCAGCGATTGCGTTCTCGAGTTCCATTTTCATCGCCGTTAGTTCATCGAGCTCAGCTTCAAGATCAGCGATTCTCGTTTGTGCAGCTTCTAAGGCGGCTCTAGCTTCTGCAAGCGCATCCAGAGTCTCCTGAGTTGCCATTTTTGGACCGCAACCAATGACGACAATAGCGAGGAGAAGAACCGCAAGTATTTTTTTCATAATGCCACCTCCTTATGGGCTATTAATATTAAATCATATTCATAATTCATGAAATGTCAAGAGGCAAGTAAAAAGAAACACGAGATGCTAGATCCCAAATCCTAGACAAAATCTGATTATGAAATCCAAACCCTCAAAACCACCATCTACCCCATAAACTGCCATAATTTCGTGACTTCGAGAAAATGTGCGCTGATCATTTCAATATTTGAATTTCAATATCGTTTCGAATCAAGGACTCAGGCTTTAGATATAGCCAAGCGGTTCTCTTGACATCGAGTGTATTCTGACTATTATGTGCAATGCATATTAGCGCTGTTATCGTTGCCGCTGGTAAAGGGTCAAGATTCGGGGGTACAAAGCAGTTTCATGTTGTCCAAGGCATCCCATTATTGGTCTATAGCATCATGTCTTTTGAGAAAAATAGAAAAATAGACTCAATAATATTGGTTGTGCCAAAGAACAAGATAGTCTTCATGAAAAAATTGATCAGGAAATCTAAACTTAAAAAGGTCAAAAAAATCGTCAGTGGAGGCAAAAGACGCCAGGATTCAGTATTGAAGGGATTGGCTCAAGTAAAAGCACAGCGAGGTATAGTAATCATCCATGACGGCGTTCGTCCCTTAATAACTCAATCTCTGATAAACAAGGGGATAGCGTTATGCAAGAAACATAAAGCAGTGATTTTTGGCATTCCAGTCAAAGACACGGTTAAGGAATCAAAGAATCATCGCGTCTTAGGCACCGTGCCAAGGAATAACCTGTTTCTTATTCAGACCCCCCAATTCTATGATACAAAGCTCCTTAAGAAGACCATCAAAACAGCGTTGATGTCCAGGGAATATACAGATGAATCAGCGATATTAGAAGCACAGGGTATCCCGGTACATCTTTTTAAAGGTCAGCTTAACAATATTAAAATCACGAGAAAAGAGGATCTTAAGTTTCTTAAAAAGCTATTATGAAAAAGATCATCCTTCTCGGTTCGACCGGTTCAATAGGACGTAATGCAATAAAAGTCGTGGAGAATCTTGACGGCTTTAAAATCGTAGGACTGGCAGCGTATAAAAATCACCGGATGCTTCTTAAACAGACGCAACGCCTTAAGCCCAAAAGCATCGCCTTGATCGACCAGAAACACTATACTTCACTCAGATCCCGAACAACCGGTGCAAAGATTTTCTGCGGCGAGTCCGGAATTACCGAGCTCATAGAAACTACTGATGCCGACATACTTCTCGCTGCACTTGCGAGTGCCGCCGGCATATATGGTATAAAAAAAGCCATTGAAAAAAGATTGCGTTTATGTCTTGCAACAAAGGAAATACTCGTAAGCTTTGGCGACATAATCATGGCAGAGGTCAAAAAACATAATGTGAATATAATTCCGATAGATAGTGAACACTCGGCAATATATCAATGTTTGGAAGGCAAAAATATGGATGATGTAAAGACGATAATTTTGACCGCTTCAGGCGGGCCATTCTTGAAAAAATCAATCAAAAATGTAGCAAAATCCGATGTTCTAAACCACCCTGTTTGGAAAATGGGAGCAAAAATCACGGTTGATTCCGCAACAATGATGAATAAGGGACTCGAAGTCATTGAAGCTCATCATCTTTTTCATATGCCTTTGGAGCGTATCAAAGTCGTTATACATCCCGAAGCCATTTGTCATTCACTTATTCAATTTACCGACGGGACATTGATCGCTCAATTATCCACACCGGATATGAAATTACCCATACAATACTCGCTCACCTCTCCAAAGAGACTAAGATCACCAGTTAAATGTCTCGACATGAATACTGTAAAACGCTTGGATTTCTTACGTCCGGACTTTAAAAAATTTCCATGTTTATTATTTGCCTACGAAGCCCTGAAAGCTGGTAAAAGCATGCCATCCGTGCTCAATGCGGCTAACGAGGAGGCCGTTAGGTTATTCCTCGAAAATAAAATCAAATTTTATCGAATCCCGCATATCATAAAAAAGGTCATGGACAAACACAGACCCCAAAAAGGTTCGATCAAGGATTATATTGCTTGGGCAGCATGGGCTAAACAAACAGCAAGGAGTCTTGTATGATTGATTTTTTTCTCTATTCGATCCTGCCATTTCTCTTCATCCTTGGTTTTTGTGTGACGATTCATGAATTCGGGCATTTCCTTCTCGCGAAGATATTTGGTATTGCGGTTGAAAAATTTTCAATCGGCTATGGACCACCGTTAATCAGAAAAAGAATAGGTGAAACGGATTTCCGAATAGCATATTTCCCTCTGGGCGGTTATGTAAAAATGGCCGGTGAGGAAGAAGGTAAGATACTTCCAAGCGAAAGCAGCACCAGAGCCGTAACTGAAGAGCCGGATACATCAGCAGACATACCGGAAGAGAAAACACAAGAAACAACGATAACAGAAAGACACGATGGTTTTTACGACGCGCCCATATACAAACGCATTATCGTTGTGTTGAGCGGGCCCCTTTTCAATATTCTTTCAGCTTTTGTAGTATTATTCCTGACTTTCATGGTATATGGACTGGTTATTACGCCGTTTTTGCATGTCGAGGTTGATGAAGGAAGCTACTATGCAAGATCAGGGTTTTTAACGGGTGATTCAATAATAGCTGTTAATGACATACCCGTGAATAACTGGGAAGAATTTCTTGACAATATTAGGCCTCATGAAAAAACTACTGTAACTGTCCAAAGAGAGGATGAGATTCTCGATATCAATGTTCTCTTCGAAGCCGAATCAACCGGCCTTACACCGATCGTCCCACCGCTTTTAGGCAGTCTCAAGCAAAATGGTCCTGCCGATAGAGCGGGTATGAAAAAAGGCGATATCATTTTGAAGATAAACGATCACCAGATGCACACATGGCATCAGATGGTTGAACTGGTACGTGAAAACCGTAATGTTCCACTTACCTTCACTTGGCAGCATAAAGACGACTATCTTGTTGCTGAAATTACACCCGCTTCTTTTTACGACCCTATCGCCCAGGACACAATAGGCCAGATAGGTGTGTTCATGCCCTTTGGCAGAAAATATTTGCCCCTCTTTCACGGATTCGGCTTAGCTTTTACCAGAACTATTGAGATGATAGAACGAATGCTCGGTATTTTTTACCAGCTCATTACCCGTCAAATCCCGGCCAAGCAGATCGGTGGCCCGATCGCTATATTCAGGCTCAGTACGGAATCGGCACAGTGGGGTTTTGAACATCTCCTTGGTCTCTTGATGATAATTTCAATAAATCTGGGTATTATCAACCTCTTCCCGATCCCGGCTCTTGACGGTGGTCATATACTCATCGCGATCGTCGAAGCTATAAGGCGCAGGCGTTTCAGTAAAAAAACAATGCTTGTGATCCAGCAGATCGGTTATGTCATCATTCTTCTTCTCATTATCTTTGTCACATTCAATGACATCACAAGATGATTGAAATCATCTTCAATTGGTCCAGATCGATCGGTCTTTCATACCTATGAGAATACTATTTTATAGTCCAGCGCCGACCCAGAAAAGATATACTTCTTACGAAGCAATAAAAGGAAGCGCATTTTTCCGCAGGCCCAATTATGACGCGATGCGCCTTGCTTTCTTGTCTAGAAAACACGACTTCAGATATTACGACGAGCGTATCGAGAACAAACCGGATTTCAAACCCGACTTGCTCGTGACTAACGTACCTCTCAACCTTTCCAGTTATATCACATCGACGATCAGAAAAAGCTGGTCCAGAAATACCAAAGTGATTTCATTCGGTTTCTTTCCGACCCTCTTCCCTGCTCTCAATAAGAAATTCGCCGATAGTGTTGTTATCGGTGATATAGCTAATATCTGGCATAAGATCCTTGAAGATGCCAAAAATAAAAAACTTTCAAAGATATACAGATCGAACCGGAAAGATCAGTTTGGCATCGACCGGACAGCAGAAGCAAAATATGGCCTGACTCCGGCATTGGCTCAACTCAGAACTTCATTTGGCTGCAATTGTATAAAGAATAATAAAGATTTCTGTTACGAAAATATCATTTACAAGAAGATTGTGCACTGGGATATAAATGAAGCGATCAACGAAGTAGCGCGCATAAAACGAAAGGTTATTTTTCTACGCGACGATGATTTTTTTTGCGACCTTGATTATGCTTTGGATTTTTTAGATAAATGCTGGCGCTTCAAAAAAATGTGGATATGTCAAAGCACCGGAGGATTATTCGATCATCCTGAGATTTTCCCTGTTTTGCGCGATAGTGGGGTTCGAATAATCCATATAAAAGAAGATTGGCTGGGACAGAACCTTGCAGAAAGGATCGACGATCCAAAGTTCGTAAGAGAAAAAAAACGTCAAACAGGCTTGCTCCACAATAATAGAATTGCTTGCGGGCTTTTGATCAGGCTCGGTTTTGAAGGCGAAGATTTCAATTTTTATCAAAAACTCCTTAAATTTCTCGTAAAAATAAAAATAGACATGGTCAAGATGACCGTACAGACGCCGATACCCGGTACGGAAACCTATTATCAGTACAAGAAAAAAGGATTTATCACACAAGACCTAACACTGTATGATCAATGGATGCCTATTGTACAGATCCCGGGTATTACGCCACAAGCGCTGTATTCTTGGATGGAATGGCTGCGGGACAGGTTCTATTCCTGGGATTCAATACTCTACCGTAATGTATCTGTATCGCCAAAATTGGGTATTTATAATACCATGCTCTTTAACCTTTTACCGAATCTATCCTATCGTAACAATTTCCTCGAAAAGGTGGGTTATCCGCCTTAATTATTCATGAATTTCTAGCGTGATTTTGTTCTGGATAGACAATTTTGCGCTCCCTCAGCGAATTTACCAGAGTCCTTGAGTGCTTGGGAAAGAACGATCAAGCTATCTATATAAACGAGCTTCTTTCCCTGATATACTCCATGAACACTATCTTTTATGTTAAGCACACCATTAAATATAACTTTTTATTCAAAAAAATCTGACAACTACTTAAGCAAGACCCAGATACTTATGGACCTGAGGTATTATCCTAACATCTTTTAAAATCCCCAGAGCCTTTTTTTGGATATCTAATATATTCGGTACAACACAATTAGAGATCGGTTGAATAACCAGGATTATGTCTTTATCCACTTTTTTAATAATATCACACGCCGTATCCAGTTCTTGGGGTAATAGATTTTCATTGATCACCATCTTCACATACACTGTCTTCTGAGCAGCGATCTCAAGACAGGCGGCATGTTCATCCCAGAGTTTAGGGCGCCCGGTAGCCGTCGGTATCTTAAAATCCAATGACACGGTGTCTATATATTTCATTATCTTACTAAGTTCATTAGGCAAAGTGCCGTTCGTATCGAGATATATTTTTTTGTCTAAGCCGACTATTTTCTCACACAATTCTTCCAGAAATTCCATCTGCAGCAATGGTTCACCACCGGTGATCGCGATCTCATCAGAATCGAATTTGTCGACAAGTAAATCTACTGTGACCGGATTCGGTAGTATCTTCCCGGCATAAATAAAAGGACCTTCTTTTGTTTGAGCATCCGCCGTATCACAATAGTTACAGGATAAATTACAACCCAGAAATCTGATGAAGGTCTGCCTTTTCCCCAATTTTATACCTTCACCCTGCACCGATGTAAAGAGCTCTCTTATATAACCTGTCACTCTCGCCACCTTACTTTGCAGCGCGCTAAAAATATCTGTGATTCCATTTCCTTATATTTTGTCATAACAGATAGCGCGAAATCCTTTGGGTCGATACCATAGTCTTTTAATCCCTTAGTCGGTACGGGCGTGTTATCGGATGAGATGTTAATGCCGAAGTGTATCATTGAAGATAAAGGCGTTAGGGTAGCTATCGATATCGATAATTTCGCATCATGATCATACAGGTCGCTACCGATTCTTCTTATACACAAATCAGCCCGAGTTTCATTAAGGACTTCAAAAACTATTGTTGCGAGCATAAGCTGTCTTAATACCGCCTTTTCCAGATCACTAGTATGGTGTTCGACGATAAAATGAACCATAGATTCAGAGTATATTCTTGCATTATCTTTAACGTCCTCGAGATCTACCATCTTTTCGATCGGAATATCACAGGGACCGCAAAAGGCGATTATTGAATCACCGATGATATTGAACGCGGTATACGCAAAATTACTGCACAGCTGTTCACCAGTATAAGATATTGTTTCTTCGATATATTTTGTTTTCATTCCTCAACCAATCTTGTGAGGTGTTCTTGAGCAGCCTTGTCATCGGGGTTGAGCTTGAGGGTTAATCTAAAAGAATTGCGTGCCTTGTCTTTTTCATTGAGAGCTTCGTATGCCATGCCCATGTTAAAGTACAAAACAGGACTCATCTTATCGATCTTTTCGGCTTTTTTGAGGACCTTTATCGCTTCTTCAAAACGCTGACTCAGTATGTAAAAATTACCCAGCTCTAAAAGGTCGTCAAATTCCTGATTCATAGTTTCTCAATCTTTTCAAGATCCTCGTTCTTACCGAGCATTATCAAAACATCACCGGATATCACTTCGTCTCCGCCGCCAGGACCGACAACAATATCTTCCTTAAAATCAGTAGAACCATCAGGCAGCGTATAGGGCAATTTTCTTTTGATGGCGATTACGCTTACCTTGTATTTTTCACGCATCTTCAGATCGCTCAGAGTTTTATTGACTAATTTTTTTGGAACTACCATTTCGATTATCCCGTAAGTCTTTGAAAGTTCAATGAAATCGAAGATCTTCGGACTTGCAATACTCTCGGCGAGTCTCTCAGCCATCTCTCTTTCTGGAAAAATGATCCTGTCAGCACCGACTTTTCTCAATATTTTAGAATGCAATTCGCTCTTGGCTTTTACAATCACTTTTTTTAAACCGAGTTCCTTTAAAGATAATGTTATCATAATACTATCTTCAACAGTCTCACCCATACTCACGATTGCCGTATCAAAATCAGTTATACCCAGTTCTTTCAATCCTTTTTCATCGGTCGCATCCATGACAACGGCTTGGGAGACAATACCCTCCATCTCTTTTACACGGTCTTCGTTTTCGTCGATAGCCAGTACTTCAAAACCTTTTGCACTCAGTGCCTGGGCAATACTCGATCCGAAACGGCCCAATCCTATAACGACAAATTGCTTCATGAATTCCTCCTAATTGTATGGAATGTCAAGTTTCTTCTTTAAATAAGGTATCAACCCACCATGCAAAATTATCTCTAGAATAAAATCGGGTAGCTTTTTTGCCTCGATCACTTCCCCACTCCGCATCTTCTTAATTATACCATTCTCTAGATTAATTTCAATATCATCGTGATGCCTGATCTTTTTGCTGATACCTGGCGCGATGATCACGGGTAATCCCAGATTTATAGCATTCCGGTAAAAAATCCGGGCGAATGTTTCAGCAACGACTGCGCTGATGCCAAAGTATTTAAGACAGGTTGCAGCTTGCTCGCGGGACGACCCGCTGCCGAAATTCTTGCCGGCAACGATGATATCACCAGGTTTTGCCTTTTGCATAAATTCGGGATAGACGGCTTCGAAACAATGCTTTGCCATTTCATTGCGATCTGCGGTAATGGACAGATACTTACCAGGATAAATCACATCGGTATTTATATTATCACCGAATTTATAAACCTTACCGGCTATTAACATGGTTCGGCTATCTCTCCTTTGATCGCTGATGCAGCAACTGTTCCCGGTGATGCTAAATAGACGAATGCTTCAGGACTCCCCATCCGACCTTTGAAATTACGATTTGTCGTCGCAAGACAGACTTCTCCAGGAGCAAGCAATCCCTGATGCGCTCCAAGACAAGGTCCGCAACCTGGATTCAAAACAAGCCCGCCTGCTCGAACAAAAATCTCGAGGTAACCGTTTTTCAAAGCATCGAGGTATATGCTGCGTGATGCAGGGATTATTAATAATCTAGTATCCGGATGCACTGTTTTATGCTCTAATATCTTGGCCGCGACAGCCAGATCTTCCAGCCGACCGTTAGTGCATGACCCGATTAGTGCCTGATCGATCTTCTTGCCGGCAATCTCGCTGACTTTTTTCACATTGTCGACTGAATGCGGACATGCTACCTGGCTGTCCAGGTCACTGATATCAATAGTCATCTCCTTTATATAACCTGCATCCTTATCTGGTAAGGCAACTTGAAAATCACGCTCGGTTCTCTTTTTAAGATATGCCATGGTTATTTCATCAGGTGGCACAAAAGCGACTTTTGCTCCCATCTCCATTGATAAATTTGATAGGACCATTCTCGATGCGATACTCATTTTGGTGATCGCTTTACCATGGAATTCTACGGACTGGTAATTAGCTCCCTCAGCGCCGATCTTTCCAATGATATAGAGTATAAGATCTTTGGCAGTTACAAAAGGCTTGAATTTTCCTATTACATTGATCTTGATCGATTCCGGCACGCGGAGCCAAAGCTCCCCTGTAGCCCAAACTCCAGCCATCTCGGTTGCCCCGATGCCGGTAGCGAATGTTCCAAACGCACCATGTGTTGTTGTATGCGAATCCGTGCCCACTAGAACTTCACCAGGAAGATCATGACCAAATTCTGCCAGTATCTGATGGCAAATCCCTTCTTTCTGATCGTAAAAATGCTTTATCCGCTGCTCTTTTACGAATTTTCTTAAACGCTGATGTGTTGCTGCCGTCCTTTCACTATCTGCAGGGATACGGTGATCAAAAAGAATTACGATGCGCTCGTTATCCCAGACTCTTTTAACACCGATATCTCTAAATGACCGCAGCACCACATCGGCATTTTCATGCGACATAGCGACATTAACTCGGGCCATGACGATCTCGTTTGGCAGTACTTTTTTCTTAGCTGAAGCCTTGGCTAAGATCTTCTCAGCTATCGTCATTTTGTCCTCTGGACAAATCGAATATTATTCTTCAACTCTTTTGGTTGCTTTGGTCTTTTTAGTTTATCTTGTTTTATCTCTTTACTCATTACTCTTTTTCTGCCTAGTTCTTAGTTCCTAGTTTTTAGTATCAATCTCCCTTTCCCATGGACCATCATATTCAACGTCCTGACTGCACATATGACGCATCGGTTTCTGTGAGGTCATTTCTTCATAAACGTGTGCGATCAAACCTGCACATCGACCGATCAGAAAGAAGGCCTTACCGAGCCGCCAATCAAAACCCATATCTGAGATTATGGCGGAGATCGCACCATCAACATTTATCGGCAGTGCTTTTCCCTTGGCAAATTCTTCCTTTAGTGCAAGACTCAATCTAACATGTTCTCCAGAGACCCCCAATTTATCAGCTAACTCATAAAGACGTCTTGTCCGCGGATCATTTTTATGAATACGGTGGCCAAAACCGGGCATACGTTTTTCTTCATTTCTCAGACTCTCAAGGAGATTTTGAGCGGTCGTTTCATAATCCCACTTTTTTGTATTTTTTAGCTTAACCCATTTCTGTAATATCCGGGCACCGTCTTCGATCGCTCCCCCATGGGTATCTCCGACCGCAAGGATCCCTGCAGCGACTGCCGTCGGAAGAGGAACACCAGCAGAGGCAACGATCCTGGAAGCATGTGTTGATGGTGGCGTCACACTGTGATCAATGGAAGAAGTGATTATTGCATCGATCATTTGAGCTGAAGTTTTGTCCGGCATCTCGCCCTTGATAAGTAGATAAAAAACCGAGCTGAACGGAATCGCACCGATTAGGTCTTCCTGGCGATATCCACGTGTCACTATATGGTCTGGTTCAACCTTTGAGATCCTTGTTTGCCACATAAATCCTCCTTATCTATGCTCATTCAATGCCCTTTTCACAAGTACCGGTATCTCGCTAAATGTATCAGCGATCAAAGCTCCGTGTTCTTTCAAGGCCTCGATCTTACTGTGAGCTGTACCCATATTGCCTTCAATGATCGCACCAGCATGACCGAGTCGCTTACCTTGCGGCGCTGCTTTACCTGTTACATAAGCGATCACCGGTTTAGACATTTCTCTTATAAAAGGCGCGGCCAATTCTTCATAGACTCCACCGATTTCACCAGCCATTACAACAGCATCGGTTTCAGGATCATTATCAAAGAGGCGTAAAATATCTTCGAAATTCGCTCCAAGAATCGGATCACCACCCAGACCAACCGAGGTCGATTCACCAAAACCGACCAGGTTCAAAGAATTGGCCAGATAATAGGTGACTGCTCCACTTCGCGCGACCGTGCCTATTCGTCCGGGCTGAAAGGTTATTTTAGGAAGCATTCCAACGAGAGCTTTGCCCGGAGAAATGACGCCGGGCGTATTACCGCCGATCACTACAACGCCTTTGTCTTTTGCTTTCTGGCGAGCATACAGCATGTCATGAATCGGGATACGTTCAGTAATTACGATCACTTTACTGATGCCTGCGTCAATCGCCTCAAGGATCGCATCTTTTGCAAAGCGGGGCGGTACCCAGATACTGGAAACTGTCGCATCAGGATGCTCTCGCATACACTGATGCACAGTATCATATACTTTCACCCCTTCAACTGTTTGACCACCTTTGCCAGGGGTTACGCCACCGATGATCTTTGTTCCATAGGCAAGCATGAACTTCGTATGCAAGGACGCATTCTTGCCAGTGATCCCCTGAACAATGGTCTTGGTTTCTTGATCAATTATTATCGACATGATCGTCAAGTAAGAAAATTGTAATAGGTTAAACCGATGAATATCAATAGCATTATTCTGATTCCTTTGCTATTCTTATAGTCTCCTTGATCACTTCTTCGATCGGTGTATTCACAGAGTATATTTTAATCTTGCTGAACAGCTGCGGAAAATCCGCTTTTGCCTGTTCGAGTATTCTTCTCCCCTGTTCTTCCATATTTCCTGCCATCCTCATGATCATGGGTTTCTCTGGCTTATTTTCAGTGATATATTGAACGACTGCTTTTGCCCAATCATCACAGCGGGATATGCCCCCAAAACGAGCTCCAAAAATAGCCTTCACCCTTGGATTATCAATGAGTAGACCAAGCATACTCTTGAGTTTCTCCTGGGTTGGCGCGCCGCCCGAATCCATAAAATTGGCTGGTTTACCCTTGTAAAGCGTTATGAGATCGATCGCTGCTATTCCAAAACCAGCGCCTCCTGGAAAAACACCGATGTCTCCATCCAGATCAACATAAGGGATACCCTTAGCTTTGGCAAATTTTTCACGCTCGGTCAATTCACCGACTTCATGCCTTGCTTTGATACCCATCTCTGATAACCCCGGATGTCTGAACATGGCGTCCTCATCAAGATCGACCTTAGCATCAAGAGCATAAAAATTGCGGTCTCTGGTAAGTACAAGCGGATTTACTTCGACTAATTTACAATCATAATCAATAAACAACTGATAAACCCTATTTATAATGTTAGCCAGATCGCTCAGTCTAGAATCTGTTATTCCCAAATCGCATGCAATTTTTCTTGACATAAAATAAGGCATTATTTCATTTGGGTTAAAGTAATATTTTAACAATGACCCAGGTTTTTCCTTTGTGATCACTTCTATTTCTACGCCGCCATATTCATTCGCTATGAAAAGAAGTTTGTGTTCAAGCCGATCGATCGTCGCCGCGATATAGATTTCTTTCTCGAAATCGATTTTTTTCTCGACGAGGGCTTTTTCGATGGTATATGGTCCATGCTTTTGTCCGATCATCGAAATGATATGTTGTTCTGCTTCCTTGCGATTATCAGCGCCTTTGATCAGTCCTAATTTACCCCGGCCGCCAAGAAAAGACTGTGCTTTGACAACGACCGGAAAAACAACGTCACTCAACCTGGCAATACTATCTTTATCGAGCACAATGCCATCGAGAACTGGTATTTTACACTGTTTGAACAGCTTTTTCGCTTCGAATTCGTATAATCTCATAGAACATTATTATATAAAAATAGTGGTATTATGCAATAGGCATGAATATCGTATACAACAATATCTATTTATTTGGAACGTTCTATATCAAAATCAATAAAATCACAATGATTGATAATGACCGCTTCTTTTGATCGTTTTACTTTTTCGCCTTCTGCTGAATGAGCGGCCACGATATGGGCAACTTCAACAGGTAATCCGCCATCGAGCGCTAGTTTGTAACCTGATATTGGATGCCTTATCAGATGACCATATTTGCTTTTTATGTACTTATTTCCTTGTTTTTTGTACTCGAGTAATTTCCCAACATCATGTACCAATCCTCCGGCGATAATATGATCGAGTTTAACGTCCTTACGTTGACCAGCAACAGCTATAGCCATAAGTGTAACGATCCTCGTGTGTTCAACGAGTGTTTTTTTGGTCTTGATGAGCAGGGTAAAGGGGATCTTATCGATACTGCGCCATTTCCCTCTTTTCATAGCCAAGAGCCATGTGTTGATCACGCGCTCTTGAAGAATCGCGCTCTTTATTTTCTTTATTTCAGGAAAAGTCTTCAATATGTATTTCTTGTTCATGATTTCATCCAATCCCTCGTGTTTACTTTGTGGACTTAAGGTAATCGAGTAAACCACCACTTTCCATTATCTCTATCTCCAATGGTGTTACTGGAGTACCTTGATAAACCTTATCCTGTGATAAGTTGGTCATCTTGCCGCTTTCAGTTTCAACCCTGAGCATATCGCCCTGTTTAAACGACTCGATCCCTTTGAAAACAACGATCGGTAATCCAGTATTGACTGCGTTTCTGTGAAATATCCTGGCAAATGATTCTGCAACAACGGCTGAAACACCAATACCGCGTATCGCTACTGCGGCATGTTCTCGTGAAGAACCGCAGCCGAAATTCCTGCCGGCGACGATAATATCACCTTTCTCGACCCGGTCGATGAATTCTAAACCACCAGCAGCGCCTTCCATAGCATGCTTTGACATTTCCTGCTTATCGGTCAGTGGTAAATACTTGCCAGGATATATTTGATCCGTGTCAATATCATGACCAAAGCACCAGATTTTTCCCGTCACTATCACACTATACCTCGTTAGGATCAGTAATCTCACCAGCAAGGGCCGTTGCCGCAGCCGTTGCCGGCGAAGCAAGATATACTTCGGCATCTTTGCCGAGCTTACCGATAAAATTACGGTTAGAAGTGGAAACCATGACCTCGTCAGGAGCCAGAATCCCGGGGTGTCCTGTCGTACACAACGCACAGCCGGGATTAGTTATCACTGCACCGGCATTTATAAAGATATCATATAAACCTTTTTCTAAAGATTCTTTGGCAACTTCCATTGTCGCAGGAACGATGATCAATCGCAAACCTTGTTTTACTTTTCTCCCTTTTAAAAATTGTGCGGCTATTTTCAGATCTTCAAAACGACCATTAGTGCAAGACCCGATGAAGACTTGATCGACTCTAGTCTTGCTCAACTCCTTGACACTCTTCACATTATCCGGTGAATGTGGACATGCGATCTGCGGTTGTAGATCATCGACCTTGAACTCGTATGTCTTTTCATACGCTGCATTTGGATCAGGTTTGATCGTCTCGATCTTTTCACCATTTCTAGACTCGATATACGTTATAACCTCGCTATTTGGCTGTATAAAACCCACATCCCCTGACATTTCAGTTATCATGCTGGTCATAGTAATACGTTCAGCAATATTCATCTTTTCGATGGTCGTCCCGGACAGCTCTACTGCCCGGTTGAGCGCACCATCTGTCTTCAGATGTTTTAAAATAAACAAAATAAGGTCCTTGGCCGATACAAATTTTTTGAAGCTCCCTGATACCTTTATATGGATAGTCGGCGGAACGCAAAAATAGAGTCTGCCTTTATACATCGCTCCAGCAATATCAGTTGTACCCATACCAAAACCAGCCGCACCGACCGCGCCGAGGAGATTCATATGACTATCAGTACCGACAATAATGTCCCAGGGTTTTACAAGACCGCTTTCAAGCAAGATGTGTTGCCCAACACCGGTATTTATATCGAACAACATGACACCCTGCCGCTTGGCAAAATCTCTAAGAAATTTTTGATTCACCGCGACTTTCTCATTGCGTGCCGGAACATGAAGATCAAAAGTTATCGCGATTCTCTCCTTATCGAATACTGGACGGTCGCCAAACTTACTTTCGTACTCCTGAATAACATTAGGACCACCAAAATCACGCATTACAACCAGATTCAGTGATGCCCAGATATATTCACCAGGACTGACATCCTTTCCTGCTGCACGTGAAAATATCTTCTCAATGATCGTCATTTTGTCCTCTGGACAAATCGAATATCGTTCTTCAACTCTTTTGGTTGCTTTGGTCTTTTTAGTTTATCTTGTTTTATCTCTTTACTCATTGCTCTTTTTCTGCCTAGTTCTTAGTTCCTGGTTCCCAGTCTATAATCTCCGTTACACCGAGACTCCGTTGCTTCCGTACTTTCTTATAGCCTGTCAGCGATGGCCTCGGCCATTTCCAGGGTAGTAGCTTTACCGCCCATATCATATGTTCTGGTTTTTCCCAGTGCAATAACATCCACGATCGACCGCTCTAAGAGCTCTGCGGATTTCTTCTCACCTAACCACTCAAGCATCATTCTTGCGGCAAGGATCGTTGCGATTGGATTTACCTTGTACATTCCGGCATATTTGGGAGCTGAGCCGTGGGTCGGTTCAAAAACTGCATATTTTTCACCGATATTACCGCTCGACCCGAAACCCAGACCTCCGGTCATCTGAGCACATAAGTCAGAAATGATATCTCCATACAAGTTTGGTGCTACCAGAACGTCGTAGTTAAAAGGTTTTTTAAGGAGCCATTGACAAAGTGAATCAACGTTTGCCTCATCTTCCTCTATTCCAGGGTATTCGGCCGCTACTTTTTTGTATTGTTCAAGGAATAAACCATCCGTGGCTCTGACCACATTTGCTTTGTGAACACAGGTAACCTTTTTTCTTTTATGTTTTTTCGCAAATTCAAATGCTGCACGAACGATCCTTTCGCAACCTTTGGGAGTATTGACCTTCACTGAAATTGCCGCGTCCTTAGGTACTTTTTCCATACCTTTTATAGCAAGCATCTCCTGAGGTACTATATTATACTCGATACCCGAGTAAAGGTCTTCTGTATTCTCTCTGAATATAACGAAATCAATGCCTTCCTTATAGTTCAGCGGATTGCCCTTATACGCCTTGCACGGACGTTTACAAATATACAGATCAAACATCTGACGCATACGTACGATCGGACTTCGGTAAACAAATCCCTTACCTCTCAGTTGTGGTTCAAGCTCTGTATCCGCGATCGTTTTTGGTTTTGAAGTAATGGCTCCGAACATCGCACAGTCAGTATTTTTCATCAACTCGACAGTTCGTTCAGGTAAGGGTTCACCCTCTTTGCACCAGAATTCCCAGCCCACGTCACCATGGATATATTCAGCATCAAGGCCTATTTTATCCAATACTATTCTTGTAGCATCAAGAACATCTTTGCCTATACCATCTCCAGGTAACCATGCGATCTTATATTTTGCCATCCTAATTCTCCTTCTATTTATGATGAATGGATTTGGGTATGAAAACTAGAATCTTGATCCAGCATCTAAACCTGCAGAATCTATACTATCCCCTCATATATGCGGTATCTCTTGTGGACCTTACCACCCATTTTTGTTATGGCATTGTTTGTTGGATGGTTATCCTCGAGGATCCACGACAACTCGCCGCCCGTGTAACCAAGTTGCTGGCCAGCCCGGAATGATTCAAGAAAAAGTAATGATTCCAAACCCATTTTCCGGTATTGCTTTCTCACACCCATTATCATCATGCGGGCTTCCTTTATCTTATTTTTATAGTAAAGGAACTTTAACATCTCGATAGGTCCTAGACGTCCGTTCAGCTTGCTCAGGACAGCATTGTAGTTGGGTACAGCAAGAGAAACAGCGACCGGAACATCATCTATCTCTATTATCGGGATCAATTCCGGCACAACAAGGGATTTTAAGTTCTGAGCAAAAACATTGATCTCTTCATCGGTCATCGGAACAAACCCCCAATTCCGACTCCAGGCGTCATTATAAATCTCTTTTATCTTTTGAACCTCATTCTTAAAATCCGCAAGATTGACGGCTCTGATCTTGATATCATGCACCCGTCGGCGCACTATTGAACAGATCCTTTCAAGATATTCAAAAGGAGCGTCCTTTATATCATAGTAATAGGCAAGAAGATCTTTTGCCTTTTTTAACCCGCACTTCTGGATAAGACCATCATAGTATTCGTAGTTATGCGTCATCATAATATAAGGCGGTGTGTAAAATCCTTCTATTAGAACACCACACTCATCATTTGTCGATGGATTCATGGGGCCAATGTACTTTGTAATCCCCTTATCACTGAGATACTCTTTGACACTCTCAAAAAGAGCCTTTGCAGCCTCCTCGTCATCATCACACTCGAAGAATCCGAAATATGCGGTCTTTTCATCCCAGAATTCCATGAAATTATAGTCGATGATCGCACAAATTCGCCCGGATAACTGCTTCTCTCGATAGACAAGAAACAATTCCTTCTCCGCATGAGACCAGAATGGATTCTTTACTTTGTCCAGAAGATTGCGGACTTCACGCTTGAGTGGAGGGACCCAATAGCGATTTTTCTTATACAATTTATAGGGGAAATTTATGAAATCCTTTAATTCCCTATCTGTCTTTACCGGAATTACTTCTATCATTTCTTGACCAATCCAAATTCCTTTGCACACTGGGCAAATACCTGTAGAATAGTGTCGATGTCTTCATCAGTATGTGTCGACATATAGCTGGTCCTGATCAGCGCTCGTCCCGGGGGTGTTGCGGGCGAAATAACCGGGTTGGCAAAAATGCCGTTTTCCAACAGCGCTTTCCAGAAAGCAAAACAATTATTATCCTCGCCGATAATAACCGGGATCACCGGTGTCTCACTCTCGCCGATATCCAAACCTATATCTTTAAAACCTTTTAGCATACGTTCCGTTATCACCCATAATCTTTCACGGCGCTGGGGTTCGCTCTTGATAATATCAAGTGCCTTTTGAGCACTGGCGACTGAAGCGGGAATCATGCTGGCTGAGAATATCAATGCTCTGGCACGGTGTTTGATATGGGTTATGACATCCTTGTCACCCACGACAAAACCTCCGAGCGAAGCAAATGCTTTGCTGAATGTGCCCATAAGAATATCAACCTTATCGAGGACACCGAAGTGTTCACATGTTCCCCGACCTTTGTCCCCGTGGACTCCGACGCCGTGTGCATCGTCGACAAGCAGACGGGCATTATACTTCTCCTTTAACTGCACGATCTTTGGGAGATTAGCAAGGTCTCCTTCCATGCTGAAAACACCATCAACAATGATCAATTTTCCACGATCATCAGGCAAGGTCTTCAATATCCGCTCCAGGTCTTTCATATCATTATGGAGGTATTTTTTGACAGCAGAAAAGGACAGCCGGCAGCCATCGATGATCGATGCATGATCTTGACGATCGATAACCAAAATATCATCCTTGCCGCCAAGCGAGGAAATAATGCCCAAATTCGTTTGAAAACCGGTCGAGAAAACGATCGCTCCTTCTTTCTCATAAAAGCGAGCAAGATCCTTTTCAAGCTTTACATGGATATCGAGTGTGCCGTTTAAAAACCTCGATCCAGAGCACGTCGAGCCGTATTTCTTTATGGCATTGATCGCGGCTTCTTTCATGCGAGGATCCGCGGCCAAACCAAGATACCCATTAGAACCGATCATGATATATTCTTTCCCTCTGATCGTTACACGGTGATCCTGGGCTGATTCAATAGGGGTAAAGAAAGGATAAATCCCGTATTCTTGTGCCTTCCTTACTTCGTTTACAGTGAAATCACATTTTTTAAAGATATCCATGCGCAATTATAGTTATTTTCCGTTCGAAGTCAATATATGTTCCTTAAGAACCACTTTAAATCAAATATCTTATCGATATCTTTTTTGCTCAGTATTTGACATACTTTTTTGTGCTTAAGGACTACAGTTCTTAGATTTTCTTTCACCTTTACTGCTTTAAAAGACAAACTCTGTACAATTTTGTATGCCTCCCCCCTGCTCAGGCCTTTCTGCACAAGCCTGTTCATGAGATTTTGTGAGGCATAAACACCATAACTCGCCTCGATATTCTCGAGCATGCGTTCGGGGTAGACATTTATATTATCTATGACCCAATGTGTTTTCTTGGTGAGATAATGTGCCAAATGAAATGCATCAGGGAAGATAATACGTTCGACCGAAGAATTAGTGATGTCCCGCTCATGCCAGAGCGTGATGTTCTCGTATGCTGGTATGAGATAACTCCGTAAGACTCGCGCTAAACCGCTGATTCTCTCACAGGTGATCGGATTCTTTTTATGCGGCATTGCAGAAGACCCCTTTTGTCCGCGGGTAAATGGTTCAAGAACCTCACCGATTTCCGTACGTGAGAGATTTCTGATCTCAGTCGTTATGCGCTCAAGAGCAGATGCATACAGCGCCAGGTTTGCCATAAGAAAAGCGAATCTGTCTCTCGGCAAAACTTGTGTCGATACGGGCTCTGCATTCAGACCAAGCCTTTTCATTACTCTTTTCTCGATCGCTGGTGATAACATCGTATAAGTACCGACCGCACCTGACAACTTACCAAATGACATCTCTTTTTTTGATAAGATCAAACGCCGACTCGCCCGTTGAACTTCTTCAAACCAAGAAGCGACTTTGTAGCCAAATGTTATCGGCTGAGCAAACACACCATGTGTCCTACCCATTTGCGGAGTCTTTTTATATTTTGTAGATAGCTTTCTCAATATCATAAGTAATTTCTTGATATCCCGGTGTAAAATATCGATCGCTTCGAGTATCATTAGAACGAAAGCGGTGTCGACAAGATCGTAAGAAGTCAGTCCAAAATGCAGCCATTTGCCGGTTTTCTTTCCGAGCTTTTCCCGGGCTGCTTCTAAGAAAGCAATGACATCGTGGTTAGTGACTTTTTCTATAGCTTTGACCCGCTCTGGTTTAACTCTTATTTTGGCCAGCTTACTGCTGAGGCCGCGGGGTATCACACCGGTTTTTTCTTCAACCGCAGCGACGATGCGCTCGACAAAAAGCCATTTTTCCAATTTATATTCATCGTTGAAAATTCTTGCCATCTCATTTGTTTGATAACGTTTGATCATTTCTCTGCTCCATGCATCATGAACCCAAATATAATTGCATGATCAAACCGCCCCGGTCTAAAATGAAATAAACAGGGCGGTCATTTTTCATCGCATCATTGAAATCATTCTTATTCCGAATGCGTTTGTCATCTATTTTTAGAATAACATCTCCTGCCCTAATACCCAATCGTTCACCAAGTCCATTTTCTTCAATTTTCAAAACGATAACACCATCATTATAACCAATTCCATATTTCTTGGCGAGTTGCGAACTGATATCCTCGACATATAATCCAAATCTGCTTTTTGTACCAGAAAATTTGAATTCTTCAACTAATATCGTCTTTTCCATGGTATTTTCTTTTCGCAAGAGAACAATCTCCAGTTCTTCATCGACAAAAACATTAGCGATGAATCTATCCCAGTCTGAAACCCGCCTTATGCGAAGACCATTGATTTCAACGATCATGTCACCGCCTTTGATACCTGCCTTTTCAGCAGGACTTTTCGCGTCGACGTTTGTAACGATGATACCCGCCTTCTGAATCTCAGTTTCTTCAGCGAGATCTGGTGTAATATCCTGTAACCACAAGCCTATCCATGCCGGTCGGATTTTACCGTGCTTTTTAGCTTCGGTAATGAATTTCCTTACGAAATTTACCGGGCGGGCAAAACCAATACCTTCTGAACCGCCACTGGATGTGAAGATAAAATTATTAATTCCGATCACCTGTCCCAGGACATTTACTAATGGACCACCTGAATTTCCCGGATTTATTGCGGCATCAGTCTGTATCATATTCTTATAAACCCGTTCATCATGGCTTGACTTTATCGACCGGCCGAGAGCTGAAACAACACCGACTGTAACAGTGGGGCTCGTATCTTCAAGCAAAAAGCCGAAGGGATTACCAAAAGCGATCACCCATTCCCCTATCATCAAATCTTCAGAATTACCGAGTTCGACGTACGGCAAATTGCTGGCTTCGACTTTCATTAAAGCAAGATCCATAGTTCGATCGGCTACTACAACACTACCCTCAAGCTGTCTTCCATCAGGAAGCGTTATCTTTATTTTAGTCGCGTCAGTTATAACATGTTCATTCGTCAGTATATAACCATCCGGTGATATTACCACCCCGGTACCGAGACTTTTTACTTGCTGTTTGTGATACCTTTCAGGAAAGAAATCGCGGAAAAAATCATTGAACCTATCATCCGAGTAAGGAGAGAAAAAAGGCGAAGTGGCGACTACTCTGGTTTGAACAACGGAAATGGATACGACTGCGGGTGTCACCTTTTTTGCAGCAATCACAATGGCATTTGCTCGCTGCCTGCTAACATTATCGTTGAGATTTAATTTATCACTCGTCTCGCTATCATAAGGCTGCGGCCAAACCATGCTATAAATAGCCACGACAAAAATCGTCAGTACGATCCCGAAGAGAATATATATGATATTTTTCTTTGTTAGTATCATTTTTCCTCTCTAAAAATTAATCCCCAGATGATCGCGGTTAATATTCTACTTTTACAAGAAACAATCCTTGCGGAGGTGCGAAGAAAAGGTTCTTTATCTCACCAGTCAAGGCATCTTGCGATTGCTCGGCTTGATAATGACCTCGTCCAACGTCATGCAAGAATCCGACTATGCCACGCACCATCTTCCGGATAAAGCGATCACCTTCCAGATCTATTATAATATGCGAATTTCGCTCTGTCAAGCTGATGCTTTTGATGACACAGACAGTGTTATCCTTGTCAACCTCAGTGGATAAATTTTTAAAATCATGTTCGCCGACAAAAAAATTCTTTGCGATCTCCATACTATTCAAATCAAGTTTATACTTTACAAACCAATTATAGCGGAGCTTAAAAGGCGAGGGCTGAAGAATCATATTATATCGATAGATCTTGGATTTCGCCGAAAAGCGGCTGTGAAAATCTTCGGCAGCATAAGCGATCTGCTTAATATTAACATCGGGCTTGGTCAACGAATTCAAAGCCTTTTGTATCTTGGTAAGGGTCAAAGTCGATGTGCTATGGAAATTAGCGACCTGGCCGAGTGCGTGCACTCCCTGATCAGTTCTTCCGGCACCAGTTATCCTTATCTGTTCAGAAAGTAGTTTTTTTAAAACCTCCTCGATCTCACCCTGCACAGTCCGTTCATCGGGCTGGTACTGCCATCCGCAAAAATCAGTACCGTCGTATTCGATGTCAAGCTTTATATTCCTTTCTTTTTCCATTTTTTCGCTTTCTAGTTTGTAGTTCCTAGTGTTTACTCCCTGTTATGCCAGCGGAAGAACGACCTTAAATGTCGTACCTTTATTTATCTGACTATTCACTTCGATACGACCACCGTGCGCTTCGATTATGTTCTTGGCTATTGCCAAACCAAGACCGATACCACCCTTTTTGGTTGTGAAAAAAGGTTGGAATATTTTCTCGAGCGCCTTTTTAGAAATACCTTTACCAGCATCTTGGATCTCGATAATGCCTGACTTTTTTTCTTTATATGTCTTTATATGTACGGCTTTTCCCTCTGGTGTTGCTTCACAGGCATTGTTAATGATATTCAACAATCCTGCTTCCAGCTTGTTCAAATCCCCGAGAACTACAAAATCATCATCCTCGCGATTTATTACCACCTTTCTTGCTTGTGCGCGAGAAAGAACATCAATATAAGCTTCATTAATAACCTCGCCTATATGCAGACGGTTTTTCTTAAGCGGAACAAACTGCGCGAAATTAAGAAAATCAGTAACGATCTCATTCAACCTAATAGACTCATTCAAAGCTATGTTTATGAAGTGAAGACTATCCGTGGATTTTTCAGAATCCCGTATTACCTCAAGCGACCCTCGTATCGATGACAGAGGATTTCGTATTTCATGTGCCAAAGAACCACCGAGTTCAGCCAGCAACTTTATCTGCTTTGATACGCGTGACTTTTCCTCGAGCTTTCGGATGGCCGTATAGTCCTGGAGTATGCCAAGACCGACTTTAGAACGATAGATCCGGGCGCAAGACAGAACATAATATCGCTTACCGATTTTCAGCTCGATCGATCGCTTCGCGTGACGTGCTTTAAGAAACTTCGTGATGTAGAGATGAACCCTGGAGCGTATCGTGTCCTCCTGGAGATTACTGTAGATGATCGCACCGCTGTTGTCGATGGTCATTATCCCGCTCGGTAGATTTTTCAAGATCTCCTCGGTCGTAAGTCTTAACCTTGTGGCCTCTTCAGCGCGTTTTTGGTAGCGTTCTGACCAGGCACCGCTCAATATGCCGGTAAAAAGAAATAAAAGTCCGAATATATAGAAGCGGTACATAACAAACTGCAGGGCAGCATCGCTTTGATTCATCTCATAAAGCAAAAGACCGAGAAAAAATACCACTGAAATAACACTGATCGTATAAGCTCCGGTCCTGTAAATATATAAAGAGGCGACTATGATCAACAGCAGGTAAAGCAGGGGGAAGATACTCTCGACCCCGCCTGAATAATGGATCATCGCACCTATCAACGGAATATCCGCAAGAAAAATAATGTAGTTGAGCGTCTCCTCAGGTAACCATGTTTGAACCAGGAAAAAAACCGAAGCCAGAATAAAAGAAGCGAGGATAATGAACCAAAAAGGTGTCGGGACTGTATGGATGACAGGATAGGATGATAATAAAATAAATGTGACGATAAGGGGGTGCAGAATAATCAAACCGGCTCTTCGACTAAAGAGCGTTGAATATACCATTGCTTAAGCTTGATTACTAAAAAAACATAGTAATGGCCATTTAGTATGACTATCCGCGTTCAGAAATTTCGGCACAACCTATAGATCGATCGTTCCTATAATTATTATTCTGTAATCGTTCCTGCTAACTGGAAAATCGGCAGGTACATTGATATAACAAGAAAACCGACAATACCACCCAGAACGACCATGATAATAGGCTCAAGAGCACTGGTAAGATTCTCCACTGCCTGATCGACTTCAGCATCATAAAAATCAGCGACTTTGGAAAGCATCTCATCCAAACCTCCTGATGCTTCACCAATCGCGATCATTTGAGTAACCATTGGTGGAAAAACAGAGGTCTTTGTCAATGGATCAGCGATATTTTCGCCGCCCTTTATCGACGTCCGAGCTCGCAAGATTGCATCTTCAACGACCCAGTTGCCTGAACTCCTTGCGGTTATTTCAAGGGCATCAATAATAGGAACACCACTTGACAGCAGAGTCGACAGGGTCCTTGAAAAACGAGCGATCGACTGCTTACGGGTAAGGTCACCAAAAACAGGGACCTTCAGGAATATCGGATCCATTGCCTTTGCCCCGGATTCAGTCTTGTGCCATCTCCGGAGGATAGTAAATACCGCAATGAAAATAATCGTTCCCGGTATTGCCCAGACCTGAGCAAAGGACGATATAGCCATGACCAGACGTGTCATTGCAGGTAATTCAGCACCAACACCCTCAAACATACGTGCGAAAATCGGCAAAACAAACAATAACATCACGGCGATCGCACCCACCGCGACCAGAGAGATGATGACCGGATAGATCATCGCACCTCTTATCTTACGCATTAGTGCGGCGCTTTTCTCAAGATACGTAGCAAGACGCATTAGAATAACATCCAATGCACCACCTGTTTCACCCGATTCAACCATATTAACATAAAGGTTATCAAAAACCTTTGGCTGTCGACGTAATGCATCAGCGAGTGATAACCCACCTTCAACATCGCCTCTCACCTCAAGCAAGACTTTGCGCAACGCTGGACTTTCAGTCTGTTTTCCTAATATCTCAAGACATGTCAGCAAGGGAAGACCAGCATTGAGCATGGTCGAGAATTGTCGGGTAAAAACGGCCAAGGCCCGGCGTGAAACCCGACCACCAAATAGTGTAAGTTTCTTTTTCTCTTCCTTGACCTTGATCGAAGTGGGGATTATCTTTTTCTGGCGCAGTGAAGCTACAACGTCGGCTTGTGAACCTGCAGCAATTTCGCCGTTTGCTGAGGCTCCTGATGCTGTTCTACCTTTCCAGACAAAAGTTGGCATTTCACCTCCTTAGGTTATAAAGGTCACGCAATCGCATATTTTACTCATCGCAACCGCCAAACAATTGACAGAATGAATACTATTACATCCCACGTTATCTTAGAGCCCCTGATTTCTGTTCAACCATATGTTCAAATTCTTCAACGTTCGGAGTATAATCAAAAGCTGTTTCCAGGGTTATCGTACGCTTGGCATAGAGATCGTACAGGGACTGATTCATTGTCAGCATACCATATTTTGAACCTGCCTGAATCGTCGAATAGATCTGGTGTTCTTTTTCATCACGGATCAGCGCACGGATGGCCGGTGTTGCGATCATGACTTCAGCTGCAAGGACCCGGCCGCCGCCAATTTTCGGAAGCAGCTGCTGTGTGATAACACCCTCAACAACAAAGGCAAGTTGCGACCTTACCTGGCCCTGTTGGTGGGGTGGAAAAACATCGATAATACGATGGATCGACTCAGCTGCTGAATTAGTATGCAGAGTAGCGAGTGTAAGGTGACCGGTCTCGGCAATGGTCAATGTAGTACCGATAGTCTCCGGGTCACGCATCTCGCCAACCATAACAACATCAGGGTCTTCACGCAATACATATTTTAATGCATTAGCAAACGACTTTGTATCACTGCCAACCTGACGCTGGTTTATTATTGCCTTTTTATGTCTGAATAGATACTCGATAGGGTCCTCAACAGTTACGATATGACAGCGGCGCTCGCTATCGACTTTGTCAATAAGCGCAGCAAGGGTCGTTGATTTTCCGCTTCCAGTAGGTCCAGTACAGAGTATCATACCTTTTGGCCGGGCGGCAAGTTCCTGGACTATTAACGGGATACCAAGTTCTTTGAATCCTCTGATCTCAAACGGGATCGTACGTATCGCCGCAGCGGCACTACCTCTTTGTTGAAAACAATTACCTCGAAAACGAGATAACCCGGCAATTCCGAAAGAGAAGTCCAATTCCCATTCCATCTCAAATTTCTTTTTCTGTTGATCATTCAATACACTATATATTAAATTTTGAATCAACTCCGGGGTCATAATTTCATAATTCGTCGGGACCAAATCACCATCGATCCGATACATAGGCGGCGCACCAGTTGTCAGATGCAAATCAGTCGAATTCCTTTGCACCATTTCTTCTAAGAGTTGTTTCATTGTTACAGGCATATCGCCTCCTTTAAATTAATCATAGAACATATCCTTAAAATGCTGCGGTCTCCCGCATCAATTCTTCGATTGTTGTAATACCCTCTTTTATTTTCTCTATGCCGTCAGCACGAAGAGTCTTCATCCCCTCTTTAGCAGCCTGTTCCGCGATCTTGTCTGCAGAAGTACCTTTCAATATCATTTGTCTCATATCCGAGGAAATCGGCATTACTTCATAAAGACCAACTCTGCCCTTATACCCCGTTTGTCGACAGTGACTGCAGCCTTTCCCTTTATAAACCATGTCATCAGGGAAAGCACCCTTAGGTATACCGGCATCTTCAAGTAGCTTTTCACTCACTTTAATTTTTTCTTTACACATCGGACAAATTCTTCTAACCAAACGCTGTGCCTGAATAAGGACAAGGGCGCTTGAAACCAGGTAAGGTTTTATCCCGATATCGATCAATCGGTTAATAGTGGTCGGAGCATCATTCGTATGGATCGTTGAAAAAACCAAATGTCCGGTCAGGGCGGCCCGAATGGCGATCTCAGCTGTTTCAGAATCCCGGATCTCACCGACAAGTATGATGTTCGGAGATTGACGCAGGAATGCGCGCAAAGCACTGGCAAAGGTTAGACCGATCTCTTCATGGACTTGTATCTGATTGATACCGTGCAAATTATACTCGACCGGGTCCTCGATCGTCATTATCTGTCGTTTTGGTTTGTTCAATCTGGCGAGTGTGGAATAAAGTGTCGTAGTTTTCCCGCTTCCAGTTGGACCGGTTACAAGTACAATCCCATAAGGGCTTTCAATTGACTTAAGGAATTTCTTTAAAGCTCCTGAAGCAAACCCAAGTTTTGATAAGTCAAGCATTAGAGAGCTTCTATCCAATATTCTCATAACGACTTTCTCGCCATATAACGTAGGGATCACAGAAACACGCAGATCGATCATCTTATCACCAACCTGAATATTAATGCGGCCATCCTGGCATATGCGGTGTTCAGCGATATCCATTTTGGCCATGAGTTTTAACCTGGTGATGACGCCCGCTTTCAAGTTCAATGGTGGTGACTGCTGTCCTTGAAGCACACCGTCGATCCTGAACCGCACCCTGACCTCTTTTTCATAAGGCTCAATATGGATATCTGATGCAGCCTTGCCAACCGCATCCGCAATGTAAAAATTGACCAATCGTATTACCGGACCACCTTCTGCGTCAGCCCTGAGTTTGTTTTCCTCCAGATCTTCTTCAAACTCGGTCTCAAGGAGTTCCATATCTTCAATACCCAGCTCTTTGGCACTGCCAGAACCAGTCTCAAGCGCCACTTCAGCAATGCCCTTTTCCATCGTATAATATCGATCCAGGGCATCTCTGATACTCGACTCAGCGGCCAATACGGGGTTTATTTCCATGGACGTTATGAAGCGAAGATCTTCGATCGCACTAATATCTGTTGGATCAACCATCGCAACGGTCAGGTACCTTCCCTTTCGGTCGATCGGCAATACTTCATAATGATAAACTTTTTCTGCCGGGATCATGCCAAGAACATCTTTTTCTGGAATTATATAGTCGAGGTCAACGACTTCCATTTTATACAAATTACTCAATTGAGCCAGTAATTTACTTTCTGAAATCATCTCGAGACGGTTCAAAACACTGACCAGCCGCTGTCCGGTTTCACGCCGTTCACGCATGGCCTCGCGCAACTGCTCTTCATTTAAAAGACCATTATTAACTAAATATGAAGCGAGTTTTTCTTCCATTAAACCACCTTTGTCTCACGGATAACTTCCTCTACCGAGGTCAAACCACTCTCAAGTTTGTGCAGTGCTGAGTTACGAAGGTTCACCATACCTTCCTCGACTGCGGCTTTCTCGATATCTTCGCTCATCGCTCCTGCCAGAATCAAATCACGTATCCTGGTAGTTATCAACATGTTCTCAAAAATACCGACTCTTCCTTTGTAGCCTGTCCCCCGGCAATGTTCGCAGCCTTCTCCATGAAAGAGTGGATAATTAAACTTGCCTTTTTCAAGACCTGCATCCATCAGAATCTCTTCTGGATACTCGACTTCCTTTCGGCATTTATCACATACTTTTCGTAAGAGTCTTTGTGATTCTATCGACAGGACTGTCGATGCGATCAAATAAGGTTCGACATTCATATTGACCAATCTGGTTATTGTAGCAGCTGCTGAATTCGTATGTACGGTTGAGAGAACAAGGTGACCGGTTAATGATGCGCGTATCGATATCTGGGCAGTCGCTAAATCTCTTATCTCACCGACCATTATAATGTTCGGGTCTTGTCTGAGGTATGCACGGAGTGCACTGTCAAAGGTCAGTTTGATCTTTTCGTTGACCTGGAGTTGATTAATACCGTGCAACGAATACTCGATCGGATCCTCCGCAGTGATAATATTTTGACCGGGATCATTCAATTCGGTAATTGCCGAATACAATGTCGTTGTTTTACCAGAACCAGTGGGACCCGTGACCAGAACGATGCCAAACGGGTTTTTAATCGCACGCCGGAATGTCATTAGATTCCCTTCTTCGAAACCCAAAAGATCAAGGTTGAGCTGTATTGTCGAACGGTCAAGGATACGTAAGGCGATCTTCTCACCAAACAGGGTCGGTACTGTCGAAACACGGATGTCAATGATCTTATTGTGAATCCTTGCTTTAATTCGACCGTCCTGGGGCAAACGTTTTTCTTCGACTTTGAGTTTTGCCATCACCTTTATCACTGTTGCCAGTGCGCGGTTCATTCTCTTGGGTGGCTTCATCGTTTCGTGCAGGATGCCGTCAATACGAAATCGTATTCTCATGTCTTTTTCATACGGCTCGATATGAATGTCTGACACATTCATATCGACTGCATCAGTGATGATCTTACTGGTTAGCTTAAGCGCCGGCCCGCTGTCACTATCATCCTGAACCGTCGAAAGATCTTCATCAAGTCCCTTTGTTTCCTCTCCGCCATCGACAAGCTTAACATGAGTATCACCAGCATCAGCCATTTCTATTTCATACATGACATCTGAAAGCAATTTTTGAACATTATAGTGTTCTTGCACGACTTTCAGGATAGCCTCTTCTGCCGCGACAACGGCATCCACTTCAAAACCGGTTGCGAATTGAATATCTTCAATCGCTGCCACATCGCCAGGGTTTATCATAGCTACAGTGAGCGTATGACCGAGTCTTGTAACGGGCACGACAAGATATTTGCCGGCAAGTTCGCCGGGTATCAATTTTAACAATGATTCATCGATCTTTGCTTTCCTTAAATCGACTGCTTTTACTCCAAAATGTTTTGAAAGAGCAGCGAGCAAATCTTCTTCGTTTACAAAACCTAGTTTAATCAGGGTCGTCCCCAATCGTGATCCTTCTTTTTTCTGACTTTCCAAGGCCTGAGCGAGCATATCCTCAGAAATTGTCCCCTGTTTCACCAATAATTCGCCTAATTTCATAGCTTATTATAATATATTGAAATTTCTTTAATTGTCAAGACTTTTATTGACACCCTTATATATATCTTTATAATTCAAGTGAATGAGCAGAAGTCTTCTTTTATCTTTTATAATGGTATCTCTTGCCTTTTCTTTAACCGCAAATACCTTTTCCTATGACATAACGCCGAGCAGTTTAAGAATAATGCCGGAGATGCTTGCTGCCCTGCGGCAAACGAATGATCCATGGTTTTCTGAAGATAAGTTCTATCACCTCACCGCAAGTGCTGCGTTAACAACACTGAGCTATCATCTATATACCCATTATGATAACGATAACGAAACCAGGGCTAAGATCTATTCGCTATCAACGACCGCCACCATCGGTATATGCAAGGAGATCTATGATAAAAAGAAAAAAAACCATTTCTCATGGAAAGATCTGTTCTGGGACGGCGTTGGTTTAACCTTGGGTTATTTTTTGTTTATCGATTGATCTTTAAGCCGTGGCCACAGCTGTCATTTCTACAACCTTCTGCCTTATGCCCGGCATTAGTCCCTGGCGTACAACTGGATGCACCGCATTTGTCAGGAATACGATAATCAGATCTTTCGCCGGATCTACGAGACACATCGTACCGGTAAAACCTGTATGATAAAAAGATCTATTTGACACATATTCGGGAAATGGATCGATGATCCAGCCAAATCCCCGCTTTTCTTTTCCATTTGTATGATCCTGTATCATCATCCTCACGGTTTTCTTCGTTACAATATTACCTGCGATATATGACCGGATTATTTTGGCTGTCTCCTGAGCCGTCGAGAATAGACCGGCATTCCCGGAAACACCATTGAATGCATAGTATGAATTACCATCGTGGACTTCACCTTTCAACACATAATTTCGCCATTTCATTTTTTTTATTTTACCATACTGCGCCGCTGTCAACTCTTCGTGTTTATTACCAAACTCGGTCGCCGCAACATTTTTTTTCTTTACCGGACCAAACATGGTATTGTTCAAACCCAATGGTTTGAAAAGCTCTTCCCTGCAGAATATATCCAGACTCTGGTTCGAGATCTTCTCGATTATCATCCCGAGGATTATATAACCGAGACACGAATAAACAACGCTTTTGCTCTTGCCACTCGACTCAAATAGGTACTTTAATCGGTCTTGTTCAGGCAGGATATACAATGGGAACCAAGCCGGTAAACCTGCAGTGTGAGTGAGTAGCTGTTTAACTGTTTTCTGACCGGTCGGATACGAAGAAGCCATAGGAAAAAAAATCTTCACTTTGTCACTGAGCTTAAATTGTTTTTTTTCATAGAGCAACATTATCGACAGAGCAGTAGCCAGGGGCTTAGTTAAAGATGCAAGGTCAAAGATGGTGTTCTTATTGATCTTTGCCTTGCCCGGGAGGAGCTGCGCATGGCCCAAGGCTTTAAAAAAAAGTGTATTCTTGCTAGAGCCGATCCAGCATACGACACCGGGTATTTTTCTTTCTGAAGTACAGGATACGAGGTATTTGTCTAACTGTTTGAAAGACACTTCTTTGTTACCTGCTCACAATTTACACAATCACAAAGCTCAGTGAATTCTGTTTTCTCAAGACCTCTCCTGAGAAGCTCCAGGCCACGCGGAATGTGTTCTTTAAAAAAGACCTTTCCCTTATTCAGCCACAGATTAGCAAAGGCACCAAGCGCTTGCATATTACGCTGCAATGCAGTTAACTCATAAGCCCGCAGGAATTGTCGTTTTGTATATTTAATGCGTTTCTTTGTTAAACATTCGAGATAATAATCGATCAGCTTCTTTTCGTTCTTTGGGGTGATGTTAACGTAGCTGTCTCTGAGCAGCGCGGCCAGATCATAGGTAAGGGGACCTATTCTGGCAGCTTGATAGTCAATGATCTTGGCCTTGCGCCCTTTGATATAGATATTCTGGGACTGGTAATCCCGGTGCATTAAAAAATTACTCCATGGTTCTGCTTCTTTCAGCAAACTGCGCGCAAGTTTTTCAAGATCATTGTCGAGTTTTTTTATCTTCCCGCTTGGGATATTGCAACACTGATTGAGAAAATGTTTTTTAAAATACTGCTGTTCCCACTTGATATGCTGATAGTCATAATGGTCTTTGATCGGTGCATCATCATACCCGTCAACCTGAAGCTTAACAAGTTCCTTAAGGGCCTTACGATACTGGACAAGGATACTCCGTTTTTTTTGCGATAATTCGTAGAGCGAATTGTCTCCCAGGTCTTCCATAAGGATAAGGCTTGAGTCTTCATCTATCCAGTGTATTTCCGGAACACTAACCCCTTTTTCGAAAAGATGTTTCTGCATTTTTATATGATGGGCAAGGTTTTTATCCCAGACAAGGATATAGTTTTCGCGTTCCTTGATGCATCGGTAGCATATTCTGTCCGAACCACCGATATCTATTTTTTTCACTATTTTATATTCCATATCTTGCTCCCCCTCGTCATGTTCCCCTCATTCATCGATCTTGATACAGTATTTATCAGACAACAGGCAATTCATATATTCCCCCCCTTGGATTACACTATTGCCCAAGACTACTGTATTGGTTATCGAAACCTGATCAGATATCCTGCAATTCGGGCCAATGCTGGCAAAACCATTGATCTTTTTTGCATTGACGTGGCTTGTCGGATCAATGTATACAGAAGATCCATAATGATGCCCGCCAAAAGCCACCTCGTTAACAAGCAGATCATAATGGACCTGCCAGTATACTTTCGGCGAGTTAATATTGTACCAGTTAACTTCCAAAGGAAAACCGAGAATTGACTCACCATTATCAAGCATCCGTTTCCAGACTTCGACGATACTGAATTTTTCCTTATCTGGCAGATATGAAAAAACACGATCTGAAAATACGGCCACTCCGGCAAAATCGTAAGCATCAACACCACTGACGCTTGCGATTTTCTTCACTCTGTGTTCATCGTCGATATGGATAATATTCTCATCCCCTCTTTTAAGCAAAACAAGTGTTATCGCCGGCTTGCGGATTCGATGGAATTCGACTACTTGAGTAAGGTCTAAATCAGTCAAGGCATCGCATGAATAAAAAATAAAATCATTGTGCATGATATCCTTGAAATTGAGCAGTGCTCCGCCAGTCCCCTTTAATGCATGCTCGGTCACGATATGGAGATTTCGTGGATAACGATCTAGATATTTTTCGATCAGATCTGCCATGTGGAAAAGATTTATTGCGATAGTATCGACGCCGTTTTTAAAAAGACGGTCGATATTATGATCTATTAAACGGAAATCAACTACCGATAACAATGGTTTCGGCACATATTTTGTTATCGGCATCATTCTTTCTCCTAAACCGGCAGATAATAAAATAGCATCCATTCTCTTACTCCATTACTCCTTATCCCACCATCTAAACCCAAACCAGACATCAGTCTTTACCATTTAATAAAGCAGGTATTTTCTTCTCTTACGTTTGAATCGGTAAAGACCCAGCTGCCATTTTTGCCTTATCGAAGCAATTGAATGATTCTTATCGAGAGATTGCTTTATCCAGGCATTACCGGTCAGGATCTCAAACGGGAATTTTCGTATCTCATGTTCATACGGAGGCCTGCGCCACCTGAATTTTCCAGGGTACAGCCGTTTTATCGTCTGAATGATCTCTAACCCGGTTGAAAACGGATCAAATCTTCTCTTATTAGTAACATACATCTGAGCACCGCCGCACAAGCGGCCTTTATATTTGTTAAAAGTAGGTATGAAAAATGTCGGACGGAATTTTACACCCGGGATCTTTCTCTTGTTGATCGCCCCGATAAAAGAAAAAGGACGAATCCATGGCGCGCCAAACACCTCAAATGGTTTGGTCGTGCCCCGTCCTTCAGATATATTAGTACCTTCAAGCAAACACATACCAGGATAAACCAAAGCCGTGGAAAAACCGGGCATATTCGGTGTCGGCATGGTCCAGCATGAACCTGTATCACTAAAGTAGAGATCACGCGTCCACCCGGTCATTTTGACTATCTTAATGTCCGCGCCAAGATGCAATTCACTGTTAACAAAAGCACAGAGTTCACCGATCGTCAGACCGTGACGGACCGGGATAGGATAAAGACCAACAAAAGAAACGTACTGCGGTTCAAGGACTGGTCCCTGGACAGTTACGCCGTTCAATGGATTAGGTCGGTCCAGGATGATTACTTTTTTATCGAGGTTTGCTACCTGCTCGATCAATAAAAGTGCTGACCAGACAAAAGTATAATAACGTGTACCTATATCCTGGAGGTCTATGACAAGAACGTCGATCTTATTCAATATTGCTTTATCTGGTATAAGATTCTTGCCGTATAATGAATAAATACTAACGCGGCGTTCCTTATCATAATAGGTTTTTGCCCGTATCTGATCCTGCAGAGCACCAAAAAAACCGTGTTCTGGAGCAAAAAGCGCATTAAGTCTAAAGGCTTTCTGCTTTGAGAATATTGCAACAGTGGGTTCAAGAGATGTGCTGCAAGATGCTATATTGGTGCACAAACCTACTTTGCACCCCCTGATCAGGTCAAAACCTCTGGCCATCAGGGCGTTTATTCCAAATCGCACCTGTGAGTATAACATAAAAAGCAAGCATTGTCAAGGAAAAAAGACCAGTAGAAGCCACGCTGCGCTGGATCCACGCTTGCGCTGAACACATGGTTTCTATCGAAACCTGGAGACACGTCCGCCAAACAGCATGGTGGACTGAAGAAACGTCACTTCGTTCCGGGATTCCGCTGTAGTTTCTGATTTATCAGACT
>CAYQPW010000004.1:0-137192 GCA_964419565.1 uncultured bacterium
CCACCTGAGGAATCCCGCACAAAACACTCCCCCTCCTTATACAAAACAATATCAAATCCCATATTCGGATTGATGCTGATATTTACCGAATCAAAACCGATATGGACCGTATCAGGGTCAAAAACGATGCTGCTGAATTGCTTCGGGATACTATCCCAGAGCGATATTGTCGGATCGCCCAATAGATTGATCGAGAACTGGTAAAGGCGATACCAATTATCCCATTGGGACTGCGATATATAGGGCAGCTTGGATCGCGCCAGAGATGCTCCTAACGGGCATACAAAGAAGGAATCAAACTGCACCGAAGTGTACTCTTCATGGAGATATGCCTCGCTGAAACTTGTCGGTCCGATATAAGCCACACCGCCACCCTGCGGATTTAACAACCAGTGTCTACTCACACAATCGGCATGGAATGTATTAGTGTAGCAGGTTATCACCAGCATCATGGCATAGTAATTCGAATTACTGAGTGAATCGAAGAAATAGTTGGTGGCATTTTCCCGCGGGCTGTTTCTTACCCTTATATTGTTTATATCTCCGTGGCCAAGGCCAAAAACAAAACCAAAGCCCGATTCGATAGAATCCTTCAGCTCGGCAAGCGGTTTCTCGTTGAGAAAGTATTTCATAAAATACGACGGGAGGTGATCAGACAGTCTAAGAGCCATTTGATAAGCATCATTACTTATATCATAATCCGATGTGAAGAAGAGAGCTTTGATCTGATGGTCAGTATTTGTCGGTAATGTATATTCTCTGACTTTATCCAGATAATCATGAACTTGATTATTGTTCAGTGTCGGTACCCTTCCAACAAAGACATCTGGATATAAATCCAGGGAATCGTCGACCTCACCATACTTCTCGTCGCCATCCTTATTCCAGTTTCCATCGAGATCACTGTAATAATGATCGGTCACGATATGAACAGGCCACTGGCTGTATAACGGCGCGGTCCATACCCATCGCGTCGGGATATGCTCAACATCACTGCCAATGAGAACATAGAAAACGCCCCAGCAGTTAACTGCATCAGAGATAAAAGACCTGATTCTCTCGGCATCGTCGATACCGTCATAGTGTTGACGTACCCAGGTGAGACTTCGGATAGCGGTATTATACCCTAATATTTTCTTAAAATGCGCCAGGTCATCATACCCCTCAAATTGGTCGCTCGTAGTGATTATGAGTAGATCAACCGGCGCTCCAAGAAGTGAAGGTAGATCAGTCGGTAGTAGATCGCGGCAATTATCATCGATATAATAGGCCGGCTTTTTATCGATATCATTAACTGCTCTATCATTTACGACAGTCTGGCATATGAAATTTACTGCTGCTCCTTGAGCGATCGTGGTCTGACGTTGTGGTGATACACCAGGTTCACAGTCTTCAAGTTCGAAAGATACGATGAGTTTCGTTAACTTAAATAATCTCTGCGACTTTGGGAAATATCGAAATGGCACGACCGCTATCTGGCCGAGTTGATAGCCGCGGCTATTCCCCGAATGCATACTCGTAATAATATTCTCCGGGAAAGCGCGCTCAAATCCATATACTGATGGGTCAGGATCGATAAATTCACGTTTCTGGGTGATGACAAGTTCTTGCTGCTTCGGATAAATATTGAAATCGCCGGGTATTCTTACCCACTCTTCCTCTACAATGTTAACGCTCTTCAACTTCTTTCCAATTGGTAATAAGTAGGTGTAGCTGAAAGCAGGGAGTTCAGGAAAACCCGGTGCAAAAGGTATTGTTGCTTTCTGTGTTCTTAAACGGACATACTCATTGAATATTTCAAACGTGTACTCTGATCTATGAACTGGTACATCAATGATAAACTCAGCATTTCCAATCGCTGCGAATACAAACAGCGCAGCAAAAGCATACGATGTGACCTTTGGCATATCAACTAAATTATATGGAAATCAGGGAAAATATCAACCCAAGGATTATATCCCAGGTTAGTTTTCATAATCGATAAGCAGGATGGAATTATTACCGGATGAATCAGAATATTTTATAAAACGTTTAGGATATTCTTTTTCAAACCAAAAATAGAACCGCCACTTTAAGAAAAGGACCTTTGGTACCATTTCCACTTTCCAGCAGACGATATCACCGAGCGGGCAATTGACTGTCTCCTCGCCCAAAACATTAATCTCGGCGTTTACAACCATGAATTCCGGTACGTGTAATCTGATAGTGCGCTTCAGGTTACTCTCATAGTCAAATCCGCGCAGTGCGAACTCGATCGCGTGGCGGTCATATATAGGTTCGTCGATATTATAAGAAAATTTGCGTCCTTTAAAAAAGACATTGAATTTATCTTTTCTCTGTACTTCAAGTTCGACCTTATCACCTGCAGTCTTCTTTACATACTTAGTGCTCATGTCCAGAGTATCAAAAATCAGTTCCAACACCTTATTTTCCCAGGTATAAATAACATGGTAACCAGCTGTATCCAACTCTGTCACTACATCCATCGTACCCATCTTGCCCTTATCATTGGTCTCATATGTATAATTTTCATTGAGCGGCAACAGCTGTACGAGGAAAAACAGTAATATCATCTCTTGTATTCCACCTCGATATTTTTGGGTAGTATTCTGGTTAAAATACCATGTTTTCCGCATGATGGACTCTTGCTTTTCAATATTAATTTTCTAACGCTAAATTTCTTTGCGATGTTCATGAATTCTCTGGCGCCACGATAGAAATTGTCAGTAACATCGGCACCATTTTCATTGACCACCCGGTCACCTACTATTTTATTTTTCGATCTGGGAGTGGTCAACCCGCCAAGTTGTTCTGGACAGGCAAAGATTATCCGGACACTATCGACCATTGATGCAACTTGTTTGTTATAGGCATTTTTCCCATCGTAGCGGCAGTTAATCCCCAATAAACAAGCACTGACCATTACGCACTTTGAGTGTTCATTTCTTGAATTCATCATTTCGAGAGCTCGTCGACAATATCGAGCAATTCGAGGATGTCGTTGATCTCATAATCAGCTCCAGAATTCGCCGTATCAAAACGATCGCCATAGCGTGCAAAAACGCTCTTCATCCCCAAAAGTTTGGCTCCGACTATGTCTCGTTCGACCCAATCGCCAACCATTATTGTCTCGTCATAATTTACCTTTAATGTTTCAAGCGCTTTTTCAAAAGGTTCGGGATCAGGTTTACGCTTTCTCGTATCTTCATGTGTTATCACAACGTCAAAGAAGTGATGCAGGTTCAGTTGGCATAATCTTAACCATGCTTGTAGCCTCGGTGCATCAGTGACAACCGCGAGCTTTAATCCCCTTTTGACCAGTTCCATTAAAGCCATCTGAACATGCGGATAAAGCACAAGTGCTGCTTCACGAGCACGTCGGTAGCCAATAATGCCGGCTGCATGGATCCTGTAGTCGATTTGGCCTAGTTCCTTTTGTAAAAACTTATCAAAGACCTTTTGATCTTCAATACCTTCTTCATCATATATCTCGTAGATCTTCTTTTCCGCTTCGCCCTCAGGTATTTTTAATCCAGCGTCAACCATGGCGACTGTTGCTGCTCGGATTGCAGCATGTTTCATTGCGATAAAATCAACGAGTGTATTGTCGAGATCAAAGATTACGGCTTTGATCACAGATTTTTCCTAAGAGCACTTGCTGCTCTTTCCGGCGAGAATCTATTGATATGAAAATCTGTTCCTATCTCAAAACCAGTGCTTCGATAGATGCGCGGCGTGACTTCAATATGCCAATGATAATCTTCTTTGATAGTATCCCAGTAATTAGACTGCGGTAATAGATTAGGGCTATCATTAAGGAACAGATTATAAGGATGCTCTCCCAGGGTGTCGTACATAAGTCGTAATATTTTCTTGGATAAGGCAGCAAGATCTTTTATCTCTTCTTTGAGTATCATTTTGTAGGTGAATGCATGGCGTTTAGGTAATATCAGCAACTCAAAGGGAAACCTCGATGCGAACGGAGATAATACCACGAAATGCTGGCTCTGGATGATCAGTCGATCTGCCATTTCAATCTCCTGCTGTATGATATCACAAAAAAGGCAACGTTCTTTATAACCATAGTATTCACGGGCACCATTAAGCTTTTGTTTAACCCGGCTGGGCGTTGCCGGTAAAGCGATGAGATCTGAGTGAGGGTGATCAATGGTCGATGCACCAGCAAGCCTCCCGTGGTTTTTAAAGATAAGGACATAACGCAGCCTTTTGTCGCAATGGAGATCCTCTATTCGACTACGGTACGTGTCAAATACCAGCTCTATTTGCTCTTCAGGTAGTTCAAAAAAATGACGTATATGTTGTGGCGATTCAATAATTACTTCATTAGCACCCACACCGCTGACCATATCGTAGACCCCGACGCCGTATTTTTTCAGTTCACCTTCGACCTTGAGGATCGGCTTTATATTGGGGACAACGCGTACTTTCCAACCGGGAGTATTGGGCGCACTGCCGGTTCGGACAGCATAGATTTCATTTGGTGTGCGATTTTCCTGCCCTTCACAAAGCGGGCAATCTACTTTCTGTGCAATCTCTTCCATAGGCATATCGGGTATTGTATCATTTTCAGTATCGATGATCACCCACGTATCAGTAATTATATCCCTTCTAACTTCAGACAAATGGCCTCCTTAGAGTCTAATGCTAAATTTCAGACAACAATCTTGATCATGTGATTTTTGTTCTTTCCCGTGTCTAATTTGGTGGATATTTCTGTGGTCCGTTACCAACGGTCACTCAACAGTTACACTTTTTGCAAGATTACGGGGCCGGTCAACATCGCAGCCTTTTAACGTTGCGATGTGATAAGCTAAAAGTTGAAGAGGAACAACTGTAAGCAGCGGCGTCAGAATATCGATCGTCTTGGGTATCGGGATGCAGTATTTTACTTTCGATTCGATCTCATGGTCACCTTCTGTCGTGATCGCGATCACCACACCTTTCCTCGATTTAACTTCTTCAATATTCGATAGGACTTTTTCGAAAACATAGTCCCTTATCGCAATGAAAACAACCGGCATATCTTCATCAATTAAGGCAATTGGACCGTGCTTCATCTCTGCTGCAGGATAACCTTCTGCATGAATATATGATATTTCTTTTAGTTTCAAGGCTCCTTCCAAGGCGACGGGGAAATTGTAACCTCGACCAAGAAACAGAAAATTTTTCTTCCTGTAGAAATCTGTAGCTATATCCTTTATTTTATTATCGAGTTTAAGTATCTGTGCTACCTGATCAGGAATTTTCTCTATCGCTTCAATGATGCCTCGACCTTTGTCAACTGATATTGTCCTCATCCTTCCCATGAGCAAAGAAATAAGTGATAATACCATGATTTGAGAAGTGAATGCCTTGGTCGAAGCTACACCGATTTCAGGGCCTGCGTGAATATAAACACCACCGTCCGTTTCTCGGGCTATCGTGCTTCCAACAACATTGCAAACACCGAGTACTGTAGCCCCTCTTCTTTTTGCTTCCCTCAACGCGGCAAGTGTATCAGTCGTCTCTCCGGACTGGCTAATAGCAAACAGTATGGTATTATTGTCGACAACAGGGCTTCTATAGCGAAATTCCGATGCATATTCTACTTCTACCGGGACCCGCGACATCTCCTCAAGCATATATTCGCCGATAAGACCTGCATGCCATGCTGTCCCGCAAGCAGTAATGATGATTCTGTTGACGCGCTCCAGCTGTTCTTGATGCCTATCAAGGCCATCCAATCTTGTCGTTCCTTCAGCGGTATTCAGCCTGCCCCTGATTGCATTTTGTAATGTGACGGGCTGCTCAAATATCTCCTTGAGCATGAAGTGAGAGTACCCTTCTTTTTCAATCTGACCCAATGTCCATGATATTTCCTCGATCTTGGGTATTATTTCTTCTTCCTCGAGAGTTGTGATCGAAAATCCTGTGTCTTTTATGGAAGCAAGTTCACCATCCTCCAAATAGACTACCTGCCTTGTATAGGGTACTATCGGCGCAGCATCGGAAGCAACAAAGAACTCATCTCCGCCATCCCCAATGACAAGAGGGCTACCATTACGGGCGCATACTATTTCCCGCGGATGATCGGGTGATATTACGGCCAAACCGTATGTACCTTCCACTTCGGAAAGTGCAATCCTCACTGCTTTTAATAGATCACCCTCATAATATTCTTCGATCAAGTGGGCAATGATCTCAGTATCGGTTTCGGTTCGCAGTCTGTGACCTTTTTGTTTTAAATACTCTCTCAGGGTATTACAATTTTCAATAATACCATTATGAACGACGGCAAATTTGCCGTTACAATCGGTATGGGGATGTGCGTTCTGGTCACTCGGCTCACCATGAGTCGCCCAACGTGTATGAGCGATCCCGATCGTTGAAGCTATTTTTTTATTTTTTATCAATGCCTCGAGTCGAGAAACCCGTCCGGCTATTTTTTGTATGATCAACCCTTCATCTGAACAAATAGCGATGCCCGCAGAATCATAACCGCGATATTCAAGTCTTTTCAGTCCCTCGATCAGGACAGGTACAACTTGTTTCTTTCCAATATATCCGACTATTCCACACATCGCAACATTATAGCCTATGCTATGGAAATGTCAATATCAAGCGCGTATCGCAGGAGTATGATTTCCACCCTGTTGATAAACTTAACGCCTTTATACATGAATTCTGGGTTATTTATAACATGGCGACTATTGCTGCATTGATTGCAGCTGATAAAGATCGTGATACATACCTTTTAGAGCGATCAACTCCTGGTGGGTACCGACTTCTACTATTTCACCTCCCTGAACAACATAAATGCGATCGACGTTCCTTATTGTACTGAGCCGGTGAGCGATAAGGATAGCCGTCCTGCCTTTTAGTAATTTATCGAGCCCATCCTGGATCAACATTTCCGTTTCAGCATCGATATTCGCTGTAGCTTCATCAAGTACCAATATCCTTGGTTCAAAAGCGAGTGCACGGGCAAAGGACAATAGCTGCCTCTCCCCGGTTGAAAACGTAACACCTCGCTCGGCAACATCCTCCTCATATTCATTCGGGAATCGCTTGATGAACTTATCAGCATTAATATATGTCGCTATTTCTCTTACTCTATCATCACTCAAGGTCAGATTCAAGCGGATATTCGACTTTATATCGCCAGCAAAAAGAAAAATATCCTGAGGGACAACACCGATCTGAGAACGCAATGCCGGTAACATAATGTCCTTGACATCAACTCCATCGATCAGTATCGTGCCTTTCTGTATATCATAGAGTCGTGATATGAGGCTTATGATCGACGTTTTCCCTGAACCCGTTGGTCCGACAAATGCGACATGTTCACCGGGTGCGACTTTGAAAGAAATATCTTTAAGAACCCAATCTTTGTCGTATTTAAACCAGACGTTTTTGAATTCAATACGACCTTCTAATTTATGGATATCTCTTGCCTTCTCTCCAGCAACGACGGCGATTTTTTCATCAAGTAGAAGAAATATCCGCTCGCTCGAAGCCATCGCTGATTGTAGTAATGTATAAGATTCAGTAAGTTCCCGTATCGGCCGAAAGAACATCTCAACATAACTAATGAATGCAACAAGCACACCGAGCGAGACTTTACCTGTTATAACATCTCCCCCTCCATAATACAAAACTAACCCGATCCCGAGGGAACTGATTATTTCAATAAGCGGCCGGAAAAATGACATGAGCATTACCTGTTTTAGATTAGCCGTGAGGTATTCTTTGTTAACACCATCGAAATCCTCTAAATTTTCTTTTTCTTTTGTGAATATCCTGATCACCCGAATGCCGGAAAGATTTTCCTGGAGACGTGCATTCAACTTAGCGAGTTTTCTTCTAACCAAACGGTATATATTCCTTGCTCTAAGCCGGAAATAGAAAGTGACGATTATAAGGATAGGGATCACAATGAAACATATCAATGCCAGATGAAAATCGATCATCATCATTATGACTATGATACCAACCAACAGGAGTATGTCTTTTGTCAATTGTGCAAAGACCTGAGTAAATGCTTCATTTATCGCTTCAACGTCATTCGTAGCCCGGGTAACGAGACGACCTACTGGATTGCGGTCGAAAAATGCAAGGTGCAGAGACTGGAGTTTAGCAAAAACCCGGGATCTGATGGCGTGCATGAACAGTTGGCCAGCATACTGGGAAAGGTAGATTTGGATGTAGTTGGCGACTGCGCCAAGGAGAATGACAAAGATAAAAATGATAACGATCCTCATTACCCCGCTAATATCATCATGCCGGAGAATAGTGACTTCCGAACTCTTTAGCTGTTTGAGATTTAGCTGATCGATGAGCACAAGGTTTTCGTATTTTTCAAAAAGAGCAGGATTGCTGGCTACTAAATCGTTTATCCGGTCATCTACATCTGCTATATTGAAATAATAATAACGTTCTGTTGAGAGTTTCTTTTCATTTTCCCATCGCCGGAGCAATGCTGCGTCGACTTTTCCCAGTTGCTTTTGTGTAGCGAAGTAATTATCCCCACCTATATCAACGAATCCATGGGTGCTATCAATATCATATAGCTTGCGGCCGCTTTTCACGATATAGTCATCGATGGCGACTTTTATCACATAGGGATATAGTATCTCCACGCCTGCGGCAATGACCAAGAAGCCTGAAGCGATAATGAGATATTTAAGATAAGGCTTTATGAATCCGAAAAGCCTTCTGATGATACCCCAGTCAAAGACCTTGCCGATATCCTGCTCTTCATGGTCAAATTGATGCATCACTTACCTTCCAATTGCATTTCCATTTGCTGTATTCTGTAAATATTATAGTACGCGCCCTTTTTATCGAACAATTCCTCATGGCTTCCCTTTTCGACTATCGCACCTTCATCAAAAACGATTATTTTGCTCGCATCCTTAAAAACAAACACACGGTGGGATATCACGATCGATGTGCGGTTCTTTATTTCTTTTTTGATCGACCGTAATATCTTCAACTCGGTCTCTGCATCAACTGACGATACTGCATCATCGAGGATAAGAATCGGACATTTCATCAGCAGTGCACGGGCTAATGCGATACGTTGCTTTTGACCTCCGCTAAGGGTTACGCCTCGTTCGCCAATAAGAGTATCGAATTTATCTGGCAAATTAATTATCTCATCGTATATATGGGCGATACGTGCACTGCGTTCGATATCCGACATACTGGCATTCCTATTGCCAAAGATGATATTTTCTTTGATCGTATCTGAGAATAAGAATGTATCTTGCGGTACATAGGCGATGTTCTTTCTCAGGGATTCTGCAGTAATATTTCTGATATTCTGACCATCTATTGTTATTATCCCTTGTTGCGGTTCATAAAGCTTTAGAAGCAGATTCACAAAACAGGTTTTACCGGATGCAATCGGGCCGGTCACGCCAATGAATTCTTTTGGTGATATCTGTAAGTTTATATTTTTTAAGGCAGGATTATCTTTATTCTGATATGTAAAAGTAACATTTTTGAATTCAATTGCACCTGTAAACCGTTCAACCACCGACTCCCCTCTGTTGATGGTCGGATGTGCATCAAAAATCTTGTTCAATCTTCCTTGCGATGCTGCACCTCTTTGAAAAAGATTGATCGCCCAGCCTATGGCTATCATTGGCCAAACAAGAATCTGTAGATAGGCAACAAATGCGACAAATGAACCTATTGATATTTGTCCAAAAATCACGTATTTGCCTCCTAACCAGAGGACTATCACCTGACCCAATGCGGCTAAAAAAATTATAATAGGAAAAAACATGCCCCAGGTGCGGATTAAACTCAAGTTTTTCCTTATGTAATCTTCGCTTTGTCTCTTAAATTTGGCTATTTCACCACTTTCTTGAACAAACACTTTAATAACTCTCATACCTGAAAGATTTTCACGTACACGTTCGGTTAATACGGCAAAAGATGCCTGTACCTTTTCAAATAGCTTGTGTATTAAGCGACCGAATCTTGTCGATACTAACGCAATAATGGGGAATGGAATAAGTGCATACATAGTGAGTCGTAGGCTAATACTCACCATCATGCCCAGGGTTGCGAGACCGATAATAAAAACATCGATAAGAATGATAAAACCAAAGCCAAGTGCCATCCTTACGGCGTTGATATCATTAACTGCGTGAGCCATAAGATCACCGGTTTTCTGATTGTCATAATAGGCAAAATCAAGGGTAAGCAGGTGTTTATAAAAATCAGTTCTTAAGGTACGTTCTATACGCCTTGATGATCCGATAATAAAATATCGCCAGAAAAATCTCCCTATCGCGATACCTATAGCGATAAGCATGATAATTACAAAATAGGACCCGAGACCTTTTAGGTCTGCGCGACCAGCTGCCAGATCATCGATCGCCCATTTCAAAACGCGCGGGATAATGAGCTGTAAAAGGTCAATAATGACCAGCGCAAGAATCCCAAATAAAAAGTGAAATTTATAGCGCAGTATATATTTTTTCAATTTAAGTAGTTCATGCATCGTAAAGTATATATAGAAAAAATGTTTTTTCAATGATTTAACCTAACCTTCTACCCTTACTTTAATTCCCACTCTTAACACTTTACTCCCTGCCCCCTAGTCATTACTCCAAACTCATTACTCGCTACTTTAAAGTCCCCCCTTGACAATATTGAATAATCGATTATAATGTATTATGAAAATGAAAGTCAATTTCAAAAATAAAGAAAAACTCACAGAATTTAGTGAATGTATTTTAAGGAAAGGATTGAAATACTCAAGGAAAAGGGAGATCGTCGTCGACTACTTTGTAAGAGCAAAGAGGCATTTTACTGTAGAACAGCTATATGATGAGATCAAAAAGGTGCACCCGGGGATCAGTTATACGACTATCTACCGTGCTCTTAAATTACTTGTCGAATGTGGCGTTGCGAGTATGCATCACTTTGGGGAAGATGAAACAAGATTCGAACTACGTGACAGAGAAGACCATCATGATCATCTTATCTGTATAAAATGCGGTCGAATCATAGAATTCACACACCATGGTATTGAGAAATTTCAAAAGGAAGTGGCAAGAAAGTGCGGTTTTATACCGCAAAATCATATCCTGCAAATATATGGTTTGTGTAGCACGTGTCAAAAAAAAGGAAAGGCAAAATAATATGACAAGCATAAGTTTAGCTCATATGGGTGCTGGGCAGTCCGGTACTATCATGAGTATTCAGGGCGGTCGCGGCATAAGGGCAAAGCTCGAGGCGATGGGGATGAGACCAGGTGTTAGGGTCACTAAAGTAAGTGGACAAATAATGCAGGGACCCGTGATCGTACGATCAGGAAATACCCAAGTGGCGATCGGCTTTGGCATGGCCCGTAAAGTTTTCATTGCAGTAGACTAATATGTTGGTGAAGAAAATACTCCTCGTTGGTAATCCTAATGTTGGCAAGAGCGTTGTTTTTTCCCGTCTAACAGGCGTAGACGTGATCGCTTCGAATTATCCAGGGACAACCGTTGAATTCTGCAAAGGTTGTGTTGGATCAGGTAAGGACAAGATCGACGTAGTCGATGTCCCGGGGACCTACAGCCTCGACCCAACTTCCCCAGCGGAGAAAGTGGCCGTTGAGATGCTCAATAAGGGCATTAAAGAAAAAGCTAGCATCGTTATCAATGTTATCGATGCAACAAATCTTGAGAGAAATCTAAACTTGACTCTGCAATTATTGAAAAGAAAGGTTCCATTGATCATCGCCCTAAATCTTTGGGATGAAGCGAAACATATCGGTATCTCAATAGATGTTGAAGAACTCCAGAAAATTCTCGGGATCCCGATAATCCCCACGGTGGCGATTACTGGTGAAGGCGTTAAATCCCTTGTCAGCCGGCTATCCGAAGCGAAAATAAGTGATTATGAATATGAAAACACCGAACGCTGGCATAACATTGGCGACATTATCGAGAAAGTCCAAGTTATCAAACATAAGCATCATACTTTTGCCGAACGTCTCTCTGATCTGACCGTCCACCCATGGACCGGCATCCCCATCGCAGTTATTGTTTTGTTCATTATCTTCCAGGTTATACGGTTCATTGGTGAAGGGATAATAAATTACGTTTTAGATCCGATTTTCACTAGACTATGGCAGCCAGTAATGGAGGCGCTGTCGGGATTGCTCGGTAAAGAAGGGATAATCCACAACATCCTGATCGGCCATCTGATTGATGGCAAAATCGACTTCGGACAGTCCTTTGGCATACTAACGACCGGTTTGTATGTACCCTTCGGAGCGGTTCTCCCCTATATCATCGCCTTTTACCTTGTCCTCAGTTTTCTCGAAGATTCAGGTTATCTGCCCAGACTTGCGGTTCTTCTGGACAAAACGATGCATATCATAGGACTTCACGGGATGGCGATCGTACCGATGTTTCTGGCGTGCGGCTGTAATGTACCAGGTATCATGGCAACGAGGATACTGGAAAGTAAGCGCGAAAGATTTATCGCGGCGACCTTGATGTCCATCACAATCCCGTGCATGGCGCAGACAGCGATGATATTTGGTCTGCTTGGGCAATATGGTCCAAAAGGTATATTCCCGGTTTTTATCACCCTATTCCTCGTGTGGCTAATAGGCGGCATATTAATGAGATTCATTATTAGAGGAGAAAGCCCCGAGATATTCACGGAGATCCCTGCATATCGCTTTCCTTATCTTATTGGTTCATTAAAAAAAGTGTGGATGCGAATCAAATGGTTCCTCAAGGAAGCAATTCCTTTTGTTCTACTCGGTGTTTTGATCGTAAATATCCTCTATACCTTTAGAATAATCCAAGCTCTCGGGTACTTTGCCGCGCCGGTAATGACAAAATTTCTTGGTTTACCACTCGATGCGGTCGGTGCTTTGCTCATTGGTTTTCTGAGAAAGGATCTGGCTGTAGGAATGCTTGCGCCCCTTGGCCTTTCTATGAAGCAGCTGATAATATCAAGTGTTGTTTTAACAATGTATTTTCCGTGTGTTGCTACTTTTGCGGTACTTTTTAAAGAACTCGGTATTCTGGATGTGCTGAAGGCTGGAGCCATAATGATTGGGTCGGCTTTCATTGTTGGCAGTCTGCTCAATTTGATCCTTTGACTTTCATTATTTAAAACCACGTTGTCCTAATAGCAGATAAAATATTTGTCCTTTCCAATTCATCCTTGACTTGAAACATGGTCTGGATATGATTTTATATGGCGGCGACAAAAATATTCACAAAACAGCCAATAATGCGTCGTGTTGTGATCGCCACTCTTCCGTGCATTGCGGCTTCGATATATTTTTTTGGCTGGCGGTGTTTTGCTGTTATATTAGTTTCCTGTCTTGTCGCATTTGCCGCTGAATATCTATTCACCCGACGTATGAAAAAACCAGTAAGTGAGGCAGTTTTTGTTACCGCAATCATTTTTGCTCTTATCATGCCGCCGACTGTTCCCTGGCATATTCTTATTATCGGCATCGTATTTGCTGTCGTATTTTCAAAGATGGTATTCGGTGGTTTTGGCTTCAATATTTTTAATCCGGCAGCAGCCGGCAGAGCATTTATTTACATTTCCTTTCCTACGGCGATGACGGCACGCTGGGCACCTGCAGCGCAGGGTTCATGGGGAGCTTTGAAAATATGGACGACCGCAATTGGCGCCAATGCCATTACTGCGGCGACACCCATGGCTCTTGCCAAAGCCGGTCAAGCCCCACCTGCACTCATGCAATTACTTATCGGTCGCCTCGCCGGCACAATGGGTGTAACGAGCGCCGCGGCAATAATATTAGGAGCAATATATCTTGTTATTAGCAAGACGGCAAACCGCTGGATCATCATCACTGTAATCAGTACCTATATTATAATAAATGGTGTTCTGTCCTTGTTGCACGTCAAAGCATCACCGGGTATTTTGCCTGCCTTGCTCGGCGGCGGTTTTCTCTTTGGCGCATGTTATATGGCTACGGATCCAATCAGTGCCCCAAAAACACGGCCTGCTCAGATAATCTACTCGATCATCCTCGCGGGTGCGACCGCGGTCATTCGCACCTTCTCGGTCTTCAACGGTGGCTTGATGTTCTCAATACTTTTGGCAAACATGTTTGCTCCAATCCTCGATCTGGCTTTCAAAAAAAACAAACCTAATGCGAATCAGCTTAATAATCGTAGTCAACAGAATACCAAATGAGATTAAGAAACCAAACCTGGTACCCGATTCTCTATATGTTCGTTCTGACATTGATACTCAGCACAATTTTAATCGTATTTGGAATCTTTACGCACCAGCGGGTTGAAGATAATACCCGCATAGCTTTTGAGCGCGCCGTGATTGAGGTATTACCGATCGATCTCCCGGACAATATTTCAACTAACCAGGTCCATCAACTATACACCCAATTAATACGGGAACCTGATAGCTCAAGCGGTACAGCACTACGTTGTATACAAGCTGATTCGTTTATTGCCTATGCCCTGCCTATACAAGGTGCCGGCTTCTGGGCAACGATCAAGGGCGTCATCGGTATCGCGCGAGACCAGAAGACAGTAACCGGTATTTCTTTTTATGAGCAGAATGAAACGCCGGGTTTGGGTGGTGAAATAGTCAATGATGCTTTTCGTGGACAGTTTGTCGGCAAGCAATTAGCGACGGGTACGGTGCCGCTTGATATACGTATGACAACCGTGCCGGTTGACGAGAATTCTGTACATGCGATCACAGGTGCAACGCAGACAAGTATGCGGCTCGAAGAATTTTTAAACGCAGAATTAACTGCTTGGCAACAGATAATTACGGGAAAAGGAAAATAGTGCCTAACGAGAAGAATATAAAAAACGTGGTTTTGGATACTCTATGGCGTGATAATCCGATTTTCCGGCAAATCCTCGGTATATGCAGCGCTCTTGCGGTCACCAATCTTGTCCTCAACACGATGGTCATGGGTGCCGCCGTGATGTTTACCACTGCGCTTTCGAGCCTGACCGTATCCTTGCTCCGTCGTTGGACACCGCGCGTAGTGCGTATGATGATCGAGACTCTTATCATTGCCTTTTATGTGATCTTATTTGATCAAACACTGAGAGCATATTGGCCTGATATGAGCCGCAGTCTTGGTCCTTATGTCGGGCTGATAATCACTAACTGTATAATCATGGGCCGGGCTGAAGCCTTTGCAAATTCAAATAAACCCGGCTTATCACTTATCGATGGTTTGCTCTCGGGTTTAGGTTATGCTGTAGTTCTGCTTGCGGTAGCAGTGATCCGGGAGCTTTTTGGGATGGGTACTATCCTCGGCATACCCATGCCTTTCTTCTCGTCTAATTTATGGGATCGCTGGATCATTATGGTCATGCCGCCTGGTGCCTTTTTCACTTTAGCGATCATTGTCTGGATATTTAGAACCCTGCAATTTTCGAAACAGATAGAGGCCAAAGGAACCGGAAAATGACGATCACTACATACGCCTTGCACCTTTTGGTTATTCTGTTCGCATCGATCTTCACAGAAAATATCTTGCTTGCACGCTTCCTCGGTATGTGTTCATTCTTGTCTGTTTCGCGACAAGTAAAAACAGCATTAGGTCTTGGTATCGCTGTTGTTTTTGTAATGACTTGCACGGTCGTGCTTGATTGGTTGGCTTTTCAATATGTCCTGAAACCTTTTGCTATCGAATATTTACGCTATATCATATTTATTATCATTATTGCAGCATTTGTCCAATTTATAGAAATGGTCATTGAAAGGTATTCCCCGGTTCTCTACCAGAACCTGGGTATATTCTTGCCTTTGATAACGGTCAACTGTGCGATCCTTGGTGCCTCCTTATTTATGGTCATCAGAGAATATAATCTTGGCGAAGGAGTCGTTTTTGGTCTGGGCAGCGGTATCGGCTGGATGCTTGCCATTCTAGCCATGGCCGGGATCCGCGAAAAACTTAATAATACATATATCCCAAGGGGTCTACAAGGACCAGGTATCACCCTTATTCTGGCTGGCTTGATGGCACTCGCTTTCATCGGATTTACCGGCGTGCTTACTAGCAAATAAATGGAAAGAGTGAACTGAGTAATGATAAGTCCTATCGTAGCAGTCGTTATTATTAGCAGCATCGGTGGTTTCCTTGCTGCAATCCTTGTTTTTGCAGAACGCGTCATTTCAAACTACGGTGAGGTTAAAATCAATATTAACAATGGTGAGAAGAAAAGTATTGTACGCGGAGGTGCATCACTTCTTGAAACACTAGTAGCGGAAAAACTTTTTATACCCTCGGCTTGTGGTGGTCGGGGAACTTGTGGATATTGCAAGGTGAAAGTCCTTGAAGGAGGTGGTTCTCTATTACCGACTGAAGAACCTTTCCTGGATAAAACTGAACGTACTCAAGGCTATCGTCTATCCTGCCAGGTAAAATTGCGACAGGACATTAGTATTGAGATTCCAGCAGAGCTATTAACGATACATGAATATGCGTGCCGTTGTGAAAGGATCAAAGACCTTACTTATGATATCAAAGAATTCGCTCTCAAACTCATAGATCCTAAAGAAATAAAATATATCCCTGGCCAATATGTCCAGGTTCTAGCACCGGTTTATGAGGGAAATCCAGAAGAAGTATACCGAGCATATTCTATATCTTCAGACCCTGCTGATAATACAAGTATCGAATTAATTATACGTCGTGTTTCGCAGGGGATCTGTACGACGTACCTTTTTGATCATTTAAAAGAAGGTCAAGATCTAAAGATCAATGGTCCTTATGGTAAATTCTACCTGAGGGATACTCAGGCACCGATGATCTTCATGGCTGGTGGTTCAGGTATAGCACCCATAAAATGTATTCTTCACCATATGAAAAACAGCGGGATAAAACGCAAAGCAGTTTTCTTCTTTGGTGTCAATACAACAAAAGATCTATTCCTCATCGATGAGATCGGGCAGTTTGAAAAGGTCCTGCATGATTTCAAATTCATTCCGGTCGTTGCCCAACCTGAAGAAAATTCAACATGGCATGGTACAACTGGATGGGTAACAACCGCGGTCGAAGAGTTCCTCAAGAAAACGCCGGATATCGATAAATATGAATGTTATTTGTGCGGCAGCCCTGGTATGATCGATGCAGGCGTGAAGATCTTTAAGAATTATGGGATCCCCGAAGATAGGCATTACTATGATAAGTTTGCATGATAAGGTGATAATAATATGAAGAAAACACCACAGATGAAAAAACTCGACAAGATGCTGAGCAGCTCGAAATTTTCAGCCGATGGTTTTATGGGAACAGATAGACGCGATCTGTATGAAATAATCGACGCTGATACTGCAGCTCTGGCAAGATCAGGAAAATCTAGAAAAGATATCGCGGCGCGCATGGCACAGCTTAGTGAATTCGCAGAAAGTGGTTTAGGATCCTGGGTCAAAGTGGAGGCATATCTTCGTGTCCGTATTAGTGATACCAGGGGACAAATCCCTTGTCCATGGGCGCATGGCTTTCAATGCTCAAAAGCGATAACCACGGTCGAACGCCTGGATACAGATGCAAGAATTCAGTGGTCATATTTGAACATACATCTGATAAAAGACCACGGTTTTTTTGAAGGAAAGGGTGCAAAGTTCAGAATCGAACCTGATATGCTTATTAGAATTATCTTCCCATAAACAAGAACCCGATATCACCCCTTGACAAATAAATTTTTTTGATTATAATAGATACATGATGAAAGTTATTTCAAATATGAAGCGATTCAAAAGCTTATTAAAGACAAAAGGACTAAAACCAACGTATCAACGTCTGAGGATACTTGAATACATGTATGACCATGAAAAATGTCATCCAACAGCGGAAATGATATACGAAGGCCTGGCTCCTGAAATACCAACTATTTCGGTAACGACCGTATATAATACTCTCAATGCTTTTCTTGAAAAAGAACTCATTTCAGCCGAGACGATAACCGGTACGGAAATAAGGTATGACCTATTGACTGCACCCCACCACCACTTTCTCTGTAAAGAATGCGGGGAGATCTTTGATATTGATATAAGATGTCCTTTTATTGACCGGGAGATTGAGTTTATAAACGGTCATAAGATCACGGCGGTACATGGATATTTCATCGGGATATGCAAACGGTGCTTAGAATCGCACAAAGTGACTGAAACCATTATAAAAAGTGATGTCGGATGTGAATGAAAATCAATTAAGGAGGTAAGATGAAAGAAAAGGTAGAGAAAGCATTGGCTGAAATAAGACCTGGTTTACAGGCTGATGGCGGCGATGTGGAGTTAGTTGAAGTGACTGATAAAGGGATCGTCAAGGTAAGATTGACCGGTGCTTGTGCTGGTTGTCCAATGAGCACACTCACCCTGAAGATGTCGATCGAAAAACGATTAATGGAGCAGATCCCCGAGGTCAAAGGCGTAGAACAGGTTTTGTAATGGCTTTAAAGGAGGTATGAATGGCAAAACTAAAAGGATCAAAAACAGAAAAGAATTTGTTAACCGCATTTGCTGGTGAATCACAAGCGAGAAATCGCTATAATTATTTTGCATCCAAAGCAAAAAAAGAAGGTTATGAACAGATATCTGGTATTTTTGCAGAAACCGCTGACAACGAAAAAGAACACGCCAAACGGTTTTTTAAGTTCTTAGAAGGTGGTGAAGTCGAGGTTAGTGCTTCTTTTCCGGCCGGAGTAATTGGCTCGACAGTTGATAACTTAAAGGCAGCAGCTGCCGGTGAAAACTATGAACATACAAAGATGTATCCGGAATTTGCCAAGATCGCGGATCAAGAGGGCTTTAAGGAAATCGCCAAAGTGTTTAGACACGTAGCCGTAGCTGAAAAACAACATGAAAAACGGTATCTGAGACTAGCCGAGAATATTGAAACAAACAAAGTCTTCAAAAGAGAGACTGTGACAAAGTGGCGCTGCAGGAATTGCGGTTATATTCACGAAGGTAAAGAACCACCTGATAAGTGCCCGGCATGTGCGCACCCTAAAGCCCATTTTGAGCTATTAGGAGAAAACTGGTAAAAATGTCTATATTTTCGGTCTTAAATAAATAAATGTTAGTCAATGAAAGGAGAAAAAATGGCGAAATATACCTGCACTATATGTGGCTATGTCTATGACCCGGAAAATGGAGATCCTGAAAACGGGATTGAACCGGGGACGCCTTTTGAAAAATTGCCAGATGATTGGGTTTGTCCGCTGTGCGGCGCAAGCAAAGACCAATTTGAAAGGACCTAAGAAAAATGCCGTCTCGTGAAATCAAGAATGGCGTGTATTCTGTAGGGGCAATCGATTGGGATCGACGGCTTTTTGATGAACTGATCCCTTTACCAGACGGGACCACTTATAATTCATATCTGATCAGAACAAATGCCAAGACCACTCTTGTTGACACCGTCGATCCAACAAAACTGGATGTCCTTCTGGAAAACCTGGCCTCGCTCGGCATAAGAAAGATCGATAACGTGATCGTCAATCATACGGAACAGGATCACTCTGGATCTATCCCTGCGGTCCTGAAAAGATTCCCTGAAGCGATGCTCGTGACCAATCCGAAGTGTAAAGAATTTTGCATATCACACCTGCACATACCAGAAGAAAAGTTCTATGAAGTCAAAGATGGCGATACGTTATCATTGGGCGATAAAACCCTCGAGTTTATTGTTGCCCCTTGGGTTCACTGGCCTGAAACAATGCTAACATATCTGAGAGAAGATAAGATCCTCTTTCCATGCGATCTATTCGGCTCACACCTTGCCAGCAGCGAATTATACGCAACCGATGAGATGCACGTGTATCCGGCAGCTAAACGGTATTATGCTGAAATTATGATGCCCTTTCGCAATATTATTAGAAAACACATGGCAAGGCTTAGAAATTACGATATAGCTATCATCGCACCGAGCCACGGACCAGTTCATAATAAACCTTCATTCATAATGGATGCCTATGAAGATTGGATATCAGACGACGTAAAGAACGAGGTTTTGATCCCTTACGTTTCAATGCATGGCAGTGTTGAAAAAATGGTCAAATATCTTATTGAATGTCTTGTTCAGGACAAGATCAAAGTAAAACCATTCAATCTCACAAAGACCGATATCGGTGAACTCGCCATGTCTCTTGTCGATGCAGCGACAATAGTCGTCGCTTCACCGACCGTGCTTACCGGTCCCCATCCAGCAGTGGTCTATGCCACCTACCTTGCCAATGTATTACGTCCAAAGACAAGGTTCGTATCGATCATAGGTTCATACGGATGGGGCGGCAAAATGCCGGAAACGATACAAAGTCTGATAGGTAACCTCAAAGTAGAGATTATCCCGCCAGTGATAATAAGAGGTAATCCAAGAGTTGATGATTTCAAGGCTTTAAAGCGACTGGCGACCGAAATTCTAACTAAACACAAATCAGTTAATATAATGTAAGGGGGTAAAGAATGAGTGTATTTGAACCGAGTGAAGTTTTTCAGTTTGCAATCAAGATCGAAGAGAACGGTGAGAAATTTTACCGCAAGATGGCAGAAAAATTCAATGACCCGAAAGTGCAAGAGTTATTTTCATATCTTGCTGATGAAGAAATAAAACACAAAAGGATCTATGAAGGCATGGTCGAAGGCATCGAAAAATATGAACCTTTTGAATCATATCCCGGCGAATATTTCGAATATCTCCGTGCGTATGCTGACAAGATTATTTTTGACGCAAAGGCCTTTGATGAACAGCAAAAAAAGATAACCGATCTAATGACCGCGATCAACGTCGCAATGGACAATGAGGTTGCATCCATTCTCTACTACCATGAAATAAAGAATCTCGTTCCGAAAAACCAACGGGGTTCAATAGACAAAATTATGGAAGAAGAGCGTCGACATTTTTTAGCCCTTTCGGGAATGAGAACAAATATAAGTAAAAACCAGGAGAAAAAATGACCAGAAAACAACAAATATTTAAATGTGAAATATGTGGTAATATCGTCGAAATCCTTCATTCAGGTGCTGGGCAGCTCGTCTGCTGTGATCAGCCCATGAAGCTTATCGTTGAAAATAGCGAAGATGCTGCTGTAGAAAAACATGTTCCGGTGATAGAAAAAACCCCCGAAGGTATTCTGGTAAAGATAGGTAGCACACCGCATCCGATGGAAGCAAAACATTATATCGAGTGGATACAGCTGATCGCCGAGGAAGAATCGTACCGTAAATTCCTCGCACCGGGTAATGAACCAGAAGCGCTGTTTAAAATATCAGCGGATAACGCTATTGCTCGCGCTTATTGTAATATTCATGGCCTGTGGAAGAATCAATAAGGAAAAGAGACGATGTTAAAAGAGAATATTCAGAACGCACTCAATCAACAGGTCAATGCAGAAATGTATTCCGCCTATCTCTATCTTGCAATGTCATCTTACTTCGAATCTGTTAATCTCAAAGGTTTTGCCAACTGGATGCAGGTTCAGGCACAAGAAGAGATGGTCCACGCCATGAAGTTCTACACTTACATATTCGAACGAGGAGGACGAGTTACTCTATCGGCTATTGAAGCTCCACCAAAACAATGGGAATCCCCTCTTGCCGTCTTTGAGTCCACGCTGCAACACGAAAAAAAGGTAACGGGTATGATCAATGGTCTCGTGGATCTTGCGACTTCAGAGAAGGATCATGCTACCTGTAATTTTCTCCAGTGGTTTGTTGCGGAACAGGTCGAAGAAGAAGCCTCAGCTGATGGGATGGTTCAAAAAATCAAACTCGTCGGCGATGCACATGGTGCACTCTTCATGCTTGATAAGGAATTCGGACAACGTGTTTTCACACCACCGACAACTGAGTGATGGATTAGAAAACTAACTATTAGTAGGAGGAAGATAATGGATGATTTAGGCAGTGAAATCGTTGATGTAATAAAGTATGCAACAAAGATGGAAATAAATGGACGAAGCTTTTATGAACATGCCGCAGAACTTACGAAAAGTAAGCACGGTAAAGAGGTCTTTGAAAAACTTGCCCAGGACGAAGCCGGGCACATAAATACCTTTGGAGAAATATTTACCAGCGTACTGGGTGATGATAAATGGAAAGAATATATCGACCAGGAAGAAACGGATAAAGACACCGTCCTTGAACAACTAAAGGCGCGCATTGAACAGCAGGCTCACCAAGATAGAGCCAGCGATCAAGAAGCGTTGAGGATCGGCATGGAACTGGAAAGAGGATCGATTGACAAGTATAGAGACTGGTCGCTCAAGACGGAAAATGTAAGAGTAAAAGAGATATTCGAAAAAATAATTAAGGAAGAAGAGTACCATTACGACCTACTCCAGGCTGAATATGATAATATCACGAAAACTGGCTTTTGGTTTAATATGGCAGAATTCAGAATGGATGGCAAGTTTTAGTATAGCTATTCGTTTTCCTTCATATTAGAGGCAGACATTCAGTAATGATTCTGGATAGACGTTCAATTTTACCATAAGTTTATATGAAGGATGATAAATAGAACTAAATCTTCTCTGTAAATTCTTGTCATAATATTATGAGAGGAAAGGAGAACGGAACATGGATAAAGATAAAATGATAGAAGCCATAAAGACAGGGCTGCAAACTGAATTAAATGGGATACAGTTTTATCAGCTGGCGGCACAAAGAACCAGTGACGAGAAAGGCAAGGCTGTTTTTACCCTGCTGGCAAACGATGAGATTAAACACTTCAAGGAACTACAGAAACATTATCAATCAGTTATGAAATCAAACAAATGGGCACCGGCAATAAGTATCGGTGAGGCAAAAACGATATTCAAAGGAGAAAGCCCGATTTTCAGCAAAGAGCTTAAAGGTCGGGTGAAAGAAACGCACTTCGAGATGTCTGCGCTGAGCATCGGCGCTTTGCTTGAGTCCAATTCTATCGATTTCTACAAAAAAATGGTTGATGAAACAGACGATCCAATAGCCAAGGAGTTATTCAATAAATTATGGAAATGGGAACAAGGACACCTGGAGGCTATTACAAAACAGCTCGATCTGCTCAAGGAGGACTACTGGGCAGATCAAAATTTCTCACCTCTATTTTAGAAACAGTGATTAACTAGGAGTTGATAATGACAAATATAGAACGACCTGACAAAACCCTCGACTGTCTTGGTCTTTACTGCCCACAGCCTTTGTTCCAAACGCGTGAACAGATAGATAATCTTAAAATTGGAGAAGTTTTGCTCGTTATTACGGACGACCCGGCGGCTGAAGAGGATATCAAACGTTTTGCCAAAAGAACTGGACACGAGATAGTAAAATTCGAAAAGGACGGTGATATCATCAGGTTTTTCATTAAAAAGGTCAAGTAGGAGACAATCATGAATAAGACGAAATCCATTCTCTATGTACAAACAAGTGATATCCCCGAGAGACAATATTCGCCCCTGGTGCTTGCGCAGACTGCAAAAGCAATGGATATCACACCCCGGGTATATTTTCTCGGACAAGCATTAAAAATACTCATCCAAGGTGAAGCCGATAAGATAAAGTTGGGAACATTCCCCAGTATCGCGGAGATGATAAAGAAAACCCTTGATATGGGCATTGAGATATACGTATGTGAGGCATCAAAGCAGATGTTCGGCTGGGATAAAGTCGATTTGATATCCGGTGTTAAAATAGTAGGTGCCGGGACCCTGAACGATCTTACCCTCGAGTCTGATGCTACTATGTGGTTTTAATCGAGTGATCATAATATGAGCATATACCTCGACTACCAATCGGCAAAGCCCGTTGATCCACGTGTAATTCAGGCTATGCAACCTTATTACTACGAAAGGTTCGGAAACCCCTCTTCCCTACACGCTATCGGTGATCATGCTACTGAAGCATTGGAAAATGCAAGAGGTATTATCGCCGATTTTATTAACGCGCAGGCCAAGGAAATTATTTTTACATCCGGTGCGACCGAAGCGAATAACCTTGCGATAATCGGATACGCAATGCGCAACCGCAAGAAAGGTAATCATATCATTATATCGGAGATTGAGCACATCAGTATCCACAATATCTCAAAATTTCTGGAAAAGAATGGATTTATCGTATCCAAGGTTCCGGTTAATCAATATGGTGAAGTGACTCTACAAAAAATAATCGACCGGATCACAAAAAATACAATACTCATTTCCATAGGCTGGGCTAATAATGAAATCGGGACAATCCAGCGAATGGCCGATATTATAGATCTGTGCCGCGAAAAAAACATTGTTTTGCATTCTGATGCTGTAGCAGCTCAAGGTTTGCTGAAACTCGATGTCGGTCAGAACCCGATTGATATGCTGACTCTTTCCTCAAACGATATATACGGTCCAAGCGGCGTTGGTATCTTATATCTCAAAAATGATACCCGGATCAACCCGATCATTATTGGCGGAGGTCAGGAAAACGGCCTGCGTTCGGGCACTGAAAATCTGCCTGGTATTATAGGTATGGCAAAAGCGGCAGAAATAACAAAAGTGGAAATGACCGAAGAAACAGAGAGATTCTTGAAATATCGGGACAGGTTAATAAAAGAGACTCTGGACAATATCCCCAAGTCGTATCTGAATGGTCATCCATCCAGGCGACTGCCGAACAATGCACATTTTCGATTCAGTGGTATTGAGGGTGAATCTCTGCTTCTTTCCTTGAAAGACAAAGGGATTGATGTATCCACAGGATCAGCATGTTCCTCAAAAACACTCGAACCTTCACATACTCTAATAGCTACTGGTCTGTTACACGAAGAAGCGCATGGTTCTTTGGAAATAACCTATGGTCGATTTACCACTGAAAAAGATATCGATACTTTGTTGGATGTTTTACCCGGTGTTGTTAACAACTTGCGTAAGTTATCGCCGTTATACAAAGAGGAGTAGTCAGATGAAGTCAACGCAATATTCTGAAAAAGTCCTGGATCATTTCCGTAAACCGAGGAATGTCGGTGTATTAGAGGGCGAGGACGTTGCAGTAGGTCGTGTCGGTAATCCGGTCTGCGGTGATCTTATGGAGATTTATATAAGGGTCAAAGATAATAAGATCATAGATATGAAATTCAAGACATTCGGATGCGGTTCTGCGATCGCAACAGCGAGCATGATAACCGAATTAGCCATGGGAAAAACATTAGAACAAGCGCTGACCATTACGAGAAATGACGTCGCCAGTGAACTGGACGGATTGCCGCCGGTTAAAATGCACTGTTCGAATCTTGCCGCAGATGCTCTTAAAGAAGCTATTAAAAATTATAAAAGTATGAAAAAAAATGAAGTTGCAGCAACTCAGAAGAACGATCAAGCAATAAGAAATATCGCCGGTGAATATGATTTTCTAAATAAAGGAGTATTCCATAAAATCGATGAATACTCGTCATTTAACGACAAAAGAACGATCATTGTAGACAATGGCGAAAAAACTGCACAAGCGGCTATAGAAATATCGAAATACACGCCGCGCGTCGTTCTTGTAACCCATCTAAGAACCTTATCTGTAAAGTCGGATTTAAAAATCATGCTCAATAAAACTGATGTTAAAATACTTTATGAATCAAGAATAATCGAGATTAAAGGTGTCAATACGGTCGAGAAGGTATTAATTCACGATCTCAATGAGGATGAAAAGTATGAGCTGTTCGTCGATGCAGTAATCATTTTATGATCTGGTATGATCGTTGAGTGATGAAAAAAAACAATAAAAAAGATGTCGAAATCAAGATCATGGGTATGATGTGTGCAACTTGTGTACGCACGATCGAAAATTCACTGAAAAAAATAAATGGCACACTTGATGTAAGCGTTAACCTTGGTGCTGAAAAGGCTTACATTACATATGACCCGGAACTGACTGCTGTTTCGGATATGAAAAAAGCTATTGAAGATGCGGGCTATGAGTACATCGGCATCGATGGGGATCAGACTACAGATAAGGAAAAGAAAACAAGGATAAAAGAACTGAAGGCAAGGCGCAACAGATTTATCACCGGTTTTGCTGTCGGTATACCGCTGATGATACTTATGTACCTACCACTATCCCTGCCGTCGTTCACACCCTATGTGATGTTGATCTTGACCACACCGGTTTTTATCTATGTTTCCTTACCTATTTTCAAGGCTGCTTATCGCTCTTTGAAGAATAAGAATCTCAGCATGGACGTAATGTACGCAATGGGTATCGGAGTTGCCTTCTTATCGAGTATTATGGGCACTTTTGAAATATTGTTATCGAGAGAGTTCCTGTTCTACGAAACATCGATAATGCTCGCTTCTTTTCTGACTTTTGGTCGATATCTAGAGGCAAAAGCAAAAGGAAAAACATCTGATGCGATAAAAAAATTGATAGGGCTGCAGGCAAAAACAGCTACTGTGATCCGTGATGGGAAAGAAATGCACGTGCTGATCGAACAAGTAATGATCAATGACATCATTATTGTGAAGCCAGGTGAGAAAATACCCGTTGACGGTCAAGTGGTCGATGGTAAAAGTTATGTTGATGAAGCGATGATCACGGGAGAGCCAATCCCAGCGATAAAGAAAGCCGGTGATAAAACGATCGGTGGGACGATAAACAAAAACAGCCTGCTCAGAATCAAAGCACTCAAGATAGGCAAAGATACTGTTTTGGCGCAGATCATCAGACTGGTCGAGCAGGCACAGAGATCCAAACCCCCAGTTCAGAGAATCGCCGATAGGGTAGTGACCTACTTCATCCCAACGGTACTGGTGATAGCTGTGGTTTCGTTTGTTATCTGGTATTTCGTATTAGATAACACACTGCTCTTTTCTCTGACTAGATTGATCTCAGTTCTTGTAATCGCCTGTCCATGCGCCCTTGGTCTTGCCACACCGACAGCGGTAACAGTTGGCCTTGGGCGTGGCGCAGAACTCGGTATTCTCATTAAAAATGGTGCGTCACTTGAACGTGCCGAAAGACTGACGGCAGTGGTTTTTGATAAAACCGGTACTCTAACCAAGGGCAAACCTGAGGTTACTGATCTGGTGAGTTTGAGATCTGATGATAGATATCTTTTAAAACTGGCAGCAAGCGTTGAGAAAAATTCACAACACCCTTTTGCTGTCGCAGTATTTAATAAAGCCGAGGATCATAAAATCAAGCTGATAGACGTAAAAGATTTCGATACTATCGAGGGCAAAGGCGTGTGCGCCCGTATAGGAGATGAAGAAATACTTATCGGTAAAAAGTCTTTGTTTACTGAAAGAAAAATTTCTTTACCTCCAGGGCTAGAAAAGAATGTTGAAGATCTGAGCGCCGTGGGTAAGAGCGTTAGTCTCGTCGCCAGCAACAAGGAAATAATCGGCTTAATCGGGATCGCTGATACCTTAAAACCCACAACTAAACATGCTATTGAAGAGCTAAAAAAGCTGCACCTTAAACTAGTCATGGTCACAGGTGATAATAAGCAAACAGCAAACGCCATGGGAAAAGAGATCGGGATAGATAATATCATTGCCGAAGTTCTTCCCGAAGATAAAACCAATGAGGTTAAAAAACTACAAAAGGAATCTGAAATTGTTGCTTTCGTCGGTGACGGAATCAACGATGCTCCAGCACTTGCTCAATCAGATATAGGCATCGCTATAGGCAGTGGCACAGATATCGCGGTGGAAAGCGGCGACATAATACTTATAAGCGATGATCTTCTAGACGCAGTTGCCGCGATACAATTGAGTAAAAAAGTAATGAAAAGAATAAAACAGAACATATTCTGGGCATTTGCTTACAATACAATACTAATTCCAGTGGCGGCCGGGTTATTATACCCATTTTTTGGCATAGCTTTTCGCCCGGAATTTGCTGGATTAGCAATGGCATTCAGTTCCGTAACGGTGGTAACCCTTTCTTTAATGTTAAAGAAATATTCACCACCGGTAAGATTAAAAGGAGGTAATCAATAATGGCTATCGATCCTATCTGCAAAATGGAAGTCGATGAGAAAACCGCTAAATATAAAAGTGAATACAAGGGTAAGACTTATTTTTTCTGCGCTCCTGGTTGTAAAAGAGCTTTCGATGAAAACCCGGAAAAGTTCGTGAACCCAAAAACCGAATCATAGATGCGACACACCGACAAGATAAAGGAGTAAAAAATGGAATTCACCCATGTCGATGGGAAAAATAAAGGAAGAATAATACTCTATGCGTTGAGTACATGTGCTTGGTGCAAGAAGACAAAGAGACTGCTTGGTGAACTAGGGGTAGCTTACGACTATGTTTTTGTGGATCTGTTGAACGGAGATGATAAAGAGAGTACAAGAAAGGAAATGGAGAAATGGAATCCAAAAGGGTCATTTCCAACGATTGTTGTCAATGATAAAGAAAAAATAGTCGGGTATGACGTACAAAGAATAAAGGAGCTGATAAACAATGAATGATGCTCTACGCTATCAAAAGAATATAGAAAGCAAGTACGATAGATTAAAAAAAGAAACAGAGGCAGCAGGCTATCGGCTGAATCCTGATGTCGAGTTCACAAAGGAACTTATAGAGGGTCTTCTAACCAATGAAAAAAGATACGGATATCGGGCATGTCCATGCCGACTTGCAGACGGAGTAGAAAAAAACGATCGGGATATTGTATGCCCGTGTGATTACCGGGATGCTGACCTTACTGAGCATGGTGCATGCTATTGCGGGCTGTACGTTTCACAAGCAGTAATAGACGGGAAAAAGTCTATTGGTTTGATCCCGGAGCGAAGACCGTCAAAAGAACAACGAGAAAGAGTCAAGGAAAAATCGGCATCTTTGCGTGATTCTTCGTTGGAGTATCCTGTTTGGAGATGCAAGGTCTGCGGTTATTTATGCGCCCGTAATGAACCTCCTGAGATCTGCCCGGTCTGTAAAGCAAAACGAGAACGGTTTGCAAAATTCATCGAATAGAAATACAAATCAGCAAGGTAACCGATCAGGATACGAAAAGAGTCCGTACCTTTTATAACATACTCGAGATATTAAAAGCCTATAAAAATGTAGGTAAACTGTGATCTTTTGTTCCTGTCGAAATTTTAAATGGGTATAATTTACTGCATCGATAGGATTATAAACCGTATTGATTATGCGGCGATGTGGAGTATAATAAGAATAAAGGACGTGATAAAAGGGGGAAAATAATGGGTGATCACCTGAGATGCGAAAAATGTGGGAAATATGTTAAAGTAATTGATCAGGGTATTGGCGAGCTTGTTTGCTGCGGTAAGCCGATGGTTCTCCTGGCCGGTTTTGAATCTTCTGATGATGTTCTTGATTTTGCGATCGTCAAAGAACAGGAGGCTGAAAAGTTTTATATGAACTGGGCTCAGAAGATCAAAGATATATGGATAAAGAACATCTTCACGGATTTTGCCAAAGAAGAGCATAAACACATGGACATATTGGTAAAAGCAAAAAATGGCAAGGCTTTGAAATCTTCTGAGAAAAATATACCGGATCTCAAAATCAGTGACTATCTCGTTGACCTCTCCCCTAACCCTGACATGGATTATCAGCAGGCCTTGATTGTCGCCATGAAAAGAGAAAAAGCTTCATTCAAGCTATACAGCGATTTGGCAAGATTGTCACAAGGAACGAACATCCACGAAACACTTCTTGCCCTCGCCCAGGAGGAAGCCAAGCATAAGGTTCGTCTTGAAACCATTTATGACGAAGACGTTCTTGGCGACAACTAATGTCGTCTCGATGTTTTGGCAAGCTAGTGTATCAGTTAGGAGGTTAATAATGAACAATAATATCATAAAAGTCGGTGATCGATTACCCGCCTTTACGTTACTGGATCATAGAAAGGAAAAAACTAATATCACGGATTTCCGCGGGAAAAAAGTACTCCTATCGTTCCATCCGCTCGCCTGGACTAATATTTGCGCGCAACAAATGAAATCACTGGAAGCTAATAAAAAACGGTTCGATAATTTAAATACCGTTGCTTTCGGACTCAGTATCGATACTGTTCCATCAAAACGGGCCTGGGCAGAAAAGGAATTAGGTATTAAGAGTACCCTTCTGCTCGCTGATTTCTGGCCTCACGGTGAGGTCGCGAAGAAACTAGGGATATTTCGAGAAAAAGACGGGTTCTCAGAGCGAGCCAATATCATCGTCGATGAAAAACAACAGGTCATATTTAGCAAAATATATGATATCTCAGTGCTGCCAGATATCGAAGAAATAATTACATTTTTGGAAAAGAATAGGGAGAAAAGGTAATGAGTAAAATAGATGATCTTTTAAGAGAAGCAATGAATGCAGAGGCAAAAGCACAAGCATTTTATACAGATGCCTCTGACAAAGCCCAAAGCCAGGCCGGTAAGAAACTCTTCAAAGAGCTGGCTGATTTCGAAGGCCGACATTATGATCTTGTTAAAGGAATTATCGATACGAGAAATCAGGGTAATGCTATTAAAAAAGCAGGTGCACCAGAACTGATTCCTGATGCTAAATCTGAAATCGAAGGCGAAGTCGAACCCAATAAGGATGAAATCGTTGATGTCTTAAATATCGCGATAGCTGCAGAAAAAGATGCTCAGCTCAAGTACAGAGAAATTGCCGGTATAATCGAAGAACCTGAAGGCAAAGTGATCTTCAATAATCTCGCCGAAGAAGAATATCGACATCAGCGTATTCTCGAAGATCAGTTTTACCATATGTCGAATAAAGGTTTGATAATTTGGGAATAGAATTATGGAGCAACAATGAATGTTTTTGACGCAATAAGGGAAAGAAGGGCGTATCGCTCGCTTGAACATGTAGAGATCAGTCAGGACATGATCTATGATCTGGCCTCTAGTGCACAGCTGTTCTGTTCTTGTTTTAATAATCAGCCATGGCGTTATGTTTTCGTATATGAACCAAGTATGCTTGAAAAGATGCACTCTGCACTTTCTCCTGGCAATGAATGGGCACGCGCAGCTTCAATGATCATCGCCGTTTTTTCAAAACCTGAACTCGATTGTGTGATCAAAGACAGAAAATACTACTGTTTTGATACTGGGATGGCTACCGGCGCCTTGATATTACGTGCGACAGAGCTGGGCTTAATTGCTCACCCTGTTGCTGGTTTTAGTCCAAAGAAAACAAAGGAGATACTTGATATCCCTCTAGATATGGAAATTATTACTCTGGTCATCGTTGGTAAGAGATCAAATAGTATGAACCCAGACCTTTCTGACAAGCAGGTCGAAGCGGAAAAAGAAAGACCGGCAAGATTATCGATCGATGAGTTCGTATATTTAAACAAATTCCGCAGCCAAAATAAAAAGGAGAAATAATGGCTATTTTAGATGACAAGATAAAAGAAGAAGTAAAAAGCATATTTGAAGGTCTGAAAGACCCTGTTAATTTAATAGTATTTACACGCGACGATACGATAGCTGTCCCAGGTCGCGAATGTCCGACTTGCAAAGATAACGAAACACTCATGAAAGAAATTTCGGAGTTGTCTGATAAGATCAGTATAGAAATACACGATATCGCCAAAGATGACGATAAAATCAAGGCTTACGGGATCGATAGAGTCCCTGTTACGCTCGTCCAATCTAATAAGGACTTCGGGGTGAGGATGTACGGCATACCTGCAGGTCACGAATTTGCCACGCTCTTGAACGCAATACAGATCGTATCAAAATCAGGCTCAGAACTGTCTTCACAAACAATTGAGAAATTAAGATCAATATCAAAACCTGTACACATCCAGGTATTCGTCACGTTATCCTGTCCCTACTGTGCACCCGCCGCTTCAATGGCACACAGCATGGCTGTTGAAAACGATAATATCAAAGCTGATATGGTAAACGCCCAGGAGTTCCCTGAGTTGGCTCAGAAATATGGTGTTTTCGCGGTGCCAAAAATTGTTATCAATGAAACGGTCCAATTCGAAGGAGCTCTTGCGGAAAATGCATTTCTCGACAAGATCCTAGAGAGTATAAAATAAAAAATATCTTTTTTTAAAAGAAAGGGGTAAAATGAAAGAAGAAAAAAAGATAAACGAAGAAGATACGAAAGTTCAGGAAACTCTAAATAAGATAAAGAATAGAATACTCGTTTTCTCTGGAAAGGGCGGAGTTGGTAAAAGCACGATAGCAGTGAATATCGGTCTGGCATTGAGCGAAAGACAACTCAAAGTCGGCTTATTAGATATCGACATCCATGGTCCGAATCTAGCAATGATGTTGGGCGTCGATAAAAAACGACTGGAATCGACTGATGATAACCGAATCCTTCCGGTTACGGTCAGTAAGAATCTTTCCCTCATATCCATGTCTTTTCTTTTGCAGGATACCACAACCCCAGTGATATGGCGTGGCCCTCTAAAAATGAAGATAATTCAGCAGTTTCTAGGTGATGTAATCTGGGGCAATCTCGATTGGCTGGTCATTGATTCGCCGCCCGGCACCGGTGACGAACCATTATCAGTAGCGCAGTTGATACCGGCCACTGGCGCAATAATCGTAACGACGCCCCAGGAAGTTTCTTTACTGGATTCGGGAAAAGCGGTCAATTTTGCGCGTCGACTTAATCTGAAAATATACGGCATCGTTGAAAATATGAGTGTACTGAATTGTCCACATTGCGGTAAACCGATCAGTTTATTCAAAGAAGGTGGCGGCGAACGTGTCGCAAAAGAATTGGGCGTACCGTTCCTCGGACGGATCCCGATAGATCCAAAGATAGTAGAGCTGGGTGACGATGGTAAACCATTCATCCTGCATTATCCTGAATCTGATGCAGCCAAAGCACTAAATAAAATCGTCGATGGGATCATCAATAATAAATAGTCCCGGTATTAGGATGATTTCAATAATAACGAGGATTTTTTCACCCGAGATGTGAAAGACACCCTTGAGTGTTGTATTGATCGAACCATAATATCCTTGACTCGAGGCCTTAGTCGGGTACTATAGTTAAGGTATTTTGTCATGGCTAAACTCATAATTGTATCAAACCGACTGCCAATTACTGTAGCTAAAAGAGGAACTGTGCTAAGATTACAATCAAGTGTTGGTGGTCTAGCCACTGGTCTCGACACATTCCACAAGTCTTATAAGAGTCTATGGATCGGCTGGCCAGGGTATGTCGCGGGCAAAGACAAAAGAGAAATAGCTCTAGTTAAAAAGAAACTTGTTGCCAAAGGCTGTTATCCAGTATTCTTATCGAACTATGATATTGAGAACTACTACCATGGATTCTGCAACAAAGTCATCTGGCCGTTATTCCACTATTTTACTGGAAATACACTCTACGCCAATAAATTCTGGAAAGCATACCAACGCGTCAATGAGCAATTTAGTGAAATAGTCAGCAGTCTTGTTGAATCAGGGGACAAAATATGGGTGCACGATTATCAACTCATGCTGCTGCCAAAATTGTTACGTCAGAAAAATCCCAAAACTGCCATTGGGTTTTTTCTGCACATTCCATTTCCCAGCTCCGAGATATTCCGACTCCTTCCTTGCCGGACAGAAATAGTAGAAGGTTTCATGGGTGCCGATCTTATCGGTTTCCACACCCATGATTATGTGCATCACTTTACAGAAAGCGTACGCAGACTTCTCGGATATGAATACAAATTAGGTCACATCAACACTATCCAGCATAGGGTTATGGTAGATGCCTTTCCCATGGGTATTGATTACGATCGATTCCATTCTGCCAGCATAAATAACAACGTAAACAAAGAAGCGCTCAAGCTTAAGAAACGACTGGGTGATCGTAAGATAATCATTAGTGTTGACCGTCTCGATTATACAAAAGGCATCCCCGAAAGATTGGAGGCCTTTGATCTTTTTTTGAGTAAATACCCCGAGTACAGGAAAAAAGTGACGCTCATCCTCGTCGCTGTTCCTTCGCGCACCGGAGTAGACCAGTATGCTATTTTAAAAAAACATGTTGATGAACTCATCAGCAGAATAAATGGTAAATACGGAGACATCGGCTGGGTACCTATATGGTATTTGTATCGATTCATGCCTTTTGATAAGCTGGTCCCCCTGTATTGTATCGGTGACATTGCGTTAATTACACCACTAAGAGATGGTATGAATCTTATCGCCAAGGAGTATATCGCCAGCAAAATAAATGCCACCGGAGTCTTGATCCTCAGTGAAATGGCAGGTGCTGCCCAGGAACTGGGTGAGGCGATCATTGTTAACCCAAACAACAAAGAACAAATAGCCGAAGCGATCAAACAATCTCTTGACTTACCAGTTCAAGAGCAGATACGCCGCAATAGAATTATGCAAGAACGTCTTAAAAGATACAGCATTGAACGATGGGCTCATGATTTTATGGAACGACTACTACATATTAAAAAAATGCAGAATGTTTCGCACATGAGCAAGTTAAATCCTCTAATAACCAGTAAACTTATCAAAGAGTATTCGAGAAGCGAGCATAGACTGATCCTGCTCGACTACGATGGTACGCTGATTTCATTTAAAGAAAATCCTGAAGATGCTCGCCCTAACGATGAGATCAAAACGATTCTCAGTGATCTGAGCCGAGATCCAAAAAATAACCTGGTAATTGTCAGCGGGCGTCGACGTCGGACGCTCGATGAATGGTTCACTATTCCGGGTATCAACCTGATCGCCGAACATGGAGTCTGGATAAAAACCGTAAATAAAAAATGGCGACTTATCGAATCATTGAAAAAAGCATGGAAGAAGCGAATAAAACCGATGCTGGAAGTTTTTGTGGATAGGACTCCTGGTTCATTCATTGAAGAGAAAGACTACTCACTTGTTTGGCACTATCGAAAAGCTGACCCTAAATTAGCAAAGCTCCGATCAGGTGAACTTAAGGAAACATTAAGGCACCTTACCAGCAATTTAAACATAGGGGTTCTTGAAGGAAGCAAAGTGGTAGAAATAAAAAATACCCGCATAAATAAGGGCCGCGCTGTGCTCAAATGGCTAAAAAGAAAAAAATGGGATTTTATATTAGCTGTGGGCGATGACTGGACAGATGAAGATATTTTTGTCATGCTGCCCAGAAATGCATTTTCAATTAAAGTTGGCCACGGTGTTTCAGAAGCACGTTACAGGATTGATGATCCAAAGGCGGTAAGGAAATTACTGAAAGCCATGATAAGAAATTGAATTCCAAAAATCCTTGCAATACAACATTTTATAGATATAATCTTAGCAAGGCATTAACACACTATAGCTAGGAGGTTTTCTTATGGCACATCGGATCGATGACTATTCAGATATTGTCGATGAAGATATAATGTTCGAAATATTCAAATCCGCACGACAGCTTTGTGGCAAATCTATTGTCCATATCAATTCAACTTATTATGGAGGTGGTGTTGCTGAGATGTTGAGCGCTCTTGTGCCATTAATGAATGACGCAGGAACAGAGACAGGCTGGCGACAATTACGCGGATCACCTGATTTCTTCAACATTACCAAGAAATTCCATAATGCATTACAAGGTGATACGATTCATCTGACCGATATGAAGAAAAAACTTTATACCGAAGCCAATGAAGACTTTTCTAAATATAATCATATCGATCATGACTGTGTTATTGTGCATGACCCGCAACCTCTTCCTTTGATTAGATTTTACAAGAAAAAGCAACCATGGATATGGCGTGTTCATGTCGACCTTTCACACCCTGAAATGGAACTGTGGAATTTCCTGAAAAATCATGTACTAAGATATGATATGGTGATCGTATCGCACGAGCAATACAGAAGAAAAGAACTCCCGGTTGAACAGAGAATAATACATCCGGCGATCGATCCGTTGTCACCAAAAAATATCGACATCTCGGAAAAAGTAATCGAGAAGACGTTGAGAAAATTCAAAGTCCCGACAGATAAACCATTTCTTTGTCAGATTTCACGGTTTGATAAGTGGAAAGACCCTGAAGGAGTTATCGATATCTACAATGCAGTCAAGGAAAAGATCGATTGCCGACTCGTACTCTGTGGCAGTGCTGCCACTGATGATCCAGAGAGCAGTCTAACTTATGAGCACGTTAGGAAAAAAGCTGCAAACCACACGAAAAATGGCGATATCATACTGCTTACATCCCTTAATAATATCCTCGTCAATGCACTTCAACGAAAAGCCGCAGTCATTATACAAAAATCTTTAAGAGAGGGTTTCGGGTTAACTGTTACTGAGGGCTTATGGAAAGAAAAAGCGGTCGTGGCCTCTGAAATAGGCGGTATACCACTTCAAATCAAGAACGGTGAGACCGGTTTTTTAGCTCCACCAAAGGCGATCAATGAATTCGCTCTCATTATTATCGAACTGCTAAAAAATCCAAAACTCGCTGAGAAGGTCGGTAAAAAAGGGAAAATACATGTTCGCAATAATTTTTTAATCACAAGGCTATTACTCGATTATTTAAGATTACTCAATGAATTACTGATAAAAACATAGCCTGATAAGAACCTTCTTAAAATGCGTATATTAGCGATAAGCGATATCCACGGTCGCCAGAATTATAATACCGAAGTAAGAAAAATAATGTCCAGCGTCGATCTTATCGTAATAGCTGGCGACCTCACAAATTTCGGTCATGCTCAAGAAGCCGGATTAATACTGCAGAATATCCAGCTGTACAACAGCAATATCCTGGCGATTCCGGGTAACTGTGATCATCCAGATGTAAATGATACGTTTGTAGAGATCGGCGTGAACCTGCATGGTATAACAAAAATCATTGATAATGTCGCATTTTATGGACTGGGAGGGTCTGGTAAAACACCCTTTCATACCCCGCAAGAACGCAGTGAATCCGAAATAGGATCGATACTGCAGAGTTTCAATAAAAAAAATGATGTGCACTACAATGTCTTTGTTTCCCATGCACCGCCTGCGAATACAAAACTAGATAGGACGCTCTTGAGAAGCCATGTCGGTAGCCAAGCGATAAGAGAATTTATCGATAAATTTCAACCTGATGTCGTTATTTGCGGACACATCCATGAAGCACGCGGGGTTGATGAAATCGGCTCAACTATCGTGATCAATCCAGGTCCTTTTCCCAAGCACTACGCGGTGATCGATCTGTCAGAAAGAATGACTTATCGCCTGTATTAAAAGCTAGGTTAAAAGAGTCTTCCCTATTTTTTTAGCTAGCTCTTCAAGAAGCTTGGGCGCATCCTCAATCGTTTTTTCCAGTGATCTGGTTGATCTTGCCAGCGTATATTCTGCGCGGATTTCGTACTTTTCAAGTTTTCTGATACCAGGCGCAATATGTCCACAAACCAGTATCACCGGTTTTTTATATCTATTGGTTAATGTCAAAACCCGTTCGAGAGTTTTCCCGGAAAAACTCTCTTTATCGACGCGACCTTCTCCGGTTATCACAAGATCACATGCTCGAACTGCGTCTTCGAAACAGGTCAGCTCCTTTATCAAACCAAAACCGGATATTATCTGTGACCCCAAAATAGCGACAAAAGCTCCGCCAATACCACCGGCCGCTCCAGAACCAGGTATTTTATCTAGATCTAGCTGATACTGCTTGAGAACGATCCTTTTGAATGCCTTCAAGGATCTGTCGATTAATGGTATGGTTTTCAGATCTGCCCCTTTTTGCCGTGCATAAACCAATGCGCCCCTTTTCCCGGTGAGGATATTCCGTACATCAGATGCTATCGTTATCTTTGTTGCTTTAATATGTTTTTTCACACGCGATGTGTCGATTTTTCTTAAATTCAATAGACCTCGACAGTCAAGGTCGATCGACGCTCCTTTTTGATCTAAGAATCTAATGCCGAGTACTGACAGAGCACCGACTCCACAATCGATCGTCGAGCTGTCGCCAATGCACAAAATTATCTTTCGATACTGTTTATCGAGCGCATCAAGGATCATCTCCCCAACACCCATAGTCGTTGTCCTTAAAGGATCGCGTTCTTGCTTTTTTATCAATGATAAACCGGCTGCCTCTGCAAGTTCAATTACCGCAACGTGCTGCTTTGGAACGATACCGTAGGTTACAGTGATTTTTTTATTCATTGGACCGCTGACCCGACAATTCACGAACTTGCCATCAAGCGCCTGCGTCAGTATCCGAGACGTTCCTGTACCGCCATCGGCTAATGGTAATTCGATAACCTCTATTTTTCTTGAAGCTTTCCTTAAACCCTTTGAAATATAGTGTGCAACGTCAATTGAGTTTAAGGACTCCTTGAATGCATTGGGAGCGATAAGGACTTTCATTCATATACTTCCGGATTGACTGTATTTGGCGCTTTAGTTTGATCGACGAGTATGCTGATAATGTTCTTTACAGCGATGATCGCCATATTTGTTCTGGTTTCAATCGATGCTGATCCGATATGTGGCACAAGAACTGTATTGTCCATACTAAGGAGCTTTTTATTTATCGCTGGTTCATGCTCATATACATCGAGCGCGCATCCTGCTATCCTCTTTTCATACAGTGCTTGAGCAAGGGCTTGTTCGTCGATAATTGGACCTCTGGCGACGTTTATAAGGTATGCCGACGGTTTCATTAAAGCGAGCTTCTCTTTCGCAATCATATGACGAGTCTGTTCATTGAGAGATACATGAATACATATGAAATCTGATTTTTTCAACAGGTCATCAAGCGTGTGGTATTCAACTCCTAGAGTTTTCTCTTCATCATCTGATATACGAGACAGGTCGTAGTAAAATACCCTCATGCCAAAACCCTTTGCCCGACGTGCGACTGCTCGTCCGATCCGTCCAAGACCTATTATACCAAGGTTCTTTTCATGAACATCGTGCCCTAATAATAACATCGGTGACCATCCGATAAATTTGCCTTGACGCGAGAATTTATCTGCTTCCACGATCCGGCGAGCGATTGAAAGTAAGAGAGCAAATGTTAGATCAGCGGTCGTTTCGGTTAATACACCGGGTGTATTGGTAACTGGTATTTTAAATTTTGTCGCTTCTGTGACATCGATATTATTATAGCCCACGGCGTAATTAGCGATAACCTTTAGCTTTTTACCAGCGCGGACAATTTCCGCGTCGATATTATCCGTTAGTAGACACAGCAAGCCTTCACAGTCCCTTATTTCACGAATTATGTCCTTGTTGGACATAGGGCTATCTGCTGGGCCTGTAGTAAGGCAAAAATGTCTTGCCAGCAGGTCCATACCCGGGTCGGGTAATCGTCGTGTTACAAGTACTTTGTTACGTCTTTTCATTTGAAATTAAAGCGAATTTTCAGAGAATTTCAATAGTGAAGTAGCAGACTATTTTTTTAAAACCCATAGCTCCTTATTTGATGTTTTGAATATTTTCCGCGCTGCGAGTTTAAGATCCTTTTGACCCCAGCACAGAGAAAAAGCTTTTTCTGTGATTTGATAGGTGAATTCCTGTTCGCCTCTTTTAAGAACGACTGCTATCCTGCGATGTTTCCATGCTTCAATTCTAATATTCCCTTTACCCGATGTAGCAAAGGTTGAACATTGTAAACCATCAATAAGACATGTAAAAGGTTTCTCTGATCTCGTCTTCACTGTGATAAATATACCCATGATCCCATGAGGCTTGTACTGGCTGTTAAGATATTTACCAAGCTTGTATCCCAGGGCTAAAAAGGGACCATCGTGGCCATGGAACCGGATCGTTTCTTGATATGTAAGGACTTTAGGTCTTTGAAACTTCATATTTCTTCACTTTCCTTTTTGGAGAGATAATCAAACTAATACCGAAAATCAAACTCGATACGATTATTATAACAGCACCAGAGGGCACATTAAAAAGATAGGAGAAAAAAAGACCCAGCAGACATGAACCGATGCCAAAACAAACAGAGAGAATATACATGGTCTTGAGCTTATAGGTAAGCTGGTAAGCAGCTGAGGGAGGATTGACAATGAGACTGAAGATCAATAGACCTCCGATGATATTGAGATTCACGGTCACGGTCGCGCCACAAAGAAACAGCAGGCAGTAAAAGAGCACGGTCTCGGGAAGACCTATTGCGCGTGCGAGTTCCCGATTAAAGAGGATCGCCTGGATCTCTTTGTACAAAAGAATAAGAAAAGCGATAACGACTGTGCTTATCAGGAAAAGGTAATACAGATCACTGGTAGATATAATCAGTATATTACCCCAGATAAAATTAAGCGCTTCAGTTTTCGGTCCTTTTATCATACCCATACCCAGAAAAGCGATGCCAAGTACGATGGAAAAAATGATCCCAATAGAAATATTCGGATCGATATCCCCGCGATCTGCAACCGGTCCTATCAAAGCCGTCGATGCAAAACAAAAAATAAAAGCCATAAGAAGCGGATTGATATGCAGTAATAAACCGAAAATCGCACCGGCGAACGCAGCATGAGACATTGCGACGCCGACAAAAGGTATACGCATCATAACTACCCATACGCCAACGATACCGCAGACCGTACCACCGAGTACGGAGGCTACCAGAGCACGCTGCAAGAAGTGGTATTGGAGTATTTCAAACATTCGGCCCGGCTCTGTTTACGTCCGGAGGATCAATATCAAAATCGTAAACCTCAGACAGAAGATCCTTAGTAAAGACTTCGTGAATACTACCAGAGGCAATTATGTGACCGTTCTTTAATAGCAATGCATCTGTACAAAGACTCGGCAAATGAGTGAGCAGATGAGTAACGAAAATTATCGTTAATTTATGATCATTATATATGCGTTCGATCAACCCAATGATCTCGTGCTGCGCACAAGGATCAAGATTGGCGGTCGGTTCATCAAGCAGCAAAATCCTCGGCTCTTGAGCTAAAGCTCGTGCGATTGACACTTTCTGCATCTCACCACCTGAAAGATGTCCCACGGGTTTTTTAATGAATCTATCAATACCAATGAGCTGGCATATATTGTTGACCACCGTGTAGTCTTTTTTCCCAGGATAGCGAAATAAGCCTATCTTACTATAACGTCCGAGCATGACGATATCATATACAGATATGGGCATCCGTGCATCGATATTCATCTGCTGGGGCACATAACCGATATCTCGGCGGAACTTGTTCCGATTGTGTTTAGTGACAAGGGCCCCGAATATCCTGACCGTACCGCTTTGCAGCTTGCCTAATCCATTGACAAGCGTAAGCAGAGTCGTCTTGCCAGCCCCATTGGGTCCAACGGCAGCGGTAAAACTCCCGGCTTCGATGCGAAGTGAAATATTCTTAAGTGCAATGTGTTCGCGGTACGAAACTGTGGCATTAGAAATTTCAATATCCAGGGTCACTGTAGTGCCTGCACAACCGTTAAGAAATTCTGCATTAATGTTTCCGGATAGGAATCCCCGAGTGGAAAATTCGTCAGAACAATATGTTCGGTCTTTGTTTCTTCGGCAATAACAAGGCCCGCATCTGCACCGCTTTGCAAATTATCGATGACAAGCTCGATATTCTCATGCTTTGCCCGGCTGATCGCGTCAGCGAGTATCCTGGGAGTCAATTCTTCAGCCCTTGGGTATACCATTACAATATCCAGACCCAACCATTTTATGAATTCTTCCTGCAATGCCGAACACATGACTTTTCTTCCTTTGATCTTGGCTGATTTCATCGTTATCTCCATGACCAGAGAATCGATCGTATCAACATACCGGCGATGGTTATCAATATAAAAGTCACGATTGACGTTGTCCAGAGAGCACAGTAATGATGTGATATTCGCAGCAGCAACGAGGTGGTTATCAGGGATCATCATATTATCCCCTGAACCTATTTTGCGCAGGAGCGGCTCATTATCTACCGCATCGAGTAATTTTTCTGTCCATGTTTCCCAGCCGTGACATAGTAATACAGACGCCTTATTCAAGCTCATTATATTTTCTGATGTCATATCAAAGTGCCCCGGACACATCCCCGCAGGAACGATCGTTATGAGCTCAGCTTTATCGCCTGCGATTTGATGAACGATCGACCCCAGGATCATTGTTGTCGCGGCAATCTTTGTCTTCTTAGAACTGATATGGGCACATTGGATCGAGAACAAAAAAAGAACAGCCAATAGAGACATCCTGTTCGTTAGACTGACTTTCACGGTGTTTTCCTAGAAAAAATAACTGAACCCTGCAGTATAGGTGCGCCGCGCCATTTTGTACAATCCAGCTGAGCTACCTGGCAGGTTAACATAGATATCGTATTCGGAATCGAGGATATTATCGACTGCGACAAAAGGCTGTAATCCAAACGGTGATTTCCACGTAATCTTAGAACCGATAACCAGATAATCATCTATGGAATCCTGTGAACTGTCGGCGGCGAAATATTTAGTAACGTATTGAGCGTTGAATCCCAGATCGATCAAACTATAGACCAGTCTTAGGTATGAATCGGTTTTATGTCTGGGTCTTCCAGTCGTATGCTCTGCAGGATCAAGGAATGAGTGGTTGACGCGCGCATGCAAGATATTATGATAACTGCAAATCATACCGAGCTCGACCCCGTGGAATTCGAAAGTGCCGGAATTATCGAATATATATAATGGCGGTGGATTATCATTGATAACGGTCTGGATCATATTAGAGCCCTTCATTACAAAGCCGGTGACCTCTAAATTCAGACCATGGATGATCATCTGATTGACGCCGACCTCATAATTCCAGACCACTTCGGCTTTCAAATCAGTGTTGGAAGCTGGGAAAAGATACAGCTCATTTATCTGCGGCGAACGAAATCCCTTATTAATACTGGCACGAATAATAGTAGCCTCGAAGGGTTGCACGACTAAACCTATTTGCGGTGAAGCAGTGTTACCGGCTACATCATCATTATTTAAGCGTGCACCAAGAGACAAGACCGCTTTGTCGAATAGTATCTGTTCATCATGAAAAAAAATGCCGTATTCAATTTTCACCCAGGGCACTGAGTCGATTCCGATCCTTTCACCACCCTGCTGTCTAAGATCAGCACCGATTGTCAACTTATTACCTACCCCGAGTTCAATTGTTCCCTGGCTCATAAGTCCATTGTTATAGTCTTTTGAATGCCAACCATCAGAGAATTCGTGCTCACCCTGATTACGATAAACCTTGGTCATCATTTGCCACATGGATTTATGGGCAGTAATAGTGAGATCGAATGCTGCGCGTTCATAATCATTCCAAACATCCGAAAGCATGGTGTCAGGGTCAGTGCTGCGCAGTGGTTCCTCTTTCCGACCGCTGAAATAATTGGTGCTAAACACCGCGGCAATAGAGTTGTTAATGTCAAGCCCAAGACGACCGGTCCAGTTGTTGCCTTTGTATGCTGAGTTGTCGACATGACCATCACTCAACCGGTAGTCAGCGGTTGCATAAAAATTCCACGGTTTGATATTTCCGCCGGTCCTTAATCGGTACTGCTGCGTATTGTGGCTGGCGATCGAAATATCGAAATCTCCCTCAAAAGGAGAAATAGGCTTTTTCGTTATGATATTAATAACGCCCCCAAGAGCGTCTGATCCGTAAAGAACAGAGGCCGGACCACGAATCACTTCAATACGTTTCACATTATCCATTGGCAACGCATGAGTGATCGTACATCCGTAAAGACCCATTTTAACAGGCCTCCCATCGATCAAGACCATCACAGCTCTACCGCGGTCGCCAATACCTCTGATATCGACGTCGGCCCTTCCAAAGTCACCGGTTTTATTGATAAAAATACCGGGCAGATATCCCAGGATATCCGTACTGCGGTGGAGATTCATGCCGGCCAGATCAGATTCCGTGACGACGCTCATTGTTGCCGATATATCTTTGAGCATCATCTTATAACGGGTTGCAGTTACCACGATCTCATCCAAATAATAAGTAGGTATTGAATCCTCGTCAATCTTTTGACCGTAAAGAAAATTTGTAAACAGAACAACTCCGAGAAACAAACCTGCTAAATATTTGTTCACCAATACCTCCTTTTAGCGTGTTACTAATAAAAAATTAGTAACACATTATACACGATTGGAATACGGTGTCAAGCATTTCTTAGTGAAATAGCACAAGCTTGATTTTTTGAATATTATAGATATAATAAAAGATGGAAATAACAAAAGACACAAAAATCGAGGAATTACTGAACGACGATCCAGCGCTTTCAAAAATTTTCATCGAACTCGGTCTTCCCTGTCTGGTTTGCGGTGAAGCTTTCTGGGGCACTATAGAAGAACTCGCGCACCAGAATAATGTTGCAGTCGATAAAGTCATCAGAGAATTGAATAAGAGAAAAAAAGGAAATCGATGAAAACCTATAAACTGTGCCCGATATGCGGTCACGTCCTGTCAAAGTCAATAGCGGACAACAATTTACGGCTTACCTGCAAAAAATGTAACTGGGTGTTCTATTTTAACCCTCTGCCCAGCGTCGCTGCATTTGTTCACAGTGAAGACGACAGAATACTGCTGGTAAAAAGAGGTATTGCACCAAGCCGCGGCAAATGGGCATTGCCTACGGGATTTATCGAGCAGAACGAAACTCCGGAATGTGCAGTAATCCGAGAATTAAAGGAAGAAACCAACTTAAAAGGTACGATCCATGATCTCATTGGAGTATATATCGAAAATACAAAATTATATGGCAGTGTAATCCTCATTGGCTACGATATAAGTTTTTTGAGCGGTAAACCAAAACCTGGCGACGATGCCATTGGGGCGAAATTCTTTCCGATCAATAAATTACCCGATATCGCATTTGCAAGCCACCGCGCAGTCATACGTGATGGTTTGAATAAAAAACGAACATCGATTTTTGTTGAAATTTTGAAATCAAAGATCACCGAGGCAAGGGTCACGCACACTCACTTATTCTACAGGGGCAGTATGGGCATTGATGGGAAGATCATGAAAGCGGCTAATATTCTGCCGGGAGAAAAAGTTCATGTACTGAATTATAACAATGGCGAACGTTTTGAAACCTATGTGATCAAAGAAAAATCCGGATCAGGAAGGTTTGTTTTATACGGACCTGCTTCTAAAAAAGGTAAAGTCGGTGATAAACTCTGTTTGTTAACCTACCAGATCACAAACCGTGAACGAGCAGAGAATCTTAAACCGATAATTGTTTTTCTTAATGAAAGGAATAAGATAAAACGAAAACGTACATAGAGTGTATCCCCTGTTTTTTTAAACAAGCCCTTGCCGCAGCAAAAATCGCAAAGATCGATGAAAACAAGATCAAGGAAATATTCGACCAGATCGCAAGGCTTCTCCCTGATATATCGATGAACACAACGCCTCCTGAGATCGGTATGTTGGTCTACAAAGCCATCTACAGCACTGCGGATATCACTGATCCTTTTAAAGAGATTAAGGAATACTGTACGGCTCAACTTATGTCACGATATAGTGATTTTAAAAAAGAGATAATGCAAACCAGTGACCCTCTTTATACGGCGCTAAGGTATGCTTGTCTTGGTAATGCTATTGATCTTGGAGCCAATCCTGATTTCGATATTATGCACGATCTGGAAAGTCTATTTGACAAAGACTTTGATGTTTGTCACTACGATAAATTTAAGGAATCATTAAAGAAAGCATCTGCTATACTCTATATAGCAGATAATGCAGGAGAGACAGTTTTCGATCGTCTGCTCATTGAACAACTCAACATACCCGTAATGTATGCAGTGCGCAGTAAACCTATTATAAATGATGCTGTGTTTGAAGATGCAAAAAATGCCGGCATCGATAAGATCGCAAAGATAATTACCTCTGGATGCGATGCCCCAGGTACGATATTGAAACTCTGTTCCGATGATTTCCTGGAAATATTCAACAGTGCTGATATGATAATAAGCAAAGGACAAGGTAATTATGAAACTCTCTCTGACCAGGACAGACCGCTTTTTTTCCTTTTGAAAGTCAAATGCCCTGTCATTGCCAGAGATATTGGCATTAAATGTGGCAGCATGGTATTGATCAACAGGGACTATGAAAAATAAATATATTTATGGACCTGTGCCTTCTCGACGTCTGGGATACTCCTTGGGTGTTGATATTATTCCATTTAAAAACTGCAGCTTCAACTGTATTTATTGTCAGCTTGGTCAAACCACCAACATTACGATTGAACGTAAAGAATATACTCCCATCTCAGGTATCATAGAAGAACTCAGAAACATTATCGGTCGTGAGCAGCAGATCGATTATATTACATTTTCTGGATCGGGCGAGCCCACCCTCCACTCGAGTCTTGGTGTGCTTATCAGCGAAACAAAAAATCTCACCGACATACCGGTAGCTGTACTTACCAACAGCTCGCTGTTATATCTACCCGAAGTCCGGGACGATCTCATGTTGGCTGACGTCGTGCTGCCTACGCTATGTGCATCGAGTCAGACTATTTTCAAGAACATCAATCGCGGGCACCCTGATATCTCAATAGAATTGATTATCCAGGGGTTGATCGACTTCAGAAAAAAATACGCCGGTAATATATGGTTAGAGATCATGTTAGTCAAAGGTATCAATGATCAAGCGCAGGCTATCGAGGAACTGCGTCGGGTCGTTGACAGGATCAGACCAGACAAGATCCATCTAAACACCGTAGTTAGGCCACCAAGCGAAAAGACTGCATTGCCATTATCGATCGAAGAACTCAAACCTATACAGATTATTTTTGGCCGAAAATGTGAGATCATTGCTGATTTTAATAAAGAATCAGCACCAGTATCTTTTCGCGAAACACAATCACAAATAATCAATCTTATTAAAAGGCGCCCTGTAACAATGCAGGACATCAAAAGCATAACAGGATTAAGCAGACATGAAATAATAAAGCACATAGCTAGCTTAATGAAGAACAAAAGAATCAAAATAACTCGTCATAATAATTGTGATTATTATGAAATCCCTTGAGAAACGCTTATACATATCCCCCTTAGCCTTCCAGGGAGCGTGTCTTTCCATTTCCCTCTCCCTTTCCAGAAAGAGGACTGGGGTGAGGGTCTATTAGGAGGTCTAATGCTTGAACCAAAAGATCTAAGTAAAGAACAATTACTTAAGCTACTACAAGATTCAGCAAAAAACTGGCTTGCTCATGACGGTTTATGGTTTCAGGAAGTAGAAAAAAAATATGGCATGGAAACAGCGATCAAACTCGACGGTAATGCGTGGAAGCAATTCACGCAGATTGAAGCTAGGAGAATAATGAAACGGCTCGACATAAAACCCGGTGGAGGCATCCAGGCTTTGATACAAGCTCTGAAATTCCGCCTGTATGCATTCATTAATATCCAGGAGATAACTGAGGCAACAGATAAAAAATGCGTATTTCGTATGAATAACTGCCGCGTGCAGGATGCCCGAAAACGAAAAGGATTACCAGACTTCCCGTGCAAACCAGTAGGTATCATTGAATATGAATTTTTTGCAAAAACAATAGATCCACGGATAAAAACCCGCTGTATCGCTTGTCCCCCTGACCCGCATCCTGAAGAATACTATTGCTGTTGGGAATTTTATATCGACGAATAATTAGCTTCTGCTGCTACCATATCCTTTCAATTACTACTCTACCTCCTTGATCAAACCTGATCCCTTCAAATTCCAGGAGTTTTCTTTTCATACTAATACCCCCGGCATAGCCGCCAAGCGAATTATCAGACCTTATCGTACGATGGCAGGGAATGATTATGGGAAAAGGATTCTTTGCCAGGGCTTGCCCGACTGCACGTGCGGCTCGAGGATAACCTAATTTAGAAGCTAACCGGCCATAGGTGCTGATTTGACCGCGCGGTATTTTACTTTCGAGTAATATCACTTTCTTTTGAAAATCATTGAGCTTTGATAGATCAATGATATTCAATGCAAAACTGATTGGTTTCCCTCCTAGAAAAGCATCGATGTCTTTGCACAAACTAGCTATGTATGGTGAATTACCCTTTACTGAATAGGGAAAAAAAGACCTTATTATCATATCCGTTGTTTTCGATGATTTCGGCAATACTATGCGAACGACCTTAATTCCAGTTACACTTTCGTCCAATACAACGCCGATCTCTCCAAATGCCGACCTGATGATCTTAAAGCATGTGTTTATTGTCTTATCTTTGTATTTTCGATATTTCATAAAGACCTCTTTTTTCGTTTTCATTTTACAGCATGCATGCAGATTGTCAAGAACACTGCCTTTTTCATTATCACTCCATGTCAAATCACAGCTCAACTTCATAACCTCACGCCACACGCCTATTCCATCTCCTCACTCCATAACATACCCAGCATACCGCGTGCCTTAATTCTCGCTACCTTGTTTAAAGCATTCCATAATCTTATTTTGAATCTTAAAATCCACCGGCAAGAATCTTTTAACGGCCCAGATATTGGTTTCAGCGTGTCTGGTCATTGATGGGATTCTTATTCTTGAAGGCAAACCAGTTTTGATAACTGCTAATGCCATATACGGGATTATTTGATCTACCATCCAACAATCGATCGCTGCTCCTGAATCCTGACCATCTTTTAAGTGCTGAGCAGCATCATGACCTACATACTCAGCCTTTTTTCTTATTTCACCAAGCGCACAACCCCCAATGCGACAACCGTCATCATAAATAGCCAGGGCAGTTACTGAACAACCAGGTGAACGTGAATTAACATAAGAGGTATTGAAATTAGCTTCTGGAATCATTTCACGGAAACCATCGGTCATTCGTTCGGCCACGCGCTTCTCTTTAAGATGAAACGATGCGCATGAGATAACTTCAATGTTGTCTAATCTGCCCCTTTTTATCATCTCGATATTCTTTATCTGACTGGGTATTACACTGACTGCGATTTCTCCACCTCCGGCAGGATAAAAACCGTGTTTGTTGATGTGCAGTGAGATCTGAATACCCATCAGTCTTAGGTAAGAGCAAAAAACATCGCGAAAATATATTATCGAAGGGCTAAAGGGAACCGCAGTACCGCCTTTTACTATCCAGTGAAATGGTGAATTACTAAAAGCCGCGATCGGTAAGAGCGTCTGCATCACAAGAGTCACAGAACCAGCAGTATGTGTGTCGATCGTATAAGAACCGCCATGTACCTGCCCCGGACAGAAAGTTAAGTTCTGTGATTGAATCTTCAAACCATCGACTGAAGCACCACATGTTTTAGCGACACCAGTAATCGCCTCGAGATGTTGTGGTCTTAACCCGGGGTTTTTTCTTCCTTTTCGGATATTAAAAATGTGCACTGCTTTGCCAGTTATAACAGACAGGGCGATAGAAGTCCGAATGATCTGTCCGCCGCCCTCAAGATAGTTGCCATCGACTTCAATCATGTTGTCCCCTTAAATTCACCAGATCTATGAGCGTATTTATTTGCCTTGCTGTTTTATCATCCCTTATGCGCTTTACTCGTGCAAACCTCAGTGCAAAACCAGAATCATATTTTGGACTTTTCTGCACTTCATTGAATGCGATCTCAACAACAATAACGGGTCGGACATGTACTGTCCATGCGTCTTCATGTACCTTTAATGCGGGCAGACGTTCGGTAAACCAGATCAGCATCTTGTCGGTTAACCCTTTGAACGTTTTACCTACCATGAGGTATTTTGTTTTTGTTTCATCAAGGATACCGAGATGAAGATTTGAAAGCAAACCTTTTCTGCGCCCATGCCCCCATTCGGCAGCCAACACAACACAGTCTATGGTATAGATCTGTTTGAGTTTGAACCAGTGTTTTCCTCTTTTGCCGGGTCGGTAAGGCGAATCAACAAGCTTTGCTACAATACCTTCGTTACCTGATTCTACCGAGTCTTTGAAGAACTCATTCATATCCTGTTTGTTAACCGGTATGATCTGAGAAGCAAGATGGTTTCTGTTGGTGATAATATCATTCAATATTTTTTGTCGTTCGCTATAGGTTTTTGCAGTAAGGTCTTCGTTGTCAAAATAAAGAATATCAAAAAATTTTGGAACGACGGGGATTTCCTCCATCATTTCTGCGATGTTCTTTTTTCGCATTGTCCTCTTCCCCAGTACCTGAAAAGGCACAGGACGACCTTTTTTATCGACCCCTATGGCTTCGCCATCAAAAATAAATCTTTTCGCCGGAATAGCCTTTACGATATCTACGATTTCAGGAAAATGTGCAGTGATATCCTTCAAATTTCTTGAGAAGACTTTTATCTTATCTTCTGCCCGGTGCACCTGAACACGTACGCCATCGAGTTTGTATTCTACTGAAAGCTCGTCATACTTATTTCCAAGATCAGTCATTGAACTGCTTATTTCTGCAAGCATAGGCTTGACCGGACGAAAAATGACGATTCCCAGTGACTTAATACCTTCTCTGCCGTGATCAATGAGGTATCTAAACAAAGATCCAAGATCTGGATTTTGCAAGTATGCCTGCTCAATTTCAGAATCATCAAACCCGAAATATCTCGCTATCGCAAGTCTAACTAATCCCTCACCCGCTCCTTGATGCAGTTCATTAAGAATAAGTGCAGCCAGATATTGTCTTTCCGGAACCGATAGCGATTCAAAAAGCGGTATCAAAGCTCTCACCTTTGCGCTGCCCCGCGCCTTTTTTGCCAGATCCAGATATCGATCGACATCTAATAGACTGACCAGTATGCTCGACATTTTGCGCGTATTCATGAGAGCAGAAAGGGCTTTCCATGATAAATTGAGCTTTCCTTGACGTATTCTACCAGAGATGAAGTCGACCCCTATTTCAGATTCTTTTTCAGAAAGCGATTTCAGAAACTTCACGATTATTTCGATCTTTTCGTTCCTTGAGCCAGTCTGTCGAAGCTGCTTATGATATTCAACCAGTTTATTAAATAACATCTTAAATCAATGGTTTATCGATAAAATTTAGACATACGCCGGTCTTTTAATATGTGACCGCCAGTCTGGCATTTTGGACAATAAAAAGTGTCTGAATTACTGGAACTGACATGGCGAATCCTTTCCCTGCACCGTGGACAAGGTTTGCCTTCTCTCTTATGGATCTGTAAAAACGACCTTTTTTCCGTTATCCCCTTCTCCCGGATTACCGCTATAGCTCCCTCAAGGACATTTCTGATAGCCGTGTACAAATGCTTTGTCTCATCATCGCTGAGTTTACTGCTGATCTTAAAAGGTGATAAACACGCTAGCCACAGAATCTCATCAGCATAGGTATTGCCCAATCCCGATATTATAGCTTGGTCTTTCAGCAACGGTTTCAATTGACGTGCTCTTGTACTGAGGACATGCGCAAGCTTTTCCAGGGTAAAATCATCTGCAAAAGGGTCTATGCCCAATCTTTCTATTTGTCTTATGTTGGTGTGGACAGGGATTATATATACCGACATACGCTTCTTATGTCCTGATTCACTGAATTCTATTTTTGAATGATCCGTGAATTCTATGACTGCTGCGGCTGTGTTCCTTATCTTTGCTCCGGGTAATAGATAACGCAATGAACCGCGTAACATCAAATGACATATCAGACGCAACGAAGTTAATTCAAAAACCAAATATTTGCCTTGTCTTTGGATATGTTTAATCGCCTGTCCGGCTAAATCACCCTGAAAATAATTTTTAAGTATATATGGCTTTAGAATAATAAAATTAAGGATCGTCTTATGCATGATCAGTGGGTTGAGATACTCTCTCAGAACTTCAATTTCAGGCAGCTCTGGCATCTATAATTATATCGGGGCAAAGTGATAAATCAAGCACTTGCTTGGACCTATTGACAAATTCCTTTCTTTTGTATAAGATTAAGATATAGGAATATCATTTGAATATTAAAATAAATAAAATAATCATATGTCTTACCATACTCTGGTTTTCCCTCCTTAAACAATATTGTAATGCCGATCCTTTAAACAGAGATTTGCTTTTTGACCAGAGCGCTACTGGCATGAATGCATTCTGTCAATCGATGATCGATAGCGCGTACCCCTTTGAATCACGTATCGCTGACAACTTCGAAGTCCCTTATGATGCTCATATCGATTCTCTTGTGTGGTGGGGCGGGTATTGGTCCATGGCGACGAATCAAATAGTTGATTTTCAGATCGAGTTCTACGAAGACAGTACAGGATATCAACAGCCAAAACAGGAACCGATGTATGCAGAACGGATTGTGTTCAGTGAAATAGATCTTGGCGGTTATTATCGCTATGAAGCATCGATCCCTCAAATCACTATCTTTGGGAACCAGGTATACTGGATAGCTTTTATTGCCCGTCTTGTCTGGCCGCCAAGCTGGGGAAATAACTGCTCGTGGCCGAGCAATTCACCTGGTTGGGGTGATGGCCAAGAATCATATTTCAAAAGCAGCCTTTTTGGTTATGATGTGTGGGTAGCGGCATCATCCAGTCTCGGTGAACCTTATGAATCTTCATACCAGATATTTGGATCATCTGAGGGCATTGAAGAAGAGCAGAATATGCCAGATCAACCCGATATTTGTATATTAGAAGCAGACCAGAATCCGGTGACAGACGACTGTATCGTGCTTACCTATAACATTATCGAAAACGCACATGTAATGCTGCGGGTTTTCGATTGTACGGGCAGACTTGTCAAGACAATAGTGGCATCACATCAGCTTGCCGGTATAAAAACCGTTCACTGGAATTTGCAGGACAAGGGGTGTTCCTGTGTACAAAACGGTACTTATTTTATAGTATTAGAGACCGGGATGAAAAAAGATATTCTGAAACTTGCTATTCTACGTTAATATTTATGCGACTTTTATACAACAATATTCCTTACCGCCAAATCATTTATTAAAGGCGACTTTACCATGTTCCATGGCTACCTTTATCGTACTGCCTTTTTTGAAGTTGCCGGCGATGATGCATTTGGAAAGCGGATTTTCAACGAACCTTTGAATCGCCCGTCGTAATGGTCTGGCACCGTACACAGGATCAAAACCTTCGTGACTCAAGAAATCCTTAACTTCATCAGTAAAGACAATCTTATAACCGAAATCTCCGATATTCTTTTCAACTTTTTTGAGTTCCCTTTCCACGATAATTTTTATCTCCTCAAATTCAAGTGGCTTAAAAACAATGACTTCGTCCACACGATTCAAGAACTCAGGTTTAACACTCCTCTGCAATATTTCATCTACTGCCTTTTTGCTTTTCTCATAGTCAAACTCACCATTTTTTAGACTTTTCGTTATGACCTCGCTACCGAGATTCGACGTCATTATCACAATCGTATTCTTGAAATCCACAGTGCGCCCCTGTCCATCTGTTAATCTTCCATCATCAAGTAGTTGTAATAAGATATTAAAAACATCAGGGTGTGCCTTTTCAAACTCATCAAGGAGTATAACACGATACGGTCTGCGGCGAACTGCCTCGGTTAATTGCCCACCCTCTTCGTAACCTACATAGCCAGGCGGCGCGCCGATAAGACGCGATACTGTATGCTTTTCCTGGTATTCGGTCATATCGATACGGACCATTGCTTCCTCTGTATCAAATAGAAATTCAGCCAGCGATTTGGCAAGTTCGGTCTTGCCGACACCGGTCGGACCTAAGAATATGAATGAGCCGATCGGTCTATTCGGATCTTTGAGCCCGGCTCTTGAACGTCTTATCGCGTCGCTTACTGCTACGACAGCATCGTTTTGACCGACCAGACGTTGGTGTATACGGTCTTCCATTTTAAGGAGTTTATCCATCTCTGATTCGATCATACTGGAAACCGGTATCCCGGTCCAAGTCGATACGATGCGAGCGATATCGTTCTCACTTATCCGGTCATCGATACCGCGTTTTTTCATCCATGCTTGTTTTTTTTCTTTGAACGTTTTCTGTAGATCTTCAACTTCATCGCGCAGCTCTGCTGCCCGTTCATAGTTTCTGATATCCACTGCCTCTTTGCCTTCCTTATTGAGTTTCTCGATCTTTTTTTCCATTTCCTTGAGGTCATCTGGCATTGAATATATCTCGATCCGTGCTCTTGCACAGGCTTCATCGATGAGGTCAATCGCCTTGTCCGGTAAATAGCGCTCAGTAATATAACGATCGGATAATCTGGCGGCCGCCTCGATAGCACTGTCGTCAATAATTATCCCGTGATGAGCTTCATAGCGCTTTTTTAATCCCTTGAGGATCTTAACCGTATCATCGATCGTGGGTTCGCTTACAAAAATCGGTGCGAAACGTCTCTCTAATGCAGCATCTTTTTCAATGTATTTACGATATTCATTCAAAGTTGTTGCACCAATACACTGCAGCTCCCCTCTTGCTAAAGCCGGTTTTAACATATTCGATGCATCGATAGCTCCCTCTGCCGCACCAGCACCGACGATCGTGTGCATTTCGTCAATAAAAAGAATGATCTCACCCTTCCCCTTTTTTATTTCGTCCATAACAGCCTTGAGCCGATCCTCGAATTCTCCACGGTATTTTGAACCAGCCACGAGAGCACCCATATCAAGTGAAAGTATCCTTTTCCCCTTTAGTATTTCCGGAACATTCTTATCAATTATCTGTTGAGCAAGACCTTCGACAATCGCTGTTTTCCCGACTCCAGCATCGCCTATTAATACTGGATTATTCTTTGTCCGGCGCGATAAGACCTGTACGACACGCTTGATTTCATCATCCCGGCCAATGACCGGATCGAGTTTCCCTTGTTTGGCAAGCTGTGTAACATCGCGGGCGAATCTTTCCAGAGCCAGGTACTTATTCTCAGCATCCTGGTCAGTAACACGCTGCGATCCTCTGATGATTTGCAGTGCTTGAAAGACTTTCTCTTTGGTTATCCCTGATTCTCTTATGATCTTACCTGCCTCACCCTCACGCTCTTCAACGATCCCCAGAAACAAATGCTCGCAGCCGACATATTCATCCTTCATGCGCTCGGCTTCGGCACGTGCGGTCATGAATAATTGCTTTGTGCGCGGTGTGATATAAAGCTGAGCAGATGTGCTGCCGTATACTTTGGGTCGGAGATCAAGTGTGCTCTCAAGTTTATGCCGAATCGTTTCAGGGATCACACCGATACGTTGCACTATTTTCGGGACTAATCCATCTTTTTGTTTTAGAAGGGCTAAAAAGACGTGTTCGGTATCGAGCTCCTGCTGATTGTACTCATCGACTATTTCTTGAGCAATACCGAGCGCTTCTTGAGCCTTTTGCGTAAATTTATCGTACCTCATTATAACATTATGACAACAATTCCCGGAAAATGTTTATCTATGGCGGTTTGATTAAAAATCGTACATCTGATCCTTTAACTAGTAACGATTAATTGACAAAATGAAAAATATCCCTATAATTACCAGTGGTATCATTCGGTACATACGCGGTTGTCATTATCCTGGTAATTTTCATAGCATTATACCGTTTTGAGAAAATAAACCATGTAAAGCGGTTGCGATCCATCCCCATAAGGATATGGGTCAATGGTACCAGGGGCAAATCGTCTGTCACACGGCTTATTGCCGCCGGGCTAAGGGCTGGCGGTAAACAGGTTTTTGCAAAAACCACAGGTACGTCTCCAAGGTTGATCATGGTCAATGGTGATGAAAGTAATGTGAGTAGACTGGGCATGGCAAATATCAGCGAGCAGGTCAGGATCGTCAAAAAAGTACAGAACTTTGGACCTGACGCAATTGTCCTTGAGTGTATGGCATTACGACCCGACCTGCAGCGAACCGAATCCCTTCAAATTGTCGAACCCAATATCGTTGTCATTACAAATGTACGCCCCGATCACCTCGATGTAATGGGTCCAACGATAAAAGACATCGCTCGATCATTTATCAGGGCAGTCCCTGATCATTGTATGGTCATCACATCTGAATCTCGAATATTCAATGAATTTCGCAATGTGATAAACAAAAAAGATATTCAGATATCAACCGTACTAGACAAGGAAATATCGAATACAGACCAGGAGAAATTCTCCTATATTGAACATAAACAAAATATCGCGCTTGCCCTGGCCGTTTGCCAACATTATGGGGTCGAGAGAAAAACCGCCTTATTCGGCATGCAAACTATGAAACCTGACCCCGGCGCTTTAAAGAAACACATTCTTCAATTCGGTCCGAACAAGGTGGTCATGATCAATGCAATGGCTGCAAACGATCCTGAATCAACTCTTCTCATATGGTCAGCTACCGAAAAAAAATACACCCAAATCAATCTTTTGATCAACTGTCGAGATGACCGGATCGAACGTTCTTTTCAGATCGCTGATCTTATTCAAAAACATATGGAGGCTGACCATATTATATTGACCGGTAAAGGTACTGGCGTTCTGAAAAAACAATTACAAAAGAAAATCAAAGGCAAAAGTGAAAAGATCATCGATCTAGGAAATAAAAATCCAGAGCAGGTCGTTAGCGAGGTTGCAGGTATCGTTGCTGACAACAGTCTGCTTTTTGCTCTCGGGAATACGGTTGGTTTCGGTCTAATGATGCTCGATGAATTTATAAAACATGGGAGTCAAGAATGTTGATCGAAGCAGTTGGGATCGGTATGTTTTTAAGTCTTATAATGACGGAAATGATAGGTCTCGCCGCTGGCGGTATTGTAGTACCTGGTTATATGGCCCTTGTGCTTCACAGCCCGATACAGGTCCTCAGCACGATTCTCGCCGGTATTATAACTTTTTTTATTATCAAAGTGATCTCGTTTTATATAATTATATACGGTCGAAGATTACTCATTGTGTCCATCCTTGTCGGGTACCTAATAGCCTACTTCACAAAAATATCACCGGTACTTGCCATCGATTCACTAAGCTTGAACATTGAAACGGTCGGCTTTGTCATACCCGGTCTAATAGCTTACTGGATCGCACGGCAGGGCATAATACCCACCTTGTCCGCGATGATCATTGTCTCCAGTCTGGTACGGCTGGTCATTATTATCATCCACAATGGAGTCGTCATACCATGAAGCGACGTGAAGGTAAAATACCCACTTTAATGCTCATTATAGTAACCTTGATAACGATCTTATTGATGGTCCTTGAATTCAGATCAAAGCATAAAGTGAGAACCGAATTTTATGAAGAAAAAATCGCAGCAGCTCAATTAACCCAACAATGTTTTGATGAAATTAAAAGAGCTATCGACACTCTCAATATCCCGATCGACCGAGTAAATGACCCGAATGAAACTGGACTCATCGGTATTCAATATTCGCCGATAACAACAGAAAGAGGTGATCTCAATGCAAAACTCACTTCGACAAACCCTAATCTTGCGGCCTTGGTGATAAAATTAATAAAGCGAACATCAGTTAAAAGAGGCGACCTGGTTGCGGTTTCCTTAACCGGCTCTTTCCCGGCATTGAATATCGCAGTGCTCAGTGCTCTTGAAGTGTTAGATATTGAACCTGTGATCATTACCGCTGCAGGATCATCTATGTGGGGTGCGAATTATCCACAGTTTACTTATCTTGACATGGAAAACTTGCTGTGCGATCGCGGATTACTAAGTCATCGCACAAAAGCTGCTTCGCTCGGGGGCGAAGACGATATGGGTCGCGGTTTAAGCCCGGAAGGCAGGGAATATCTCGAAGCTTCAATAAGAAGGAACAACATCACCATAATCCTGAACGAAAACCTTGATGATGCAATCGAAAAACGCATGGCTTTTTTTGAATCGCATGAAGGCATAAGACTTTTGATTAACGTCGGTGAACATACGACATCCTGGATGAGTATCGATCCTGGTTATGGTTTTATACCAGGTGGTCAGGTCAAACAAGGCAAAGGTATCATCGCGCAATTTTCACGGGCCGGTATAGGGGTCATCAATTTAGATAATATCTCCCGGCTCGCAGCAAAATACGGTTTGCCCGATGCCCCTATACCGTTACCAGGTATCGGTGAAGGTCGCCTATACTATACCTATAAATATTCATTTACCCTGGCTATCATATCGCTTATAATATTGGTGATAGTTCTCGTTACAGTCCTTAGGTTTGATATTGAGCAGTACTTTAAGAAGGAGAAGAAATGATCAAACTGTTTATGTTGATTTGCCTGTTTTCACAAATCAAAGATTTCTCACCCGATAAAAAGTGGGATATAGAGATTGTTACCAAAAAAACAGAACAATATAATCTTCTAGTTAAAGGTGAACCGATCACACTAACGGTTGAGGGTCCAACTTACCTGCGTGTCTATACAAGGATCCCCTGGTCAAGTGATCTCAAGGGCAGTGAAATATACAAGATCATTCTCCAGGATAATTATTTTGATGAGGAAATAAAAACGTTTGAATCAGAAAAATCTGTTGTGACCAAGGATAAATCAGGCAGAGCTTTGAGCAAGTGGCGTTCCTTTTTTATTGAAGTCGACGAAGGTATCAATACCTACAAGTTAATGAACTGGTATTCACCTAATGATACGATCCTGGTAAAGGTCAAATACGAGGCTCCAAAGAAATGGAAGGATATACCCGCGACCGACTATAACTCGATTTTGGAAGCGATCGAAGGTGAAAAGATAGTCAAATATTATGGATTCAACAACAGCCAGGAAGTCACCCTGGGCATCAGTGGACCTGTAAATTTAAGAGTAACATCTCGATTGAGTTATACCTCAATGGAAACTGGCGAACAAAACTATACGATTCTCGTCGATGACAAGGGGACGACTGATAAATTCAATCTAAAATGCTACAAATCCGAGACTATAAAGTATAATAACCGAAAAGATGTAGTGCCTTCCAATGCGCGCTCTTTCTACATCAACTTAAACGCTGGATGGCATGTGGTGAAGTTCAGTTTATCCGGCACTATGGCAAAAGAAGCAGCACTAAGATTTCAAATAGAGGACTGATGAACCTGCTCATCATACTTATCGCTGTCTGGGATTATTCTTATCAGTTCACAACTGATTTTATTTATGATAATAATATATTCTCTTATTCAGATGAATACATCGACGACTTCATCAATTCAGTCGATTCATACCGTTTTCCAATCGAGACTTATGATGATCTCATAGTCAGCACTAATTTGCAGTACTATTTGCGAAATAAATTCTTTGCTAACAGAACGACGACATTCGATCTCAATATAAAACCCAGTCATTATATGTTGAACAATGAAAAGGATTATTTAAGAATTGCATTTGGTGTCAGACAGTCGTTCGGTAAATATGCACTCAAGTTATCTGTTCAGACTATCCCGAATTATCTCATCCGCTATTACCGGAATCCACAAGGAAAGAGCACTGATTATATCGGCTGCGAAGTCAGTTATCCAAGCCTGGCGGCAAAGCTATCCGTTGATGTTCAGCCATCGGTCAGGCTTGAATTACGCTATAAACGAACCTGGGATGATTATGTCCGTGAATTCGACCTTTACGATGCGTCCTCTCATGATATGAGTTTGGGTTCTAATATCGGCATAAATGAAAGAATATCGGTTTGGCTTGGTTATGCATATAAATCTCTAAGTAATGATTCATCGAATATTACAACCGGTCTGGACTCTGGTCCAGATGGTTCATATCAACAGCATGTCCTAGACAGTGAATTGAATATTGAATTTAAAACGATCATGCCGACAAGGCTTAAAATTGGATACACTTATGCTTTTAAAAGATTCACGTCCGAGTTCAGCGCCGATTCCTTACATTTCGGCCGTCAGGATCATACTCATAATATTTCGTCAAGGGTCGATCTAAAGGTTTTTACCGGTTTTTATTTACGCATATATCTCAGTCGGCAATGGAGAAATGCGACATCTGAGGTATCGCCCCTTGACATCGACAGGATAAAGGACTACGATAAATACAGAATCGGTGCTGGCTTGAGTTTTTATCATTAGGAGGCTAGATGAAAAAACCCATTTACATGATCATTCTGTTATCTTTGATGATCACGTGTGGCCGTCCGACGCCGGATGGAGATATTCACCTATTTAAAATACTAAGTACCTGCCATCTACCCGGCTATGCTGAAGACCTCGATATTGTCAATAACCTTGTTTATGTCGCTGATGACCAAGGTGGACTCCAGATCGTTGATGTCAGCAATCCTGCAACTCCCTGTATCATTGGTGAATACACCAGCGAGAAAAGTATTGTCGGTGTTGCGATCAGAGATACTTTTGCATATTTAGCAGTTAACCATACTCAAGGCGGAATCCGCATCATTAATATTGCAGATCCTGAAAATCCTTTTTTTGTCGGCGAGGATAATTGGTACTATGGATACAATGTTGTGGCTCCTCAGAACGATACGATATTCGTCTATATGGCTGGTGGTTATTGGTTTGTGGTAGAAGATGTGAGTTTTCCGCAGTATCCTACATTTGTCAGAAGATTTTCCACGCCCGGCGATATAAAAGGTATTTATGTCATAGATTCGATCGTCTATCTGGCATGTGAACAAATGGGTCTTCATATCTTCAATCTTGCCAGACCAGATAGCGAAGCACTCGTCGGATGGATCGACACACCATCAAATGCACGTAATGTATTTGTTAAAGACGACTATGCGTATATTGCCGACGGCCGGTCAGGTCTGATAGTCATTGATATTTCTGATCCGGGAAACCCGGCACTTGCAGGGCAGTATGATACACCAGATTATGCAAATGATATTTTTATTGAACATGATAAGGCATTTCTCGCGGATGGTGATGGCGGCCTGCAAGTTATTGATATTGAAACCCCGAGCGACCCGCTTTTTTACGGCGAAATGGAAACGTCATATGCAAACGGTGTTTATGCAAGAGGTGATACGGTATATGTAGCTGATCGTGATCTGGGTCTTTTGATAATTGTCGAGGAGGAAGCGCAGTGATTTTAATGATATTGTTGATAAGTATGATAGGTCAGAATAACCAGGTAGATATTCTGGAATCTGATTTATTTACAACACGAATACATGTCGAGTTTTCAAACTTAAATCATAGACTCAATCAACCGATCACAAGATTCGTTATTTCTCAAGATAAACCAACATGTACTTATGAATTATCAGAAATTCTTTCTACGGGCTATGGAAAAGATGTCATAGTCAAAAATCAAACGCCAGTCGAGATAGGTGAACGCATATTGATCAAAAACACCTCTGTTTACCCGATAATAATATGGCCAAATTTCTTAAAGGGAAATATTATACGATCGTACAAATACATTGATATTTCTATTAATTATTCATCCAGCGAATATGATATCGGTCTTGCACCATCAATGAAAAAAGTCTATCAGCATCTTATCTTGAATTTATTCGATTTTGCGGATTCAGAACCTCAAGGATTTTTGATCATCACTCCGGATGCGTTTTATAACGACGTGCTTCCGCTGGCTCGATGGAAAGAGAAGAAAGGTTGGCATGTTTCGGTCAAAACCCTCTCGGAAACTGGCAGCAGTCCAGGAGAAATAAAAAATTATATAGCAAACGCATACCATACATGGTCGCCAACGCCTGAGTACGTTCTCTTAATAGGCGACACACCTCAATTACCTCCTGCCTCAACGGCTACACCGGTAAGCCGAACTGACTACCCCTACGCTTTGATTGATGGTGATGACTTTCTTGCCGAATTACTCATCGGTCGCTTACCAGCCAATAATAGCAATGAATTGAATACTATCATCGCTAAGATACTCGGTTATGAACAGACGCCTTACATGACAGATCCCTCATGGTTCACACGTGCGTTAATGGTTGCAGCAAATTACCCTATAGACACCATGACAACACCGATCGCAACCAAGAGATGGGTCAGGGACCGCTTATATGAATACGGCTTTGCGATCATTGATACTGCCTATTTCCCACCTGTTTCCGGAGCCACGGAAATCACCAATTCTGTTAATCAAGGCGTTCTTTTTATTAATTACCGTGGTGGTATCGCGGATCCTGATGGATGGGTGTACCCTAACTTTCATAATACCGATGTTATCGCTCTATCAAATGGCTGGAAATTACCGGTTGTAACGAGCCTTACATGTTGGAACGGCAATTTCGGACAAGCGACATGTTTTGGTGAAGCCTGGATAAGAGCAGGCAATCCAGTAACTCCGAAAGGTGGTGTAGCTTTTTTCGGCGCTTCAGCAACAACAACTTCGAGCCGATGGAATAACTGTCTTGACTACGGTATTTACTGGGGTATATTAGAAGAACACATCTACAATCTCGGTCCTGCCCTTTATCGCGGTAAAATGGAAGTCTATTCGAATTTTCCGGGCGATACTGCGTGGTCATCTGGAAGCTCCTTCTATTTCCACACCTATAATCTTCAGGGAGATCCTTCCCTTGATGTCTGGACTGATATCCCCGATACGCTCATAGTGACCCATGCAAGTACATTACCGATCGGTTCAAATTACATGACTGTTCATGTCGGGAATTCAACGAACCAACCAGTGGAAAATGCTCTGGTCAGCCTGTATAAGGACAATGAGGTAAAAGAAGTAGTTTTTACAGATCCATCGGGTAATGCCGAACTCAACTTTACGGTATCAACTGCCGACACACTTTTTGTCACTGTCACCCGGCATAATTTCAAGCCCTATCTCGGTTATTGTTTGATAAATACAGTATCAGTCTATGTCGGCTATGATAACCACTCGATCGATGATTCCGGAGGTAATAATAATGGTGACATCAATCCTGGCGAGCCGATAGCTTTGAGTATCACGCTCAGGAACTTCGGTAATACAACGACGGCGACGAGTGTCTCGGCACTATTATCCACCTTTGACTCTTTTATCAATATAACTGATTCTATACAAGCTTACGGCTCTATACCACCAGGAGCGACCGCCAATGCTGCGCCCTTTGATTTTAATGTATCAACGAATGCTAAGAATAACCACCTGATAAAATTCAACCTTGAAATCTCGAGCACTCAGGGTACATGGAATTCAAGTCTATGGCTCGATATTAAAGCGCCTGACCTTTATTATCAATGGCACCAAGTACTCGATGGTGGTAACGGTCTTCTCGAGCCCGGTGAAACAAGCGATATGATCATTTCATTGCTGAATGCCGGTGGCCTTGTGGCAAACAATATATCTGGCATCTTGAGATCGGAAAACCCAGGTGTCATTATCATCGATTCGATCGGAACATTCGGCAATATCCAGATGGATGATTCGTCAACGAACAACACTAATCACTTCACAATCAGCGCTGCTTCATCAATCGCTCCAGGTCATCCCATAGATCTCACAGCAGTACTAACCGGCGATAATAACTTCCAGGATACGGTTAGTTTTGATTTGATAATCGGTGTCGTCAATACTAATGAGCCCTCAGGACCTGATGAATACGGTTATTTTGCATATGATGATACTGATGTTGGATATGCAGAACGACCAACTTATACCTGGCTCGAAATAGACCCTGAATTAGCAGGGCCTGGAGATACTATCCATCTTGATAAAGATGAGTCCAAGACGATCAGTTTGCCGTTCGCTTTTAAATTTTATGGCGATACATATAACAGAATATCCATATGTTCAAATGGCTATGTAGCGATGGACTCGTCATGGGTCGCAGATATGTATAACTGGCACATCCCCTCGGCTGGAGGTCCACCGCTTCTTATTGCACCTTTTTGGGATGATCTCGACCCGAATGCGACTGATTCAAGCGGCAGTGTTTGTTACTGGTTTGATTCTTCAAACGACCGTTTTGTTATCGAATACTCGCACGTACAACACATTCATAATCCGACCAACCCAACGCCATCAGAACTTCAGACATTTGAAATAATCCTTTTTGATCCGGCCGTATATCCAACATCATCAGGCGATGGTGAAATTACGTTTCAATACCAGGATATCACCAATGACGACATCTGGCATAATTATGCAACAGTCGGCATCGAAAACGAGGAACATAATATCGGTTTGGAATACTCTTTTGATAATATGTACGGTCCTGGCGCAGCAGTTTTAGCAAACAATCGCGCGATCAAATTCACGACTGATCCGCCAGACACTTTTCCCGGCATAGAAGAAAACGACCAGATGTCCAGGACTGAACCATTATTAGAAATATATCCCAATCCCTCCAGGAAAATCATAACAATCAACTTTAGCAAAGAGCTAAGCGCAAAGGCTGTAGTGTTGAAAATCTATGATGTTGCTGGTCGATCAATCAAAACCTTTAAACTGCCTACTGCTTACCCCCTACTGCCTACTTCTGTATCCTGGGACGGTACTAATGATGTCGGTCAGAAAGTCCCGACCGGTATTTATTTTGTTCATTTTAAAGCGGATGACTTGAATGTCATTGAGAAATTCGTACTTATAAGGTAGTCATCGTATTCCTTCACGCGGCGAGGAATACTGTGCTTCATTATTTATCTAAGGAGGTACTATGAAACGTTTAATCATTCTTCTGGCAATAATATCAGGGGCATATTCTCTAAATTATCATGGGGTAGCACTTGCTCCCAATAATACCGACGGTTGGACCGTTTGTATTGATACCGCTCTTATCTTTCACACGACCAACGGCGGTGCGACATGGCAAGTTCAAAGCAATACACCTGATAGCCTAAAAAGGTTCTTTGATATTGGCTGTTATGATCAGTCATCTGTCTGGACCTGCGGTTTACTCGGTGAGATCCTCCATACTGATAATGGTGGTCTCGATTGGATTAGGCAAGCTCAAGGTCTCTCAAAATATGCAACACGGCTTGAATTCATTGACCAGGATAAGGGCTGGGCAGCATGCGGAGATGGAACAGTCGGTCGCACAATAGATGGTGGTGGTTACTGGGACCAGATTTTTACACCCTGGTACAGCGCTGAATTCTACGGAGTCTCGTTTGTTAATGAATGGGATGGATGGATCGTGGCCGGTTATGCTGATTCACTACTAATCGGTCAAGGACTGATACTCAAATCAACTGATGGTGGTATCAACTGGGATTCAGTCTACCAGGTCTCTGATTACAGGGATTTCTTTGATGTTCACTTTTTTAATCTTCTCGACGGTGTCGTTGTGGGTGGAGATGAAGCTGACTATTCAGCCATAATCATGAAGACCACTGATGGCGGTCAGAATTGGAGTAATATTACCACACCAGCCAGTGCTAATTACCTCAGGGCAGTCGATTTTGTCGGCACTGAAGGTTGGGCAGTAGGTTTGGATGGAACTATCATCCATACTACAAATAGCGGGAACACATGGGCGCTTCAATCATCTCCTGCTACAGCGACGCTCTTTGATGTTGATTTCTCAGACAATATGCACGGCTTAGCGTGTGGTTACAGTCATCTTATGTATACAACAAACGGGGGGCAGACCTGGAATGATGTTGGGATACTCGAGGAAAACGAATATTCGGTCGCTGAATCCCCGGGATTTGCAGTTTATCCCAATCCCTTTAGAGAAATAACAAATATCAAGCTCCAACTTCCGAATTCTAAATTCCAACATACTCTAAGAATCTTTGATGTTAGCGGCAGGTTAGTCAAAAATCTTGAGCTGCCTACTGCCTACTCCATACTGCCTACTCTTGTATCCTGGGATGGCACGGATAATAACGGACACGAAGTTGTGCCAGGTATCTATTTCATTGAATTAAAAAATGCCGGGTATAATTTAACTAGAAAGATCCTTCGACTGAAATAAAAAGCTTGTTAATATACATTTAACGATAGCGTGAATATTTCACATTATTTTCACAAACATTATCATAATCGTATCAGGAGATCATGCACTTGCTAAAATCCTGGACGATTCTCATGATGCTAACAAGTGTTTGCCTTGGGCAAATCGGTGCCCGTTATTTAATAATAACCCATGACGATTATTCACAAGCACTCCAACCTCTTGCACAATGGAAAACCCAAAAGGGATTGAAAACAATGATCGTCCCCCTGTCTCTAATTGGCAACGACTCCACAGAAATAAGAAACTACATTTTGAATGCTTATAATACATGGACGATAACCCCTGAATATGTTCTGCTTGTCGGTAATCCTGATCAGCTACCTTTCCCCCGTTATGATTACTCCGGGAATATCGGGAACACGGATAATTATTACGCTGATATGACCGGGGATTTTCACAATGAGATCATCCCTGGGCGCTTTTATGTCTTTGATACTCTCGAGGTTCAGACGATCGTTAGCAAAGTGCTCAGTTATGATAAGGCACCATCTGCACAAAGCCGGCTATGGCTTAAAAAGGGCACAACCATAGTCAATGAAGACCAAGATCCCCTGCCGGCTGATTCAGTTTACTATGCAGATGCACGGTATATGCACGTTCTCATGAATAATGCAGGGTTTTCGCATATCGACAGTTTTTCCGAATATGCTGGACATGATAGTGCCGATGTCATCGCAGCGATAAATGAAGGTCGTTCGTATATCATGTATCGAGGTGTTGCCTGGTCGATATGGGACTGGCCATTCTGGGGTATTTATCCTGCTTTGATGCACAATGGACAAAAGCTGCCTATCGTAATCTCGGCGACATGTCAGACCGTCCAGGGTATTGGCTATGAATGGCTGAATGCGGGAACTCCTGAGGAGCCAAAGGGAACAGTGGGTTTTTTTGGAACAACTACCGGGCTCTATAATGCAGCGGAGTTTCGCAGTGCTCTAGCCAGGGGAACTCTGCAGTCCATTTTCTGCGATAGTCTCAGCACGCTCGGCATAGCAGCTGAACAGGGCCGCTTAAATTACTATGCTCTATACGGCAATATCCTTGAATACAATTCATGGACCTGCCTGGGTGATCCGGAAATGACGGTTCGAACGACAACACCGCGCCGGATCGATGTCGCCCATGACTCAGTATTGTGGGTTTCTAATGACAGCAGCATAGTGAATATAAATGTCCGATATAATGAACTGCCTGTCGAAAATGCACTTGTCTGTATGATGTCAAGGGGAGATTCTAATATTTATCACTATGGTCGCACTGATGTATCTGGAGATATTCAATTTGTTGACACTTTTGAAATCCCCGGGGATTCAATAAGCATCACTGTTACTGGCCGAAATCTCTTGCCATACAATAAAATAATCAGGGTGAACCTGAGTGGTGCCCCTTTTGTCGTATTGGATTCTTTCATACTCCTCGACACTCCAGGCGGAAATGACGATAACATAGCCAACCCTGGTGAAGATATCGAAATCCCGGTCAAGCTAAAGAACTGGGGTGATTCAACTGCATATAACGTGAAGGGAATAATCCAGGAACCTAGCCCCGATTCTTTTGTCACGCTGTATGATACGATCAAATTTTTTGGTGATATCAACGGTCTCGATTCTGTATTCTCTCCATCTGATGGATATAACATTGTCGTCGCTGCCAACTGCCCAGATACCCACCACTTGTTCTTTGATTTAGTAGTAACTGACGATAATGATTCTTCGTGGATCTCGGAATTGAATTTTACAGTCCATGCACCAATCCTTACGTATTGGGATTATCATTTTCTCAGCTCGGTGAAATATACCGAAGCTGGTGATACTAATCAACTCGTCGTTGATATCTCAAATATCGGGTCATATCGGGCAGAAAATGCTGTCGGTAAGATATTCTCAAATGATTCCTTTTTCATACAAGTAGATTCGATATCTTCTTTTGGTACGATCGATCCGAATACCACGGGTTCAAACCAAGCCGATCCCTTTGTCATTACTACATCACCTTTGACACCACCATGTTACCCGATTGATCTAATGTTGGAAATAACATCCGGGGTCTATATCGATACTTTGTATTTCGTAGTATATGCAGGTCAAAAAGATTACCTTGTTTTTGATAAAGATCCTGCTGGTTCGAGCGGTCCGGTCATCGATGCGACACTTGATTCCCTTGAGTTCTACGGCGATTATTGCGATACCCTGCCGACTGATGATTTCCTCTCCCTTTATAAAGCTATATTCATATGCCTCGGTACATATCCTAATAACTACATAATCACCGATACAAACCAGATCGGTCAGGAAATCGAGCGCTATTTATCAATACTCGACGGTAAGGTATATTTAGAAGGCGGCGATGTCTGGTATGCTGACCCTCATTACTACCATGGTTATCAGTTCCATACCATGTTCTCTTTATTCCCCATTGCTAACAGCATTGGCCCGCTTTATTCAGTTAGCGGTAAAGATAGTACCTTCACTGAATCGATGTCATTTGGTTATTCCGGAGGCACTAATTCTCTTGACCGCATCGACCCAGACAGTCCGGGTTTTCGTATCTTTGAAAAACCTGAGAACACTTTCGGCTGCGGCGTTGCGGCCAATAACCGCACCGTGGGTATATCTTTTGAACTGGGCGGACTTGTGGACGGTTCTGAACCATCTACTAAACGTACTTTGATCGATTCGATAATGGCCTACTTTGGAATATTGCCGACCGGGATACCCGAATTCGAGCGCAGGTCAATATCACCAGTCATGACCCTTACTGTCTTTCCGAACCCAAGCCGCAAAACCGTGAATATGACTATTCAAGGTGGTATTAATATCCGAAATATTACCCTGTATATATATGATATAAGCGGCAGACTGGTCAGGGACTTTAAACTACCTGCTTCCTGCAGCTTACTGCCTACTTATATATCCTGGGACGGTACTGACATGAATAACCGAAAAGTAGCACAAGGTATTTATTTCATTCATCTGCGAGCAGATAGCCAAACAATAACACACAAAACCATATTTCTCAGATAGTTCGCAGGTCATAAGATCATCACATCTCTTGCTTTCGACCTTTTTATCGCTATACTTATGGTATGAAAAGAATAGTATTTTTGTTGATCATAATTTTAAATCTATGTGTTGCACAACAAACAGGAGCAAGGTACGTAATTATAACTCATGATGATTTTTACGATGCTATTCAACCACTTGCCCAATGGAAAAATAATAAGGGTTTAAAAACAAAGGTAGTAAAGCTATCGCAAATAGGTTCTTCTGCCAGTCAGATAAAGGCTTTTGTAGAAGAAGCCTATAATACATGGGATATCACTCCAGAATTTTTACTTCTTGTTGGCGGGCCTAATTATCTCCCTTTACCAACGGTTGGCGGTGTTTATTCTGATAATTACTATACGAATATGGATGGTGATATTTATAATGAAATTCTACCCGGAAGGCTTACAGTACGGAGTGTAAATGAAACAGAAACAGTCGTTAATAAGATGCTCATGTATGAAAAAACCCCTGATCTGGCAGATTCACTATGGTTCATTAATGCTTGTCTGATAGTAAGAGAGGACTACGATACATATGATGATTCAATATACTGGGATGACGCAAAGTACGTACGAAATCTCATGCAGAATTACGAATATCATGATATCGATACTTTGTCCCGCATCGCCGGGAACGATGCAAACGATGTTGTCCAGGCCGTTAATAATGGCCGCGCTTTTGTTCTGTACCGGGGTCAGGGTGTTAATAACTGGTGGTCACCATTTGATGTTAATCCTGATGCAACATCTAATGGTAATAAACTGCCGATCGTCTTATCGATAACCTGCCGGACTATCGGAACCGGTTCTACCCCGGCGACTGCAGAACGCTGGTTCTTAACTGGTTCACCGACCTTGCCGCGTGGTGGCTCAGCTTATTTTGCCACAACAACGGTCGTTACAAGTGGTGCTTACTTACGCAGTGCTGTTTGCAAAGGTTTTTTCAGAACTCTTTTCAGTGAGCGAAAGAGAACCTTTGGCCAGGCCTGCGAAGGAGGACGGGCAACAGTATATGATATGTATGGTAGTTCCAGCGAATTCAACGGATTCATGACGATCGGTGATCCTGAAATGAATATCTGGACAGCGATACCGCAACCGATCGAGGTTTTCCACGATTCCACTATTTATGTCAATGAAGAGTCGCTTAATGTCCTTGTGCATTTTAACAGCGTACCGTTTGAATCTGCACTCGTTTGCATCACCATAGATACGATTTTCCATAACTATGGTTATACAGCAAGTGATGGACAAATAACGCTGGACTTAGAGGATATCTTACCAGGTTTAATGACCTTGACTGTAACCGGAAGAAATGCTATCCCCTATCAGGCGCAGATCACCGTTACAGATACGAGCGCATTTCTGATTTATGCCGGGTTAATGACAAATGACTCATTATCTAATAATAATGGTCTCGTTGAAAACGGCGAAACAATTCTGCTACGTTCGCTCACCAAGAACATCGGCGCTTCAACCGCCCACAGCGTACTCGGTATATTGAGTACCCAAGATACTCTGGTATCGATCATCGATAGTATTGTCAGTTTTGGCCACATCAATCCAATGGATTCGTCATGGGGTTCCAGTCCATATACTATTACGATATCGCCTTTTTGCCCAGGTGGGCATGATCTTGATTTTGATCTTTTACTCGTAGATAATAATAATAATTCATGGAACACGAACTTTTCATTGAGCGTTCAAAGCCTGGGCGGTGGAACTGGGCCTGATCCCTATGGCTATTATATGTATGACAATACTGACACAAGCTCGGGTCATGCACCGGTATTTGACTGGTTTGATATCGGACCACCGAGCGGTCCGGGTCAGCTGGTAACTGAAATAACGAATGAGGATGCTGATACAGTAACGTATTTGCTTCCTTTTACTTTCAAATATTATAATATTGATTATTCGTCGATCGGGATGTGTTCAAACGGCTTTTTGGAAATGGACCACTCAACGCACCGTTTTGGTGATAACACCCCGCTACCAGCACCGAGTGGGCCACGTAGAACACTTGCTGCTTTTTGGGATGACCTTGACCCCAGCCTTTATGGTGATATTTACTATTATGATGATACTAATAACCACCGCTGGATAGTACAATTCGACGAATGTGCTCATTATGGTAACTCCGCAGTAAGAGAGACATTCCAGGTAATAATTCTCGACCCTCAATATTATCAAACACCGACCGGTGACGGCGAATGCATCTATCAATATCAATATGTTGCCGATGCGACTAGTACTACAGTAGGTATCGAAGATGAAACAGAAACCCGTGGTTTGCGCTATGTATTCAATGATAATTATGACCCCAATGCCCAACCGATACTTGCAAACCGTGCTATTTTGATCACAACCAAACAACCTTACGGCTCGGTCAATACGCCCTGGTTACACATTCTTGATTATACACTGAGTGATTCAGCGGGCGGCAATAATAACGGGATAGTAGAACCCGATGAAACGATCGATATCTACGTAACGATCAGTAACCGTGGTGATACTACGGCTGCCGCGGTCAATGGTATACTTCGGTCAACCGATAATGATGCAACGATCCTTGACAGCAATTTTGTCTATGGTGATATAATGGTCGGCGCCACGGCAAATAACTCTGGCAGCCCCTATCGTTTACACATAAGTGCCGCACCGGCGGATAGTACGATCGGCTTATCACTCCACTTTGAAGCTAACTCCGGGACATATTACAAAGATGATTATTTCACTTTGTATATCTATGGTTATCCAGGAGTCGAAGAGTATGAAGCGTTGAATAACAAGAACAGCTTCTGTTTTGAGATCTTCCCAAATCCATCAAAAGGCACAGTAAATATCAAGTTCCAAATACCAAGTTCCAAATCGCAAAATACCATAAGGATATACGATGTTTCCGGTCGGCTCGTCAAAGAACTCTCGTTTCATATCGCTGATGCTCTCTTCCCTACGATCGTCTCCTGGGACGGTCATGATAAAAATGGAAGACGCGTTGCAAACGGTATTTATTTTATCAGCAGCGAAATAGAAAACGAGACAATTGTAAGAAAGGCAGTGATTATAAAATGATCCTGTTATTATTTCTCTTGTCGCTGGATCCGAGATATCATACATTTTCTAATATCGCTTATGAACTTGATTCCATTGCCAGTCATTATTCGCATATTGTAAAACTCGATACGATAGGTTATTCAACTAATGATTCCATGGCCATCTTTGCAATGAAAATATCTGACAATCCGGCAATTGATGAAGATGAACCAGAAATACTTTATGTAGCTTGCCACCACGCTGAAGAAGTATTGGGCATTGAAATTTGTATGTATATGATCAATGATCTTATTACCGGATATCAGTTAGACCCGAGAATAACCGAATGGATCGACGAACGTGAGATCTGGTTCGTTCCCTTGTTAAATCCCGAAGGTCACTCTGTTGTTACCCAGGCTATTGATACGACCTGGCGTAAGAATAAACGAGATAATAATCACAGTGGCTTTTTTGAAGTCGCCTATGATGGTGTTGACCTGAACAGAAACTATGATTTCTATTGGACATCAGGTGGCAGTACTGACCCATCTTCTGAGTATTATCGAGGCCCATATTTCTGGTCAGAAAAGGAAGTGCGTGCATTACGTGATCTATGCCTTTCACGTAATTTCTCGTTTTGCATCACCTATCATTCAGCGCGCACGGGTCTTGGTGAAGTCGTTTACTACCCATGGCGCGCAGCTGGCTATTACTCGCCTGATTATCCGTTTATAAGAGAGATAGCAGATACGCTCTCAAAAACGATCGTTAATGAAGTCGGCAACGGACATTATGTAGCCTTACCAGGGATTGGCGTTGATGGACGAGCACGTAACTGGATATACGGTGTATGTGGTACTTACTGCTATTGTGTCGAAGTATGTACAACGACGATAATACCCGGCTCAATGGTCGATGATGTATGCCAGAGAAATATCGTCGGTGCCTATTATTTATTAGACCGTATCAATGGCAGCGGTATAGCTGGCTGTGTCTACGATTCACTCACCGGTGAACCACTGCATGCCGAAATAGTAATAGATGGTTTTTATGACCCAACACTTCCGCCCAGAATGAGCGATAAATTATATGGACGCTTTTTAAGAATGCTCAATGATGGATCATATGATATCGAGATTCACAAAGACGGCTATGAATCAAAATACCTACACGATATTATTGTCGGACCAAATACCATGACCAAGTTCGATGTATTTCTGCGTAAAAAAGAATCGACCAGCATGATCTTAGATAACCGACCGGCAATTCACGTCTTTCCCAATCCATCTAGACATGCGATGACCATTTATATGGAAAACCCGAATCGGTTTACATCCTTGAAAGTATATGATGTTAGTGGTCGCATGCTCAGGGATTTCGATAGTCCATCATCGGCGACCGTAGTGTGGCTTGGGAAAGATAACCAACATAGGGATCTTGCCAACGGCATCTACTATATTGTTGGCGAGACAAACGAACAAAGATTAACAAGAAAAATAGTGATCAATAATTAGATCACCGCTAAAACCACGATACAGGATATTGCCCACAAAAACAAACATACTTGCAAAGGAAAATCAGTCAGTATTATCTTCTCGGGGATATCTGCTTCTAGTTTCTGGTAGGTAATAAACAGGTAACGAAAAATACCGTATATTACAAAGGGAACGGTAAAAATAAGATTCCTCGTATTGAATTTAGCAATTGTTTCCGGCGCTAAAGTATATAGACAATACGATACAATGCACGCCGAAGTAACAATCGCAATCATTTGATTCAACAAAGTCACAGGATACTGAGCGAGGATACGCCGATGTTTAGAAGCTGTTTCTCCAAGTGTAACGATCTCGGTACGTCGCTTTGATAATACCAAAAACAATGCCAATAACAAGGTGCATATAAGTAACCAGGAAGATATTTCAACTCCGATCACCACCGCTCCGGCAACTGCACGAAGAACGTATCCGAGCGCGACAAACAACACATCGAGGATGACTATCTGCTTGATCTTCCAAGAATATATTACCATCAAAACAGCATAAACACAACATACTGCAAGAAATGATCTGTTCAAAAACCAAGCAGCAATTAGGGATAACAGCAGTATTGAAAGCGAAACAAACCATGCGCGAGGTCGAGTTATTTCACCATTCGCAATCGGTCTCTTTGATTTAATCGGATGCACTTTGTCTTCTTCATAGTCATGAATGTCATTGAGAATATAGATACCGCTCGCTAATAGTGAAAATATAAAAAATGCATAAATTGTCGATAGAACATCGCCGATATTGGTGAATTGTCTACTAAAGATCAAACCCGCAAAAACAAAGACGTTTTTAGACCACTGGCTCGGTCGAAGAAGTCTTATATATTTTAGCATCAGAACTCGGTGCTGCTGGTGAAAGAGAATTTCTTTATCTTTATAGCGGGTGTCACCACGCCGCTTGCAAATCTACCGCCGTAGCCTGGGTCCGAAGCGACAAGAAAGCTTTGACGACCGATATCAACAAGCCGGTTGAAACAGTCAATAATATTCTCGGTAAATCTGAAATTCTTAATCCCTTTGGTCATATGACCATTTTCAATGAGAAATGTTCCATCTCTTGTCATACCGGTAAAAATCAACCGAAAAGGATCAATGCTGTTTGTATAATGGAATCTCGTCACAAGAATGCCCTTTTTCGTCTCCCTAATCATTTTATCCATGCTCTTTTGACCGCTCTTTAAAACAAGATGCATTGGAATCGGACCAAAAGGATTAGGTGCTGATAAAGCGTGAGCAGTCGACTTACTTTTTGCTCTAACAGCAGTCAATGTATCATGGACGACTTTTTTCGCAATGCCATTCTTGACAAGAACAAGCCTTTTCTTCGGTACTCCCTCAAAATCAAAAGGAAATGCAAATCCCTTTTCGAGAAAAGGATCATCGATTATGGTTATCCTTGTATCAACTATTTTTTTACCGATCTTTCCACAAAGAAATGACCTTCCTTCATTATACATCTTTCCATTGAATGCATAATAGCAAAGGTAATCGAGAAATTCACGCGCTGCAAGGGGTTCAAATATGGTCGTATATTGACCAGGTGCCAACTCAACTGGATTAGCTGAAAGGACCGCTTTTTGAGCAGCTATTTCGGCAAGTTTTCTAAAATCAATATCTCTTATGTCACGCGTCCCCTCTTGGGCATAGCCGGTAGAATTGTCGCCCGACATGACAATATTACAAAAAATATCACTGCATGTTGCGTAAGCGAATGTTCCTAACGAATTTCCGATGCAGATCTCAGACATACCATTAGAAACCGAACCATAGCTGTTTAGAGAGTATTTAGCTGCAACATCGACGATATCTGCAACCGCTTCTGCGCGCTCGATTGCTGAAATAGCTGCTGTCTTTTTAGTAAAAGTCTTAACCGTGCGATATTTTCTGCTGCTTATATCAGGCAAGGACGCAAAATCCTTATTCTCGCGCTGTAGGCTGGCTATTTTCTCGGCCCAGCGCAGTGTATCCTTTATTTTCTTAGGGTTAAGTGAATTGGTCGAAGCAAAACCTATTTTCCTGCCAAAGATAGCTCGGATCGAAATACTGCTATTGGCTTCGTTGACATTTTGATGAATATAGTTGTTAGCAAAACGTGTCAAAGACTGTTCGTGATTGAATATCGATACCTCAACCTGATCAGCTTTACTGTATTCATAAACCAACCCTAAAATTCTTCTGGCTTCTTTTTTTCCAACCATTATACTCCTCTCAATTAGCACTTATAATTGACACTGTCAATCTTTACTGACTGTGTCATTTTTTTAAGTAGAAAACAGCTATTTCGACCATGTCTTTGAGTGTCTTCGATCTAACTCGTTCCCTTACTTCCTTTATAAGATCGTTAGAAACCTGGGTCTTTAGTTTAATAAGAGCAGACCCTGTTTCACTCTGGAATTCCTTATCATCGGTTTTGTATTGACTCAAGAAAGTAAGGATTTCAAGACCCAACTTTTTATCCCCTTTAAAAATAATGTACTCACTGACTCCAAGCAGAGATTGAAGTGAAGTCTCTGTATCTTCAGCCTTTTCGTTGATTTGCATGCACTTGAGCAGGTAGTCTCTTGCTTTTTTCAGATCGCCCATCTCAATAAAGCAGCTTGACAGATTCAAAAAAGACATTGCTTGACCAATAGTATCTCCAATCTCCTTTCTCAAAGCAAGGCTTTCTTCGTGATATGCTATGCCTTTTTCATATTCACCGATGTGGTGGGAAAGATTCCCCAAATTATTCAGGGAAATAGCAATACCCATACGATCACCTATTTCCCGCCGTATAGCCATCGCCTCCTCATAAAAATCCTTTGCTTGACGATCGTCACCGGCTGACTTGTAGATAAGACCCAGATTATGCAACGAATTTGCAGTACCGATCTTTGTCCCGAGCTTTCTATCTATTTCAAGACTTTTTAAAAGCATCCTCTTAGCTTCATCATAATCACCCAGTGCATGTGCAATAAGGCCTTTATTCGCAGCAGCCATTGCTATACCATGATCATAATTGTACCTCTCGCTTATTTTCTGACTTTCGTCAAAATGCTCCCTGGCTTCATCGTATTTCTTTTGGTTGTAATATATCACACCCAGATTATTATAACTGCCAAGGAGCCCTTTTTTGGTATCTAATTCTTTACTTATCTCAAGGCATTCCTCATACAGCTCTTTTGCTTTCTCATAGCGACCGAGGACATTATTTATGTTCCCCAAGCAGTTCAAGGCAAATGATATTTCGTTTTTTATCCCTGATTTTCGAAAAGCTACAAGACTCTTTTCAAGATATTCCTGTGCCTGATCGAATGACCCCAAACGATAGAATATACCGGCATATCGTGCAGTAGCGATATTATAGATCACACTCTTTTCATAAGCTGGATCTACTGAACGAATCATTTCCTGTGCCGATTCCAGTTCATCCTTCGCTTCTTGATACCAACCCTGAATATCAAAATAAGCGACAAAAGCAACGAGCAATTTTTCAAGTTGTTTTATATCACCATTTTCGATGATGTAGTACCATGCTGCTTTAATATTCCTTATATCTTCAGTTATTTCATGGAGAACAAGATCTTGCTTAATATCAACGAGGTTTGCCTCGCGCTCATTCATGAAATCTGAAAAATAGAGAGCATGTTGTCTCTCAACGATCGCCTTCTCCTCTCCTGCTTCTGCAAGCTTCTGAGTCGCATACTGTCTCAGTACCTCCAGCATTTCATATCGACCTGACGAGATTCTACGCAGCAGAGATTTATCAACAAGCGACGATAAAACCGGTAAAGAAACTCTTGCTACCTTATCAGCTGCCTGTCGGCTAAACCCGCCGTGAAAAACAGCAAGTTTTCTGAGCGTTTCTTTCTCTTCATCGGAAAGCAACTTCCAGGAATATTCAAAAACTGCTTTGAGACTTCGATGCCGCTCAGGCACATCACGCAAAGTCGTGACAAGAAAATCAATTGATTTTTCTATTTCCTGAGCGATCTCCTTGCATGACAGCGTGCGCAACCATGCTGACGCAAGTTCAATACCTAATGGTAAACCACCAACGAGTTGTGATATCCGAACGACATAAAGTCGATCCTCATCAGAAAACGAAAGCCCGGCATTGACCCGGCGTGCATTATAGAAAAATAATTGTACTGCGCTGTAGCCTTCAACGTCGATCCTCTCGCCTTCAGGTACGTCCATACCTGTTATTTGAAGGATCCACTCGCCCCGTAGATTTAACAGCTCACGTGATGTCACAAGGATCTTAACTTTGGATGCAGCGCTAAGGATTTCAGCTATTATACCAGCGCCCTCAATAAGATGCTCGAAATTATCGAGTATCAAGAGAACTTCTTTTTCGCGCAGATAGTCAAGTACCTGGGTCTTTTGATCTTTTTGGGCATAAAACGAGAACTTAAGGGCATTGGCTATCGTGGAGATCAAAAAATCCACTGAAGTCAATGGTTCTAGAGTAATAAAATAAACACCATGGGCAAAATTCTCAATATTTTCTGCAGCGGATTGAATAGCAAGCCGCGTCTTACCAATACCGCCTGGTCCTATTAGCGTCAATAAGCGACATGAAGGATCATCAAGAAGCTTACTTATCTCCCCAAGTTCTTCTTCCCGACCGAGAAAAGGTGTACTCTGGATAGGCAGATTGTGTGGTCGAGCAGACAGTGAACGCAGCGGAGGAAAATCAGCCAACGGCAAGTCGGGATGTTTAAGTTGGTAGATATTCTGTGGTTCACCAAGATCCTTTAGCAGATGTATCCCGAGATCTTCCAGGATTGCATTTTCTGGAAGCTTTACTGAGTTTTTTACAGTTGGAGTCATGATTATCTGTCCACCCCAAGCAACACTCATCACCCTGGCAGTTCGATTGATGACCGGCCCAAAAAAATCATTGCCGCGTTGATCAGCATGACCCGCATGCAATCCGATGCGTACTCGCAACTCATTGATCTTGCCCCAGTCTTCATGTGCTAAACACGTCTGAATCCGGAGCGCACATTCAAGTGGCTGACCATTATCAAAAACGGCGAAAACGCCATCACCAGTATGTTTAATTATCTTACCACCGTATTTCGTCACATTCTCTTTAATTATCATATCGTGTTTTACTAGACTCTTTTTCATCAGTTCAGGATATTCCTCCCATTTCTTGGTCGACCCTTCAATATCAGTGAAAAGAAAAATTGCCATTTATCTATTCTATTTAGATTCTAATGAGTGTCAATAATCGGTGTACCTGACAACGTGCTGCTACTAAAAATTGACGGCCGTACTCATATCTGCCGTATGAACACTGGATATCGGCATACTGCTTATTGAAAATCGTAAATATTAAGTTTTGATTTGAATATCAAATACCGTTCCGCTATTCTGTTCACTGGAAACCATTATCATACCATTGTGATCCTTAATTATCTTTTGAGCGATATAAAGCCCAAGTCCTGTGCCTTTTTTCTTGGTTGTATAATAGGGTGTAAATATCCTCTTTCTTTCTTCTGCATCCATACCCGGTCCATTATCAGTTATTCTCAAGTAGATTTTTTTTCTATCTTTGAAAAGGTCCAGAGTAATTAATTTATCTTTATCTTTATCCTTAACATGACTCAATGCCTCTATGCTATTGATCATGATATTCAAAATAGCTCTTCTAAAATCATCCGCATTACCAATTATTTTAACGTCTTTCTTAATGTTATACTTTAAGTCTATACCAGCATCTTCTGTCTGTCCCTTAATGAAATTCACTGTGGCTTTTGTTAAGTCAGAAAGACTGAATTCCTTATTCTCTTTCATCCTGGGTCGTGCAAGACCAAGAAAATCAGTGAGGATATTACTGAGCGTTTCGATCTCTTGCTTGATCGTAAAAACCAGCTCTTTGTATTCGTTGTTATCCTGGCTGAATTCCTTTATCAATCTCTGGGTAGCGATACTGAGACCATTCAATGGATTCCTGATCTCGTGTGCGAAATTTGCGACGAGGTTGCCAAGAAACTTTAGACGCTCAGTTTCTTCCATTTCCTTCTCAAACGTTCTCAATTCTGTAACATCACGCAATACTGAAATCGCACCGCTTATCTTTTTCTTAGGATCAAGCAACGGATATGTCGAATATAGAACAACCTTTTCGAATATGCGTTTTTCATTAATGACCTTTGTTCCTTTTTGTAGAACCTGACGTATATCAACCGGGTCTTCTTTGAATAGAACAAAATAATCATGATTAATGAGTATCTTCTCATCAAAGGCAGACAAACGACTGAAAGCTTCATTGACGCCGATAACCGTACCATTACGGTCAACCATCAGCACTCCATCTTCCACCGCGCTAAGTGTTTTGTCAAACAACTCTCGAAGGTCCATATAAGATTGATATTTAGAGAAGAAATAGAACAATATGAACCCGGCACCGAAGAGAATGATACAAAGCATAATGAGCTGCCGTTCTGTAGCGCGGACATGACGATAGTAACTATCAAGGCTGATGCCTATCCGAAATAAACCATAGGTCTGCCCACTCACCGTGAAAGGTCGTACCAGTTCAAGGATACCAGAATCATCAAACTGCGTTATTCTGCTTATTTCAGCATGTTCTTCATATACCTTGACCAGCATTGAGTCGTCTTCGATCTTTGTTATCGTCTGGATATTTGGGGTAGCAAAGATGATCCCCTTCTTGTCCTGAAGGATGAGATATTTGATCATCGGGTTCATAGTCAATTGCGTGATTATTTTATTGATACCGAATTCTTGCCTGAATCTTTGAATTTCCTCGGCCGAGATCTCAATTTGATAGAGCTTGCGCTGGGTTTTGTAGACAAAACGAAGGTTCTTTTTCGAACCGACATTGAAATAGTCATAGATCAACTTTTCTTTGGCGTTGAAAGCATTCTTCATTATCTGCAGAGGGTTACCTGAGCTTATAATTATCTTGGTTGTTTCAAGATCGAAAATCGCGATGGAATTCAGTTGAAAACTCTGACTTATCTTATTCAGTGCAGTAGTGCTCAAGTTTGTTGTTTCAAGGTAATCGCAAATACTTATCAATTTATCAATGATCTCATCCTCATACTTACCTTCCGCAAATATGGAATTTTCTTGCGTTGAAGCTACTATCGAGATGAATGAACGAGCTTCTTCTTTGATCAAATTCATCATTTCACGACGGCTGTTCATTATCCCAAGCGTCATAAAAACTCCCAATATGATGAGAAGAATAAGCGTGGTTAAAATATATCTCTTTGACTTCACAGTAAACCTTCAGCTAACGTGAAAAGGACAAAAAATAAGGTGGTATGCACGGTCAATCATAATCAAGAAGTATAGCTAAGTCAAGCATGAATTGCTGGATATAGTATAGCTGCACATGGCATCTTGAAATTCCTGCGTATTCTTATATAATATATCAAAGGTAGATTAATGGTGGCATCATTATAAGGAGGACGTTCTATGGAGTGGCACGGTAAATTAATAAAAATAGATGAAAATCGCTACAAGATACCTAAGAGCTACAAACCAGGGATGAAAACAGACGGCCTAATCTTTGCTTCGAGAGATATGGTTGCTAGCATAGAAAAAGATAAGGCTCCAGAACAAGTTGCCAATGTAGCGACCCTACCTGGCATTGTCGGTTATTCAATGGCAATGCCAGATATCCATTGGGGGTATGGTTTTCCTATCGGCGGTGTTGCTGCTTTCGACATGAACAGAGGTGTGATCTCACCTGGTGGTGTTGGATATGATATTAACTGTGGTGTTCGCCTGCTGCGTACAGACCTAGCTGAAAAGGATATAAGCGGATGCATAAAAGATCTGGTAAAATCTCTCTTTAATAATGTTCCATCAGGAGTAGGTTCAAAAGGAAAAATCCGTATTGAACCGGGCGAGGTAAAGGAAGTCCTGCAAAAAGGTGCACAATGGGCACTAAGAAAAGGCTATGGCTGGTCAGACGATATCGAGAGAATTGAGGAAAATGGTGCACTTGCGGGCGCCGATCCAGACAAAGTATCGAGAAAAGCGATAGAACGCGGTCGACCGCAATTAGGTACGTTGGGAGCCGGAAATCATTTTTTGGAGATCCAGGTTATTGACGATATTTATGATATAGAATCAGCGAGAGTCATGGGTATTGAAAATATCGGTCAGGTTACGATCATGATACATACTGGTTCAAGGGGTCTGGGTTATCAGATTTGTGATGATAACGTAAAAATTCTCGGTAAAGTCACATCAAAATATGGAATTGATATTCCCGATCGTCAACTGGCATGCGCGCCGATTGAATCACCTGAGGGTAGATCATACTTTCAACAAATGGCGTGCGCGGCTAACTATGCATGGGCGAACCGTCAATGTATTATGCATTGGATTAGGGAAGCATTTGAAGATGTTCTGGGCAAAAATGCTGAGGATCTCGGCATGAACTTGGTCTATGACGTCGCCCATAACATAGCTAAATTCGAAAAACACGTGGTCGGCGGTGAAATAAAGAATGTATGCGTCCACCGCAAGGGTGCTACTCGGGCATTTGCTCCAGGACACCGTGACATACCTGCGATCTATAAGAGCATCGGTCAGCCAGTAATCATCCCTGGAGATATGGGCACGCACTCTTATTTGCTGTTGGGTACCCAACAGGCGATGGATGAAACATTTGGATCAACATGTCATGGTGCGGGCAGGCTTTTGTCCCGGTCTGCGGCAATGCGTCAAACAAAAGGGAGGCATGTCGACCAGGAACTCGCTAAAAAGGGTATATATGTTCTATCGGCAAGCGACGAAGTTCTGAGACAAGAGATACCTGAAGCTTATAAAGATATAGACATGGTTGTCAATGCAGTCCATGAAGCTGGGATATCTCGAAAAGTGGCGCGGATGAGACCCATCGGCGTGGTGAAAGGATAATGCCATAGAAGGACCACGATAACTCACTTGTTATGAATCGCTCGTTGAAACAGAAAATTTCAAGTGCACCCCACTCCCCTGGTGTATATCTGTTCAAGAATTCCAAGAACACAATTATCTACATAGGCAAAGCAGCTGACTTGAATAAGAGACTCACCCATTACCTGACAAAGGAAAACAGCAGACAGGAAGTTTTGCTGTCTTACAGTACGAATATCGATATCATAATAACAAGCTCGGATACTGAGGCATTGACCCTTGAAGAATCACTGATAAAACTCCACAAACCCCGTTTCAATGTCCGTTTAAAAGACGATAAGAAATTCCCCTATTTAAAGATAACGGTCAAAGAGACCTTTCCAAGGGTCCTCTTCACACGCGAAATTACTCCCGATGGTTCCTTGGTCTTCGGTCCGTATACAAATGCTCGCGCGCTTCGACAAACGAGGGATGCACTGTGCCGTATATTCAAATTGGTTTCATGTACAAAGGATTTAAATAAAAAATACTCCCGTCCCTGTCTTGAATTCAATCTCGGCAGATGCAGCGCACCCTGTACCGGCGAGATAGAACAGAAAAAATACCATATATTTGTGGAGAAAGCAGTAAAATTCTTAAGAGGTAATTCGAACGAACTGGAAAAGGAAGTCGAAAAAGCGATGTGGCAGTGTGCAGAAAAAGAAAATTTTGAAGGTGCCGCCTTACTCCGTAATCAGGTGCTTGCTATAAGACAAATATCCCAACGCCAGCAAGTCGTTGCAAATTCAATTACCGCACGGGATATCATCGGTATTAGTAGAAGCCGATCGATCTGTATCGCATGTTTATTCAGAATAAGGGAAAGCCGTTTGGCTGCCAAAGAACTCTTCGATCTCAGGATCACTCCTAGCAATGATGATGCAGAAATCTCCAGTTCTTTCATTAGGCTCATATATACGCATGTTTCATTTATTCCGAATGAGATCACTATATCACCATTGCCGATTGAATGGGAAACACAGAAAAAATGGTTCAAGGAAAGAGGTTTCGCAGTTAAAATTTCTGCGGGGAAAAGAGGAGAAGCAAAACATCTGTTGAACTGGGCACAAAAAAATGCAGCAAGCGAGCTTGCGAAACGTGTTCTTAAGAAACGAGTACATCCGGCTATCCTAGAGCTTCAGAACACGCTTCATTTGATAAAACCACCACGCTGGGTGGAAGCATTCGACATTTCTAATTTAAAGGAAAAATTCGCGGTCGGTGCTTCAGTTGTTTTTTACGACGGGCGACCAAGCAAACAACGATACCGACGTTATCGAATAAAAAGAACGGGTGGGCAAAACGATTTTGCCATGATCCATGAAATCGTAAGTCGTCGAGTGAAGGATCTGAAGAAAGAGAAAAAAAGACCCGACCTTTTGCTTATCGATGGTGGAAAGGGACAGTTAAATGCCGCGATCCATGCGCTTAGATCGATCGATATCGATCTTCCGGTATTTGCACTGGCAAAAAGAAATGAAGAGCTTTTTGACCGCAATGGTAATGTTATTGGATTGTCCGCGACTTCAAAAGGACTCATCCTATTAAGAAGATTACGCGATGAAGCTCACCGCTTTGCCATTATGTACCATCGAAAAATAAGAAGAAAAACCATTACGACATCCATACTCGATCGTATACATGGCATCGGTCAAAAAAAGAAACTAACACTGCTGGCCTATTTTGGCAGTGTCGAGGCGATGAGAAAGGCATCTGAAGAAGATCTGGCAAAAGTTTCTGGTATCGGCGAAAAATACAAAAAAATAATCTACGAAACGCTACATCATTAGAACACACAAAAGCATTTAATTATTCTATGATTTTATTCCTTGATGACTTTTACTTTAGTGATTTTCCTCTTCGTTCCTTCCAAAATTTTGAATTTCAGGTTTTTATAGGTAACGACTTCGCCTACTTTAGGTATGCGATCAGCATTTACAAGGATCAAACCGCTCACTGTAGTCACATCACTATCTTCATCGATCGATATGTTAAAATACTTTGAAAAATCATCGAGTTCCATGCGGGTATTGACTATATACTCGTGTTCAGAGATCTTCTCAACAAATGGTTTCTGTCGTTCGTCTAATTCATCCTCGATCTCACCAACTATCTCCTCAATAAGATCCTCAAGCGTGATTATCCCAGAAACCCCACCAAATTCATCTATCACAACACCAACTGAAAGCCTTAGTTTCTGTAATTCCAGAAACGTATCGAGAGCAGGTCGGTCTTCATATACAAAATGCGGAAAACGTACAAATTCAACGGCTGGTTTGTCTTTTGCCTCATCCCAGAAGGTAACAATATCTTTAATGAAAAGCAAACCGACAATCTGATCCATGTTCTTAAAATAGACAGGATAGCGAGAATAATGATGGATTTTATAGAGTTCGATCACTTCACTTAATGTTTGGTCATAGGGAAACGCAACGACTTCATCGATCGGAACCATAATTCGATTCACTGTTCGCCTTTTCATAGATAATATCTCTTCGATCATTCTTTTTTCAGTTTTCGATATCTTTGTTAGATCAAGGGTTCTTTTCTGTATCATAATACGGTTTCTATATCTTGAAAAATACTATTTGTCGAAATTAAAGTCGCCAAACTGTTCAGGTTTAGTGTCTCTTAAACGACGTTTTAATTGAGATACATTTGTGTCACCCTCAAGCACCCGCCCATTTTGATCCATAACTTTCGGGTCGACAAATATCGTGCTTTTAGTGCGCATCGCTAGCGCGATCGAATCAGATGGTCTTGCGTCTATCACAAAAAGTCGATTGTCGCCTTCAATATATATCTTGGCATAGTATGTCTCATCCTTTAAGGCAACGACCTCTATCTTGACAACCTTTGCCTGAAAAGTATCGAGCACTATTTTCAACAGATCATGAGTAAGTGGTCTTGGATATTGTAAAGATTCAAGAGATCTGGCAATAGCCAACGCCTCGGGTTCCCCTATCCAAATAGGGAGTGTGCGTTCTCCAAATTTTTCTTTGAGTAAAACAACATATGAGAGATTTTGGCGATCTTCTACAACGCCATTCACGAAAACTTCTAAGATCTACTCACCTTCCTCTAAAACAACCAATTTGAAGACTGCATCAATACTTTCACCAAGGTGTACCTTAATGTCATATACGCCGGGTTGCTTAATCGGTTCTTCAAGGACAATGTTCTTTTTATCGATTTCAATACCTTCAGAATGCAACAATTCAACGATATTCTGGGAAGTGATACTACCAAATGACTTTCCATCAATACCCATTTTTATTGTAGTTTTTACTGTGGCATTATCTATCTGTTCGGCTAAACCCATGCTCGCTTTTTTTAATCTCTCGATAGTCTTGGAGAATCGTTTTTTATTTTTTTCAAGGCCGATTATATTAGACTTATCTGCAGGAATCGCAAAATTCCTCGGTATCAAATAGTTTCTTGCATAACCATCTTTGACAGTAACTATATCGTATGGTTTACCTAGTCTTTCAACTTCCTTAAGTAATATTATCTTCATTATCTTATCTCATAAGGAAGAAGAGCAATCTCTCGAGCTCTCTTTATAGCTTGGGTCAATCTTCTTTGATGAAAAGAACATAACCTTGTTATCTTAGAGCTAAGGATCTTCCCGCGCTCATTGATGAAACCTTTAAGTAGTGATGTATCCTTATAGTCTATTTCATCCACTTTGTTTCTGCAAAATCGACATCTGCCTTTTTTTCTTCTCATGTTCATTCCTCGCGATTTCAAGTTAGTGCACTAAAAAGGAGTATCGATATCGCCGGCATCTTCTTTCATATCGCCTTCGTTTTCGACCCCCATTGAACCTTCACCTTCACCTTGTGTCATGTCTTTTTGCGGCATATCAAGAAATTGAATACGCCTAGCAACAACCTCAGTCGCTGAACGCTTGTCACCCTGATTGGTTTCCCACTGTCGTGATCTCAAGCTGCCTTCGATAAGCACTGCACTACCTTTTTTAAGATAATCATTTGCCAATTCAGCCTGCCTACGCCAGGCAACAATATTTATAAAAAGCGTTTCCTCCTGCCACTCCCCTGTTTCGCGGTTCTTGTATCGACGTGAACATGCGATGCGAAAATCACATACCGGAGCACCTTTCTGGGTGTATCTTAGTTCAGGATCGGCAACTAATCTACCGATCAAAAATACATTATTCAAATATCCAAGACGTAATTGATTCATTATTATTTTCCCTTAGCAAGGATGATGAAACGTAAAATATCAGCTTTGTGTTTCAATGCCTCCTTGATCTTTGTAATACTCAAAGGTTGTGCGGTGAACAAATAGTTGACATAAATGCCCTCTCTACACTTCTCAACCTCATAAGCCATGGTCTTTCTCCCTAAATTACTGAATTTCACCTCGCCCTTACCGCGTGTCTTGATGGTCTTCTCGACACTCTTTATTTCCTTGTCCAACTTTTCTTCATCGATATCAGGTTTGAAAATGAACATCGCTTCGTATTTATTCATACACCATTTCCTTTTAACGGACCAAGCTTTTTTATCTCTTCGGTGAATTCCCTTACCACCTTTGTAAATCTATCGCCTTCTGCAGCAGATATCCACTCAAGCCTGAGCCTCTTTTTTGAAACTCCCATATCATCGAGAAGGTTATGAAGTAATGCAATGCGACGAGCAGTTTTATAGTTACCATCCTGGTAGTGACAATCGCCAAAATGACATCCACCAATCAAAACACCGTCAGCACCACTTTTAAAAGCATGCAGCACGTGTTGAGGATCTATCCTTGACGAGCAGAAAAATCTAATAGGGACTAAATTAGCTGGATATTTTTTCCTGGACGTACCAGCTAAGTCGGCAGCTGCAGACGTGCACCACTTGCAGAAAAACCCGATGATCTTTGGTTCGAAATTGTTCTCGCTCATTTTTCCTCCAAGACTGATGTAACCATGTCTTCGATCTGCTTATCAATAAGATTTCGCTGTTGTGCTGCACCTGATGGGCACGCTGAACTGCAAGAGCCGCATCCCTGACATAATGCTTCTACAACCTTGATGACCATTTTTTCTCTATCAAGCTCTCGAGCGTTATACGGGCATACCCCAACGCATATACTGCAGCCAGAACAAAGATCTTCATCAACACCGGCAATCGTCGGCTCAAATGTGATCTCATCTTGCGTTAGAATAGCGATCGCTTTGCTAGCCGCACCAGAAGCCTGGGCAACGACTTCGGGAATATCTTTGGGTCCTTGAGCAGCTCCTGCAAGGTATATACCTGCTGTATTGCTCTCGACTGGTCTGAGTTTTGGATGTGCTTCTGTCAAAAAATCATTGGCATCACACTGTATTTTCAACCTTCTTACTAATTCCGTATTGTTGCGGGTCGGAACGACCCCCGTAGCCAGAACAACCATATCTGCTTCTACCTCGATCTGTTTACCGGAAAGTGTATCTGCACCAAGGACAACTATCCTACCATTATCCTGGTATACCTTCGATACCTTACCGCGAATATATGTCGCCCCTTCATCAGTCACCCGGTTATAAAACTCCTCATAACCCTTGCCCGCAGTCCGCACATCGATATAGAAGATTATTGGTTCACCATCATGGACACGATGTTTGTACAAAAGCGCATGTTTTGCTGTATACATACAGCATATCTTAGAACAATATTCGAGATGATTCTCTTTGTCCCGCGAACCCGCACACTGTATGAAGACAATACGCTTAGGCTCTTTCCCATCAGAAATACGTCTAACATCACCAGAAGTTGGACCCGACGCGGATAATAAGCGCTCAAATTGAAGTGATGTCAGAACATCAGGGATAGTACCGTAACCGTATTCCTTTAATCTTTCTGGTTCATAAAGATCAAAACCCGTGGCAACTACTATTGCACCTACCTCTTCTTCGAGGATAACATCCTGCTGTTCAAAATCGACCGCCTGTACAGGACATACGATTTGACATACCCGGCATTTACCGGGTTTTAAAAAGAAGGTACAGTGTTCTTTGTCAATGATCGGTTTATTTGGTACGGCTTGCGGGAATGGTGTATATATCGCCTTCCTTTTACCCATGTTTTCTTCGAATTCAGAATCAACTTTAACTGGACACTTCTCATAACACATACCACACCCGGTGCATTTTGCATGATCGACATACGCAGCTTTTCTTTTTATTTTCACCTTAAAATTGCCGACACTGCCAGCAATTTCCTCAATCTCAGAGTAGGATAATAGCTTTATCTTTTTGTGTTGCGAGACTTCAACCATTTTAGGCGTTAGAATACACTGGGAGCAATCCAGAGTCGGGAAAGTCTCTGAAAGCTGAGCCATACGGCCCCCAATAGATGGACCTTTCTCAACTAATATTGTTTCCACGCCTGCATTGGCAATATCTAAAGCCGCTTGTATACCAGCGATACCTCCGCCGATCACGAGCGCTCGTTTCGTGACGCTTACATGTATTGGTTCTAGAGGCTCATCATATTTTACTTTTTCAATGATGCTTTTGATAATATGCGCGGCTTTCTTCGTAGCAACTTTTTTATCATCATGTACCCATGAGCAATGTTCACGAATGTTCGCCATCTCACAAACATAGCGATTGAGGCCACCTCTTTCAGATGCATTCCGGAACGTATTCTCATGCAGTGTTGGTGAACATGCAGCAACAACAACCGCATCGAGTTTATGCTCTTTGATCGCATTGATCACGAGATTTTGTCCGGGATCAGAACACATATACTTGTAGTTCTCAGCATACTCGACCCCGGGGTATTTTTTTATCTCCTCAGTTAATGCCTCGACATCAACAGTCTTTGCTATGTTTATACCGCAATGGCATATAAAAACGCCGATTCTCTTCATAATAAATCATACTCCTTCAATATTTCATTCGGTGATACCTTGTTTTGTTCCAAACCCAAGTTCTGTTTTTCCACACCCAGTGCTATCGCCAATAGCTGGCTAAAATAAAATACCGGAATCTCTTTGAATTCAGGGTGTGCTTTTTTAATTTTACCCTGCAATGCATCAAGATTATAGTGACAAAGCGGACATGATGTAACGATAACATCTGCGCCATTGCCCTGAGCATTGCGAAGAAGTTTATAGGATGCCTCAACTGCAGCATCCGGAGAATTAACAACGAGGTACGAACCACAACATTCAACCTTAAGAGGAAAATCAATCGGGGTAGCACCGATCATACTCACAAAAGTCTCAAAAATCGTCGGTTTTTCTGGATCATCGAACTTAATCTCATTATCTGGCCTCAGAAGGAGACAGCCATAATAGCAGCCTACTTTTAATTCCTTTAAATTTTTTTTGACCTTACTTTTTACTAATTGTGCATTATCTCTAAAGAATTCAAGCGGATGCAGCACTGTTTCATTGCCATCGTACGATTCTTCAAGATGCTCATTAATAATATCAAGCGTCTCTTCATCCTCTTTCAATATGAAATTCGCTCTTTTTAATGTATTATAGCATATCGAACAGGGTGCAAGAACTCGTTCACCTTCATGCTGAGCTTTTGCCAGTATGCGCAAGGGCGCGATCAATGACATACGGTTATCCCGTGCTAATGTAAAAGTCGTACCACAGCAATACCAATGAGGCAATTCAACGAGTTCCACGCCGATCATCTCAAAACATGAATGCAGCGAAGTATTCAAGGGTTTTGCTTTGGTATATAACGTGCATCCTGGATAATACGGTAATTTCATTTAGTATGTGTATTTACTGAACGCACTCATCAATGCAAGCGGTGGTGCATCCATGAGGAATTCCTTATCGACTTCAGGGACATCGAACAAACCTTGTTTAGCACGCAAATGAATAGTCCTCACTGCTTCCATTAATCTCGGGATATCGACCCCACGCGGACATCTTGTTTGACAGACCAGGCACGCCGCACAGAACCATGGCCCCTGTGATTTTAGAACATCGTCTTTCAAACCAAGCTGCATAAAGCGTATTACCTGATTTGGCGGTGCGTCCATGAATCTGGCAAACGGGCATCCAGCCGTGCATCTACCACATTGATAGCAATCAGATAATTTCTGATCGCTTATCTCTTCAATTCGTCTTTTAAAATCTTTTTCTGCTAATATCTTGTTCATGATTGCATATTATATATAGAATCGATGGCAAGTCAAGGAGAAAGAAACATTCAAAATTAGGACATATTAGTTTCAGGAAATCTCTTGACCGTATGCAGAAACCGGATAGAATAATCCATAGATATTCGAAAATCCTTGAAATTACGTAATAATCATACGAACCATAAAAGGAGTAAATCATGTTTATTAGATGCTTAACAAGATCACATCTTTTTATAGCTGCGACTTTTATTGTCTCAAGTCTTTTTATCGTTATTATCCTTGAAAAAATAATCCCCGGCAAACATGAATCAGTCAAAGCACTCGATAAACGACATGAAAGAGAGGGCATTGATACTCTATTTCCAATAAGAAGTCTGTCCGTGAAAAATGAAAGCACACGTTGATATATTATGGCAGCTGTTTATAAAAATAAAATCTCATGCAGTGGAAATCCATTTATAGAATCCTGAAAACAGGACAGCAGCCACCTCACTGGATATCTCCTTTTAAAAAGGCCGTCTATATAATTTCATTTGTCGCCCTGTTTTTTATCATCATTCAGTCAGGACTGCGCTGGCGTCTTCCCCCGGTGCTAACCGCATTCGCGATATTGCTCGATTACATCGTCTTTGCGTCCTACCTTGCTGATGCGTGTTTGAACTTCTATTTTATCTTTCCCAAACGCTCCTACTTTCGAAAGTACTGGCTTGACGTTCTGGTTTTCATCCCTCTGATCCTAACCATCACAACCCCCCGCGCCGGGATTGGTTTTATCGTCATACGACATATCGTAATACTGATCCAGGCATTCACACGCACCAGGAAGTTCTCGAACCTGTTGCGGAACGTTCGACTGAATACAGCACAGATCGTTGCCTTGAGCTTTATGGGAACAATCCTGTTAGGTGCTGTTCTTTTGACGTTCCCTTCAGCAACGTCAGATGGTCAGGGGGCGGTTTTCATCGACGCTCTCTTTACATCGACGTCAGCAACCTGTGTCACAGGGTTGATCGTTCAGGACACGCCGAAATACTTCACGACATTCGGACAACTGATCATACTGATGCTTATTCAACTAGGCGGCTTGGGCATAATGATGTACTCGGCCTTCTTCGCATTGATCTTCGGTAAGTTCTCCCTCGGTCAAAGACAGATCGTCCAGGACATGATGGACGAAGAAAAAAATGTTCTTACCATGATCACATATATCTTCAAGATGACGGTCTTTGTAGAACTTGCAGGTGCTGCGTTACTTTTTTTGCGCTGGATATTCCATTTTAAAAATATCGGTCAAACCGCCTACCAGAGCATCTTTCATTCTATATCAGCATTCTGTAATGCCGGATTCTCTCTCTTCTCAAATTCGTTAGAAGGATTTGTAAACGACCCAGTGATCAATATGGTTATCATGTTGCTCATCATCATCGGCGGTATCGGATTTATCGTGATTTATGAAACCACAAACCGGCTCCGGCACCACCGCCATCACCTGTCAACCCACACGCGTTTGGTCTTAGTAGTTACAGCAGGCCTCATTATAAGCGCCTTCCTCGCTATATTCTTCATCGAATTTGATGGTGCCCTGGTCGATCTTCCGCTAAACGGAAAAATATGGAGCGCCCTATTCCAGGCGGTCACTCCCCGGACCGCTGGTTTCAACACGATCCCCGTGGCATCGTGCTCCACCGTGACAATCACGTTCCTCATTATATTAATGTTCATCGGTGCATCACCCGGTTCGACAGGTGGCGGGGTAAAAACCTCAACATTTGCCATACTCATCCTGTCTTTAAGGAGTATTTTCAGTGGCAAGGAAGATATCCAGGTGTTCAAACGGACGATAAGCAGTGCGATAATATACAAAGCAGTAGCACTCGTTGTTGCATCCTTTTTGCTGGTTTTCACTGTTTTTGTTTTTCTTCTTGCGGTAGAGGACAAACCCTTTTTACCATTGCTTTTTGAAACTATTTCAGCATTTGGAACAGTAGGGTTATCCACTGGTATCACGCCTGATTTGACATGGGCCGGGAAAATGCTTATAATTGTTCTCATGTATGCAGGCCGGATCGGTCCTTTGACCCTTGGCCTAGCACTCATGCAAAGTGCACGGCGGGATAAAATTCAGTACCCCGAAGCGAAAGTGTTAATAGGATAAAGGAGGTTCTATGGCACAATACGTGGTGATAGGTCTCGGTGCATTTGGAAGGAAAGTCGCGCTCACGCTTGCGGAAAAAGGCGTGGATGTAATGGTGATCGATCGCGATAAAGACAGCATCGAGAGTATCAAAGACCATGTGGCAGCTGCCCTGATCATGGACTCAACCGATGAGAATGCAATGCGCTCATCAGAGATTGACAGCATTGATGCAGCGGTAGTTGCACTGGGAGATAATCAAGAAGAGGCCATACTCACAACCGCAGTCTTGAAGAAGATCGGGGTCCCTTACATTGTTGCACGCGCGATGAATGCTCAGTATGCTGAGGTCCTGAAAACCGTCGGAGCTCACCGAGTCATAGTTATAGAGGAACAGATGGGCGAAATGATCGCGAAACGTCTGCTCTCGCCTGAGATATACCAACATGTCGTGCTGACCACCGGTCACAGCCTTGTTGAGATCCAGGCCCGGGAAGAATTTGTCGGGAAAACGATCAGGCAACTCGACTTTCGCAAAACATATGGGATCAACATCATCGCGATACAACGCAAAATACCCCATGTAGATGATGACGGTAACATAACATACACTATTACGGTAAACGATGTTCCCGGTCCCAACGATATTATCGAGAAGGATGATATCCTCGTGGTCGTTGGAGCGGATAAAAATATCGAGCAGATGAGCATAGAAAAGGAGAAAAAACCCCGTGCTCACCAGCAAAAATAAGATAAGGTTTGCCCTGATAATTGTTGGAGGCTTGTCCCTCCTTACCTCTTTCGTCTCCTTGATCTATATGAATATCATGATCGATCGGATCAAGGAAATAACGAATAAAGATGCATCGCTCGGAACGACCGCGAACAGCATTTCTATTCTCATGCTGGATGCACGGCGCGAGGAAAAAAACTTCATTATTTATTTAGATACCACCTATATTGAGCGTACCCGGGACATCATCCAACATGTTACAACGAATATCGACAATGCAAGATCGCTTGCGCCAGAATATTCGACCATTTTTGATTCCATGACCATCCTTATTACACGCTATCGCGAAAACCTTGAATTGCTCGATGATATATTCCAGGAAGACCCTCGTGCTTTGACATCGATACAACAGCAGCTCATACGGTACGAGGAGAATCTTAAAAAAACAATCAGCAAAGGTACTGCCGCTGAAGACTCTATGCCCTCGTGGGTATCAGATCTGAACGTGCTCATGGCTTCAGCCGCAACCAAGGTGTCTACTGAAAAACTTCGGGTGCTAACCGGCCTTAGAGAAAGCAGTGAAGCTCTCCTGCTTCTTGCTCAAGATGTTGCAGCACTCGCTCAGCATGCCTTATCCGAGCATGGCGACGAAGGAATACGTTCCGGACTCAGGGCACAGCGTAATGCCTTGACGATTTTCATCATAACCGGGTTAATACTGATTTATTTCATCATCTCACTCCCAAAGAGAATTCTAAGACCCTTCAATAAGATCGTAAACGTCCTAAAAGCGCTCGGACGGGGTGAAACTGATATCATCCAACCTTCTTTAAACAAAGGTGATGAATTCAGTGCCCTTTACACATCGTTTCAAGAAGCGACCCATAGTCTACAAGAATACAGTGTGCTGAAGACGGACAAGATCGCCGCTTTAAAAAGACAATTCGACACGACGATTGCAGAGGTAAAAGAAGCGATCATCATCCTCTCAAAAGAGTTGCATGTTATCTCTATGAACAGCGCTGCGAGCACTCTCTTTGGTCTTACCAGTGATTGCGTTGGTAAACCATTAGAGGATATAAAAATTCTCTGGTCGTTGTATCAGGAGCATCTGGTACCGGATATCAAAAAACGTATAGAGTTCAAGAAGAAAACGAGGAGAACTGATCTTAAAGCAAAACATCTTGTGATAATACCGGTTATCAACAAAAACCTTAAAACCATCATTCTTATTGCAAAGTAATAATTATCACTGCTTACAAATCATAGTACATAACGGATACTTATTTATACTACTGACATGTATCATCGATCATTAATATACAAAAGGCCAGGTTTATAACCTGGCCTTTTGTCGAATAACTATATCGTGCTTAGAGTGTTACTTTCATTTCAATCGGCTGTTCAACACCTTCCTCAGTGTCATTATAATATTCATAGACGCGCGAAGACCGTATCTGAGCTTTTATCGGATATTTCGCCTTGATACTGTATGAAAATTCCACAGGCTTTTTAGAGCTCACTTCATCAAGGTATATGATGAGCTGACGTGGGGTAATACTGTATTTCTGGATTTTGTTACCGACGAGCTCGTCAAGCGTTGGTGTTTGAACTTCAAAACCAGGCGGGATACCAAGATCGACCATAACCATTTGCGCAGTACCCTGCTGATTCAATTTTATATTCACGTCAACATTGACCAAGTCATTTATCGAAAGCGTCGTTCGGTCATAATCAACATCAATAACAAAAGGCGGCTTTAGCGGCCTCGGAAGATCCTTCCAGGGTATATAATAAACATTCGTTAACTCGTACATGAAATTGCCTTCACCGTCGACTTCAAGTTCAATGGTATTTACTTTACTGAGATAATCGGTCAGATCGATCTGATGCATTAGATCAGCGTTGTCGTTGTTGATCTGCAGTTCTTTCACCTTTTTATTATTCATTTTCACGATGACATTGGCATCGATTTCTTCAGTTGAACCACCGAGCGCAGCGACTAGTGAACGCAATGCAATAACCGTACCCTGGGTAGTATGCCATAATCCACCGGTACCTTTGGATCGAATGATATGGGTTAATGCTTTTGTGACGATATCGCTGTATTTACCGGATTTTATCAGGGCATAAGTAGCAAGACCAGTCGCCTCGATATCTGCTCCTTTACCTCGGCTAAACGTAAGCGAAGGTAGATCTGATTCCCAATATACGGCATCAGTATCTTTTTTTGCCATGTTAACGAGTTTTTTCAATACTTCAATGGTCGTTGCACCCTTTGGTTCAACCGAAACAAAGGCATTGGCAATGAGAGCAACTACATAAGGGTCTTTTGCTGCATCGAGATTCTTTTTCAAAAAAGACAATCCCTGTGCCGTAGTCGACCCTCGCTCGCCAGCTTCACCCAATGCCCACACGATATAAGCCGTCGGCATAATCTCGCTCTTCTGGATATTTGTCCATGATTCGGCATGGAGATATTGCGCATCTGGTGACCAGGAACCATCTTTATTTTGCTGATCTTTTAACCACTTGATAGTCCGGTCGATCAAACGCTCATCTATCTCATAGACCTTATTCATATCATTGAATTCCATTAAACCGTATGCAGTGAGTACTTTGTTGGCCGGGGCATCGCCGAACCAGGAAAACCCGCCGCCTTTGACTTCAAAAGATAAGAGCTTTTGATAGCCGACACTTATATATTCTTCGGCGGCCATTTCAATCTCCGGTTTTATCTGGTCGGTCTGCCGTAAATAATCCAACAATAGAATATTCGGGTACGTGACTGAAGTGGTCTGTTCAAAACAACCAAAAGGTATTCTGAATAGATTGTCGAGTCCTTCAACTATCTGCGAATAGATACCGGGAAAGATCTTTAAGATAATGGAGTTCGCGTCTGTTATCGTATTGACAGGAAAAGATATCTGTTTCGTAACTTTGCCTTCGAGACGGTCTGAGAGGACGTGTTCGAAACGCTTACCATCTGGGAGCACTGCGATCATTCTTTTGATCGCGTCAGATTTCACTTCACCATAAGCGCGTACAAGAATCGAAAAATATCCCAGTTTTTTCACTCTGATCGGGAAATAAACGACTGAAACTTCATCTTTTTTTAATAACTTGGTTACCTCGTTCTTCTCGAGAATATCAAACCAGTCTTCTTTTTGCATGACGATCCTGATTTTTTGTTCCCTGGGCAGGTAATTATATATAGCGATCGGTATTGATATCTCATCACCTTCAGTTAATGCAACAGGAAGATCTATATCAACAAAGAACTCCTGGAATACCTTTAACTGCGCTAGGACAGATCCCAAATCACCTTTTTGAGAAGAAGCAAATGCGGTAATACGCCAGGTCGTAATGGCATCAGGCATGGTCAAGGAAAGACTCGCCCTGCCGTTTGCATCGGTAATGAGTGCCGGCTCGAATATGAAAGTCTCAGGAAAAAACTCCCTTACCCGGGGTTCATCCCCAGGTCCTTTTGCACTCAATTCTTTCTTAAGCATGCCGGTTTTAGAAACGATCGCGGACATATCAGCACCAGCAACTGCCGCTTTTGGCGCAACCATCGGCATCATCGCACGTTCTTCAGCCTGTACCATCATACCGTCAGCAAACCCCCAGCCAACTGACCATTCGTCAATATCGTCTTCGTTATCGAATGTTCCATCTGGTCCGGCCGATACAATATTGAACCACGATAAGTACTCGCCGCTTGTCGTTAATCGGTATCTTCGATACCAGGGATCGAGAAGCTCATCTTCATCCAGAAAACCCTCATCAATGAGTATTTGTACACCACCTTCACTTTTTGGATATTCATTGTGTTTTGAATAATACTTGTTGATCGCTTGATATATCCTGTCGCGTGTTCCTGACAGCCTGTTATAGAAAGTGGTCTTTATCTTATCATCGGTTTCCTGTGGCGTGGTATAGTTCACGGGAAAGGGTTCTTTGGGTGTCAACGTGGAGAACATGACGTTCTCGGCACGGGGTTCGATACCCATTTTCTGCACTATTGCAGGCGGCTCAAAACCATGGATTTCATAACGCGGTTCCAGGATCTCCTTTTCCAACATGAAATATACTTTCTCCAAACCCGGCTGCAATTCGGAAACGGCAAAAACTGCCTCGTCGACTATCGCTATACAGAGTGCCGCAACACGTGGTCGACCATCCTTGTCAGTCACCTTAAAGACTATTACCCCATCTTCACCCGGTAAGTACTCATTTTTATCACCACTGACCTCTATCGCCAGATCATTCGCGCCATGGACAAAACAGAACCTCGTATCTCTTACAATATCACTCCCTGGTGTTACGATATATGCATGAAGCCAGATCGAGCCGGTCATATCGGGCGTCAAATTCAACTTGTGTGTACCCATGCCGTTATTAATGTTTACGGATCTGGTGAGTATAGTCTGGTTGTCTTTAATTATATCAAAGTACACTCGCCCTGTTTTCTTTGTTGTAAGGAATTTCAGGTCAATATCGTCACCCACCTTATAAATGCCGCGCGACATCCTCATAATTATCTGATCACGGTCAATAGCCAGAGTAAATTCTTTTTCAATGCGGGCGGTCTCGCCTTTCTCATCTTTCACATCGATGTCCATAACAGTCCTCGCTTGATCAGGTCTATAAATAAACTCAGCTATACCATAATCGTCGGTTTGTCCGCTCATTTTCTTACCATTGACTTCCATATCTACCTGGGCAAGAACCGGTGAACCATCCGGGTAGTTCGCCAATACATAAATACGATTATCCAGCCCGGGTCGCATTACGCCTCCCTCGGGCACGATCGACACATTTATCACATTTTTGACGACCTTCTTTTGCACGGAGATCTTCTCGCTGTGGTTTGCTTTATCGATAACCTCAATATCGACCCTTAAGAATGCATCGCCTTTTTCAAGTGGCTCGCCGACAAAGTAATCAGGCAGATCATACGTGAAGTGATAATTACCATTAGCATCTGTCTTTCCCTCGATGACTCCCTCTTTTTGAAAACCGATATCATAGCGGAATGTTGTTATTTTGACGACACCATCTTTAACTGGTTTACCAAAGAAATACTGAACATCTATATCACCTACCATGCGTTCTTGGGGCAGATAGAAATCCTTATCCGTTGTCAATGCAACCTTGAATTTTGGGAGAACATACTTTTCAACCTTGACTGTCTTCTCAGTTTTTTCCGCATCAAGGATAGCACGAATCGTATAGTTACCTAAATTGACTTCATCGGCTAATAGAAACTGAATATAACCAGTCCCGAATTTGTCAGTTTCGATGGTTTTCTTGAATACCTTATTACCTTTACTATCTTCAATTTCGAAAAGAACACCCTTACTTGCCACGGCTGATAACTTGGGTTTTGCCAGAGATAAGGTTCGTATATGTATCGTCTGGCCAGGTTGATAAATGGGTTTGTCAGTAACAAGATATGTGAGGTTACCGCTAACTAGTTTAATACCGGTTTCATAAGTATCTTTACCGATATCTGATGATATGTCAAAAAGCAAGGTCGCATTTTCAACACCATCTGGCAAGGCAAAATCAGTATGACAGGTACCTGATCGATCGGTCATCCCCCTGAATACCTCTTCTTTTTTATCGTCCATATGGAGAGTGATCACAACTTTTGCATCTTTTAGCGGTTCGTTAGTACGCTGATTGCTAACAATGATCCGGTAGTTGATATTAGTCCCTTTGATGAATTCATTTTGTCCGAGAATTTTAATGATCATGCGGTTCTGAAGCTGATGTAGTGAGTAGATATATGTTGCTTTTTTAAAAGTCACTTTAGCTCTCAGGATGTCGTAGTCACTGACATCTTCTTTTATCTTCACCTTAATCGGCATTGAATAGTACTCTTTGTTTATATATGCATAGCGATAAGCACTACCAACGACATTGTCATCGGGATCGAGTATTTCCACCTCGCACTTACCGACCCTGCCCATCATATCCAGAATCGGGATATCGAGTTCCAGCGTATTCTCTGTGTTCAACAGGGTAATACCAAAGAGAAACCCCAATGAAACCAGTACCATACTGGTAAAATAAAATTTCTTCATATCTCCTCCTTTTGCTTAATATACATTAATAAATACAAAATATTCCAAAAGGGTTGAGCTTTTATGTGGATATTATAGACTTATACAGCATAGTGTCAACACTCTGATAACATATATATGACGCTGTTAGCTGTTAACGGGGGTTATTTCTGCTTATTAAGGTGCTTGGAAAGCCGCGACTTGAAACGTGATGCCTTATTTTTCTTTATTAGTCCATCTTGAATGGACTTATCGATTATCGACTGGACTTCTGGATACATCTTCTCAGATTGTTTCTTGGTCTTGGCTCTAGTATATTTCTTGATCGCATCTTTCATTTTGCGTTTCTTAATAAGGTTAGCTTTACGACGTCGAACCGACTTTCGTATGTTTTTGAGAACGCTTTTTGATTTTTTCATATGTTTATTATATATAATCAACGCGGCATGTCAATACTGCAATACTATCTACCATGTATAATCTGTCCGGTGCATTGTGTGGCCCATGAGCTGTTCCTGCCTATCTTAAATCCCGAATCCGGAACCTTCAATCTATGAGGTCTTTATACATCTGTAATTTCCGGATCCTCGTTGGGTGACGGAGTTTTTTAAGAGCTTTCGCCTCTATTTGTCTCACTCTTTCCCTTGTAATATTGAACATCCTGCCAACCTCTTCCAGGGTTTTTGGCATGCCATCGTTAAGACCGAAACGGAGCCGGATGATCTTCTCTTCACGTTTTGGTAGATCCCTTAATATATCATTGAAACGATCTTTTAGAACGGAGATCGCAGCACGACGCGATGGTGAATCTGCTAATGGATCTTTTATGAAATCACCGACAAAACTCGACTCTTCATCATCAATAGGTTTATCTAAAGATATCGGGATTAGCGATATATTATGGGCCATCCTTACTTTATCCGTAGGGATGTCCAAACGATGTGCTATCTCCTCAACGGTTGGTTCCCGACCCAGATCCTGGATCATGTCCCGCTGCGCCCTTGCGACCTTATTCATTGTATCAAGAATGTGGGCGGGCACGCGGACGGTTCTTGCCTGGTCCCCGATCGCACGTGTAATAGCCTGCCTTATCCACCAGGTCGCGTAAGTGGAAAATTTGTAGCCCTTTCTATAATCGAATTTCTCAACTGCTTTTATCAAACCATTATTACCTTCACCCACAAGATCAGCGAATTCCAAACCTCTATTAACATATTTTTTTGCTATCGAGATAACCAGTCTCATATTGCCTTCGATCATTCTCTGTCGTGCCCGGTTGATAAGATCCTCCCAGGTCCCTATGATCATGACTGTTTCATTAATGCTGTTGTTATCAAGATTCAATTCCTTAACAAGAAATCTTCTTTCTTTTGTGTATGATTGAATCTCCTCCTTGTTTCTCAATTTAGGCAATATCTTCAAGACTTTTGTAAATCGCTCGATCTTCTCTTTGAAAGTATGTATCGCAATATTAACGACACTATGTTGCAAAGAAAGAACCGCGAGTTTCCTCAGGATCCTCTCTTCTTTCTCGAATATCCTCCATTCCGTACTCTTCGAGTTATCCTTGCGGTATTTTCTGTAAAGCTGGATCAATGAAGTATAATCCCTTTCTATCGATTTAACACGCCGAACAAAACGCTGGCGTTCTCCCCAGAAGGTTCGCTTATCCATCATGGCTTCGATCTCGACGCGTGATATTTGGTCAAGACTCTTATGGCACAATTCAACTTGACGACAAGTTTCCAAGATCGCCCGTATCGCACAAGGAAAAGGCAAAAACTGCCGCTCGATCATTCGATAGCCAGTTTCTATCTTCACGGCCAACTCATACTCCTCTTCTTTGGTGAGCAGATCATATTTAGCGAGTTCTTTAAAATATGCCCTGATAGGCTCTTCCGGTCTCAATGATCGCTTGGCACGAGCTCGCTTTACTGGTTTTTCCTTTCCATCCTGTACAATAGTAATACCCTGACGCGAGAGAACGGCTAAAATCTCATCGATCTCTTCAGCCGTCGCTTTTTCAGGTATTAACTTATTAATATCAGCTAACGTTATTTTCCCCGCAACCTTGGCTTTGTCAAATATCTTCCGGGAATATTTCAATTTACACTCCTTTTTATTGTATTACAAATTCCGATCCAATACCGCTGCAGTCGATTTTATACGCATAAGCTCTTTCTGGTACTTTGTCACAGCAGCATCATCACCTTTTGCTATCGCTTCTTTGATTTTAGCTTCTATTTTTCTTTTTTCCACATCATTTTTAAAATTAACAACAGATTCCAAAAGGTACTGTTTTGAGATCGACTCATCCTGCATGAGAACTGAATAGATCTTCTGGCGAAGCTCTTCACTAACACCAGCTAGGGCCTCATCGATGTCGATTTCTTCATCTTTCAAAAGTTGTTTATAAAGCCGCATAACACCCGGTTCTTTGAAATCATCCTGCGCTAATACATTTTTGACATCAGAAAAGTGTTCACGTAAACTCAAAATATTGGCGATTAACCTTTCTTCGATAGTCGTCTTTATCCGCACACTCTTTTCAATCGTGACTTCATTTCGTCCCATAGCTTTGTTAATAGTCTCAACCGGTATATCAAAAACGCGTGATGCATACTTCAAATACCTGTCGAATCTTATAGGATCATTTATATTACTGATTATCTCTATTAGATCTTTGATCAAAACTACTTCCTGCTCAATGGATTCAGGTTTGGACATTTTCTTGTAAAAATGGAAAAAATCTGCGGCTGATTCAATGGCTTGTTTCAATGCTTCGGCGCCATTTTCATTGATGAAACGATCAGGATCTGATTCTTCGGGGAGCAAGGTTACGAATACATCCACCTGTGCATTAATGAGCAAACCTATCGCTCGTAATGCTGCTTTCATACCGGAAAGATCACCATCAAACAAAATATTGACCTTCTTTGCAAAACGCGCGACCAATACGGCTTGTTTTTCTGTCAATGACGTCCCGAGTGGTGCACATAGATTGTCTATGCCGTGTTGATACAGGTTTAAGAGGTCGAAGTAACCCTCAACAAGGATCGCTTCATTTACAGAGCGCATCGCTTTCTTTGCTTGATAAAGACCATAAAGTATCTCACCTTTCTTAAAGATCGGTGTTTCTCTTGAATTCAGGTATTTAGGCATATGTTGGCCATCGATACTGCGTCCACCAAAACCAATAACCCGGCCTGATAGATTCAGTATCGGAAAGATCAACCGATCCCTGAAAACCTCCACATTTCTCTTGGTGCCTGATAATGTCTGTGAAATCAACCCGGCTTTTAAAAGCGACTCTTTAGAAATACCTTTTTGCCGGGCATAGGTAACAAGACCGCCTGACAAAGGTGCATAGCCTAATTGGAAATCCTGTAATTTTTCAGTATTTATCCGACGCTCATTCAAATAATTACGACCCCGTTTACCTATTTCTTTGGAAAGACAAGCCGTATAGAACTGGCTCGCTATTTCATTTGCTTCGTATAGCTCTTTGTATTTTAACCCTTTGGACGTTTCGATCTCGATACCGAGGTTTTTAGCCAACACTCTTACGGCACTGGGGAAATCCATCTTTTCATACTCCATGAGAAAATTCACTGCGTTTCCACCTTTTTTACAGCCGAAACAGTAAAATATTCCTTTGTCAGGACTTACATAGAATGATGGAGCCTTTTCAGAATGAAAAGGACACAACGCCCGATAGTTCTTACCGACTTTTTTTAGTTGAATATACTGAGATATTAAACCGACGATATCGGTTTGCCTTTTTATCTCTTCAATCTTCTCTTTTTCAATCATTTCTCAAGACACTGCTGATTCATTTTTTCAATATCTTCAGGACCAACCCAATAAAAAATATTATCTAGACTAACTTTGTATTTCCCCTGATGCATTTCAACGACTTGACCAGTCCTCTTAAGCTGTCTTACCCGCACCATTTCGTTCATTTCAGGATAATAAGGCGCGATATCCTCTTTTATTTTTATTTTTTCCTCAAAGAACATCCGCGCATCGTGCACCACCTCAGGTTTAGGCCCTGCTTTTTTCAATTCTTTGATCAACTTTTCAATACTTCTTTTTGAAATGATCAATTCGCGTCTATATTTTTCCTGTAAACTGGACAGCTCTTCTTTTTTCCGCTGGTTCAATGTGTTGAGCTTTTTTTCGTATTCATTAATGAGGTTTGACAGTCTGTTTTTTTCCTCCTTGACCGCCTTGAGCTCCCGTGACAGGTCTTCGAATAGTATGTTCACTGACATCTTATCCTTATCGAGTTGGTCTATTGCATGTTGAATGATAGGTTCAGTGATGCCAAGACTCTTTGCCAGTTTTATCGCATTGCTCGGTTGCGGTATACCAGGAATGAATCGATAGGTCGGTCGATCAGTGAATTCCATCCCCCCATTGATCATATCCTGACGTCGGCTCACGAATATCTTTAGATCCTCATTATGCGTAGTCGCCAGAACCGTATTACCGCGCTTTGCATAATGTTCTAATATGGCTATGGCTAATGCCGATCCTTCTTCCACAGACGTCTGACTCATGAGTTCATCGAGCAATACCAGGCTGTTTTGACTTCCATCTAAAGAACCTTTGATCTGCTTTATATGGGCGGCGAAAGTCGAAAGACTCGATTCTATGGATTGTTCATCGCCAATATCAGCATATACTTCATTATAAAAAGGTAATGTCGTCCCTTCATCAGCTGGTACGAAAAGACCGCATTTAGCCATGAGGACAAGAAGCCCTGTGGTCTTTAATACGATCGTCTTGCCACCAGCATTAGGCCCTGAAATTAAAAGAATTTTCCGACTTCCATTCAACTGCAAGTTTAATGAAACAACGTCATTGATCAATTTCTTCAATACTGGATGGTAACCATTAATAATATTCATATTATCTTTGAATAAAGGCATATTCGAATTTGACTCTCGAGCATACTGAACCTTGGCATAGAGCATATCAAGATCAAGTATCGTATTAATGTCAGTTTCAATGCGCGCTTGGTCAGATCGTATCAGACAGGTTATTTCTTTGAGAATACGTTCTATTTCGTCTTTCTCAAGACCATCCAATTCACGCAGTCGTGCTCCGAGATCAGTTATCTCCACTGGTTCAACAAACACGGTTTCGCCTGTATTGGAATATGCATGAACGATCCCTTTGATATCATTTTTAAAATTTCTTAGTACCGGTAGAACAAACCTTCCATCTCGTTCTACAATATTACTCGCGGAAAAAATCGTCTGACGATCGATAAGTATCGCATTTAATATTTTTTTGACTTCGCTGTTAAGTTTTTTTTTCTGCTTTCGAATAGCAGCTAAGTCATGTGAAGCCTTGTCGTAAATCTCTCCACTATCATCGATCTTATCTTCAATCACTTTCACGGTCTGCTGATAATCACCGAATTTGTTGAAGTATGGTTTTATCATAGAAGAAGCGTATTTTTTCTTTAGATCATATAAAAATTTAAACCAATTTTTTAATGTAATCAACTCATCAGATGATAAATATTGTCTTGTGGACAATTGATTATCCAGGAAACCTGGTTCAATCGGACAGTACAAGCTGATAGATTCACCACTCTTTATAATGGTGTATACTCTGTCTAATTCAGACTGGGCCTCGTCTTGTGATGAAAACGGCAATAAATCCCTCACCTTCTGCTGAGTAGCAGTAATCTGACAGTAATCGGCGAGTATATTAAGGACTTTTGGGAGTTCTAAGACCGTTTCGGCATGGGTCCTACCTATAGTTCCTCCCGTTGCCGCTTCAATTCCTTTTTGCGGGCTGCAATAAGGCGTCTTTTTCTCTTTTCGCTCGGTTTTTCGTATACTTCATGCTTTTTTACATCTCTTAAAATGCCAGCACGTTCAACCGACTTACGAAAGCGACGGATTGCATTATCAAAACTCTCGCCTTCGTAAACAGTTACTTTTGTCATGTAATTACACCTCCTTTCAATAGATATATTATAGTAAAAAATACCCCTTTGTCAAGGGGCTATCTAAAAAAGTTACTATATTATGTATCTTTATTGGGAAATATTATGCCCAGCTTGATAATAGCTCTCTAGAATATCGACACCGGCAGACGTGCCTATACGGTTTGCCCCTGCCCTGATAAGTTCGAGTGCAAAGGCATGGTCTCTGATTCCGCCTGATGCCTTAAGACCAAATTCAGGGCCAATGATCTGTCTGAGAAGATGAATATCTTCGAGATTTGCACCCTTTTTTGAAAAACCCGTCGAGGTTTTGACAAAATGTGCGCCATTATCCATGATAATACGGGCTGCAGTCTTTTTCAGATCATCACTCAACAGACAAGTCTCGATTATGACCTTTACTGTCCTGTTATCCGCAGCACGCACGACTGCCTTTATTTCTTCACCGACATATTTGAAATTTTCACTGATCAATTGACCGATATTCAATACCATATCGATCTCATCACAGCCCATTGACACCAGATCCTGGGCCGCAAAGATCTTTGTCTTGGTCGATGAAGCACCCAATGGAAAACCAACGACACTGCAGACTTTTATATGCGGCGGTAATTCCTTGCGTGCAAAAGATACCCAGCAAGGATTAACAACACCGGCACAAAAGTTGTATTTTTTAACATCATTCAAAAAGTCCATGATATCAGTTTTTGTCGCTGAAGGCTTTAAGATCGTTTGGTCTATGTACTTATTAATATTTTCCACGTATAAAGGATATCTGATTATGAAATTATGTCAACCTAAAATACCAGATGAAATGAAAGCTGTACCACCCCCTTAATGCTATCGCTAAATCATCGGTCTCACCGCTTCATGATCGCTTTACCTGATGTGGACGATCTTTTTTATCTGTTCAAATTCATCGGTTGAATATTTGATAAAATAGATACCTGATGCTAATTTCCGATCATGCTGATCATGCCCATCCCAGGTCATGGTATATATGCCTGGTTTTTGATTCTCATTGACCATAGTCCTTACGGTCTGGCCCAGGCAATTATAGATTTTCAGACTGACTTGTTTGTGATATGGCAATGCATACGTTATTTTCGTCATCCGGATAAACGGATTGGGTATGGGACTTGATAACGCATAACTCAAAGGTACGATATCAAAACCCTCTTGGACCCCGATGCCGACCGGAACACCGTCGATCAGGGTGAAAGTCCGGTAGATCCACTCACCCCAGTTAGGATCATCAGTAGGCGCATTATCACGTCCTCTAACCCATAGCGTACATACTGCTGTATTGCCGGGGATATAACTAAAGCGAATCGCACTATTTACTGCCTCCTGTATTTCATCCCATGCACCATCCTGAGGATACATCGGATAGGTTCCAAACCCACTTATCCGCCACTGGGCAAGACTGATATCACTCAAGCCAGTCAGCGAATCGCTTATTACCGCAAATATCGGCAAGAGTGTATCGGTCATGGTTACGATCTTGGGATTCGTTTGAACGACTATTGATTGAGGTAAAACCTTGGGACCGATATAATCATTGCCCGTGATATTAACCGTAAAACTCGTCGTTTGATCAGCACCCTTCATGGATGGGTAGATATTCTTGTCACACACAGTGACTCTCAATAAATAATTCGAGCCATTGGTCAAACCGCTGATATCCCAGGGATAAGGCGATGTAACGCTCGTCCCTGAAGCGATCTCTACCCAAGTCTGCCCATTATCTGGCGAATAATCAAGCCAGGTCGTATCGATCAAAGCACCGCCATAAGCAGATGATGACCAATCAATAGATACAGGAGTAGAAGTATAGGTCTGTCCGCCTTGCGGAGAAGAAAGCGTCACATCTGGGTGGTCATGACCGATCAACCAGATAAACATGTTGTTCAAGATATTCGCCCTTATCACGCTGCTCGGATCAGTCGTGTCGATCTGGGTGATCTCAAAAGCATTAGTCACGACCCTGGTCTTATGTCCGCCCCATACACCATTCCCTGATGACCCCATGTCAGCCGTCGATTCCCATTTGATCGCGCACGAGTCATTGGCCACTTCACCGTGCCAAACATATGACCCGGTACCAGATGCACCAGTACCAGACAACCTGATAGAATCTCCAGCAGCTCCATCACGGAATGGATGGTAGACCACACCACCGGTGTATAGACCAGAGATCGGGTCAAAAGACATTCCATATAAAGTATTCCAGCTCGTGGCGATGATATCACCGATATACCGGAAATGCAGGTAATTTTTGCAGAATTGAGTATCTGCACTCGGCGAGTTTGCCCAGGGATCCCAGCCGATATCAAAACCAGTCATGGCAAAACGCGCGCCGCCATCATGATACACTTTCATGGTTTCTTTTTGGGCAACGGTCCATACCGGGTAATTACCGCCTGAGCCGCCTGTTTGACCGACCTGGAAATAAACCGCTTTGTACTGCTTTAGCATATCTCGAGAAAAATCGCCGTCTGACTTGGTCTGCCACCAGTTATAAGTCCAGCCACCATAATCAAGCGCATCGGTCAAAAAATTAGCGTGTTCAAATGCATCGTCATAGCCATCACTATTAAGGACAACGACCAGAACATCGATACCAGATCCCCCTGGTTTGGTCGTGAATGAATAATGCTGGCCGCCATTATCATCCCGCACTTTGTTCTGGCGAAAATCATTCGATTCCACATCATAATAATAAATGGTTTTATTGTTCAAACCCGAAATCCGCAACCGATGCGGCGTACAATAAGGCGTATCGACTGATACGACTTGATCTAAATTAGCCGGATTGATGCCATAATAAACAGTAGAATTCGCATTATCATTCGTTGTCCAGCATATTTCACCCGAGGTAGCTTCGATATTTTCACAGTGTACATCACTGATCAAAAAGTATGATGCATCGACCCCGGCCCAGGTCGTCGATGTATAGGCCGGACTCGCATCTGCATAAGAGACATTTATCGTGTCATCCTGACATACTGATAATTTACTATCACCGTGCACTGGTTTGTGAAATAATAATATGAAATCACCCTTGAATACATAAGAGCTCTCAGCGAGCTCATAACACCATAGAGTCTCTGGCTGGGTTTCAGTAAGATCGCCCTGATAAATGACGCGCACTGAATCAATAACCGTTGCTGAACCATAATTCGTGTCCTCGACACGCACGTGGACCGTATCGACGACAAAATCATTGGCCCGGTATACTGGCTTATCCAGACTGACAATACCGGCGACTGAACCCGCACTATAAGTGATTACTATACTGAAAGCCTGGGGACCATAAGGCACATTACGTCCCAGAATACTCACCTTGTAATCACCGGCTGAGGGACTATTACGACGCACGCACTCGACAACATTCAATGAATCACGACCCGCAGGATTGGGTTGTGATTCACCGCCTGAATACTGATTGCCATTGTAATATGTACCACCGACGGTCACAACAAGATCCAGGTCATTTACGAGCTGGGTCATGACCGCTGGATTGCCCGGGTAGTCTGTCCAGACCAGAGCGATCTTAAGATTACCAGCAAGGGCTGGTACACTGAAGTGATAATCGACCTGTTCGCCAGTGAGGATACCGGGCGTATTATCGATCAGCAAAGTCTTGCGTGCTTCACCAGCAAAATAAAGTGTTGAATCAAGATCGACCCTGCCCCATCCGATATTATTATCCGGCACCGTATATGAACCGACATTCGGGTCAGCCGAGTTGACCAATATCGCCTTTAATAATGACCCGCTAATAAAAGAAAAAGAATCGGCAGCTGTTTTACGTCCGGTCGGATACCAGCCTTCGCGCAAGTACTGCCTGACCAATGCGGCTGCGCCGGCAGCACCAGGACACGCCATACTCGTACCGCTCATACTCGCATAAGTACTCGTTCCGGTCGTTGAGGAATAAACAAGATTACCTGGTGTGCAGATCGTAGGTTTTCGCCGGCCGTCAGCACATGGTCCCCGGCTCGTCCAGGAATATATCGATGTGTATTGGCTGCCATTGCGCGTACCTCCTACTGAAACAACACTTTTTGCTGATGCTGGAGCACCGACTGTGCCCGATGTGCCGACATTGCCATTGGAAAAACACAGTAGAAAATCCTTATGCTGCCACATGAACTGGTCTGAACACAGACTCGTCGTTGTATATGCACCCAGAACATCTGAGCCCCAGGAATTAGAACTGATATGAGCCCTTGTCGGTGGATAATAGCGGTCATACGATCTAATATAAAGATCATTAAGGTCGCCGAATGTATATATCGAGGTACCTGTATTATCGCCGCAGTCATTAAAATAAATACGCGCGTTCATGGCAACACCGTCCCGGGGCGACGATCCAAGCGGTGAATCATTGCCAGCCATGGTGCCGCACGTATGCGTACCATGGTATGAACCGCCGTCACCAAAAACGATCGTCGACGGAGCACCTGAATCATAAGCAACTATCGCATTATGCGATGGATAATAACCCCAGGTACTTATCGCCGCACTGCCTGAACGGTGCATATAATGACTCGTGTTAATACCAGAATCTGTATTGTTAACGATCTCGCCCTCACCCCGGATACCCTTTGCCCAGATATTACGGGCACCAGTCTGTGCATCCTGGACTATCCACTGCACATCATCATTATGCATTACCGGCTGAATATATGGTTCTATCCAGTAAACCCCAGGTATTTTAGCCAGAGCTTTGACATCAGACTTATTCACTGTCCCCTGGATTATTTTGTTGATACCATTGTCTGATAATTCGAATTGACGGCGGTTTGTGATCAACTCAACCTCAGCAAGGACTGCGCTCATGTCTGCATCCATGAATAATAATAGCGTTACCTTGTGTTCTTGCTCGACCCGGTCGAACAAAGAGGAAACCTTATAGGCAGGCTGATACAGCCCGATCCAGTTTACTGATGGATGAGCACGCACCTGATCGATCTTGTCCATATCTTCAATAGTGCAAACAAACCCATAATGAGGTATATAAAAATGAATATTGATACCCTGGTTGCTCAACCAATCTTTTTGAGCGCTGTATACTGGACCGGTGAATTGCACGATATAATAATCCGACTCGCCTTTCTTATACGCCATGCCGGCTGGTAAATATGGTTCACCGCTTTTATTCAGACTTCTGGTATCGAATGAAATGCCATTGGAAAAAACTATCGTGTTTGCATTACCATAGACTGCCGGGTTAAAAACGCGGCGCGCTTCTTGTTCTATTGCAGGTATCACATCGCTATGTACTATCTGAGCTGCAGGTTCTTGATAAACCGTGATCTGCCTTTGCACTGGCATCTGATAAATGCCAATTGCATTATTCAAAGTCTTGGCAAAGAGCATTAAAAAGGGAATTAATACCAACGAAATTTTTCGCATATCTCCTCCTCATTGTTAATATTAAAATCTAACAAAAAGACTTAAGTTTCGCTTAATGTAATTTTAACGATATTTTTATATTTGTCAATATCTCAATAGATATGGCCAAAAATTATGATGGAAAATACTAATCTATTAACTCGGCGATCGGGGTATGGCCTTTTACCTCCTTAATGACAACCTTGTCTATGGATCCAGGCGTGATTTCCTTTTCAACGATTATATCTTTATTGCCGCGCGTTTTACCCCGTGTCGATTTGTTCGCTCCTGGTCCTTCAAAAAGAACCTCATAGGTTCTGCCGATCATTTCTTTTGCCTTTTTCATTACTATTTCGTTTTGAATGTCGATAATCATTTTTAAACGGGCAATGATCATTCGTTCAGGAAGCGATTCATATTGAAATGCTTTGGTCCCTTGCCGGGCCGAATACCGGTACATATAAGCATTATCAAACTGTAATTCATGTATCATATCGACCGTATCCTGGAACTCCTCTTCTGTTTCACCAGGGAAACCCACGATTATATCCGTTGTTATCGCAGCATGCGGTATCGCCTGTCGGATCTTTCTGACGAGCTGGTGATAATCGCTTTTATAATATTGCCGGTTCATTAACTGAAGAATGCGGTCACTTCCCGATTGCAGCGGTAAATGAAACCACTCACATAAGGAATTGTTCTTTGCCACTGCCTGAATGACGTCATCATTCAGGTCCTTTGGGTGGGAGGTTAAGAAACGAAGCCGATTCAATCCAGAAATCTTTGCCACCTCATTTAGCAAACCGGCAAAGTTCAGGTCGCCTTGTGCATACTCATTCACATTTTGTCCCAGCAGCGTGATGTCTTTCACACCGCTCTCTATCAAATAATGGGTTTGAGCTATAATATCGGTCAGCGGTCTTGAACGCGCCGGGCCGCGAACATAAGGAACAATGCAGTATGAACAGAAATTATTACAACCCCGCATTATAGATACAAAATCGACAACACCTGTATTTTTTGGGTAGATCTTATCGTAAACCTCATTTGACAATTCCGTATCGATAATTCTTGTCTTACTTCGGTATATTTCGTCTAAAAACTTAGCTATGTTACGATAGGAATCAGGGCCGAGTATAAGATCCACGAACGCATGTTGTTTGATGATCTTATCACCTATGCGCTTTGCCATACAACCGACCACGACAACTTTGCGACCGGATCTAGCAGTCCATTTTTTCAATGATGATATATGCCCGAGGGCACGCTGTTCTGCGTGGTCTCTAACTGAACATGTATTGACTATATAAATATCTGCATGACTAGGGTCCTCGACTGATCGGTAGTTATTACTCTCCAAAATATCCGTTATTATCGAAGAATCATTCTTGTTCATCTGGCAGCCGAACGTCTTGACGAAGAATTTCCTTACTTTGTTGTCTTTACCTGGATAGCCACTATCCACTATTAAATAACCTCTGCCCCAAAAGTCTCATCGTCAGTTACGCTCGTCACGCGTACGTTCGTTCTCTTTACTCTATTTGTCTTTTCGATCACTACCCTTATATAATTGTCAGTTAGACCTTTTTTAAGACGATCAGTCCCTTCGATAACCACATCGAATGTTTTCCCGATGAGTTTTTCTCTGAACTTGCGATTTTTTTCTTTGACAAGGTGCTTGAGCTCCCAAAGACGCCGCCGTTTTGTTTCGCGGGCTACTGGATCACCAAGAGAGTAGGCGCTGGTCAAAGGTCTCGGCGAATAAGGGAAAATATGTAAATGAGTAAACGGCTGGGTCTGTATGAACTTAGAAGTATTCAAGAACTTTGCTGTTGTTTCACCCGGAAAACCAACGATGATATCCGCACCGATCGCACAATCATCAATGCGATTTGTTATCATCGACATCATTTTTTCAAGGTATTGCCTATTGTACTGGCGGTTCATCTTTTCCAGGATATTGTTATCCGCACTCTGCACCGGGATGTGAAAATGGCGACAAAAAGGTAGGTCTTTCAAACATTTTATGAGTTCTTCATTGAGGAATCTCGGTTCAAGCGATGAAAGTCTTATCCGCGGCAAATCAGATATCTTGCTCAGTTCTCTTAATAGATCCACTAATCGCTCGCCCTTATCAAATCCGTACAGTCCGATATTTGCACCAACGATCACAATTTCCTGATACTCATGCGATACTGCCCAGGCGATTTCACTTATTATCCTTGCCATTGATTTACTTTCGACATTATCCCTCAGTTTGGCGACGATACAAAAAGAGCATTGCCTATTGCAGCCATCCTGGATTTTGAGAAAGTAACGGGACCTGGCGGGTTCTGGGAATATACTTCTGATCAGGTCATTACGCTTTACATTGTCGATCACCTCATCAGCAGCGGAATATTTCTCGGGCGCCAGTCGACAGGCACAGCCAGTTGCGATGATTTTGTGATCAGGATATTGTCTCTGAGCTGATCTGAATTTTCTCAGCGATTTTGTCTCAGCTTCTTTAGTAACGCAACATGTGTTTACTATTACAAGATTCTGTGTATCAGCATATTTTTTTACCAGACAAAATCCCTCATATTGATTGAGTTTACAGCCGATATTTACTATTTTATGCAAAGGTCCAGGTTTGTAAGTTATCTCCCGTATCGATCATAGCGGACTTCTTACGGGATCTACTCAGCTATGTCTAAATCTTCTTTTTGCGCGCCGAGAATATCACCAATCGTGAATTTATCGGTGGGTTTGGGTTTAACAGATTCCTTTTTCTTAGCGACAGGTTTTTGGAGCTCTTTCTCGCTGAGAATGATCCGCCTTAATCTTGGGTTTATCTTTCTAATAATGACTTCGACTTCTTCACCCAATTCGTATAGATCCTTGGGTTTTTTGCCACGCCGTGCAAGGTAGTTCGCCGGGATGAATTCTTCAATACTGCCTTCCAGCATGAGCCTTATCCCCTTAGGTAGTATGTCACTCACTTTACCTATAACCTTGGCACCTTCAGCATGGCTATCAGTGAATTTATTGAACGGATCTTCTTTCGTATGCTTTATAGACAAAGAAATCCTGCGGTTCTTACGGTCGATCGTGCGAATTACAGCTTCAACCTTCTGTCCCTTTTTCAGATAGTCAGAAGCCTTTTTAACCTTCTTATCCCAGAAAAAATCATTTACATGGATCAAACCCTCGACTCCATCGATCAACTGTACAAAAGCTCCAAAATCTTTGAGATTAGTCACCTTTACGATTACTTGTTGACCCACTTCGAATTTTTCATCGACCGTTGACCACGGATCAGGTTTGGTCTGTTTCATACCGAGTGAAATACGGCGCTCATCACGGGCAATAGACAAAACAACGGCCTCTACATTGTCGCCCACTTTCAATATTTTAGTGGGATCCTTGACATCTTTTTTCCAGGACATTTCAGACACATGTACGAGACCTTCAACGCCCTTTTCTATCTCAACAAATGCACCATAGTCCACAACACTCGTAACTTTGCCTTTGATTTTTGTCCCGACAGGAAAATTTTTCTCGATCTTTGCCCAGGGATGAGGAGAAAGCTGCTTTAGACCAACTGCTATCCGTCCGGATTCACGATCCATTACCAGAACCTTGACTTTGATCTTATTGCCAACCTTTACGATCTCGGCAGGATGGGTTATTTTTGACCAAGAAATATCAGTTATGTGGAGCAAAGCATCGATACCGCCAATATCGATGAAAGCACCAAAATCAGTTATATTGCGAACCGTACCTTCGATAAGATCGCCGATCTTTATCTTGCCAAAAATCTTCTTGCGTGCCTTTGCCTGTTCTTCTTCTACGGCAAGCCGTCGGGAAACGACGATATTCTTACGCATCATGTTGATCTTTACTATTTTTACACCGACTTTATTGCCGATCGCAGCGTCTATCTCGGCCTGTGATTTAAACTCGATCTGTGAACTCGGTAGAAAAGCTTCCACCCCTATAATATCAACAGCAAAGCCGCCTTTTATCCGTTTCTTCAGGATCGCCATGGCGAGTTCACCATTTTCGTAGAGGTGTTTTATTTTATCCCAGGCAAGCTGGAAATCGGCTTTCTTTTTTGAAATTACTGGAAATCCATCACGGTCTTCGTAAGCCTCTAAAAATACATAAACGTCCTTGCCAAGTGCCGCATCATCGACATTGGCGAATTCTTCCAAGGGTAAAAATCCTTCTGCTTTGAGCCCAAGGTTTAAAAGAACACCATTTTCTGTTTTTTTAATTACCGAAGCTTTTATGATCTCGCCCTCTCTCGGCGTTACATAAGATGCTTCAAGAAGCTTCTTCATTTCATCTTCTGAATAACTTTTCATATTGCGAACATCCTCCTTTGAACAGGTTTGCTGTTCAAGGTCTTATTATATCGAAGGTAAGCTACTTGTCAATAGCACATAAAATAATATTTGACTTTTTTGTTTATCCTGCTATTATAAGATGCTTTGACACATCTAAGAGTTCTAATGTCTTCTGATTCGTATTATCCGCATCCTGGTGGTGTATCCGAATACATGCATTTTCTAAGTAGATATCTCAGGCGTTTAGGCCACGATGTTGTGATCCTCGCACCCCACTACCCGACGGTTTATCAGGACGATCCTCATACTAAAAGGATCGGGCGATGCTATTTGTTTAATGCGAACATGGCGACGATCACCATTACATTCCACCCCAGACTGCCGCTTTTGGTTAGGGACTATATGCGCGAACAACATTTTGATGTCGTCCATACAAATGGACCATTAGGTTGGAACCTGCCTTACTGGGCATTTCACTATTCAAAGGCGGTTAATATTGTAACCTTCCACACGGCATTTACAGGAGTAAATCTCTATAAATATGCAAAACTGATCTTTAAGCACCGTTTTCAAGAAAAAATGAACGGTGCCATATACCCGTCAATAACTGCATGGAAAACAACGCATCCGCATTTTGCAATACCTTATAAGATCATCCCTAATGGTGTCGATACAGAGAGGTTCAATCCCGATGTCAAGGCACTCGATAAGTTCCCCAAGGATGTACCAAAGATACTATTTCTCGGCAGATTAGACCCGCGTAAAGGACTGCATCATTTGATCGCTGCTTACCCGAGAATAAAAAAGAAAATCCCTGAAGCGATACTCATAGTCGTTGGCTGGGGGAGGTCGCTTGAACGCTATAAAAACTCACTACCGGCTAAAATTCGTGATTCAGTATACTTTGAGGGTCGTGTACCAGCGCATCTTATCCCCCGCTACTACGCAACATGCGATGTCTACGTTTCGCCGGCAACCGGTGGTGAGGTCTTTGGTATAGTGCTGGCCGAAGCCATGGCAACAGGAAAACCCGTTGCCGCATCTAATATACCTGGGTATAATGACGTTATACAGCACGAGGTAAACGGTATACTTTTTGATTTCAACGATCCTGGAAATATTGCCGACGAGGTTTCACGGATTCTCTTGGATAAAAAACTACATAACAGGCTCAGTAGAAACGGTCAGCTATTTGCCCGAAAAATATCCTGGCAACATATCGCTGATCAAGTATCTGATTATTATAATGAACTAATAAAGGAGGTAAAATGATATACTATATCTTACTGGCATTGGTCGCCTTTCTCATGTGTGCAGGGCCAAAAGACGCAGCGACAACAGTGCCGCTGGAAAAAGGCACATATATGCATATCAAGGTGAAAGACTATGGTGAAATAATCATCAAGATGAATAAAGATGAAGCACCAAACAACGTAGCTAACATTGTCAAACTCGCTAATGAAGGATTTTATGATGGATTGACATTTCACCGTATAATCAGCGGTTTTGTAATACAGGGGGGTTGCCCTCGTGGCGATGGCACAGGTTCACCAGGTTATCGTATCGATGATGAGATCTCACCAAAATTAAAGCATTTGAAAGGGACTTTGGCCATGGCAAATAGCGGCCCCAATACAAATGGCTGCCAATTCTATATCTGCCTGGAACCATTACCAAGACTCGATGGTGGCTATACAATTATTGGACAAGTATACCAGGGCATGGACATTGTCACCCGTATAGGTAGCGTGAAAACAGATGCTATGGACCGACCAGTATCTCCGGTTGTCATGGAAAAAGTCTGGATCGTCGAGACGGATTAGAACGGCGCGCCAAATAGACTATTTCACCAGGATATCCGTCTAAAGTCATAAGAAGGAGATGGTCAGGATTAATTTTCCCGAGCCTCCCCTTTTTCAGGGGAGGCTCTTTTTTTAAAAAAACCATATAAAATAACTCCCTGTTTATTTTTTTGTTGACTTTGACAGCACATAAAATATAATTATACAGTGCTGATAAGTCGTGCAGTAAAAGCCCCCAGGCTCATATTATTTATATTGATCATGAATTTTCTTTTGAGAATATGTGTAATGTTCTTGCTAAACAGCTATACCCAGCCACAGGATTGGGAATACGGTGATATCGCAGAGAATATCGCCGATGGGTATGGCTTTTCACGGATAAGCGAATTCAGCAATAAACTCGAGGCGACATCGAGCCATGCACCGTTTTATCCATTTTTTCTCAGCGTATTTTACCGGGCTGGTCAACAACCAATAATAATCATCATTATAATATTCATACAAGTTTTACTGTCATCTGTTACGGCTTTGATCTTCTACAGGATTTCCCTGATTTTATTCGATAAAACGGCAGGACTATTTGCTTTATTTGCGGTATCCTTTTACCCGCCATTGGTATATTATTCGGTTAAACTCACACCCACTGTCTTTGTCGTTTTTTTTATCGGATTGACTATTTTTCTCCTTCTGAAAATGAAAAGAACGGAATACAAGATGGCATTGATCACAGGATCGATCATGGGGATATCGATCTTGACAAACCCTGTTACCTTTGCGTTTCTTCCTGCTGTATTGATCTGGTTTCTATGGAAAAAACAAATAGATCTTAAAACACTGGTATTAGTAGTGTTGTCAACGATAATAATACTGATTCCCTGGACAATAAGAAATTACTCGGTGCATCACCGGATCGTACCGGTAACGACTCAGTTCGGCAAAAATTTCTGGATCGGCAATAATGTAAATGCAACCGGCACTGATTACTACCGGGTTGTAAAAACCGAACCCCATAATATGGTACTCATGACAAATACAATGCCAAGAGCTATCAAGGGCCTTCTTGGCAGACTTACTGAGATCGAAAGATCTGACTATTTTGTTGAACAGGCGAAGAAATTCATTAAGCACGACCCGGGCAAATTTGCATGCTTGCTCCTAAAGAAAGCATACTATTTCTGGTGGTTTACACCACCGGAAATAAATGGTTCATCAGATGCGCTGAAATACCGTAACATCTATATTGTATTTTATCTACCGCTTCTTATCCTCGGATCTATCGGTATTATCATGGCCGTGAAGCGACGATTTATCAAACATGCACTGATACCTGCGATCCTGATAATTATTATCGCTTCAACATATATCTTTACCCATGTAGGTTTAGCAAGATATCGCGCGCCAATCGAAGCACTTTTGATTGTTTTCGCGAGTGGTCCGCTTGCACTACTAAAAGAAAAGATCAGCAAAGGATCATTATCCCAAAAGAAACATATCGACTGAATCATGTTGACATTAATATCATTATGCATATCATCTTTTGAATATATATTATTCCTACACATTAAGGGGGTTAAATGACAAAAATATTGAGTGGTAAAGAGCTGGCGGAAAAAATGCGCCAGGAAATGCAGATCGAAGTCGCGGCGCTCAAAGAGAAACACAATGTAATACCTGGTCTTGCTGTAATCCTGATCGGCGATGATCCGGCCTCAATGTCTTATGTGAGGGGCAAAGAAAAAGCATGTGAAAAAGTTGGTGTGGTATCCAAAGGGTATAAGTTTAACGCTGATTATACGGAAGCACAACTCTTAAAACTCATTGAACAATTGAACCATGAACCTAAAATACACGGTATCCTGGTTCAGCTTCCCTTACCTGACCATATTGATGAAGAAAAGATCATCTATGCCATCGATCCAAAAAAAGATGTCGATGGCTTTCATCCGGTGAGTACCGGAAAAATGATGTTCGGAGCACCCTGTTTCCTGCCCTGTACACCGCACGGCATTCAGCAACTCCTTATCCGTAATAACATTGAAATAGAAGGTAAACATGTCGTGATCGTTGGTCGAAGCAACATCGTGGGCAAACCTCTGGCAATGATATTGGTACAAAAAAAACCCGGTGCCAATGCCACTGTAACGATCTGCCACACGCGTACAAAAGATATACCGGCAATCACGAAAACCGCTGATATCCTCGTTGCCGCAGCTGGGCGGCCTCACACGGTGACCGCAGACATGGTAAAGAAAGGAGTTGTGGTCATCGATGTTGGTGTGAACAGGATCGAGGATAAAACAAAAAAGAAAGGGTACAGGTTGATCGGTGATGTTGACTTTGATGAGGTAAGTAAAAAAGCCAGTGCCATCACCCCGGTACCGGGCGGCGTCGGACCTATGACAATAACGATGCTCATTCAAAATACAATTCAGTCGGCGAAAAAACATGCCGGTATTGAAAAAACATGCTGAAATTCAAACCGTTGATTTTTTGCAGCAGCAAGAAAATCATAACGATCATCGATCAAACACGCTTGCCAGAAAAAGAATGTTATATCGATCTAAAGACTGTCGATGATGTATTTAATGCAATAAAGACCATGAAGCTACGCGGGGCTCCATTGATCGGTGTCGCCGCTGCTTATGGCCTTGTGCTTGCTGCGCGTGACAACGATATCGATTCCATTACCACTGCTGCAGACTATCTGGGGTCTGCCCGACCCACCGCAGTTAACCTTACCTGGGCGATCGAACGAATGATGGATATCGCTCGAAGATCGCAGAATCTATATGAAGAACTTCTGAACGAAGCACAGATGATAGAAAAAGAAGATCGTGATGCCTGCCAGAAAATCGGTAGATATGGCAGCTCTTTATTAAAACAGAATGCCAAATGTATGGTTTATTGCAATGCTGGTGCATTAGCCACCAGTGGCATAGGTACTGCGCTCGGTATTATTTATACAGCAAAAGAGCAATTTAAGGATCCAATTGTCTATGCATGTGAAACAAGACCACTGCTGCAGGGTGCGCGGTTGACTTCCTGGGAACTCACTAAAAATGAAGTCAAAACCTTTGTGATATGTGACAATATGGCCGCTACATATCTACCTGAAATGGACCTGGTCGTGGTCGGTGCAGACCGTATTGCACTGAACGGCGATACCGCTAATAAAATCGGTACACACGGTTTAGCGGTTATCTCTCGCTACCATAACATTGACTTTTATGTAGCAGCGCCGCTTTCTACGTTCGATTTCAAGCTTGATAAGGGTAGCGATATACCGATCGAGATGCGTGCCCCAGAAGAAATCAGCGAATTCAACGGGACAAGGATCCTCGCCCATCAGACAGGGGTCTGCAACCCTGCGTTCGATGTAACCCCCGCCCCCTTAATAACCGGGATAATAACAGAAAACGGCATTATAGAAAAACCCGACCGGGAAAAAATCAAACAAATGAAAAATAGTATTTCAGATAAAAGCAGGCGATTTCAAACCGGTTCGCAATAAGATATATGTTGTCGCTTCTTTTCTTCCTCATCGGTGTCGACTCCCTGCCACCTATCCCGGATCTCTCACAAGTTTTATTTCCGGAACCACATTTATGGTTTCAACGCGCAGAGAGGAATCTGGAAATCAGCGTTCACGGCGGCCAATTTTTTGGCGGCGATTGCGATCTCAATTTTGATAATCTTGATTTCTCCTCGCAATACGAGATGCGCGAGGACTGGGATTCTCTTTTGACCGCAACGGGCCAGGCATCCTTTGCGATCCCTTTGTCCCATCTGTTTCTGAAGCCGTCGATGCATGGTTTTTATCACAAACGTATTGATGAATACCGGTTCATCGCTCCGCAGCTCGCGGCAGTAATACAACTACCTTGGTCATTTCTTACAACAACAGTCAATGCAGACATCTGGCAGATCAACACACTTAACTTTCAAGAGTATACTGCCTCTGCTGATTTGATCTTTGACCGCATTATCTATATGCCTCATTTTGTGATAAGCGGCATATATTCGGGGAAAAAGCTGGAGCCGACGATAACCGGCAAATTGCACATAAACCGTGTCCATCTCTCGATAGGTTCGCTCTTATCCGGGAACTTCCCATCACCTGTTTTCCACATACAGTATCTCAAACCGACCCTGAAAATCGGTGCAAAATTTATGAACGGTGTTTTATCGCAAACACTTGAACAAAAATTCGACCCGTCGCTACCGCTTCAATATCGAATATCGATCCCTTCAGAAAGCCTCAAGACCAGCATCATGCTCGACTGCAATCTTGATTTTCATGACCAGATATTCGCAGGGAAAGCATCATATAATAGCTGGTATGAAAAAAACGCACCTGGTGCAGGTTTTATTATAGACAGTAGAAAAGATGTCGAGGAACTGAATTTTTGTATTGCGATGAAAAATAGTATTAGATCGAGGGATATGCACCTCGAAAATTCATTGAATATTATTTACACCTGGGTGGATTCAGCGATCGCTTTTGTCCCCCGGCATGCAGTATATGATACGCTCGTCATAGCATTGGGTTTTTTTGAAATTAAAGCAGCAGCACTGCAATATGCACCCCGTCAAGGTGTGACACACAACCTGCCTGCTCTGTTTTTAATAAATCCGGGCATTGGTTGTCATTATAAAGGATTTATGGTTTTTTTCAATGTACATAATGCTACTGATGAAAAAGAGGAAATATTCGATGGTTATTTCATGAATGGACGCCAGTATGCGGCCGGTTTGAGTTTCGATTATTCGTTTTAGAAGCGGTTCAGTGTTTCGACGTTAACACATCCATCATTTGTTTGTGAATAAGGCGATTTGTTCCGAGCACTTCATCACCATAGATATCGAATTTAGCTCCCTTGAAATCAGTTATCGAACCACCTGCCTCACTCAGAATCAGAGAACCCGCTGCTTGATCCCATGGAGAAAGTTTTAGTTCCCAATATCCATCGAACCTGCCACACGCTGTATAGCAGAGATCCAGTGCGGCCGATCCCAAGCGTCTTACTGCCTGGGCACGTACGGCGAAGTTACAGAAGTGATTCAAGTTATTCTTTGTCGAGGTCCTTATGTCATAGGGAAAACCAGTGACCAGAAGTGCTTGCGTCAATCGACGGATACGAGAGACACTTATTTTTTTACTGTTTTTGAATGCTCCCTTATTCTTGATCGCCGAGAATATCTCCTGGCTGAACGGGTCATAAACAACACCGAGCAGAATATCTCCTTCAGCTTCCAGGGCGATTGATATGGCCCAAATAGGTAAACCATGAGCAAAATTCGTGGTGCCATCAAGCGGGTCGACGATCCACTTAAATGGTGCTTTCTCATTGTGATTTACCCCTTCTTCACTGAGAATCCCATATCGAGGATATTTTTTGATCAATTCGCGAACGATCATATCCTGAGATCTCTTATCGAACCGGGTTACGAGATCTACCTCTCCCTTATAACGAACCTGTTTTCGCAATGCAGCATGCTGCGCGATATGATCACCGACTTTTTTGGCAAGATCAATAACGAATGTAAGGGTGTGTGCGGCTTCCCCAGGTTTCAGGAATTTACTCCTTATTCTCCATATCCTTTTGATCGGCCTTATCGTGACTCTCATGGCTGTGGGTTAAAGGTTTTATCTTCTCGTATTCAGCTTTGCATAATCTGCCATACTTAGATTGGCTGTCAATAATAATTCCTTTCTCAAAATAGGTCACAGCTTCTTCAAATTCATATCGTTTGACCTCAGTCAGACCCAGATAATAATATGCTTCCTGTAAATTCGGACCCAGTTTAAGAGCTTTTTCGAAGAATCTTACGGCATCATCGAGCATAGAACGCTCATGATAGACCAAACCCAAATAATAATTCGCATACAAAGATGCCATCCTGTCTTTTTTTTGCCGCGCAGCTTTACTCAGATGTTCTATCGCTTCACCCCAGATGCCTTTTTTATAACAGATGTAACCGAGATTATTGAGCGCAAAAGCATTTTCTGGATCAACAACCAGGACTTTCTGCAAATACATCATTGCATCATCATACTGTTCCTTATCCATCAAAGCGAGACACATGAATCCAAGTCCTTTTGTATTGGTTGGATCTATATCCAGAACCCTTTTTAGCACTTTTATCGCTTCATCAAAATCCTCCATGACAATGTGGTTCCAGGCGCGGTCAAGCAGCGTAGCCAGATCGAGCTCAGCTGATGTCTGTGACTTCACAAAAGAATAGAACTGACCGACTCCCATGTGTGTCGATTTATGTCTCTTGAATTCCTGAACGATCGTCCTTACATCTTCCTGTGCTTTGTTTAGCACTTTGAGTCCATTCGCTATCCTGACATAGATTTTTTTGATCTCATCCCTGATTGCCAGATCATCATCGGGTTTGAAATGGTCAACCTTGTCTTTTAAAGCATCAAGACGGCTTTGCAGATCCTTTATCATTTCTTTCATGGCTTCTTAGATACGTACTCAAAAATCTTATCCGGTATCAAACGCAGGGGAAGAACGTGATCGACTGCGCCGGTATTGATCGCGGACTGCGGCATACCGCCGATGACTGCATCATCAGGGTCTTGAGCGATCACAACACCTTCATGGTTTTTTATTGCTTTTATTCCTGCCGCTCCATCATGCCCCATACCGGTAAGAACAATACCCAATGTGGTTTGTTTGAAAACCATAGCCATGGACTCAAATAAAATATCGGCTGACGGTTTAACCCCGTGTCTGGCAGGTTCATCACTCAGCACAACGCTTGTTCCGGAATCATTGACTTTTATATGACAACCACCCGGCGCAACGAGAACCTCTCCATCGAGGATCGGATCACCATCCTTGGCTTCTTTAACGACCATACTCGCCCGTTCGTTCATATGGACAGCCAGAGTGGCTGTAAAATACCTTGGCATGTGCTGCACGACAATGATCCTCAATCCGCATTTTGCTGGCAGTGACGGTATAATATAATTAAGCGCACGAACACCGCCAGTCGATGCAGCAATACCGACATAGAGATCCCGGAACGTAGACGTTCTTTTTGTAACCCTGCGTTCTAACATTCCCGGCATTTTTGCATCACAAATACTGTGCAGTTTTCCCAGCAATTCCGACTTATAGTTGTAAAGGTCAATCGAGATCGGACCGGATGGTTTTGTAAAGAAATCTACTGCACCCATCTCGAGTGAGCGAATCGTCAACTCCGCCCCATTTTTTGTATGGGCTGACAACATAAGCACAGGGGTCGGTTTTGAATCCATGATTTTACCGAGTAATGTTAGACCATTCTCACCGGGCAACTCATAGTCAAGAGTTATGAGGTCAGGTTTTTGTTTGTTAAACTTCGCCCAGCCCTCGACAATGTCACGGGCATAGCCACATACTTCAAAATCACCTGATGAGGTAATAATATCCCCGATAACCCTTTGCATCAAGATCGAATCTTCAACAACGAGGATTCTTTTCTTCACAATACCTTCTCACCGTGCCGGTATGATCTCACCTTAACTTCACCACTTTCAACGTTAAAAGATATCGATCTACCCCAGTTGCCAAAAACATCTTCAGCGATTATCGGAATATCCAGTTTATTGAGTTCTTCTCTGGTCTTTGTTACATTTCTCTTACCTATCGCGTGCCTCTCAAAGCCTTCGAACATAGTCGCACCGCCGACTATCTTTGCTACGATCCTATCCCTCGAGGCGCCCATCTGAGACATCTGCTTAAGCATTTCATCAATAGCATTTCGCGGATATTTAAGACTACTGTCGTTCCCGAATGGTAACAAACAGTGCGCCAAGCCACCAACTTTTTTGGTTTCATCATACAGCATGATGACTATACAGGAACCCACCCCAAAAGCCGAAAGTTTAACTTGACCTTGTTCTGTCCTCACCTCGCCGATACCCACCTTTTGTTCACTCATCACAACTGACAAATAACCTGCATGGCTTTTTGCTGACCGTCCCGCGGGAATTACCCTTTCTTTTGATAAACATGTTCAACTCGACTAACCGTATCGAATAGAACAACCTCAGGGATACCTATCAGCAATTCGACCTTGCCGATAACCAGATAACCATCTGGACTTAGATGATCGTAGAAATTCTTTAGAACAGTCGACTGAGCTTCACGATCAAGATATATCAATACATTGCGGCACACGATCATATCACAGAGTCCGAAGGGTGGAACGTCAAAAAGATCGGCATTGAATAATTTAACTCGGCTCTTCACGTTGTTGGCGATCACATAACCATCTGGAAGATGTCTGAAGTATTTTTTCAACAGGTCGCTCGGCGTATATTGAAAGGCTATGTTCGAGTACTTGCCCCGCTGGGCGACATCGAGAACTCTATTGTCAATATCCGTACCATATATCGTTACATTTTCAAGCATCTTACTCTCAGCTGCCATTATTCCCAAGGAATATGGCTCTTCGCCTTGTGCACATCCCGCGCTCCAGAAAATAAATTTCTCCTTTTTCTTCTTCAATTCGGGGAATATATAGTCCTTCAAAAAGTAAAAGGTCTCGAGGTTCCTGAAAAAATATGATAGATTGATCGTAATAGTTTCCACTAATTTAGCCAACTCGCCATCATTTTTTCTTAGATATATCTCATACTCTGAAAAATTTTTTATATCCAAAGCTCTCATTCTGACGCGGATGCGTCTCTTTAGAGGCTTTTCTTTGTAGCTCTGGCATCTAAATGAAGTTTTCTGCTCAATGTACCTGATTAGATTGTGAAAGCTATTTTCCACCCGATTTCTTCAGCACTTCGATGTTACGAGTAATAATAGATTCCGACGGATTCAGCTGCTGAGCTTTTTCCCAAGAAAGTAATGCATTTTCTGAATCTCCCTGACGTAAGGAAATATTACCCAGCTTAAACATAACTTGCCAATCCCTGCTCTCCTCAGGGATCTTTTCGTACAGCTCTTTCGCGGCACCCAGTATTTGAGCTTCGTAATAAAAATCAGCGAGGTTTCGGCAAACGGCTTTGTCCCCCGGATCTGCTTCGAGTGCTTTTCTGTATAATTTCTCCGCATCTTCGGGTTTATCGAGGCTCTCGTACAATACTGCAAGATTGTTCCTAAAAAATGAGAACCTTGGGAATCGATCGATCGCATCCTGCAGCAATGTAGAAGCTAATTCAGTATTTCCCTGTCTCAAATAAATTATTGGTAGATAAATATATGGACTGATTATTTCTGGTGACTTATCGATTATTTCTCTGAAAATCTCAGCAGAACTTTCGATGTCTTTACACTGATAATTGATAACAGCCAGGGTGGTTTTAACCCGCATATTATCCGGAGCAAGCTCGACCGCCTGTTTCAGATAGTCTAACGCCTCATCATATGATTCTAATTTTAGGCACACATAACCTAAATTGCCGAGTACTGATGCTCGATTATCCTGAGCCAATGCTTTTAACAGATTTTCACGTGCGCCGGTATAGTTTTCGCGCATTAATTCGATGAGTCCCAGATAAAACAGGGCTTCAGCATTCTTGTCGTCGATATCGAGTATTTTCTTATACTCGCGTTCAGCTTCATCGAACATTTCAGTCTTATAAAATGCAAACCCGAGATTTTTATATTCCGATATATCGCCCGTAGTTTTTTTCCTCTCCAAAGGCTTATCCGGCTTTTCCAATAAACCCGCTGATAGTAGTCCATAAATCGTTCGGCAGGTTTCAAAAAAATCGAATTTCGATAGTTTTAAAATATCATCGATCGACCTTACGCCGTCAATCAATTCAAGGATCTGTTGTTCCTCAGATGTTAGTGGTATGTCTGTGGCATCGCCTTTATGCCCGAGCACGGTTTCAAAAGAAGGTATCTTATTTTCGATCTGCCGCCATTCATCTATTCGTCTCGCCCCTTCGAGTAGGAGTTCCTGGGCAGATAACTGAACAATATATTCTTCCCGTGACGGTAACAAATCAGCTTCGAAATTGAAATACCCTGTTTCCCAGGTCAGCATTGTGAATATTGTCTGTTCGATCTGGCCTTTTAACTCATCCTCAAGGATATCCTTGGTCAATGCATCTATCTCAATGAGGATCTCACCCAATCTCTTTTTCTTTGCCGATTTCTGAACCTCTAAAGCCCGGGATAAAGTCTCATTATCAATGATTTTTTTCATTATAAGGATATCACCGAGTCGTTGTTTTTTGTTTAATATCGTAGCGTAAATAATCCTGCCGTCTTTAATGAATATGTTGCCGAAATTCCTGCCGTCGGTAACTGATAGACAGCCGGATTTACCAGAATACGTAAGCAGTTGTATAACATCGGGCAATGATGCCTCGGTTAAGGATCCCTTAATCGCCATCTTCTATCCTTCTCATTGGTAATCTGTAATCTGGAATTTCAAATCCCCTATCATTGTAATCCTTTTTTTCATCTCCGTAATCGCTTCCGCCGACAGCGGAATTAAAAATTATCTTCAATTAATTCCCCGGGGATCTCTTTTGTGATGAACCTGTCCTCCTTGATTTCTTTGAGGGGTTCACCTTTTGCTGGCGACGTTTCTATTTTTTCCGCAGTCTCTTCGATCTGCTTTTCTTCTTCATGATCCGATGCTTTTGTTTCTTCTTCTCCAGGAAGACCTAATGATACGACCTCTAATTCTTCAGTACCCTCATCAGTCATGTCAGCATCTTCGTCCATTCCCAAAGGTCGGTCCTCCTCTTTGCCAGCTATCACGGTCTCTGGCTGAGCAGTTTCCTCGCCGGGCAATCCCAGAGAGACTACTTCTTCAGGTACTTCATCCGATGTCGCCTCAGCAACACTCTCAGATTCTGCGTCTTTTGTCTTTTCAGGCTCTGCTGTTTCGCCAGCCAGTCCCAACGGAACGATCTCTTCCTCAGCTGACTCCTCTTCTTCAACCGGTTCCTCTTTTTCTTCTGCTGTTTCTTTACTCACACTAACAGGTTCTTTCACTGCTATTGATTTATCGAATGATTCAATAAACTCATCGATCGCTGAATATGAAACAAATTCAGGCAATCCAGCACTTATCATTTTTTTGGCGATATCTCTATCGATCCTTGCTTTGATATAAGCTTCAGTAACTTCAGGACACGGTTCTTTCAATCCAGTTTCAATACCGAGTTCAAATATCGATTTCTCATACTCGGACAGAACAGCTCCACTTGAGAAAGTAGCGGAACTGAATATGACTGCTTTACTATTATCTATATGATCCCTGATCGCATCGAAAACTATCTTGCGTGCTTTGTCGTCAAACGTAAAAACACTATGGAAATTATCTACTATTAACACATCGTAATCACCTGCTTTTTCAAACTGCCCAGAGGCATCCTTATCTTCAAGGTCTGTAAAAAGTACTGATTTATCTGCTGTTTCAAGATCGATCTTAACCTCAGTTAAAAACCTTGTCCTGCCAGTACTATCTTTTCCATATATCACAAAAGGATTGAATTTTTCTCCAAGATTCTTAACAACTTGCTCTCTGTACAGGCTATACGCATCTTGATTACATGAACCGACAAAATAGTCTTCAAATGCTTTCTTAGGATGGGGTGCTTCAACTTTTTGTTTTATCTTTGATGTAAGATCCTCTATCTCATCGACATGTGCAGGAGAGAACAACATCGATTCGATCTTCATCGCTTCATCTGGGAAATCATGGGTGTCGAGTGAACCAAACTCCTTTTGTAGGTCGATCAGCCTTTCCACTTTTCCGATGAAATCATCATAAGCTTTCTTGAATTTACCAAGGTCGCCTTCAATTAAAGGTTTAAGAGCAGAAGTGTCGAATCCTTTCATTTCCCATATATAAATTTTTTCTTTGTACTCTTCACGTTCATCGAGTTTTTCCGAAACATTAGCCAAAACTTCGCTCGCATTTTTCTTCAATTCTTCGAGCAACGAAGAAACCGGGCTATACATGCCCTTGGGATAAAACTCTTTTAATATCATACGAATACTATCAGGGTCTAATGATAGACTCCCAAGCGATGAGTAGGCAACGATCCGATTTATCATGCCCTCAATCTTACGTATCGAGCCCGTCGATATCTGGGCAAGTTCCAGGGCCACTGCGTCTGGCAAAAGAACTCCGGCCTCGCCAGATTTCCTTTTGATCATATCAACTAACGCCATCTCTTTAGGAGGAAGAATGTCACAAACAAGTCCACCCTCTATGCGTGACACTAAGCGGGTATCAAAACTCTTAATATCCCGGGGCGGTGCGTTACCTGAAAAACATACCTGTCGGTTACTTGCCAATGCCGTATCAATAACACCGACCAATGCATCATGATACGTGTCGGCTATCATATGCAGATCATCGACGACAATGGCGTGGTCAAAAACCTTTGTTTTATCGAGTGCATCTTCAAATTCCTTGGCGGCAAAGAATTTGGTCGTGCTTTTTTTGTTCAATTCATTTTGCAGTGCTATTAGATAATGCGTTTTCCCTAATCCTGTACCCGCGTAAATGTAAAGAGGATTAAATAGTTCACCCGGGAATTCTAATATCTTCTTAGCCGCCAGATAAGCAACTTTGTTGCCTTCATACACGTAGAAATTCTCAAAATCCTGTTGCCGTTTCATTTTCCGTTTCTTAGAATCCTTTCAGCCCCTATTGAAAAATCTTTGCTCGCCACTTTAACAACGCCGGGCAAAGTCCGGTCATCAAATAAAGAAACAAGCAGGTAATCTTCCTTGACCCCTATATAGTAAACGCTGAATTTCTTGCCTTCCTGAAGAAATTGACTAAAATGCTTTTCACCGACGATTCGTGCCAGTTCCATGGTCGAGTTGAAAACTCCGCAAGCTAACGCGGATATTGCCAGTACATCAAACGACCGCACAAACCCTTTCTGCACCAAAAGCTGACCTGATGCAGTAACAAAAATCGCCCACACGATATTCGCCTGTTCGCAGAAACCCGCTAGTAAATCGTCGAGTTCTTCAACCTTCTTGCTGCTAATTGAGATAGTCCGCGAACCTTCCATTATGCGAAAATTATAATAGACAATTCAACTAAAGTCAATAGTTTTAAGTTGTAAAAGGAGTTGCGGAAACGGGTTGACTAGACCTGCGGCAGACTATCCATCTGTTTGCGGACGGTAATCTGGCAGATCGATTTAAGAGTATCAAAAACGCCGATCCCGCGGATCGCCACGCTCTCAAAATACGTGTACCCGTCGTGGTTTATTTGCATTTGCAGATCACTTATCGGCACGATATTCGGTAAATCACGTTTATTATACTGAATGACCATCGGGATATCTTTAAGGCTCAAACCATAACTCTTCAGATTATCACGCAGATTATTGAAACTTTCAATGTTCTCATCAACCCGTTCTTCCTGCGAATCAACGACAAATACAAGACCGTCAACGTTTTTAAGGACGAGTTTACGAGAAACATTGTAATAGATCTGACCGGGTACAGTGTAAAGATGATGGCGTAATTTCCAACCCTTCACACTGCCGAGATCGACCGGCAGAAAATCAAAGAATAGTGTCTGATCAAGTTCGGTCGCAAGGCTCATCATTTCTCCCCGGCGGTTCGGAGCCATCGCCGAGAATATCGTCCGCAAATTCGTGGTTTTACCGCAAAGACCAGTGCCGTAATATACGATTTTGAGATTGACTTCCTTCTTAGCGAAATTCAAATTAGCCATCAAGCTCCTTCTCGATTATGTTGAACCTGTTGTCTATTGTATAAATATTTGTACCATCTGTCAAGAGCGGTGCTGGATTACCCTCACCGAATGGTACCAGGGGCTGTAAAAAATCTATTTTTGAACGTTCGAGCATGAAAACAGAACGCTCATTCAGGCTGGTTGCCTTATCGACACTGTCAAGTTTGCCATTATCGGAAATATACGCGACCGTTTCATTGATCAGCTTATCCAGATGCGATTCATTCATCGTAAAACCTGCGGCTTTACGATGACCGCCAAAATCAAGGAAAAAAGAACCGAACTTGCTCAGCATCTTGAATAGATCGACCGTGTTACTGCGCAACTCACCATAGCATATACTGTCCTTAAGACCGACAACGATCGATGTCCTTTCGTACTGCTCTTTCAAACGGGCAGCGACCGAACTGAGATAATGCTGTTTTGAAAAAGGGATGATCGAAATAATAGCTTGAGGATAAATTTTTGCCGCTGCTATCGCCGCGCGCAATAAATCCTCGACCCCCTGTCTGCGTTCTTTGCTTACTCCCTGTAAAATTCCGATAATTTCAGATACCCGATCGAAATCATTGCTCAAGAATACTTCAATGGCCAAATTGGGATCTATATATGCAGCGGCGCCGATCGTTGAATTTAGTTCACGAGGAACCACCGGGATATCGTCCACCTGGTTATCTTTAAAGTACTTCATCCATGGTTTATCTAATTTCCGAAAGAGCGTTAGCCCATGCGAACAGAATATGCGATTTTCATCCAATAAAGCCACCCGGTCTGATAGGGTACCGAGCATGAGTAATGGAAAAAAATTCTTTTTTAGCGAGTAGAATTCCTCGGCTTTCAGTTTAAATGCTTTCTGGTAAAGGCACTGGGCGAGTTTGAAGCTGACGCCGACACCGGCCAGGTCACGGAAAGGATAATGCGAATCAGGGCGCTTTGGATCAACGGCCGGTGCAGGGAAATGAGAGCGCGTTGTTTCATGATGATCGCAAACGACCAATTTCAGACCGAGTTCGGCGGCAACCTTGAAATTCTCCAGACTGCTAATACCAAAATCAACCGTAATAACGAGTCTAACTCCTTTTTCCCGGTATTCCCTGAGCACTTCCGGATTCAGGATATAACCATCTTTTTCACGAACGATCGGGTATATGAAAATCCTCTCGTGCTGTCCTTTAGTGATATCAACCAGACTTTGATACATTATCGCTGCAGCAGTATAACCATCCGGGTCGTCATGACAGTATATGAGTATTTTTTCATTCGTTTTAATAGAAGTCATGATCACATCGACTGCCTTGGTTATATCGGGTATTGACCATGGGTCATAGAGATCCTTGATATCCGGGAAGAGAAACTTTTTGGCTTCATTGTATGCAGGAAAACGGACCGCGATAATCTGTGCGAGTTCATGAGAAATACCGAAATCCGATGAATATTCCTGCGCGATCACCTCATCGATGACCGGGTAATTCTTCTTACTGTGCATTTTCCTCCGTTCGCTCGATCGCTGAGCTATCGTCTTTTTCGACCAGCCCCCTCACATACTCTTCGATCGCTTCTCGCTCTTTTGGCAAAAGTAAGAAAACGCCGCGGAATTGATTCAGGATGGTCTTTCTTTTGAACGGACTGAGTAATATCCCATTTTTACCGCGGTAAACTTTCTTGAATTCGGCAAGGCGCCGGTGTTGGGTAATGAACATATTCTTGATCGTTACATACTCGTGATCGACCTCGTAATGCGTCGGGAAAAAATATGAATACAAAGACACGACTAATATCACAAAACCAAGCAAACCCCAGAAAAGACCATAGAAAACTGCGATAAAGACGAGGAATCCGATAATAAATACGAGACTCAAAATGGTCTTTTTATAGTTATCCTTTGCTGGGTGAACCGACCAATTCATAAAAATCCTTCAAGGGTTACGGCAACAAAGCCCGTATCGCCATACACCTGTCTGTCCTGTTTGGTAGAATATCATCGCTCTTTCATTATACAAAATATTAACGGAAAGTCAATTATTTTACTCGTCATAGACCCATATCCCCTATTCATAACCCTAATCGTCATTCCCGCGAAAGCGGGAATCCAGGATCATTTTTAGAACAACCTCACCCCTCTTTTATTTTGCTGAAGCCGTTTCAACATTTTTGCAAAATAAAAATATCCGACCAATTTTTATCTAACTAAGTTGTAAATCTTCTTGACAAACTAAAAACTATGTATATAATTAGTATAATAATTACTAATTATTAATACTTTAAATACTAAAATGAAACTTGAATCTTCAAATATTAATGAAATCTTCCAAGCACTTAACGCCCAAATCGGCGTATCTGGTGGAGTTCGTATCAATCTCGTTATCTGTGGTGGTACAGCGCTCGCTGCACTTGGGCTAATAGAACGAACTACCAGGGATGCAGATGTGCTGGGTATTATTGAAATGGCAAAAAACAAAGCACACATTTTCAGCATCAAGAAATTTCCTGACTGGCTAACACGTGCAGCCCAGGTTGTGGCAAGGGATTTTGGACTTCCTGCAAATTGGTTGAACCTGGGACCTGCAAGCCAGGTTGAATCAGGATTGCCAGATGGTTTTATTAAAAGACTCGTCCCAAAGAAATATGGTAAGTATCTGACTGTACACTATATCAGCCGAATTGATCAGATTCATTTCAAATTATATGCGGCGGTTGATCGTGGTGATTATCATGTTCAGGATTTACTTGCACTCAGACCATCTATGGAAGAAATCGCTACTGCAACGCAATGGGTATTAACCCAGGATGTCTCTGAAACATTCAGACTGATTTTAAAAGATTTTTTGAAAAGGATATTAGGTTATGATCAAATTGCACAAAGCATTTAAAGAAGAACTTAAGAGCAAACTGTTGGAAATTCACTGGCGGCAATGGAGTGCACTGGGTGTAGCCACTCATGTATCTCCAGAGCAGCGCTGGATTATCGATCTTGAGGCACTTACCTTATCTACCCTAACGATTGGTTTTGAGGATAAACGGCTCTTCTCGACCTGCATTGAATGGCTTGTTAAAAATGCCGAATGGCTCAATACCGCGCGTTTTAAAAGGATTGCCGGCGTATTCACAAAACCTTTGTCTCAAAAGGGATTAGTTATCCTACCTTCTCATGTGCTGACAATGTTATCTGACATACTGCGAAAACATGCACAGCATTCTGTGATAAAAAAAATGCCTAAGACTCGCGTCTTAGAAAAACAGGTGTTATCCGATTATAAACGATTTTTTAGGACATTTAAAATTAGAGACATTACGAACAAACTAGACACTGTACAGTCACCCGTGCTTTTGCAACTTTTATTGCGAGGGTACTATGGCATGGATGCCCGACCCGATATATTTATATACTTATTGTTCAATAAACAGGATAATTCTCTTTCCATTGCGAGAAATATCTACTACAATCAGAAAAACGTTTACAACATCCTCGAAAAATGGTGCAAGACCGGCCTTGTGAAAAAAGTTCATAAAAACTACGTGCTTAAAAAATCAACGGGCTGGCGCGACTTTTGGACTCGCAGCCGTAAATCAAGTTATTTGGGTTGGACTAAAACCTTTTTCTTGTTTGATCGAATATTAAAAGCTTTATCAACGCCACCGTGGTGTGAAGAGATGTATTTGATGTCGTCTTTTTTCCGTGATCTTTACGAAGATGCCGATGAGGTTGGCAACTGGGTAAATGTGCATATACCCGATCCACGTATGTACAAAGGTGCGCTGTATTACGATGCCTTCGTGTTAAGAATACTTGAAGTACTTGGGCAATTGCTCAAAAGTCCTACTGTAAAGAAGAAAAACTTAGCTTACTCATAATATAAGATTCTGAAATATTATATGAAAAATTATCAAGCACATAATCTATACGAAATTTAAAGACTTAACCCATTTCTATTTAACTAAGTTATAAATTTTCTTAACAAACACCCTATGCAACGTAGAATAATAATACAAATCAATGGAGCAGGATTAAATATATTGGCCATTGACAATTAATGAATAATATATATAATTTAACTGATATGAGTGCTGCTCGATGAGCAGCAAATAAGGTATGTTTGCTTTGCAGATTTATTCTGCAAAGTGGATATACCTTTGTCGTTTTGTAGAAATAAGGAGAAAATATGTCATTAGAGCATTGTCGAAAGATGTGGTTCAAGTCCGTTCAATTCTTCAGGATCTACGACATCTCAAATACTTCGATACGTTGAAAACGAAAAAATGGGTAGTTCTACTGGTCGTTTTTTAGGTAATAGGCAAAATAGTCCTTTAGTTGACATCTTAGATGTTCTAATTAAAATTATTATTAGGAACGGGGTAATTTTATTTAAACAATGTTAAAACAAAATGGATTGACCGAATGAAAGTAACAAAGAAAAGTAAAAGGCAGCTCAAGAAAAAATCAGCGAAATCACACAGGCAGATAACCAAACACAAGAAATTAAAGACCAAACGCAAAAGTTTTAAGAGTGAACTGCAGAGAAGTGAAGAGCAGTTTAAAGCTATCTTTGAGAATTCACTCGTGGGTATCTACCGCACAACGCCGGACGGACAAATCCTGCTCTGTAATCCCCGCCTTGTCGAGATGTTGGGTTTCTCATCCATTGAGGAACTCGCTGCTCGAAACCTGAAAGAGGACGGGTTTGAACCCGATTATTCAAGGGTAACGTTTCAGAAACTTATGGAAAGAAAAGGTGAGGTCAGAGGTCTTGAGGCAAAATGGACAAGACGCGATGGTTCTACCCTCATCGTTCGAGAGAGTGCAAGGGCAATTAGAGAAAAAAACGGCGGCATTATATATTATGATGGAGTCGTTGAAGATATCACCGAGCTCAAGCAGGTGGAGTACAATCTTAAGAAGCGGATAAAAGAGATTAAATGCATCGCAGAGATCTCCCGGCTGGCTGAAAAATCCAAAATAACGGTCAAAGAGTTACTCCAGGGAGTCGTTGATCTTTTGCCGCCCGCCTGGCAGTATCCAGAGATAACCAGCGCCAAAATCACCATGGGTTCGGAGGAATTTACCACGGTCAATTTTAAGAAAACGCGGTGGAGTCAATCAGCAGACATTAAGGTCGACGGAAAGAAATTTGGCATGGTAACAGTCTGTTATCTGCAAAAAAAGCCTATGGCGGATGAAGGGCCTTTCCTTAAAGAGGAACGGCTTCTCATCATGACCGTCGCTGATTTTCTGGGGCATGTCATCCAGCACCGGCTGGCCGATGACCAAGTCAGGGAATCGGAAGCTAAATTCAAAACCATATTTGATGGTACGACCGATGGCATTCTTTTAGCAGACATAGAAAGTAAGAAATTCCATTTTGGCAATAAGGCGATCTGTCGCATGCTTGGTTACAAGCCCGAAGAACTCACAAACCTGGGCGTATTGGAGATCCACCCAAAAGAAGCTCTCCCCCATGTTCTGAGACAATTCGAGCTGCAAGCGCAGAAAAAGATAAAGCTGGCAAAAGATCTGCCTGTCAAAAGAAAGGATGGCTCGGTCTTTTACGCAGACATCAATTCCGAACCAATCAACTTAGGTGGAAAGCAGTATATGGCAGGGATGTTCCACGATACGACCGAGCGCAAGCAGGCCGAGGAGCAACTCAGTCAGAGCATAGAGAAGCTGAGAACTACCCTGGAGAAAACTGTAACTGCCCTATCATCGGCTGTAGCCAAGAGAGATCCATATACCGCAAGTCATCAGCAACGCGTCACACTACTGGCATGCGCACTTGCAAAAGAAATGGGGATGCCCCGTGAACAAGTAGATGGAATTCGGATTGCTGCGTTGTTGCATGATATCGGCAAATTATCTATTCCGGCAGAGATCCTCAGCAAGCCGACGAAACTAACCGATGCCGAATTCAACATTATCAAAACCCATCCTCAAACAGGGTATGATATCTTGAAAGATATCGATTTTCCCTGGCCCATTGCAGAAATTGTACTTCAACATCACGAAAGGCTGAATGGTTCAGGTTACCCTGGTGGCCTCAAGGGAGATGAAATACTCCCCGCAGCACGCATCCTCGCCGTTGCTGATGTCTTGGAAGCTATGTCCTCGCACCGTCCATATCGTCCGGCATTGGGTTTAGCACCGGCACTTAGCGAGATAGAATCCAATCGAGGCATTTTATACGACCCAGAGGTCGTAAATACTTGTATCAGGTTATTTAGAGAAAAAGGTTATAAATTTGAGTAGCTGCACCGGGTATCGGGGTCAGTTCCCTTAGCTACACTCCCTTTGTTAGAAGAAAGCAGAAAAGAGGTTGAGGAGTTAATAAACAAATAAACTCTCATTTTTTTTCTTTTTGAATACCGAGTCGTTTCAATTCCCTTCACTGTACCTTGACCTTCACTTTTTCTGAATTATAATATTCTGGAGCGGGTATTATGAAATTGAAACATGGCACGTATGCGTTCATTGTGCTTTTGCTGTTGTCCTGTTTGTTATCTGGGCAGACCGAACAGTGGGTGTATCTGTACGACGGATCTGAGGATTGGGATGATAAAGCATTTGATATGGTCTATGGTTTGGACAACATTGTCTAAACCGCCGGAGTGAGCGTGGAGATCACAAGTGGAGATATTATCGTTATCAGTCTTAACCCGTTAATGAGTATCAAGGAGCAGACTAAATCCGCACAGGCAGGAGTATGGTGTTCAATACCAGTTTCGTTTTTTAAGGATTATATCACCATTGAGTTTGCATCTTCTCTGCATTCATCAGCAAGTATAAAGAAAGCTGACCGTGAAGGTCAGCTTTTCCAGTCAGCTTTTTAATTGTGTGTTCCTCCATAAGTATCCTGTCCCATGCATCCCGGACATC